>NZ_VXCX01000005.1:0-287725 GCF_052850745.1 Pseudomonas sp. 1121_17
CCAGCGTAGCTGGCCCGGCGATACCCGCGGCGAAGCTGAAATCTGGGGCCGCTACGCGGCCCTTTCGCGACACAAGGCCGCTCCTACAGCAGCCAGCTGAGAAAGCCGCCTTTCTTGACCAGCACCGGTTTCTGCATCAACAGTGAATCGCGGCTCTGCCGGCGGAACCGCTGCAGCTTGGTCAAGGCCATCTGTACGTCGCTGCGCTGGTCGAGGCAACTGCGCAGCTGTTCCTTGTCGATCCGGTACAGCACGCAGCCGCTCAGGGTGCGGAACTCCGCCGCCGACTCTTCTTCATCGACCAAACCTTCAATGGCCAGCAGCTCGCCCGGCCCCATGCGCCCGGCCTCGACCAGCCGCTCGCCATCGCGCACCGACGCCGAGACCACGCCGCTGGCGATCACCAACACATGCTGCGATCGCTCGCCGATGCCAAGGATCACCTGATCGACCAGGTACTCCACCGCCGTCATGTGCTGGCTCAGCTCATCGCGCTCGTCGCCGCTCAGCGAGCGGAACAGGCGCACCTCATCCAGCAGCTCGCGCTGGCGGCTGCGTGGCGCTGAGGCCAGGTCGGCATTCCAGATCACCCCGCTGGCTTCCAGGTGCCGATGGGCGAGGTCGAACAGCTGATTGCGCACCTCGCCCTTGCGTGCCATGTCGGCGATGAAACCACTGGCTTCATACTCCACCGACTCCAGGCTCGAGGCTTTCACCGAGACCTTGGGCGCAGGCGTGGCGAGTAACGCCGAGGTGCCCTGCAGGGCTTTTTCCAATGCGTCGAACACCCGCTTCGGGCGCACTTTGGCCGGCACTACCACGGTGATGCTCAGCCCATGCCGATCCACCGGGCGGCTGTGATTAAGCAGCTTGGCCTTGGCCGCCACCGAGTTGGGCACCACCGCCAGGCTGCCGCTGGCAGTGATCATCCGCGTTGCCCGCCAGTCGATATCGACCACCTTGCCCTCGGTGCCATCGATCGAAATCGAATCGCCGATCTGATACGGCCGCGTGGTATTCAGAACGATCCCCGAGAACACATCGCTCAAGGTGCTCTGCAATGCCAGGCCGATCACGATCGCCATTACCCCTGACGTCGCCAGCAGCCCTTTGACCGGCAACTGCAGCACATAGGCTGCCGCAGCCACCACTGCCACCAGAAAGATCAGCGCCCCGAGCACGTCCTGCAACAAGCGCCCGCCATGGCTGCCGCGCGCCACCAGCAGCACGCCGAACACCACCGTTACCGTCCGCGCCGCAAACAGCCACCAGCCAATCGCCAGCACCGTCGCCAACAGATTCCGCGCTACATCATCCACCCACGGTGGCGGCTGCAATGGGCTCATCCCCGCGGCCACCAACACCGCGCTGAAAGACAGGAAGATCGCCAGACGCGCAGCAATGCGCCAAGGCTGGCGCTGCAGCGGGATCAATTGCCAGAGCAGCACATCGAGCAGGATCAAACAGGTGCCGAGCAACAGCGGGTAGGACTGGATGAACGCCAGCATGACGGTCTCGGTGCGGGGGAGGGCTGAGGGGTAGTAAAGAGCAGGTGAGGGGGACAAGCAACTGGGCCGTAGTCGCAACAATAGGCCGCAATCACCATCGTTCATAAAATAGAACGCTAAAGACAAATTTAACTATCTAGTCGCACAAAGGGCTTGGTTTTAATCTTTACTCATCAACGCGAAACACCCAACTCACTCGAAACCAAGACCCTTGCGGAGCACCAAACCATGAACAACTTCAAATACAACCGCCTGAACAAAGACGACGCCGTAGTCCTGCTGGTCGACCATCAAGCTGGCCTGCTGTCGCTGGTACGTGACATCGAGCCGGACAAGTTCAAGAACAACGTGCTGGCCCTGGCTGACCTGGCCAAGTTCTTCAACCTGCCAACCATCCTCACCACCAGCTTCGAGCAAGGCCCCAACGGCCCGCTGATCCCCGAGCTGAAAGCGCTGTTCCCGGATGCGCCGTACATCGCTCGCCCTGGCCAGATCAACGCCTGGGACAACGAAGACTTCGTCAAGGCGGTCAAGGCGACTGGCAAGAAGCAGCTGATCATCGCTGGTGTGGTAACCGAGGTTTGTGTGGCGTTCCCGGCGCTGTCGGCGCTCGAAGAAGAGTTCGATGTGTTCGTGGTTACCGATGCGTCCGGCACCTTCAACGAGATCACTCGTGACGCCGCCTGGAACCGCATGAGCAGCGCTGGTGCACAACTGATGAACTGGTTCGGCGTGGCCTGTGAACTGCACCGCGACTGGAGGAACGACATCGAAGGCCTCGGCGCGCTGTGCTCCAACCACATCCCGGACTACCGCAACCTGATGACCACCTACAGCGCCCTGACCGCCGCCGGCAAATAAGCCGCGTCCCCAACCCAGCGCCGGCCCACAGCAACAGCGTGGGCCATGGCCAGCCGCCTTTGCCCAGGGAACACCCATGAACAGTGCAACCGTCGATAACCGCAACGTGGTGACCCTGGTCATCCAGCACAAGGCGCGGGCCGCCGCGCTGGCGCAGTACGAGACATGGCTCAAGCGCGCGGTAACCACCGCCCGCCAGCAGCCGGGCCACCTCGACGTCAACGTGATCCGCCCCGATGGCGGTGGTTGCCACTTCACCACCGTGGTGCGTTTTGCCGATGCTGAACTGCTGCAGGCATGGGTCAATTCGGCTGAACGCCAGGCACTGGTCAGCGAGGTTCTGCCGCTGCTTGAAGACGGCGACCACACCCATGTGCATGACGACCCGGAGTTCTGGTTCACCCCGGCCAGCAGCAGCACCCCAGCGCCGCCGCGCTGGAAGCAGGCCGTGCTGACCTACCTGGTGATCTGCCCGTTGACCATGTTGGTACCGATCGTGCTGGCACCGCTGTTCACTCGCGTGCCGCAACTGGCCGGACCGGTCATTGGCAACCTGATCGGCAACCTGCTGGTGATCCTGCCGGTGGTGTTTTTCATCATGCCGTGGGTAACCCGCCGCTGCGCCAACTGGCTACGTGGTTGAAACATTTCTGACGCTACGCTGTGCAAGCCCCTACCTAATTTTCTGGAGATACCGATATGAGCACGTTCGTAACCCGCGATGGCACTTCGATCTATTTCAAGGACTGGGGCAGCGGCAAGCCCGTGCTGTTCAGCCATGGCTGGCCGCTGGATGCGGACATGTGGGACACCCAGATGGAGTTTCTCGCCAGCCGCGGTTACCGCGCCATCGCCTTTGACCGGCGTGGCTTCGGTCGCTCCGACCAACCGTGGACCGGCTATGACTACGACACCTTCGCCGACGACATCGCCCAGCTGATCGAGCACCTCGACCTGCGCGACGTGACCTTGGTCGGCTTCTCCATGGGTGGCGGTGACGTTAGCCGCTACATCGGTCGGCATGGCAGCGAGCGGGTGGCCAAGCTGGTGTTGCTCGGCGCAGTAACACCGGTGTTCGGCAAGTCCGAGAGCAACCCGGATGGCGTCGATGCTTCGGTGTTCGAAGGCATTCAGGCGGGCCTCAGAGCCGACCGTGCACAGTTCCTGGCCGACTTCGCCACCCCGTTCTACGGCATCAACAAAGGCCAGGCGGTCTCCGCCGGAGTGCAGGCGCAGACCCTCAATATCGCCCTGCTGGCGTCATTGAAAGCGACTCTGGATTGCGTCAGCGCGTTCTCTGGTACCGACTTCCGGCCAGACATGGCCAAAGTCGATGTGCCGACCCTGGTCATCCACGGCGACGCCGACCAGATCGTACCGATGGAAACCACCGGCAAGCGCGCAGCAGAAATGATCAAGGGCGCGGAGTTCAAGGTATACAGCGGCGCGCCGCACGGCTTTGCGGTCACCCATGCGCAGCAGTTGAACGAAGACCTGCTGGCGTTCCTGGCCAAGTAAGCCACCGAGGCGGCGCGGTTCACTCCGCGCCGCTCCCGCCCCCTATCCGAGGATTTGCCCATGACCGCCGACCTGATCCTGTTCAACGGCAAGCTGCACACCGTCGACCGTGAAAACCCAACCGCCACCGCCGTGGCCATCAAGGACGGGCGTTTTCTCGCCGTGGGCAGCGACGCCGAGGCCATGGCCTTGCGCGGCGACAGCACGCAGATCATCGACCTCAAGCAGCGCACGGTGATCCCCGGTCTCAACGACTCGCACCTACACCTGATCCGCGGCGGTCTCAATTACAACCTGGAACTGCGCTGGGAAGGCGTGCCTTCGGTAGCCGATGCCCTGCGCATGCTCAAGGACCAGGCGGCGCGCACGCCAACTCCGCAGTGGGTGCGGGTAGTCGGTGGCTGGAACGAGTTCCAGTTCGCCGAAAAACGCATGCCAACCCTTGAAGAGATCAACCAGGCAGCCCCCGATACCCCGGTATTCCTGCTGCACCTGTACGACCGCGCGCTGCTCAACCGCGCCGCGCTCAAAGCCGTCGGCTACGACAAGGACACCCCCAACCCAGCCGGTGGCGAGATCCAGCGCGACAAGTTCGGCAACCCGACCGGTATGCTCATCGCCCGCCCCAACGCGATGATCCTCTACGCCACTCTGGCCAAAGGGCCGAAGCTGCCCTTGGAGTATCAGGTCAACTCGACCCGCCAGTTCATGCGTGAACTCAACCGCCTCGGCCTGACCAGCGCGATCGATGCCGGCGGTGGCTACCAGAACTTCCCCGACGATTACTCGGTGATCCAGGAGCTGGCCGACAACAACCAGCTGACCGTGCGCATCGCCTACAACCTGTTCACGCAAAAACCCAAGGAAGAGCTCGACGACTTCCGCAAGTGGACCTCCAGCGTCAAGCTGCACAGCGGCACCGACTTCCTCCGGCACAACGGCGCCGGCGAGATGCTGGTGTTCTCCGCCGCCGACTTCGAGGACTTCCTCGAGCCGCGCCCTGACTTGCCGCAGACCATGGAAGAAGAGCTGGAGCCGGTGGTCCGCCATCTGGTCGAGCAGCGCTGGCCGTTCCGATTGCACGCGACCTACAACGAGTCGATCACGCGCATGCTCGACGTGTTCGAGAAGGTCAACCGCGACATCCCGTTCAACGGCCTGCCGTGGTTCTTCGACCACGCCGAAACCATCACCCCGCAGAACATCGAGCGCGTGCGTGCCCTGGGCGGCGGTATCGCCATTCAGGACCGCATGGCCTTCCAGGGTGAGTACTTCGTCGACCGTTACGGCGCCAAGGCCGCCGAACAGACCCCGCCGATCAAGCGCATGCTGGAAATGGGCGTGCCGGTCGGTGCCGGTACCGACGCCACTCGGGTTTCCAGCTACAACCCGTGGACCTCGCTGTACTGGATGGTCAGCGGCAAGACCGTCGGCGGCATGGAGCTGTACCCCGAAGGCCTGAGCCGCGACACCGCGCTGCAGTTGTTCACCCAGGGCAGCGCCTGGTTCTCCAGCGAGCAGGGCAAGAAGGGCCAGCTCAAGGTCGGCCAGCTGGCTGACCTGGCAGCGCTGTCGCTGGACTTCTTCAGCGTCAGTGAAGAGGCGATCAAGAGCATCGAGTCGGTGCTGACCATTGTCGATGGCAAGGTCGTGTACGGCGCGGCCGAGTTCGACAAGTTGAGCCCGGCGCAGGTGCCGGTGTTGCCTGAGTGGTCGCCGGTGGCTAAGGTGCCGGGGCACTGGCGGGCGGGCACACCGTCGCTGGCAGCGATGCCGCATCAGTGTTCCGGGCCGTGTGGGGTGCATGCTCACAGCCATGACAAGGCGCGCAAATCGAGTGTGCCGGTGAGTGACTTCCAGGGCTTCTGGGGCTCGCTGGGCTGTTCGTGTTTCGCGTTCTGATTTGATCCGGGGGCCCCGCAAGGGCCCCTTTTTTATGCCTGCTCAAGCCATGTCGCAGGACACGAACTCTTCCGCCAGGTGATCGATCAGCGAGCGTACCGACGGCAGCAAGCCACGCCGCGACGGGAAGATCGCATGGACGATACCGCAGCGCGGATTCCAGCCCGGCAGCACTTCCACCAGATGCCCGCTGGCCAGATCCTCACGCACGGCCACCTTTGGCAAGTGCGCTATACCGATCCCCGCCACCACAAAATGGCGCAGCGCAAACAGGTCATCGGTGACCATTCGCGGCGTATGCGGGATGACGATGCTGCGGCTCATGTCCTCGCCCTGAAACAGCTCCCACTGATACTCCCGCTGCGCGCCGCCCCAGTGCAGGCTCGGCAGCTGGCTGAGCTGCTGTGGATCGAAGCCTGCCGGCAGTTGCTCAAGAAACGCCGGCCGACCGACCAGACATTGGGTGCTGTTGCTCAGCACCTTCATCACCATGTCGGTGTTTTCCAGCGGCGGAAAGCGCACCCGCAGCGCCACATCGAAGCCCTCGTGCAGCAAATCGACGCGGCGGTTGGTGCTTTCGATGAACAGCTCGACCCGCGGATACTTGAGCATATAGCGAGTCAGCATCGGCCCGACCCAGGAGTTGAGCAGGGTGGTCGGGCAGCTCATGCGTACCAGCCCGCGCGGCTCGCTGCGGTTACGCTCGATCACCTCGGCGGCGCTCTCGGCCTCGACCCGCATGGCCAGGCAACGGCGGTAGTACTCCTGGCCGATTTCGGTCAGCGAGCAATGCCGGCTGGTGCGATGCAGCAGGCGCACGCCCAGGCGTTCTTCGAGGTCGGCGATACGCCGGCTGAGCTTCGACTTGGGCATGTCCAGTGCCCGCCCGGCAGGCGCAAAGCCACCGTGCTCGACTACCTGAGTGAAGAAGTACAGCGAGTTGAGGTCTTCCAAGCGGGTCTCCTGGTCAGTCGCTTGCTGCTGCGCCGGAGTGTTTGCGACTCGAGCGAGACGGAGCGTAACAGGCCAGGGGTGGAGGGGGCGGGGGATTTTTTGTGGTCACGCAGTGGCTGTGACCGAGGGAGTGAGCCGCACTGGCTTGAGATTTGTTACGAGCGCGGCCTACGATCTATGGCAGGCCGCGCAGCGGGAGCATCCGCCCATCTGTCGATTGGTGTTGGCCTGAGTCGGCCTCAGTCTGCGTCTGACTCAAATAACCGGGCCAGCTCGACCCGTGCTTCCTTGGCGTTCTGCATGACCTTGGCGCGGTCGTCGCGGATGCGGCCCTGGGCTTCGAGTACCTGCTCGTCGTGTTCGGCGAAGCGCTGGATTCGATCTGCGGCCTGATCGTCCGACAGGCCAAGCCCGACCAGTGCACGGCGGCTCATCTCGAGGCTGGAGTGAAAGGTCTCGCGGATCGGTTCGGCGCCGACGTCCATCAGCTTGTGCACATGCTGGCGGTTGCGCGCGCGGGCGAGCACTTTCAGATGTGGATAGAGACGTTTGACCCGCTCTGCCGTGCGTGTGGTGATCTCGGGGTCGTCGGTGGTCACGATCAGGTATTCGGCCTCGCCGACTTTGGCGGCGTGCAGCACTTCGGCGCGCATCGGGTCGCCGTAGAACACCGGCGCCTGCTCGAAGGTGCGGGTCATCTCAATGGCGTCGACCGAGGTGTCGAGGGCAATGAACGGGATCTTCTGCGCACGCAGGATGCGCGAGACGATCTGGCCCATGCGGCCCATGCCGACGATCACCACCCGCGGCGCATCGGTCTGGATGTCCTTGTACTGTTCCGGCACTTCACGCGTGGCAGGCGGGCGCTTGAGCAGGCGTGCGCAGGCCATCAGCAACAGCGGCGTGGCGGCCATCGACAGGGTGATGGTCATCAACAGCAGGTCGTAGGTGTAGCTGTCGAGCAGGCCTTGGTCCTTGCCCAGCTTGAACACCACGAAAGCGAACTCACCGCCGGCCGCCAACACTACGCCCAGGCGCAGGGCATTTGACGTGTTGAGGCCACCCAGGCGCCCGACCAGCATCAGCATTGGCAGCTTTACTGCAATCAGCAGCGCGGTCAGGCCGAGCAGCAGCCACGGCGTGTCGAACAGCAGGCTGAGGTTGGCGCCCATGCCGACACTGATGAAAAACAGGCCCAGCAACAGCCCTTTGAACGGCTCGATCTGCGACTCCAGCTCGTGCCGGTATTCCGAGTCGGCCAGCAGCAGGCCAGCGAGAAATGCGTCCAAGGCCATGGAAATTCCGGCCAGCTCCATCAGCCAGGCAGTGCCGATCACCACCAGCAGTGCGGTGGCTGTGGACACTTCCGGCAAGCCGGTGCGGGCGACGATGCGGAACACCGGGCGCAGCAGATAACGGCCGCCGACGATGACCACGGCGATGCTGGCAAAGATGGTCAGGCCGTGTTGCAGGCTGTCGCCATGGCTGGCGTCCGGGCCGCTGGCGGCGAGCAACGGCACCAGTGCGATCAGCGGGATGGCGGCGATGTCCTGGAATAGCAGAATGGCAAACGCCAGACGCCCGTGCGGGGCATTCAATTGCTTGGTTTCGGCCAGCGTCTGCAAGCCAAAGGCTGTCGACGACAAGGCCAGGCCCAGACCCAGCACCAGCGCTGCGGGCAGTGATTGGGCGAAACCGAACAGAGCAATGGCGCCGAGTATCGCGCCGGTCAGCAGCACCTGTGCCAGACCCACGCCGAACACCGCTTTACGCATCAGCCACAACCGCCGCGGTGACAGCTCCAGGCCGATGATGAACAGCAGCAACACCACGCCCAGCTCGGAAATGTGCGCGACGCTTTCGGTGTCGCGAATCAAGCCCAGCACCTGCGGGCCGATGGCCACGCCGGCGAGCAGGTATCCGATGACGGCGCCCAGTTGCAGGCGCTTGGCCAGCGGCACGGCAATCACTGCGGCGAGAAGGAAGATGACGGCGGTTTGTAGCAGGCTGCCTTCGTGTGGCATTGCTCGAACTCCATGAGCTGCGAAGAAGGCAGCGGGATCAGGTTGGTCGCGCATTGTGAAGGGCAGGGTGAGTGCAGACAATCCGCCTGTGCAGAGACACATTGTCATTTCAATGGCGACAATCAACCCCCACTGGCCGCAAACAAACGCGGGGCAAGCCCTTTCAGGACCTGCCCCGCAGAGTGTTTACAGCAGTGTTGTACGATGACTTAGCTGAACAGCTCCACACCCAGCTGGAACGCTACCCACAGCGCCAGGCCGGTGGCGAATGCCAGGGCGATGTTCTCGAACAGGTTGTTGCGGTATTCCTTGCTCAGCAGCGATTTCTGGTTGGACATGATCAACAGGCCCAGCGAGATCACCGGCAGACCAATGATATTCAGCGCGCTGACGCCGATGGTCAGAGTGACGAAGTCAGGCATGCCCGGAATCGACCAGATCAGTGGCGTAACCAGGATGAACAGCATGAACCAACGGTGCGCCGGGTCCTTGTGGAACTCCTTGCCATAACGCTCGCGACGCTTGGGCTGCACGTGCTGCAGGGCGTCGGTGATCAGCATCGGGAAGGCTGTGGTCTTGCCGGAAATGCTGGCGAACAGGGTGGCGAACACACCGATGAAGAACACATACCAACCGATCGGGCCGAAGAAGATTTCCAGCGCCTTGCCCAGATCGCCGAGGGTTTTCACTTCGATGCCGTTGGGCCGCAGGATTTCTGCGCCGACGATCCAGATCGCCAGGTTGATGACGATACCGACGAATACTGCAAACAGCAGGTCGTTGCGTTGCACGCGCTTGTGCTGCGGGCCAATCCAGCCCTTCTGGCGCATCACGTAGGGGTGGACGAAGTTGGCCACCGAACCGGCCACTGCGCCAATCACCGACACCGCTACCAGCATGGCACCATGCACGCCCTCGTCAGGCGGGATGCTGAAGCCGATGGTGCCTTTGACGATGCCTGCCACATCCGGCCCGGACATCACCGCCAGCGCCAGAAACGCCAGGGTCATGATCGCCAGCAATGCCTTCATCACGCCTTCGATAAGCGAATAGATATTGCGCCCGACCAGCATCCACACTGCCAGCACCACCGCCATCGAGCAAAGCAGCGGGTAGTCGACGCGCAGCAGCATGGCCAGTGATTCGCCGGCGCCCTTGATCATGTATGCGTTCATCAGGTGGCCCATGATCAGCGCGTAGCCGAGCATGAACCAGGCGAACACCGGATGCAGTTGCGCGTAGCCCTGGAGAATGGTCATGCCCTGGTTATTGCACAGCTGGAAGCGGGCGATGATGTTGACGATCAGGTAACGCAGCAGCAGCGAAACTGCCAGCACCCACATCATTGCGTAACCGTAGTTGGCGCCGGCCACGGAAGAGGTGATCAGATCACCTGCGCCCAGCCAAGACAACACGGCGATGATGCCTGGGCCGAGTAGCTTGGCGATGCGCCCGAGGCGGCTTTGCGAGGGCACGGCAGTTTTGCCCTCAACGGAAGGTAGGGTGGTCATTGGATGTCTCCGTTATTTTTGTAGTGAGAGCCGGCGCAGTCGAACATGCTGATAGGACGTCGTACAACTAAAATCGCAGAGCAAACATTACAAAGTATTACGGCAAATCCAGGCTGTTTTGTGCAGCCCTTGCGGGGCTTGAGCTGCCGTGGAATATGGCCTGCTGACATCACGGGGCCCTTGTAAGACCATTCCCAACTTCACGCTGAGCGCTTCAGGCTTGATGGCCTTCGGAAGTATCCTACGTTCTCTGCGGAAGCTGCCGTATTGTCGGGGAAATGCCTCAGGGCTAACGTCGTCGGGTCGCCTGAATAGGGCGAACGGGCGTGAGACACCCGGCAACAGGCAAGCAACCGTTTTATGGCGGTCGTATATGGACAGGCGTATGCCTGGCCGGGTTTGCCTGTGCCCCGTGTCTCACACCATGTACGACTGCCACCCAATTCTGTGAGACGAGGAGGACGGCAGTTCCTATCCGAGCACAGGAGTTTCGCCATGAAAAAGATCGTCCCCGATCCACCCCGTTTAAAGCTGATCATCTCGCCGCATTTTTCTGTCCACAGCGACATGCTCCCTACACGGACCGCGTACAAGCGCCATGCGCGGACACCGTAGCGGCCTTGTGTCGCGAAGTGAGGGCGAAGCCCTCACCGAGGCCGCTACAGCCAAACACAATCCCAATGCGAATACTCGCCAGCTCTGCGCACCAGTCCCGCGCGTATTGGGTTGCGAATGATGTACAGCGCGACAGCCTTAACATCCTCATCCCGGCGCAGGGCCCGGTCATGAAAACCTTGCTGCCAGATATGCTGTCGAGCGGCCCCAGCACGGTACAAACCTACGCTGCAGCGTGATTTAAAGGTACACATCAGACTGGCGAGGGATCCCGTTCCAAGCTCTACCAGCCAGTGAAGGTGGTCGGGCATGAGTACCCAGGCTAAAGAGTGGCATCCACCCTCATCCTGGATGGTGCGTAGTTGATGAATGGCCGTTCTGGCGTAGGTCAGATCAGTGAAAACAGGCCGACGATCTCCACTTCGGTGAGGGCTACGTCCTCATTTCGCGACACGAGGCCGCTCCTGCAGAACTGCGTCGCACTTGACACGGCGCGAGCTCAGCTAACTTGTTACAAGATTTTTCGTGAAATCCGCCAGCCGCCCTTGAGCAGAAGCGAGTGGAAGTGAACAATGTTCTCTTTCGTATTCCCCTCGAGACCGGCCATGAATCCCCGTCCCCGTTTACTCGCCTGGCTGTTGTGGCCAGTGCTGGCGCTGTGCAGCACGCTGGCCATGGCCGAAGCCCCTGCAGAGGCGACCAAGGCCTTGCACCTGCTCGATTACATCGGCGCGGATTACCCGCCGACGGTGCGCGAGGGCAGGGTGGTCGATGACGGTGAGTACCGCGAGCAACAGGAATTCAGCAGTGTGCTCGCCGAACTGGTGAAAAACCTGCCGGCGCACGCCGAACGCGATGCCCTCGAACAGGGCGTACAGGATTTGCGCACCGCCATCGACCAGCGCCAGGACGGCCCTACCGTTGCTCGCGAGGCGCGCCAGCTCGGTGCCCGTCTGGCGGTTGCCTATGAGGTCAGCCAGGCCCCGATAATCACCCCTGATCCCGCCCGCGGCGCCGCGCTGTACGCGCAAAACTGCTCGATCTGCCACGGTGACAGTGGTGCCGGCGATGGCCCGGCCGGGCTCGGTCTGGAGCCAGCGCCGGCCAACCTGCGCGACGTCGCCCGGCTCGATCAGCTCAGCCTGTTCGACCTCTACAACACCCTTGGCCTGGGCATCGAAGGCACCGAAATGCCCTCGTTTGCCGACCAGCTCGACGAGCGTCAGCGCTGGGACGTAGCGGCCTATGTCGCCAGCTTCAGCGCCGCGCCACAGGCCGCTGCTGGTGCGACGACGTGGAACCTGGCTGATCTGGCCCGGCAAACCCCCGCAGAAGTCGCCGCCAGCCACAGCGCAGAGGCCGTCGCTGCGTTTCGCGCGCAGCGCGCACAGCCGCCGCAGGTCAAGCGCGGCCCCGCGCAATTGCTTGAGTACACCGCCAGCACCCTCGACAAGAGCCTGGCGGCCTATCGCGACGGCGATCATGACCAGGCCTACGACCTGTCGGTTGCGGCGTATCTGGAAGGTTTCGAGCTGGTCGAAAGCTCCCTCGACAACATCGATGCCCAAGTACGCAAAAACACCGAGAAGGCCCTGATGGCCTATCGGCAGTCGTTGCAGGACGGCCTGCCCGTCGCCCAGGCCGAACAGCGCCTGAGCCAGGCCAAGGTCAAGCTCGACGCCGCCGCCAAGCTGCTTGGCAGCGATGGCCTGAGCTGGTCGCTGAGCTACATCTCCGGGCTGTTGATTCTGCTGCGCGAAGGCCTGGAGGCGATTCTGGTGCTGGCCGCGATCCTGGCTTTCCTGCGCAATACCGGGCAGCAATCTGCGGTGCGCAGCGTCAACGTTGGCTGGGCGCTGGCACTGGTCGCAGGCTTCGCCACCTGGGCGGTAGCGGCGTATCTGATCGATGTTGGTGGTGCTCAGCGCGAATTGCTCGAAGGTTGCACCGCGCTGTTTGCCAGCGTGATGGTGCTGTGGCTCGGCGTGTGGATGCACGACCGGCGCCACGCTGCCGCCTGGCAGGACTACATCAAGAGCAGCCTGGTCGGCGGCGGCGGGCGCTTTGGGTTTGCCTTGCTGGCGTTCTTCTCGGTGTACCGCGAGCTGTTCGAGGTGATCCTGTTCTACGAAACCCTGTGGCTGCAATCAGGGCCTGCCGGGCACAACGCTGTGCTGGCCGGTGGCGCCACCGCGCTGGTGCTGTTGGTGGGCCTGGCCTGGGTGATCCTGCGCGGTTCGGCCAAGCTGCCGCTGGCGCTGTTCTTCAGCATCAACGCCGCGCTGCTGTGCGCACTGTCGGTGGTGTTCGCCGGGCATGGCATCAAGGCCTTGCAAGAGGCAGGCATTCTCGGCACGCGGCCGGTGGCGTTCTTTGAATTCGACTGGCTGGGCATTCATGCCGATGCCTACTCACTGGCGGCACAAGCCTTGGCACTGAGCGCGATCGCGCTGCTGTATGGCCGCTCGTGGCTGGTCGAGCGGCGCCGCGCTGCGGCCAGTTGAGCTGCGATCTGGCACACTGGGCGCAGTGATTAACAGCCGATGAGAATGCAATGCGTATATGGATCGATGCCGACGCCTGCCCCAAGGCAGCCAAGGACCTGATCGTAAAGTTTGCCCTCAAGCGCAAACTTGAGGTGGTGATGGTCGCCGGCCAAGCACAGGTCAAGCCGGCGTTTGCCTGCGTAAAGCTGATCGTGGTGCCGAGCGGGCCGGATGCCGCCGATGATTATCTGGTCGAGAATGCCGTACCGGGCGAGTTGGTAATCTGCAGCGATATCCCCTTGGCCGACCGCCTGGTGAAAAACGGCGTGGCGGCGCTCGACCCACGTGGCCGCGAGTTCGATGAGCGCAATATGGCCGACCGGTTGGCGACGCGTAACCTGTTCACCGAGCTGCGTGAACAGGGTCAAGCCAGTGGTGGCCAGGGGCCTTACGGCGAGAAAGAGAAGCAGGAGTTCGCCAACTCCCTCGATCGCATCCTGACCCGCCTCGCGAGGGGCTGATTACGACGTTGATCACAGCACCACGCAGCGCCGGCCTGGGCCAGCGCTGCAGGGCGGCTCAGTGGTCGTTGGCGTGGGTCAATTCCAGCACCCGGTCCACCAGTTTGTTGATGCCGCTGGCCGCATCGCTGATCGAGGTAGCGAGCATGTACGCCGGGGTGGTCACCAGTTTGCGCTGGGTGTCTTCGACGATGTCATGTACATCGCACTCTTCGTGGGTGCCGCCCATCTTCACCACCGCCGCACTGGTGCCGGCATCGTTACCGATGGTGCAGACCACGCCCGGGCCGTAGATCTTCGCTGCCAGAGCTGGCGAAATGCACATCAGGCCGACCGGTTTGCCGGCTTCGGCGAAGGCCTCGGCCAGCGCCAGTACCTCTGGTTGAACCGTGCACTTGTCACCTTCAACGGCAAAGTTGGAGAGGTTTTTTGCAGCGCCAAAGCCGCCGGGCACGATCAGCGCATCAAACTCGCTGACGTCTGCTTCGCGAATGTCCTTGACCTGGCCGCGGGCAATCCGCGCCGACTCGACCAGCACATTGCGGGTCTCGCTGGTTTGCTCACCGGTCAGATGATCGATTACATGCAGTTGGGGGATGTTTGGTGCAAAGCACTGCACCTGCGCGCCGCGCTGGTCCAGGCGCAGCAGCGTGATCACGCTTTCGTGGATTTCAGCGCCATCGTAGACACCACAGCCGGAAAGAATCACCGCCACTTTTTTTGTCATGCTTGTTTCTCCAGAGTCCAGGCGCCAATTGTTGCTTGGCACTTTACTAGGATCACGGCAACAGCGGCATGTTCATTCTTGCGGTGGGCTTGGCTTGTCTGTCAGCTGCGCGGTCGCAGCCGCGTCGGCGGCCGCCTTGCGCTCGGCGCGCTGGGTGCGAAAACGACGGCGCAGCCATAACAGCAGGCCCAGCACCAGCAGGCCACCGAGTACCCACAGCTCGTACTTCTTGACGTTGCCAAGCAGGCCTTCGAGGATCGCCCCGAAGTGATAGGCCGCAGCGCCCAAGGCCACTGCCCACACCGCAGCACCAATGCCGTTGAGCAGCAGGTAGCGGCGCGGCGGATAGCCCGACAGGCCAATCGCCACCGGCATCACCGTGCGCAGGCCATAGACGAAGCGGAAGCTCAGTACCCAGATGTCCGGGTGGCGGCGGATATGGTCCAGGGCACGGTCGCCCATGGCCTGCCAGCGCGGCCTGCGCGCCAGGATTGCGCGGCCATGGCGGCGGCCCATGAAGTACCACAGCTGGTCGCCGGCATAGCTGCCGAAGAAGGCCACCACGCACACCATGTTGATGTCCATGTAACCGCGGAACGCAAGAAATCCCGCAAGCACCAGGATGGTCTCACCTTCAAAAAATGTGCCGAGAAAAAGGGCAAAGTAGCCGAAATCCTGCAGGAATTGTTGAAGCATCTTCTGGGGTGCTGGCGAAATGAACGCGCAGCCTACCCCTTCGCGGGCCGTGGGGAAAGTGTCCAAATGTGTCTCGACGTGAACAATTCCTACATGGTGATTGCCTGTGGCGACACGTCGCAGGGTTGCCCAAGGGTGTAACACAGGCGTCATAATGGCCGCTTATAACTGTCGCGCTGCCCGCCTGCGCGGGCTCAGGAGTCTGCCGTGAGCTTTACCCCCGCCAACCGTATGTTTCCTGCCACACGTCTGCGTCGCAATCGCCGCGACGAGTTTTCCCGTCGCCTGGTGCGTGAAAACACGCTGACGGTCGATGACCTGATCTTGCCGGTATTCGTTCTGGATGGTGAAAACCGCCGGGAAGAAGTGCCGTCCATGCCAGGTGTCGAGCGCTTGTCGATCGACTTGCTGCTGGAAGCTGCGCAGTCCTGGGTGGAACTGGGGATTCCGGCCTTGGCACTGTTCCCGGTAACCCCGGTCGAGAAAAAGACCCTGGATGGCGCCGAAGCGTGGAACCCGGATGGCATTGCCCAGCGCGCTACCCGCGCCCTGCGTGAACGCTTCCCGGAGCTTGGGGTGATCACCGATGTTGCCCTCGACCCGTTCACCACCCACGGCCAGGACGGCATCCTCGACGAAGACGGCTACGTGCAAAACGACATCACCGTCGATGCGCTGGTGCGCCAGGCGCTGTCCCACGCCGAGGCTGGCGCGCAAGTGGTGGCACCTTCTGACATGATGGACGGCCGCCTCGGCGCGATCCGCGAGGCGCTGGAAGTCGCCGGTCACGTCAACGTGCGCATCATGGCCTACTCGGCCAAGTACGCCAGTGCCTACTATGGGCCGTTCCGCGATGCGGTAGGCTCGGCTTTGAACCTGGGCAAGGCCAACAAGGCGTCGTACCAGATGGACCCGGCCAACAGCGACGAGGCCCTGCACGAAGTGGCCACTGACCTGGCCGAAGGTGCCGATATGGTCATGGTCAAGCCAGGCATGCCGTACCTGGATATCGTTTACCGGGTCAAAACCGAGTTCAAGGTGCCGACCTTTGTCTATCAGGTCAGCGGCGAGTACGCCATGCACATGGCGGCAATTCAGAATGGCTGGCTGAGCGAGGCCGTGATCCTCGAATCGCTAACCGCTTTCAAACGTGCAGGCGCCGATGGCATTCTCACTTATTTCGCCGTTCGCGCCGCCCAATTGTTGAGAGGGCAGTAACGCCCTTCAGGAACGTCAGATGAATAACGAAGTGCTATCCCCGGTCGACATCAAGGATGCTCAAGCGCTACCGCAAGAGCTGACGCAAACGCCGCCAGACCTTGAGCCGGTGGCCGAGCCTGTGGTCGAAGCGGTTGCCGACGCTGCGCTCGAAACCGCCGCGCCGACCCCTGCGCCGGCGCCGGCGATTCCGGTGCCTGGGCTGGACGACAGCAGCCTGTACATTCATCGCGAGCTCTCGCAGCTGCAGTTCAACTTCCGCGTGCTGGAACAGGCGCTGGACGAGTCGTATCCGCTGCTCGAGCGCTTGAAGTTCCTGCTGATCTTCTCCAGCAACCTCGACGAGTTCTTCGAGATCCGCGTCGCTGGCCTGAAGAAGCAGATCAATTTTGCCCGTGAGCTGGCCGGCGCCGACGGCCTGCAGCCGCATCAGGCCCTGAGCCGGATCAGCGAGCTGGTGCACCACGAAGTGGATCGCCAGTACGCGATCCTCAACGACGTGCTGCTGCCAGAGATGGAAAAGCACAACATTCGCTTCATTCGTCGTCGTAACTGGACGCCGAAGATCAAGACCTGGGTGCGGCGTTTCTTCCGCGACGAGATCGCGCCGATCATCACCCCGATCGGCCTCGATCCGACCCACCCGTTCCCGTTGCTGGTGAACAAGAGCCTGAACTTCATCGTCGAGCTCGAAGGGGTCGATGCATTCGGCCGCGATTCGGGCCTGGCGATCATCCCCGCGCCGCGTTTGCTGCCTCGGGTGATTCGCGTACCGGAGGAGGTGGGCGGCACCGGTGCCAACTACGTATTCCTCTCGTCGATGATTCACGCCCACGCCGATGATTTGTTCCAGGGCATGAAGGTCAAGGGTTGCTATCAGTTCCGCCTGACCCGTAACGCCGACCTGGCGCTGGACTCGGAAGAGGTCGACGACCTTGCCCGCGCCCTGCGTGGTGAGCTGTTCTCGCGTCGCTACGGCGATGCGGTGCGCCTGGAAGTCGCCGACACCTGCCCCAAGCATCTGTCCGATTACCTGCTCAAGCAGTTCAGTTTGAGCGAGAACGAGCTGTATCAGGTCAATGGTCCGGTCAACCTGACCCGGCTGTTCAGCATCACCGGCCTGGAAAGCCACCCGGAGCTGCAGTACCTGCCGTTCACCCCGGCGATCCCCAAGCTGCTGCAGAACGCCGAAAACATCTTCAGCGTGGTCAGCAAGCAGGACATCCTGCTGATGCACCCCTTCGAGTCGTTCACCCCGGTGGTCGACCTGCTGCGCCAGGCAGCCAAAGACCCGCACGTGCTCGCCGTGCGCCAGACCCTGTACCGCAGCGGCGCCAACTCGGAGATCGTCGACGCACTGGTCGACGCAGCGCGTAACGGCAAGGAAGTCACTGCGGTGATCGAGCTGCGTGCGCGCTTCGACGAAGAGTCCAACCTGCAGATGGCCAGCCGCCTGCAGGCGGCCGGCGCGGTGGTGATCTATGGCGTAGTCGGCTTCAAGACCCACGCCAAGATGATGCTCATCCTGCGTCGCGAGCAGGGCGAAATCGTCCGCTACGCGCACCTGGGCACCGGCAACTACCACGCCGCCAACGCCCGTCTGTATACCGACTACAGCCTGCTGACTTCGGATGACGCGCTGTGCGAAGACGTTGGCAAGCTGTTCAGTCAACTGATCGGCATGGGCAAGACCCTGCGCATGAAGAAGCTCCTGCATGCGCCGTTCACGCTGAAGAAGGGCATGCTCGACATGATTGCCCGCGAGACCCAGTGCGCGCTCGACGGCAAGCCGGCGCACATCATCGCCAAGTTCAACTCGTTGACCGACGCGAAGATCATCCGCGCGCTGTACAAGGCCAGCCAGTCAGGTGTACGTATCGATCTGGTGGTACGTGGCATGTGCTGCCTGCGCCCGGGCATCGCTGGGGTTTCGCATAATATTCACGTACGCTCGATCATCGGCCGCTTCCTTGAGCACACGCGGGTGTTTTACTTCCTCAATGGCGGCGAAGAGCAGATCTTCCTGTCGAGTGCCGACTGGATGGAGCGCAACCTCGATAAACGCGTCGAGACCTGCTTCCCCGTCGAGGGCAAGAAGCACCTGCTGCGGGTCAAGAAGGAGCTGGAAAGCTACCTGACCGACAACACTCAGGCGTGGATCCTGCAGTCCGACGGCCGCTACGTGCGCAGCACGCCAACCGGCAACCAGAACCCGCGCAGTGCCCAGGCGACCCTGCTGGAGCGCCTGAGCAACCCGGTCCTCAACGTACGCTGAGGACGAAGCCGACCCGGGCCAGCCACTCCGCCTCGTTGGCGAAGTCGGCCTGGGTCAGCGGGTGCTGTTCCAGCCAACCGTCCGGGAATACTACTTCCAGGCTATTGTCGTGGGCTTGCAGCACCACTTTGGGCATCTCTTGGGTACCACGGATGTGGTGGAAGAGGATGGCAAAGCGCAGCAGGACGCACAGGCGAATCAGCTGGCTGCCTTCATCACCGAACTCGGCGAATTTATCCTTGGGAATGTTCCGCCGATGGCCGCGCACCAGCAGCGCGAGCATCTGCTGGTCTTCACGCGAGAAGCCGGCCAGGTCGGAGTGCTCGATAAGGTAGGCGCCGTGCTTGTGGTAGTGATAGTGGGCGATGTCCAGGCCCACCTCATGGACCTTGGCCGACCAGCTCAGCAGGTCGCGCCAGTTGCCGTCTTCCAGATTCCAGTCTTTGGCCACTTGATCAAATGCGTGTAGCGCCTTGCGTTCGACCCGCGCGGCCTGGCCGTGGTCGACGTGGTAGCGCTCCATCAACGAATTGAGGGTGCGCTCGCGCACGTCTTCGTGGTGATGGCGGCCAAGCAGGTCGAACAGCACACCTTCACGCAGGGCGCCGTCGCAGTGGTCCATGCGTTGCAGTTCGAGTGCATCGAAAATGGCTTCGAGAATCGCCAGGCCGGCCGGGAAGATCGTGCGGCGGTCAGGTTTGACGCCTTCGAAGTCGATCTTGTCGGTGTCGCCGAGCTTGAACAGCTTGCGTTTGACCCAGGCCAGGCCTTCGGCATTGACCTCACCGTTGCCCAGGCCGCCAGCCTTGATCGCCGCGCCGATGGCGCGAATGGTCCCGGACGAGCCGATCGCTTCGTCCCAGGTCAGCCGGTGCAGGGCGGTTTCGATGCTCATCAACTCCAGGCGTGCGGCGGTGTAGGCCTGGGCGTAGCGCGCCGGGGTGATCTTGCCGTCGCGGAAGTAGCGCTGGGTATAGCTGACGCAGCCCATTTGCAGGCTCTCGCGCAGCAACGGCTCGAAGCGCTGGCCAATGATGAACTCGGTGCTGCCACCACCAATGTCGGCGACCAGGCGCTTGCCTGGATTGTCGGCCAGGGTGTGTGACACGCCGAGGTAGATCAGGCGCGCTTCTTCACGGCCGGAGATGACCTCGACCGGGTGGCCGAGGATAGCTTCGGCACGCTGGATGAATTCGTTGCGGTTGCGCGCTTCGCGCAGCGCGTTGGTGCCGACGATGCGCACGGCGCCATCGGGCATGCCGTTGATCAGCTGGGCGAAGCGCTTGAGGCACTCCAGGCCGCGCTGCATGGCTTCTTCGCTGAGGCGGCGCTCTTCGTCGATACCGGCGGCCAGCTGAACCTTCTCGCCCTGCCGCTCAAGAATGCGGATTTCCGTGTGGTGGGCCTTGGCCACGACCATGTGGAAACTGTTGGAGCCCAGGTCGATGGCGGCGATCAGGGATAGGTTCTTCGCGGAGTTCTGCGGCATGATTTTCGAGATTCTCGGTCGGTTACCTGGCAATCCTGCCACGAACGCGGGCATACGCCAACGCGTGGCTGGGCAAGGTTTGATGCAAAGCAAGGTGCGCACGGATCGTATGACACCTGTGTGACAGTTTCGATGCGTGGCGTCTTGCTCCACTATAGTTACACTCAATCGTCCGCGACTTCCTGTAGCCAGCCGGTGCAGCTATGATGGGCCACGATTTTGCTTTCCACCTGGAGATATCCATGAGCAACGACCTGATCAAACATGTCACCGACGCCACCTTCGAGGCTGAAGTCCTGAAGGCAGAAGGCCCGGTGCTGGTCGACTACTGGGCTGAATGGTGCGGCCCATGCAAGATGATCGCTCCAGTCCTGGACGACATCGCCACTACCTACGAGGGTAAACTGACCGTCGCCAAGCTGAATATCGACGACAACCAGGAAACCCCGGCCAAGCACGGTGTGCGTGGCATCCCGACGCTGATGCTGTTCAAGAACGGCAACGTCGAGGCAACCAAGGTCGGCGCGCTGTCGAAATCACAACTGGCTGCGTTCATCGACGCCAACCTGTGATGTGAAAAGGCCCCGGTAAATCCGGGGCTTTTCTTTTTGCGAACACTAGACGCGCAAAAAAGCAAGTGTTACATTCGGCCTCGCACTGTTTCTTCAAGTGCCCCCTGCACGCCGTCGCCGAAGCATCCCAATTCGAATCAGTACGCGATCCTGTCGCCTTCTTGCGGCGCGGCTTCATTAAGCCAGAAGCTTAATTCTCCCTTCTTACATGATTACGTCCACTCCCCTTATGAACCTGACTGAACTCAAGCAAAAGCCGATTACTGATCTGCTAGAAATGGCCGAACAGATGGGCATTGAAAACATGGCCCGTTCGCGCAAGCAGGACGTGATTTTCGCCCTGTTGAAAAAACACGCTAAGAGCGGCGAAGAGATCTCGGGTGACGGCGTGCTGGAGATTCTCCAGGATGGTTTCGGTTTCCTGCGGTCGGCTGATGCGTCCTACCTGGCCGGCCCTGACGATATCTACGTCTCGCCCAGCCAGATCCGTCGCTTCAACCTGCGTACCGGTGACACCATCGTTGGCAAGATTCGTCCGCCAAAGGAAGGGGAGCGTTACTTCGCGCTGCTCAAGGTCGACACGATCAACTACGACCGTCCAGAAAACGCGAAGAACAAGATCCTCTTCGAGAACCTGACGCCGTTGTTCCCCAACAAGCGCCTGAAGATGGAAGCCGGCAACGGTTCCACCGAGGACTTGACCGGGCGTGTGATCGACCTGTGCGCGCCGATCGGCAAGGGCCAGCGTGGCCTGATCGTCGCTCCGCCAAAAGCGGGCAAGACGATCATGCTGCAGAACATCGCTGCCAACATCACCCGTAACAATCCCGAGTGCCACCTGATCGTTCTGCTGATCGACGAGCGCCCGGAAGAAGTTACCGAGATGCAGCGCACCGTGCGCGGCGAAGTAGTTGCTTCGACCTTCGACGAGCCGCCAACCCGCCACGTGCAGGTTGCCGAAATGGTCATCGAGAAGGCCAAGCGCCTGGTGGAGCACAAGAAAGACGTGGTCATCCTGCTCGACTCGATCACCCGTCTGGCCCGTGCCTACAACACCGTCATCCCGAGCTCCGGCAAGGTCCTGACCGGTGGTGTCGATGCCCATGCGCTCGAGAAGCCAAAGCGCTTCTTCGGTGCTGCGCGTAACATCGAAGAAGGCGGCTCGCTGACCATCATCGCCACCGCGCTGGTTGAAACCGGCTCGAAGATGGATGAAGTGATCTACGAAGAGTTCAAAGGTACCGGTAACATGGAACTGCCTTTGGACCGTCGTATCGCCGAGAAACGTGTGTTCCCGGCCATCAACATCAACAAGTCGGGCACGCGTCGTGAAGAGCTGCTGACTGCTGATGACGAGCTGCAGCGCATGTGGATCCTGCGCAAGCTGCTGCACCCGATGGACGAGATCGCCGCTATCGAGTTCTTGATCGACAAGCTCAAGCAGACCAAGACCAACGACGAGTTCTTCCTGTCGATGAAGCGCAAGTAAGCTCTGCTTGGTAACAGCAAAAGCCGGGGAAACCCGGCTTTTTGCTGTCTGCTTCAGAGGCTCCGGCGCGCCTTGTGTAGGAGCGGCCTTGTGCCGCGAAAGGGCTGCATAGCGGCCCCACGATCTCGACAGCGCCGCAGAATTGCCGGGCCCGCTACGCGTGCCTTTCGCGACACAAGGCAGCTCCTACACTCCAACCCGCTAAGGCGCTACACTCTGCACCCCGACCGATACGGCCAACACGAGGCTTACGCATGCAGTATCGCGATTTGCGCGACTTTATCCGTGGCCTGGAGCAGCGCGGCGAACTCAAGCGCATCCAGGTTCCGATTTCACCCGTCCTGGAAATGACCGAAGTCTGCGATCGCACCTTGCGTGCCAAGGGGCCGGCGTTGCTGTTCGAAAAACCTGTCGGTTTCGACATCCCGGTGCTGGGCAACCTGTTCGGCACACCGGAGCGGGTCGCCATGGGCATGGGCGCCGAGTCGGTTGCAGAGCTGCGCGAGATCGGCAAGCTGCTGGCCTTCCTCAAGGAACCCGAGCCGCCCAAGGGTCTCAAGGATGCCTGGTCGAAGCTGCCGATCTTCAAGAAAGTCGTGTCGATGGCGCCCAAGGTGGTCAAGGACGCGGTGTGCCATGAGGTGGTGATCGAGGGCGACGACGTCGACCTCAGTCAGCTGCCGATTCAGCATTGCTGGCCGGGCGACGTCGCGCCGCTGATCACCTGGGGCCTGACCGTCACCCGCGGGCCGAACAAAGAGCGGCAGAACCTGGGCATCTATCGCCAGCAGGTGATCGGCCGCAACAAAGTCATCATGCGCTGGTTGAGCCATCGAGGCGGCGCGCTGGACTATCGCGAGTGGTGCGAGAAACACCCGGGCCAGCCGTTCCCGGTGGCGGTGGCGCTCGGCGCCGACCCGGCGACCATCCTTGGCGCGGTCACGCCGGTGCCGGATACCTTGTCCGAGTACGCCTTTGCCGGCCTGCTACGCGGTAACCGTACCGAGCTGGTCAAGTGCCGCGGCAGCGACCTGCAGGTGCCGGCCACGGCGGAAATCATCCTTGAAGGGGTTATCCACCCTGGCGAGATGGCCCCGGAAGGCCCGTATGGCGATCACACCGGCTACTACAACGAAGTCGACAGCTTCCCGGTGTTCACCATCGAGCGCATTACCCATCGGCGTAATCCGATCTATCACAGTACCTATACCGGCCGGCCACCGGATGAGCCGGCGATTCTGGGTGTGGCCCTGAACGAAGTGTTCGTGCCGATCCTGCAGAAGCAGTTCCCGGAGATCACCGACTTCTACCTGCCGCCGGAAGGCTGCTCGTACCGTATGGCGGTGGTGACCATCAAGAAGCAGTACCCAGGCCATGCCAAGCGGGTAATGCTCGGTGTGTGGTCGTTCCTGCGACAGTTCATGTACACCAAGTTCGTTATTGTCACCGACGACGATATCAACGCCCGCGACTGGAACGACGTGATCTGGGCCGTCACCACGCGCATGGACCCCAAGCGTGATACGGTGATGATCGACAACACGCCGATCGACTACCTGGATTTTGCCTCACCGGTGTCGGGGCTTGGCTCGAAGATGGGCCTGGACGCCACACACAAGTGGCCGGGCGAGACAACACGCGAATGGGGCCGGGTCATCGTCAAGGATGATGCCGTTACCCGCCGTATCGATGAGCTGTGGGATCAGTTGGGAATAGATTGATGCAGGTAACGTTGCAGCCCTCCGGGGCGGTACTGGCGCTGGAGCCCGGTGAAAGGATTCTTGATGGGGCGCGGCGCCTTGGCTATGACTGCCCGAGCAGCTGTCGCAATGGCAACTGCCATGTCTGCGCGGCACTGCTGGTCGAAGGCCGCGTGCGCCAGGATGGTGAAGTACGCGATCACGGCGAGCTGTTCACCTGCATTGCCGAGCCGCTGGAAGACTGCGTGCTGCTCTGGGACGGCGTTCTGGCCCTGGGCGAGCTGCCGCTACGCACGCTGGCCTGCACGGTCAGCGAGTGTGTCGAGGTGGGTGGTGATGTCTGGCGCGTGCGCCTGCGTGCCCCCGCCGGCAAGCCGCTGCGCTACCACGCCGGCCAATATCTGATGATCGAGCGCGATGGCGCCGACAAGGCTGCCTTCTCGCTGGCCTCGGCACCGCATGCCGGGCGGGATCTGGAGCTGCACGTACTGGCTCGTGAGCCCAGCTCGGTAGCCTTGATCGAGCAATTGCAGCGCGACGGCCTGGCGCGTATTCAGATGCCGTTTGGCGACACCCACCTGGCCGAGCTGCCGGATGGGCCGCTGGTGTTGATCGCCGCCGGCACCGGCATGGGCCAGATGCACAGCCTGATCGAGCACTGCCGGGCCAACGGCTTCAAGCACCCGGTGCACCTGTACTGGGGCGTGCGTCGCCCAGAAGACTTCTACGCGATCGAGCACTGGGACGAGTGGCAGCGTTTGCCGAATTTGTTCCTGCACAAGGTAGTCAGCGACCTGTGCGGTTGGGAAGGGCGCTGCGGCATGCTCCACGAAGCGGTCTGTGAAGACATCGCCGACCTCAACGACGTGCATGTATATGCCAGTGGCTCGCCAAACATGGTCTATGCCACGTTGGATGCTCTGGTCGAAGCCGGAATGGACGCCCATCGTATGCGCGCTGATGTATTTGCCTACGCCCCGCGTGGCTGATCGCTAATAACCAAAGTTGCTCGAGTTGATTATAAGGCGGTAATTGTTACCGCCTTTGCCACTAACTTTATCTATACTCCAAACAGCACTGCCCAGTCGGCTGCAGTGCCCATGTTGTGGGGGCTGCTGCCTGCGCCAGGGCTTGTACAACAGTGCCTTTCTGCCGTACGGTAAGTCCAGCGCAGCGCCAGTGAGTTACAGTGGCGCTCATTGCAAGTTCTCGGGGAATAATGGCGGCAGCTTATGTCGGCAATTGAAAGTCTATCCTGGAAAGTGTCCTACCCGCCGTCGCTGGACTTCGGTCAGCAACTCACGCGCGAGCAACTGTCGGTGTCGATGCAGTCGACCATGTCGCGTCACCGTGGCGGGCCGGTCTGGTTGTTTGCCTATGGTTCGCTGATCTGGCGGCCGGAGTGCAACTCGGTCGAACGCCAACGCGCGCGGGTACATGGTTATCACCGCGGCCTGTACCTGTGGTCGCACGAACATCGTGGCACGCCCGAGTGCCCCGGGCTGGTGTTTGGCCTGGATCGCGGCGGCTCGTGCAGCGGCTTTGCCTACCGGCTGGACGACAGCAACCTGGATGATTCGCTGATGGCCCTATGGCAACGGGAGATGCCATACCCGGCCTATCGCCCGCACTGGCTGACCTGCCGGCTCGACAATGGCAGCAAGGTGCAGGCGTTGGGCTTTGTGCTGGAGCGGCACTTGCCGTGTTACGCCGGCTACCTGCCGGATGGGCTGCTCAGCCAGATCCTGGCCAGCGCCAGCGGGCGCTTCGGCACCACCCGCGATTATGTCGAGCAGACCTTGAATGCGCTGCGCAGCCATCAGATGCCAGACCGCAATCTGGAAGCACGCTTTCGCCGCTGCCATAACCTGCGCGAGGTTTGAGCCCCGCGCAGGCCTCGTTCAGCGGGTCTGCACCACCAGCTTGCCCACCGCCTTGCGCTGCGCCAGTTGCTCGATGGCGCTGCCGGCTTCGGCCAGTGGATAGGTTTTCGACACCAGTGGTTTGATCTTGCCCTCGGCGTGCCAGGCGAACAGTTGACGGAAGTTTGCGGCGTTGTCCTGTGGCTGACGCTGGGCAAATGCACCCCAGAACACTCCCACTACCGCCGCGCCCTTGAGCAGCGCCAGATTTACCGGCAACTGCGGGATCACGCCGCTGGCAAAGCCCACCACCAGCAGCCGGCCGTTCCAGGCCAGGCCGCGCACCGCCTGGTTGAACAGCTCGCCGCCGACCGGGTCGTAGATCACGTCGACGCCCTGGCCGCCGGTCAGGCGCTTGATTTCATCCTTGAGCGAGCTTGTGCTGTAGTCGATCAGCTCATCTGCACCGGCAGCCTTGGCTACCGCCAGCTTGTCGGCGCTGCTGGCTGCGGCGATCACCTTGGCACCCATGGCTTTGCCGATCTCCACGGCGGCCAGGCCGACGCCACCGGAAGCGCCCAGCACCAAGAGGGTTTCTCCAGACTGCAGGTTGGCCCGCTGGCGCAGTGCATGCAGCGAAGTGCCGTAGGTCATGCCCAGCGCGGCGGCGGTGGTGAAGTCCATGCTGTCGGGGATTGGCAGCACGTTGTAGCAGGGCACTGCGACCTGCTCGGCAAACGCGCCCCAGCCGGTCAGCGCCATGACCCGCTGGCCCACCTCGAACGCACCGGCCTTGGCGCCCACTGCCGCAACCACCCCGGCCGCTTCGCCACCCGGCGAGAACGGCAGCGGTGGCTGGAACTGATATTTGCCTTCGATGATCAACGTGTCAGGGAAGTTGACCCCGGCGGCGTGCACGTCGAGCAGGACCTCATTGATCTTCGGCTGGGGGCTGGCGACGTCTGCAAGCACAAGGTCGCACGCCGGGCCCAGGGTTTTGCACAACACGGCTTTCATCGGGGCTATTCCTTTGCAGGTGATGGCCGATAAGTGTAGGAGGACTGCTTGCCCGGTCAACGAGCATGCTCGGCCCTGATGGCCCGGCATAAGCTCGGGCTTGGGTTTGCGCGACGTGCTGGGTAAGCTGGCGCCAACTGTATGTGAGGAGCGAATTCGTGAAAGCGTGGATCTTGATGGTTATGGCGCTGATGCTGCCAATGGCGGCGATGGCCGAGGAAGCCGCAGAAGGCGCGCCGAAGGTTGCCTATATCAGCCTGAGCCCGCCTTTTGTCGGCAATTACGCACTGGATGGCAACAGCAAGCTGCGCGTGTACAAGGCTGACGTGGCCCTGCGCGTGACCGGCGATGCCGCTGCGGCGGCGGTCAAGCACCACGAGCCGCTGATTCGTAATCAGCTGGTGGCGCTGTTCACCCAGCAGACCGTGGACAGCATGAGTAACGTCGAGGCCAAGGAGCGCCTGCGTCAGGAAGCGTTGAAGCAGGTACAGCAGGTGATGGAGAACGAGGAAGGCAAGCCGATCGTCGAGGACCTGCTGTTCAACAACCTGATTGTGCAGTGATGCTGAGGCTGTGAAGCCAACTGGGGGCCGCAGAGCGGCCCGCTCTATTTTGCCAAGGCTAGAATGGCAGCCCACTGCTCCGGAGTCACCGGCATTACCGACAGCCGTGTACCTTTTTGCACCAGCGGCATCTCCTCTAGGGCTGCCTGCTGCTTGAGCAAGCCCAGCCCGAGCAAAGGCTTGAAGGTGCGCACATGGGCGACATCGACGGCGCTCCAGGGGTTCTTGTCGGCGCTGGCCTTGGCATCGTGGTAGTGACTCTGCGGGTCAAGTGCCGTAGGGTCGGGGTACGCCGCTGCAACAATTTTGGCGATACCGGCAATGCCAGGCTGCGGGCAGCTTGAGTGATAGAAGAAAAACTCGTCGCCAACCGCCATGGCTCTGAGGAAATTGCGCGCCTGGTAGTTGCGCACCCCGTCCCAGCGCGCTTCGCCGAGGCGTTTGAGGTCATCGATGGACAATTCGTCCGGCTCGGATTTCATCAGCCAATAGGCCATGGACGCTGCTCCTGACAAAGTCTGAAATAACTAGTTGCA
This sequence comes from Pseudomonas sp. 1121_17, assembly GCF_052850745.1. Lineage (NCBI taxonomy): Bacteria > Pseudomonadati > Pseudomonadota > Gammaproteobacteria > Pseudomonadales > Pseudomonadaceae > Pseudomonas > Pseudomonas sp. 1121_17. The sequence continues at coordinate 28,045 of NZ_VXCX01000005.1, forward strand.
TGAAACCGACAGCCGGTTGACGTCAACGTTTGCGTGTCGGCTCCGGTTGGCGGAAAATGCGCCGATTTTAAGCACTATGCTCAGTCAGCACTGAAAAAGCTGGCAAGCCCGAATCAGTTGCCAGGGGGCAATCAATGAACAAACGCAAACCGGACCTGCTGTGGATCCTGGCCTTTCTCTTCGGTCTTGGGGTCGTTACCACCGGTTATGCGCAGAGTTTGCTGGAGCGAAAGATGGACGTCGCCTACCAGACCCCCGTCGAGCAAGCGCCACAGCAGCGCTGAAGTCATTGCGCGCTCAAGTGCGCGCCAGGTACCAGTGGCGGTCCGAGACCGTGCCTTGCAGCGGGACATCCCAACTAGCCTGTGCCAGGCGCTCGACCTTCTGGCATTCATGCGCCAGGCCCAGCAGCAGCGGTTTCTTCCAGGTCTTGCGCCGGCTCTGATAAGCCAGGCTGCGGTCATAGAACCCGCCCCCCATGCCCAAGCGGCCACCCACTTCGTCAAACCCGACCAACGGCAGCAGGATCAAGTCCAGCGCCCAGATTGGCCGTTGCCGCTTGCGCTCGATTACCGGCTCCGGGATGCGAAAGCGATTGCGCTTGAGCACCTCACCCTGGTCGTAACGCTGAAACACCATGCGTGTGGCCGGCCAGGCGTGCAGCACCGGCAGGTAGATCCGCTTGCCGCGCCGATGACCCTCGCGCAGCAGCAGACGCGGGTCGATCTCACCGTCATTGGGCAGGTACAGGGCAATGTGGCGGGCGCGGCGGAATAACGGATGCTGGGCCAGCTGACGGTACAGGCCGCGAGACGCCTGACGCTGTTGTGCAGGCGTAAGGGCGCGGCGTGCGTTACGCAGCTGGCGACGAAGTTGCGGGCGGGTGAGGGGCGCGGTGTCGGTCATGGCACAGAGGTCCCGGAGGTGTCGGCCGCCGTGGCGGCCAGACCAGTTGCCCGCCAGAGCAGGCGAGCAAAGCAGAATTCAGGCTCCCCGATAAGACCGCTATCGGCGTAGCCCTTGAACCCGAAAGTTCAAGGTGGAGATTGCAGGGGGCGTTAAGGCTTTCCGTCGGGCGGACATGCACACCGGCCCCAGCGTGCAACCCCCGTGGTTGTGCGTATCGGCTCAGGGACATAACCGACTGGCGCATCTCCCAGGGAGTGACGCCAGTATACCGATCTCAGCCGTTTTTGGTACCCGTGTCGTCGGCCAATGCGCTGTCGACGCGCTCGAGCAGGTCACGCACCTGCTCGCGGGTAGTACCGCCGCTGGCCACTTCAGGGGTTTCCTGGCGGTGGAGCATTTCGTGGGTAATGTTCAAGGCCGCCATCACCGCAATGCGATCGGCGCCGATGACTTTGCCGCTGCTGCGGATCTCGCGCATCTTGCCATCCAGATAGCGCGCGGCGCTGACCAGGTTGCTGCGCTCTTCGGGCGGGCAGATGATCGAGTAGTCTTTGTCGAGGATCTGTACGGTGACGCTATTGCTTGAACTCATGAGTCTTGCTCCAGGGCCTTGAGCCGCAAGATCATGGATTCGACCTTACGCCTTGCGATCTCATTTTTTTCAATGAGGTGGGCGCGCTCTTCGCGCCAGGAAGTTTCCTGCGCTAATAGGAGTGCATTTTGCCGTTTAAGTTGCTCGACGCGCTCGATCAGCAGCTCGAAACGGCTCATCAGCGCTTGCAGGTCGTTGTCTTGCATGGGGGGCACTCGTTTCGCTCCATCGTTTACGGCCTGGCCATGATGCCGGTGCCGGGCCTTGGGCGGCCAGTGCCGATGGTCTTGGCGCGCCTGCCGGTGCTAGGATACAAGGTCTTCATTCTAGACATTGCGCCGTCTGGCGCCTAGCAGCCCATGCCTAATACTCAATCGCCGTATACCGCTTTCGCCACACTGCTCTCGAGCAATGGCCACCCTGTCTCCCCCGCCGAGCTGCACGGCCTGTTGATTGGCCGCAGCTGCGCCGGCGCAGGCTTCGATGCCGAGGCCTGGCTGGCCGACGCCGCCAACGCCCTCGAGGTCGAACCGAACGACTCTGTGCGCAACGCCCTGATCGGCCTGCAGGAGATGGTCAAGGCCGAACTTACCGGCGATGACGTCGCTCTGGTGCTGTTGCTGCCGGGTGATGAACAACCGCTGACCGAACGTGCCGCCGCCCTTGGCGAGTGGTGCCAGGGCTTCATCGCCGGTTTTGGCTTGAACGCCGGTGGCAAGGACCTGTCCACCGAAGCCAAGGAAGTGCTGCAGGACCTGGTGGCGATTTCGCAGGTGCAAGACGCCCTGGAAGAATCCGAAGACGGCGAGAGCGACTACATGGAGGTCACCGAGTACCTGCGCGTCGCGCCGCTGCTGCTGTTCACCGAGCTGGCCGCGCCAGTTGCGCCTGCCCCCAAGCCATCGCTGCACTGATCAATCGGGGTCGTCCGCCCATGAGCCACATACCCAAGGCCGAGTATGCCCGTCGGCGCAAGGCGCTGATGGCGCAGATGGTCCCCAACAGCATCGCCATCCTGCCCGCCGCTGCGGTTGCCATTCGCAATCGTGATGTCGAGCACGTGTACCGTCAGGACAGCGACTTCCAGTACCTCAGCGGCTTTCCCGAGCCTGAGGCAGTCATTGTTCTGATCCCCGGTCGCGAGCATGGCGAATACGTGCTGTTTTGCCGTGAACGCAACCCGGAGCGCGAGCTGTGGGACGGCCTGCGTGCTGGTCAGGAAGGTGCCCTGCGCGAGTATGGCGCGGACGATGCATTTCCGATTACCGACATCGACGAGATCCTGCCGGGCCTGATCGAAGGCCGCGAGCGGGTGTATACGGCGATGGGCAGCAACCCTGAGTTCGACCGGCGCTTGATGGACTGGATCAACCTGATTCGCTCCAAGGCCCGCCTCGGTGCGCAGCCGCCCAACGAGTTCGTTGCGCTGGATCATCTGCTGCACGACATGCGCCTGTATAAATCGGCAGCGGAAGTGAAGGTCATGCGCGCCGCTGCGGCGATTTCTGCACGGGCCCATGTGCGGGCGATGCAGGCCTGCCGGGCGGGGCTTTACGAATACAGCCTGGAGGCCGAGCTCGATTACGAGTTTCGCAAGGGCGGGGCGAAGATGCCGGCCTATGGCTCGATCGTCGCTGCTGGGCGTAATGGCTGCATCCTGCACTATCAGCAGAACGACGCCGTGCTCAAGGACGGCGACCTGGTGCTGATCGATGCCGGCTGTGAAATCGACTGCTATGCCAGCGATATCACCCGCACGTTCCCGGTCAGCGGGCGTTTTTCTGCTGAGCAGAAAGCCATCTACGAGCTGGTGCTCGAAGCCCAGGCTGCGGCCTTTGCCGAGATCGCCCCAGGCAAGCACTGGAACCACGCCCATGAGGCGACGGTGCGGGTGATTACCGCAGGGCTGGTGCGGCTGGGCTTGCTCAAGGGCGAAGTGCAGGCGCTGATCGACAGCGAGGCCTACCGCGCGTTCTACATGCACCGCGCCGGGCACTGGCTGGGCATGGATGTGCACGATGTCGGCGAGTACAAGGTCGGCGGCCAGTGGCGGGTGCTCGAAGTGGGCATGGCGCTGACCGTCGAACCCGGCATTTACATCGGCGCCGACAATCAGGCCGTGGCCAGGAAGTGGCGCGGTATCGGCATCAGGATCGAGGACGACGTGGTGGTTACCAGGCAGGGCTGTGAAATTCTTACCTCCGGCGTGCCGCGGACGGTTGCCGAGATCGAGGCGCTGATGGCCGCTGCCCGCGAGCAGGCGGCATGAGCCGGGTCAACCTGGCAATCATCGGCGGCGGCCTGGTCGGCGCCAGCCTGGCGCTGGCGCTGCAGGCTGGGGCCAAGGCGCGTGGCTGGAAAATCCTGCTGATCGAGCCGTTCGCTCCTGGCGATGCGTTTCAGCCAAGCTACGATGCGCGCTCGTCGGCGTTGTCGTTTGGCACCCGGCAGATCTACCAGCAGTTGGGCCTGTGGCCGGCCATCAGCCAGCGCGCCGAGCCGATTCTGCAGATTCACGTGTCCGACCGCGGTCGCTTTGGCGCCACCCGCCTGGACGCCAGCGAAGAAGGCGTGCCGGCGCTGGGCTATGTGGTGGAAAACGCCTGGCTTGGCCAGTGCCTGTGGCAGGGCCTGGACCCGGAAGTGGTGAGCTGGCGATGCCCGGCCGAGGTCAAGGCGATGCAGCCGATCGAAGGCGGTTACCGCTTGCAGCTGGATGACGACACCAGCCTTGAGTGTGACCTGGCTGTGCTGGCTGATGGTGGTCGCTCGGGCTTGCGCGAGCAGCTGGGCATCCATGTGCAGCGCCGGCCTTATCAGCAGAGTGCCTTGATCGCCAATATCACCCCCGGTGAGGCCCACGGCGGTCAGGCCTTCGAGCGCTTTACCGAACAGGGGCCTATGGCTTTGCTGCCATTGCCGGACAACCGCTGCGCGCTGGTCTGGACCCGCCAGGGGATGGACGCCAAGCGCCTGGCCGAGATCGACGAGCGCAACTTCCTCGCCGAGCTGCAGCAGATCTTTGGCTACCGCCTCGGCGCACTGCGCCAGGTTGGCGCGCGGCATCTGTATCCGCTGGCGCTGGTGGCTGCCAGCGAGCAGGTGCGCCCGCATCTGGTGGTTCTCGGCAATGCCGCGCACAGCCTGCACCCGATTGCCGGGCAGGGCTTCAACCTGTCGCTACGCGATGTGCAGGCGCTGGCTGAAGGCTTGCTGGCCGGCCCGCAGCACCCCGGCGACCTGGCGACCCTGCAGACCTATCAGCAGCGGCAGCAACTCGACCAGAGCCTGACCATCGGCTTCTCCGATCAGGTCACGCGGATGTTCGGCAGCAGCCAGCCGTTGCTGGCCACCGGACGCAACCTGGGTTTGCTTGGCCTTGATCTGTTGCCACCGGCCAAGCGCTGGTTCGCCCGCCAGGCGATGGGCCTGGGCACCCGCAGCGATCTGCGGGGTCGCCTGTGAGCGATTCGCGTCGGCTGGCGCGCAAGGCCCGCATGCTGCGCTGGTTGCTGAATATCTACCCGCCGTACCTGGGTGCTGGTATTCGGGTGCAGCAGATCAGCCCCGACATGAGCCACATCAAAGTGCGCATGAAGCTCACCCGCTGGAACCGCAACTACGTCGGCACCCAGTTCGGCGGCAGCCTGTATTCGATGGTCGACCCGTTCTACATGCTGTTGCTGATCGAGCGTCTGGGCAGCGAGTACATTGTCTGGGACAAGGCCGCCAGCATCGACTTCATCTCACCGGGCAAAGGCCCGGTGTATGCCGAGTTCAACGTCGATGACGCGCTGCTGGCCGAGATTCGCCAGCAGACCGCCAGCGGCAAGAAGTACCTGCCGCGGCTGCAGGTCGACATCCGCGACGGCGCCGGTGAACTGGTGGCGCGGGTCGATAAAACTCTTTATGTACGGCTCAAGCCGCAAGTGAGGCAGGCGTAAGGCATGGAAACGCGCGCAGATGTACTGATTGTCGGTGCCGGTATGGTCGGCAGCGCCCTGGCCCTGGCATTGCGCCACAGCGGCTTGCAAGTTGTCCTGCTCGACGGCGGCCCGTTGTCGGTCAAGCCGTTTGACCAGCAAGCCGCGTTCGAGCCGCGGGTCAGTGCCTTGTCGGCAGCCAGCCAGCGCATCCTCGAGCGCCTCGGCGCCTGGGATGGCATTGTCGCCCGGCGCCTGTCGCCGTACACCGACATGCATGTGTGGGATGGCAGCGGCACCGGCCAGATCCACTTCTCGGCGGCCAGTGTGCACGCCGACCTGCTGGGCCACATCGTTGAAAACCGGGTAGTCCAGGACGGCCTGCTGGAGCGTTTGCTCGACAGCGACATCGGCCTGCTGGCCAATGCCCGCCTGGAGCAGATGCGCCGCTCCGGTGATGAGTGGCTGCTGACCCTGGCCGATGGCCGTCGCCTGCGCGCGCCACTGGTCATCGCTGCCGATGGCGCCAACTCGGCGGTGCGCCACCTGACCGGCTGCGAGACCCGCGAGTGGGATTACCTGCACCAGGCCATCGTCACCAGCGTGCGCTGCAGCGAGGCGCACCAGGCCACCGCCTGGCAGCGCTTCACCGACGAGGGGCCGCTGGCGTTTCTGCCGCTGGCGCGTGATGGCGGCCAGCAGTGGTGCTCAATCGTCTGGTCCACTACCCCAGAGCAGGCCGAGCAACTGATGAGGCATGATGATGCCGCCTTCGCCGAGGCGCTGCAGCGCGCCTTTGAGGGGCGTCTGGGTCAGGTCCTTGAGGTTGACCCTCGGGTCTGCGTGCCGCTGCGCCAGCGCCACGCCAAGCGCTATGTAGCTGAAGGTCTGGCATTGATCGGCGATGCCGCCCACGTGATTCACCCGCTGGCCGGGCAAGGCGTCAACCTGGGCTTTCTTGATGCCGCCGTATTGGCCGAAGAGCTGGTGCGGGCCTGCGAGCGCGGCGAGCGGTTGGCGGATGTGAAGGTGCTGAGCCGCTACGAGCGCCGGCGCATGCCGCACAACCTGGCGCTGATGGCGGCCATGGAGGGCTTCGAGCGGCTGTTCCAGGCCAATCCGTTGCCGCTGCGCTGGCTGCGCAACAGCGGTTTGAAGCTGGTCGAGCAACTGCCTGAGGCCAAGGCGCTGTTCGTGCGGCAGGCGCTGGGCTTGTCTGGCGATCTGCCGGAATTGGCCCGGCCCTGACTGCAACATCTGGTAACTGCTCAGCGGGTGAGCTGCTTAATGGTATTCACTACCATTCGCAGCTCAATCACCCGCGAGGAATACCCGATGTTGCCACGCAAGCACCTACTGGCCGCCCTGGCCCTGACCCTGTTCGGCGGCACTGTGCAGGCGGCGGACGAAGTGGTGGTGTACTCCTCGCGCATCGATGAGCTGATCAAGCCGGTGTTCGACGCCTACACGGCCAAGACCGGGGTCAAGATCAAGTTCATCACCGACAAGGAAGCGCCGCTGATGCAGCGCATCAAGGCCGAGGGCCAGAACGGCGTGGCTGACCTGCTGCTGACCGTGGATGCCGGCAACCTCTGGCAGGCCGAGCAGATGGGCATTTTGCAGCCGATCACTTCGGACATCATCGACGCCAACATCCCCCCTCAATACCGCGCCAAGTCCCATGACTGGACCGGTCTGAGCCTGCGTGCGCGGACCATCGTCTACGCCACCGAGCGGGTCAAACCGAGCGAGCTGAGCACCTACGAGGCGCTGGCAGACAAGCAGTGGGAAGGGCGCCTGTGCCTGCGCACTGCGAAAAAGGTCTACAACCAGTCGCTGACCGCGACCATGATCGAGACTCACGGCGAGGCCAAGACCGAGCAGATCATCAAGGGCTGGGTCGGCAACTTGTCCACTGACGTGTTCTCCGATGACACCGCTGTGCTACAGGCCATCGAAGCCGGCCAGTGCGATGTGGGCGTGGTCAACACCTACTACTACGGCCGCCTGCACAAGCAGCAGCCCGATCTGCCGATCAAGCTGTTCTGGCCGAATCAGGGTGACCGTGGCGTGCACATCAACCTCTCGGGCATCGGCCTGACCAAGCATGCGCCGCACCCGGAAGCGGCGAAAAAACTGGTGGAGTGGATGACCGGCGAAGAAGCGCAAAAGCTGTTTGCCGACATCAACCAGGAGTTCCCGGCCAACCCGCAGGTCAAGCCATCGGCTGAAGTGGCCGCCTGGGGCACGTTCAAGGCCGACAGCCTGCCAGTGGAAGTGGCCGGCAAGCGCCAGGCAGAGGCGATTCGCCTGATGGATCGGGCTGGCTGGAACTAAGCGCCAGGCTTTATGCTTGAAGGGCCCTTCGGGGCCTTTTTTGCGGGCTTGACCCGTGCCCCACCGCGCTGCGGCCGCACCTGGTTACGAGACTCTAGATTTGTCCCACGCTCCCCAACGCCGCTGGTATCTGCCGGTCGGCCTGATCGCCGCTCTGGTACTGCTGCCGCTGAGTGTTCTACTGCTGTCGTGGCAGTCGATCGATATGCAGATCTGGTCGCACCTGCTCGACACCCAAATGAGCCGTCTGCTGGGCAATACCCTGACCCTGGTGCTTGGCGTGGGCATCGGCGTTACCGTGCTTGGGGTGAGCCTTGCCTGGCTCACCAGCCTCTGCGAGTTCCCCGGGCGGCGCTGGCTCGACTGGGCCTTGATGCTGCCGTTCGCCATTCCGGCCTATGTGCTGGCGTTCGTATTCGTTGGCCTGCTGGATTTCGCCGGGCCAGTGCAGAGCGCCCTGCGTGAAATATTTGGGCCGATGCGCCTGCCCCGGGTACGGTCTACCGGCGGGGTAATCACCGTGCTGGTGCTGGTGTTCTACCCCTACGTGTATCTGCTCGCACGCAGCGCGTTCATGGCTCAAGGCAAAGGCCTGATGGAGGCTGCGCGGGTCCTGGGCCTTTCGCCGGTGCAGGCGTTCTGGCGGGTTGCGTTGCCGATGGCGCGGCCCGCCATCGGCGCCGGCATCGCCCTGGCGCTGATGGAAACCCTGGCGGATTTCGGCGCCGTAGCGGTGTTCAACTTCGACACCTTCACCACCGCCATCTACAAGACCTGGTACGGCTTCTTCAGCCTGTCCAGCGCGGCCCAGCTGGCCAGTTTGCTGCTGTTGGTGGTGATGCTGGTGCTGTATGGCGAACGCCGCGCTCGCGGCGCCAGCCGCAGCGGTAACGAGCGGCCACGGGTGCAGGCGTTGTATTACCTGCGCGGGCTCAAGGGGTGGGCGGCCAGCGGCTGGTGTCTGCTGGTGTTCGCCTGCGCCTTCGTCATCCCGCTGCTGCAACTGCTGGTGTGGTTCTGGCAGCGTGGCCGGCACGACCTCGATGAGCGCTATGTCGGCCTGGTCATGCACACCCTGTACCTTGGCGCGATGGCGGCACTGATCACGGTCAGCGCGGCGCTACTGCTGGCGTTTGCCCGCCGCCAGGCACCGACCGGGGCTATCCGCGCTGGTGTTGGCCTGGCCAATCTGGGTTACGCCTTGCCCGGCTCGGTGCTGGCGGTGTCGATCATGCTGGCGTTCAGTTACCTCGACAATCAACTGGTGGTGCCGCTGTCGCAATGGCTGGGCGGTGCCGGCCGGTCGTTGCTGCTGGGCAGCCTGGCGGCATTGTTGCTGGCCTATCTGGTGCGCTTTATCGCGGTCGCCTATGGCCCGTTGGAAAGCAGCCTCGAGCGGATTCGACCGTCACTGCCGGAAGCCTCGCGCAGCCTAGGCGTCGGCGGGCCGAGATTGTTTTTCAAGGTATATCTGCCGTTGCTGCTACCGGGCGCTCTGAGCGCTGCCTTGCTGGTGTTCGTCGATGTGCTCAAGGAGATGCCGGCAACCTTGCTGATGCGTCCGTTCGGCTGGGATACCCTTGCCGTACGGGTGTTCGAGATGACCAGCGAGGGCGAGTGGGCACGCGCTTCGCTGCCCGCGCTGACGCTGGTGCTGGTCGGCCTGTTGCCGGTCATCGGCCTGATACGCCGTTCGGCCCGTCGCCCGGGTCAGACTCACTGAGGATGCCAGCCCGCGCCCTTGCCGCTACAATGCGCGCCATTCGCTGCGGCGGGTCCTACAAGATCAGGTGACGATTAAACGTCGCCGACCGTCGCCGCTTCGCCACGCCCGGAAGGAGAAACCCATGGGACAGCGCACACCTTTGTACGACTGGCACTTGGCGCTAGGCGCCAAGATGGTCGACTTTGGCGGTTGGGACATGCCCCTGCACTATGGCTCGCAAGTCGAGGAGCACCATCAGGTGCGCGCTGACTGCGGCGTATTCGACGTCTCGCACATGACGGTGATCGATGTCGATGGCCCGGCAGCCACACGCTGCTTGCAGTACCTGCTGGCCAATGACGTGGCCCGCCTCGGCAGTACAGGCAAGGCGCTCTACAGCACCCTGCTGAATGAACAGGGCGGGGTAGTCGACGACCTCATCGTGTATCGCACCGAAGCGGGCTACCGGCTGGTGGCCAATGCCGCCACCCGAGCCAAGGTCGTCGCCTGGCTGCAGGCGCACAGCGCCGGCTACGAGGTCAACGTCACGCCACGTCCGGAGCTGGCCATTATCGCCATTCAGGGCCCCCGTGCTCGCGACAAGGTGGCTGAGCTGGTGTCCTGGTCGCGCGCAGCGCTGATCCGTGAGCTGCAGCCATTCGAAGGCGTGGCTGAGGGCGATTGGTTCATCGCACGCACCGGCTACACCGGCGAGGACGGCCTGGAGATCATTCTGCCCGCCGAACAAGCCCCGGTTTTTTTCAATGACCTGGTTGGCGCCGGTATCGCCCCGAGTGGCCTCGGCGCGCGCGATACCTTGCGCCTGGAAGCCGGCATGAACCTGTACGGCCAGGACATCGACGAGCAGCACACCCCACAGACCTCCAACCTCGGCTGGTGTATTGCCTGGCAGCCGGCCGAGCGCGAGTTCATTGGCCGCAGTGCGCTGCTCAATGAAATCGAGCGCGGCGTGCAGGAAAAACTGGTCGGGCTGGTGCTCGAAGAACGCGGCGTGCTACGTGCCCATCAGGTAGTTCGCGTCGCCGGGATTGGCGAAGGGGAGATCACCAGTGGTAGTTTCTCTCCTACGCTGAGCAAGTCGATTGCCCTGGCGCGTGTGCCGATGGCCACCGGCGAGCGCGCCGAGGTCGAAATTCGCGGCAAGTGGTACCCGGTGCGGGTGGTCAAACCGACCTTCGTGCGCCACGGCAAGATTCTGATCTGAACAATTACCTGGCGGGTCGACCGCTGATCCCTGACATCGAGGACCCTACGACATGAGCAATATTCCCGCCGAACTGCGTTTTGCCGAAAGCCACGAATGGGCACGGCTGGAAGCCGATGGCACGGTAACCGTTGGCATCAGCGATCACGCCCAGGAGGCTCTGGGTGACGTGGTTTTCGTTGAGCTGGCTGAAGTTGGCAAAGTGTTCGCAGCAGGCGACGCTGCTGGCGTGGTCGAGTCGGTCAAGGCCGCATCGGATATCTACGCGCCGGTCTCGGGCGAAGTGATTGCGGTCAACGAAAACCTGGCTGACAGCCCTGAATCGCTCAACGACAGCCCTTATGAATCGTGGATCTTCAAACTCAAGCCGGCCAACACTGCCGAGCTGGACAAGCTGCTCGACGCCGCTGGCTACAAGGCCGCTATCGGCGAGTAATCGCCTCCGCTGTAGCGCTTATCGCTCCTGGGCCGGCACGGCTGGCCCAGGAGCGGTCGCTATCACTCAGTCGCCACCATCGGTAGCAACAGCGCGGGCTTACTCAGCTACAGCGTTTTTGGCCAGGATGGCATTGGCCAGTTGCATGTCGCTTGCCTCCAGGCCTGGATTGTCGGCTCGTACCTGACGCATCGCGGCTTCAAGGAACGGCCCGCGAATAGCCCCTTCACTGGCAACGAAACTGCCGGCATCGTCCTGCGCAGCGACGATCATTTTGTGATCTTTGAAGGTCAGATAGGTCGACGCAGTAGTTGCGCCGGACGAGATGACGTTGTGCCAGAAGCTGTCGGCCATGGCCGAGCCAACGGGCAGCGAAAGCAGGGCAGCGGCGGCGATGGCTGTTTTGAAACGCATGCTGAAGTACCTAGGAGGGTGGGCGGATAATGCTTGCTTGGATGCTCGATCCACAGGCCAAGTTCCTTGCGCGCTAAGGAATATTCGTCAGCTGCAGACGCTCAGCACTTCACTCAGACTGGTCAGCCCGCGGGCGATCTTGGCCTCACCGTCGCTGCGCAGATCGCGCAGGCCATCGCGCAGGGCATGCTGACGCAGCTCCGCCAGGTCGGTCGCCGGGCCAATGCTGCCGAGCAAAGCTGCACCCGGTGTGAGCAGCTCAAATAGCCCGATACGGCCCAGGTAACCGGTACCGCGGCATGCCCGACAGGGTATGGGCGGCTGCTCTGACTGGCCTTTGCAGGTGGCGCACAAAGTGCGCACCAGGCGCTGTGCCATTACCCCGATCAACGTGGCTTTGATCAGGTAATCAGCAACGCCCAGCTCTTGCAGGCGAACAATCGCTGCGCAGGCATCGTTGGTGTGCAGGGTCGACAACACCAGATGGCCGGTCAATGCTGCCTGCATGGCCACCTGAGCGGTTTCGCGGTCGCGAATCTCACCAATCATGATGATGTCCGGGTCTTGCCGCAGCAGGGCGCGCACGCCGTTGGCAAAGCCCAGGTCAAGGCCGGGCTGCACCTGCAGCTGGTTGAAAGCGGGTTCCAGCCGCTCGATCGGATCTTCGATGGTGCACAGGTTGACCTCAGGCGTGGCCAACCGCTTGAGGCTCGCGTACAGCGTGCTGGTCTTGCCCGAGCCGGTCGGCCCGGTTACCAGAATGATGCCCTGACGCTGGCGCAGCAGTGCCTGCCAGCGGTGCCGCAGCTCGCCATCGAGGCCGAGCCGGTCGAAGTCCTCATGCAACTGCTGCGGGTCGAACAGGCGCAGCACCAGCTTTTCGCCAAACGGGGTGGGCAGGGTCGACAGGCGCAGCTCGACTTCCATCTCGCCGGCCAGCCGCGTCTTCAGGCGACCGTCCTGCGGTCGGCGTTTCTCCGCGACATCCATGCGGCCAAGATGCTTGAGGCGGCTCACCAGCGCCAGGGTCACGGCCAGCGGAAAGGCATACACCATGTGCAGCAGGCCGTCGATGCGATAGCGCAGCTGGCCTTGTTCACGACGCGGTTCGAGGTGAATATCGCTGGCGCGCTGCTCGATCGCGTACTGCAGCAGCCAGTCGACGATATGCACGATGTGCGCATCCTCCGCGCCAGCCTCGCCCTGGCGCTTGCCCAACTCCAGCAACTGCTCGAGCTCGCCCAGGCTGGCATCCTGTTGCAGGCCGGCACCCTGCACCGAGTGGGCCAGGCGGAACAGGCTCTGGCTCAGTTGGCGAATGTGCACCGGGCTGGCCAGCACGCGCTGGACGCGCTTGCCCAGGCTGCGCGCCAGATCGTGCTCCCACTCACGCTGAAAGGGCTGCGCACTGGCCACGGTGACGCTGTGCACATCGACCGCCAGAGCGAGGATGCCATGGCGGTCGGCGAAGGCGCGCGAGATCAGGCTGCCGACCTGGGCCAGGTCGATCTGCAGCGGGTCGAGCCGGACGAAGGGCTGCTGCACGACATCGGCCAGCCATTGGCACAGGCTGTCCAGATCGAGGACATGGCCGGGGCGCTGCTGATCGCTAAGGTTCAGGCTGGCGATGATTTCGAGCGGGTGGCTGCTGCACTGGTTAGGCTGCTCAAGGGCGCGCAGGACGTCACCGGGTTGCAGGCGGCGGTCGGCGAGCAGAGCGTCGAGAAGGCGTTTGAGGTCGAGGTCGTGGCTGTCTTGGGTATGCATCGCGGCGGCGTCCGTGCCGAAAAGGTACGGGCAAGGCTAGCTGTGCTCGCCGCGAGGACGCTGGGGCAACGGTTGCCAATTTTTACCGGGCCATCGCCAATGGCGTCCTAGCCAGCGGCTACGCCTTGCAACTGCGGCAAGTTGCTCAGCTCGACTTCGCCGACACAAACCAGATTGCGCAGCTTCTGGGCGATGACTTCGGCGCGATGCCAGCTCAAACCATCGATGCCGATTTCCAGCTCCAGCCAGTCGCCCTGCTGACGCATCTGCACACTATTGGGCGTGAGGAACTGCATCGCGAACAGGTTCAGCACTCGGCACAGGCTGTCTGGCTCGGCCTCGGCTTGCAGTTGATAACGCACGTGGCTGTGCGCCGCGCTGGCGGCCCAGACGTCGGAGCGGGGCAGGGTGTCGGGCCGTTCAAGTGCGTTCATGTGATTCTCCTCCAGGACGGAAGAAATTCTGCCACGCGGAAGGCGGCATTTTTTCGCTATGATTGAGTCGATTTGTCAGCTACGCAGATTGATCTATTCGTTCATTGGCAGCTTGGAGAATAATTAATGCAAAGCGAACTGGACGCCTATGACCGGCGCATCCTGCAGCTGCTACAAGAGGATGCTTCATTGTCCAGCGCGCAGATTGCCGAACGCGTCGGCCTGTCGCAGTCACCCTGCTGGCGGCGTATTCAACGGCTGAAGGAAGAGGGGGTAATTCGGGCTCAGGTGACCCTGCTCGACCGCAAGAAGGTCGGCCTGAATACACAGATCTTTGCCGAGGTGAAGCTCAACGCCCACGGGCGGTCCAACTTCGCCGGCTTCACCGAAGCGATCCGTGAATTCCCCGAGGTGCTGGAATGTTACGTGCTGATGGGGTCGGTGGACTTCCTGTTGCGCATTGTCACCCCGGACATCGAAGCTTACGAACGATTCTTCTTCGAAAAGCTGTCGAATGTGCCGGGGATCCAGGAGGTCAACTCGATCGTGGCCTTGTCCGAAATCAAGTCCACGACCAGCCTGCCGTTAGCGCGTTGACGGCGACTTGAGCAGGTGCTTCCAGGCGCGGTTCTGCTCGATCGCACGAGCCTGCTCGACGCGGGCGATCAGCAGTTCGTCGTTCTCTTCCTCGCCCAAAGGCTGCTCAGCCAGCTTGTGCAGCTTGTTCAGCTCGCCATAGAGGCGATCCATTTGCGGCACGTCGAGCACCTGGCGGGCGTGGCGCAGCCAGGTCAGCAGGGTTTCGATGCGTGGCAACTGCTCGCCAAGGTCTTCCGGCTGCTGCACATAACGCTCTTGCAGCTTCAGCGCGCGGGCTTCTTCGCCGACCAGGTGTTGCAGCCAGTTGGCCAGCTGCGCCTTGCCCTGGCGTTCACCACGGCCTTTGCGCTCGACGGTCCAGGCGCGGGCCAGCAGCCAGCGTGAGGTTTCCAGCGAGAACTGGCCCCAGCGTGGGTCTTCCAGCTCTTCGCTGAACTGCTCGGGCGCGGCGCGGCGGACGTCTTCGTCGTCGTTACCGGCCTGTACCAGCGGGCGCCAGTCTTCCAGTAGCGCGTCGAGGCTGGCGCGCAGGGCGCTGGTGGTCGCGCGCGGCGCGGCCTGGCCCATGCTGCCGGCCAGGGCGCGCAGCTCGCTCAGGCACTGCACCCAGTCCTGCAGCAGGCGCCAGTGGCCGCTGTGGCGGTACTGCTCGGCCAGCCGTTGGCTGCTCGCCAGCAACTGCCAGGCCAGGGCGGTGAAGGCGTCGTCGACCGGCATTTCGGCGTCGAGCTCGGCGCTCGGCAGGTCCAGCTCGTAGCTGTCTGGCTCAAGCAGGCGATAGCCGCGCTCGGCCTTGCTGATGTCGCAGGGCATCAAGGGCAGGCTCGCGGCCAGCTCGGCGGCCAGTTCCAGCAGGGCTTCGGCGGAACCTTCGCGCAGCTCAAGCTCCAGCTCGCAGATTTCTTCCTTGCGCTTGCCAGCGATGACAAAGCCTTGGTCCAGTGCTGCTTCGATAACCACTTTGGCCTTGCCGCGGCCCCAGGAGATTTCGGCGAACTCGCGGGTGAAGTCGGTGGTGAACAGCGGTTTGATGGTCTTTTTGTCGAGCTCGGCGAGTTGCTCGGGCCAGCAGCTGGCGTCGAGTTTTTTCAGGTCGAGCTTGGCTTTTTCCAGCGGCCACTCGAATTCGTTGCGCTCAGACAGGCCTGCGACGCTCTGGCCACGGCACTTGAGGGTCTGGATGACGGCATCGCCATCGCGGCGCAGACGCAGGGCGACACGCGCGGCGGACAGCTCACGCTCAGGGGTGTCGAAGTACTGGTTGAGCAGTTCGCGGGTCTGCCAGCCGGACTTGTTGCGCTTCTTCAGCAGGGGGTGCTCACGAAGGGCGGTGAGAGTCTCGCGGCTGGCGCGGAGTTTGAGTTCGGTTTCTTTGTGCATCGCGGGCTCGAAGGAGGGGCATCGTTGCAAGGCAGTCTACAGCAGTCAGCCGTGCTGCTGTGATCCGACTGGTCGGTTGCCCTGGTGCAGCGGCCTTGCGCCGTCTACGTCAGGCGTTGTTATGATGGGTCGACGTTTTCGAGGAATCCGCGCATGCCGTTGCCATCGCTGAAAGACCAGTTCGCCGCCCTGATCGCCGCGCCATCGGTCAGTTGCACCCAGCCCGCACTGGATCAGTCCAACCGCGTGGTGATCGACTTGCTCGCCGGTTGGCTGGCTGACCTTGGCTTCACATGCGATATCCAGCAGGTCACCCCCGGCAAGTTCAACCTGCTGGCCAGCCGCGGCACGGGCCCTGGCGGGCTGATTCTGGCTGGCCACAGCGACACGGTGCCGTTCGACGAGCAGTTGTGGCAGAGCGACCCGCTGAAACTGACCGAGGTGGGCGATCGCTGGGTCGGGCTGGGTAGTTGCGACATGAAAGGCTTTTTCGCGCTGGTGATCGAGGCCGTGCTGCCGCTGCTCGAACATGACTTCAAACAACCCCTGCTGATCCTTGCTACGTGCGACGAAGAAAGCTCGATGTCCGGCGCCCGCGCCCTGGCCGAGGCCGGTCAGCCGCTTGGCCGCGCAGCGGTGATCGGCGAGCCGACCGGGCTCAGGCCGATTCGCCTGCACAAGGGCATCATGATGGAACGCATCGATATTCTCGGCCGCAGCGGCCATTCGTCAGACCCAAGCCTGGGCCACAGTGCGATGGAAGCGATGCACGCAGTGATGGCCGAGATGATCGGCCTGCGCCAGCAATGGCAGCAAACCTACAGCAACCCGCAGTTCACCGTGCCGACGCCGACGCTGAACTTTGGCTGCATTCACGGTGGCGACAACCCCAACCGGATCTGCGGTCAGTGCGCGCTCGAGTTCGACCTGCGGCCATTGCCCGGGATGGACCCGGAGCAGCTGCGCGCGGCCATTCGCGCCAAGCTGGTGCCGCTGGCCGAGCAGCATCAGGTGAGCATCGACTACAAACCGTTGTTCCCTGAGGTGGCGCCGTTCGAGCAGGCCGCCGACAGCGAGCTGGTACGTGTGGCAGAGCGCTTGACCGGGCACCGCGCCGAAGCGGTGGCCTTCGCCACCGAGGCGCCGTACCTGCAACAGCTGGGCTGCGAGACCATTGTGCTTGGGCCGGGCGACATCGCCTGTGCTCACCAGCCCGGCGAATACCTTGAAATGTCACGTATCGAGCCTACCGTGCGTCTATTGCGTGACCTGATCAGGCACTATTGCCTGAGCTAAACGTCCATTGAGCTGATTCGTTCCTGCCTAGAGGAGAGTGCGCGTGACCGCAAGCCTGTTCCGACGATGACCTCGCACGTTGTGCGTCTTGACCGTTCTCCGTCCACTTAGCCACAGGCCCTGTCATGCCCGATTACGTAACCTGGCTCCGCCACGCTTCGCCGTACGTCAATGCTCACCGTGACTGCACCTTCGTCGTCATGCTGCCCGGCGACGGCGTCGATCACCCCAACTTTGGCAATATCGTCCACGACCTCGTGCTGCTGCACAGCCTTGGCGTGCGCCTGGTGCTGGTGCACGGCTCGCGCCCGCAGATCGAAAGCCGCCTGGCCGCCCGTGGCCTGATCCCGCATTACCACCACGGCATGCGCATTACCGATGCCGCCACCCTGGATTGCGTGATCGACGCGGTCGGCGCCTTGCGCGTGGCGATCGAGGCGCGCCTGTCGATGGACATGGCCTCCTCGCCAATGCAGGGCGCACGACTGCGCGTGGCGTCCGGCAACCTGGTCACAGCACGGCCGATCGGCGTGCTCGAAGGGGTCGACTACCACCACACCGGTGAAGTCCGCCGGATCGACCGCAAGGGCATCAATCGCCTGCTTGACGAACGCTCGATCGTGCTGCTGTCGCCGCTGGGCTACTCGCCGACCGGCGAGATATTCAACCTGGCCTGCGAAGACGTCGCCACCCGCGCAGCTATCGAACTTGCCGCCGACAAACTGCTGCTGTTTGGCGCCGAGCCCGGCCTGCTCGATGAAAACGGCCGGCTGGTGCGCGAGCTGCGCCCGCAACAGATCGCGCCGCACCTGGCACGGCTGGGCAGCGACTATCAGGGCGAACTGCTGGATGCCGCCGCCGAGGCGTGCAAGGGCGGCGTGGCGCGTAGCCATATCGTCAGTTATGCCGAAGACGGTGCGCTGCTCACCGAGCTGTTCACCCGCGACGGCGGCGGCACTTTGGTGGCGCAGGAGCAGTTCGAGATCGTCCGTGAGGCGAGCATCGAAGACGTCGGTGGTTTGCTTGAGCTGATCAGCCCGCTGGAAGAACAGGGCATTCTCGTGCGCCGTTCGCGCGAGGTGTTGGAACGTGAGATCGAGCAGTTCAGTGTGGTCGAGCGCGACGGTCTGATCATCGCCTGTGCGGCGTTGTACCCGATTGCCGATTCGTCGGCGGGGGAGCTGGCGTGCCTGGCGGTCAACCCGGAGTACCGCCATGGCGGCCGTGGCGATGACCTGCTCGAGCGGATCGAATCGCGGGCGCGCACGCTCGGGCTGAAGACCCTGTTCGTGCTGACCACGCGCACTGCGCACTGGTTTCGCGAACGCGGCTTCGAGCCCAGTGGCGTCGAGCGGCTGCCGGCGGCGCGGGCTTCGTTGTACAACTTCCAGCGCAACTCGAAGATCTTCGAGAAGACCCTGTAAGCCTCACGCCACAATGAAAAACGCCGTCTGATCAGACGGCGTTTTCATTTACACGGTGTGCAGATACCAGTTGTACTCGAGGTCGGAGATCGAGTGCTCGAACTCCTCCAGCTCGCTTTCCTTGCACGCGACAAAGATGTCGATGTACTTCGGATCGATGTACTTGTTCAGCACTTCGCTGTCGTCCAGCTCGCGCAGGGCATCACGCAGGTTGTTCGGCAGGCTCTGATCAAGCTGCTCGTACGAGTTGCCTTCGATCGCCGGGCCCGGTTCGATCTTGTTGGTCAGGCCGTGGTGCACGCCTGCCAGCACCGCTGCCATCATCAGGTACGGGTTGGCGTCGGCGCCTGCTACACGGTGCTCGAGGCGGACCGAGTCGGGCGAGCCGGTCGGCACGCGCACGGCGACGGTACGGTTGTCCAGGCCCCAGCTCTGTGCGTTGGGCACGTAGAACTGCGAACCGAAGCGGCGGTACGAGTTGACGTTCGGGCACAGGAACGCCATCGACGCGGGCAGGGTCTCGAGCACACCGCCGACTGCGTGGCGTAACGCGGCGTTCTGCTCGGGATCCTCGCTGGTGAAGATGTTGTGGCCATCTTTGTCCAGGATCGAGATGTGCACATGCAGGCCATTGCCAGCCTGGCCGGGGTACGGCTTGGCCATGAACGTGGTGTCCATTTCATGGTCGTAGGCAATGTTCTTGATCAGACGCTTGAGCAGCACTGCATAGTCGCAGGCCTTGAGCGCATCAGGCACATGGTGAAGGTTAACTTCGAACTGCGCCGGGGCGCTTTCCTTGACGATGGCGTCAGCCGGGATGCCTTGCTCTTTGGCACCTTCAAGGATGTCCTGCAGGCAGTCGGCGTATTCGTCGAGGTCGTCGATCAGGTAGACCTGGGTCGACTGCGGGCGTTTGCCCGAGATCGGCGAGCGCGGCGGCTGTGGACGGCCGTTCACGTTTTCCTGGTCGATCAGGTAGAACTCAAGTTCGAACGCCGCGCAGATGGTCAGGCCCATGTCGTCGAATTTGCTCACGACCTGGCGCAGCACTTCACGTGGATCGGCGAAGAACGGCTCGCCTTCGATCTCGTGCATGGTCATCAGCAGCTGAGCGGTAGGGCGCTTCTGCCACGGCTCGTTGCACAGGGTGTCAGGGATCGGGTAGCAGATGCGGTCCGCATCGCCGATGTCCAGACCCAGGCCCGTGCTTTCAACGGTCGAACCGTTGATGTCGAGGGCGAAGAGGGAGGCCGGCAGGTTGATGCCTTTCTCGTAAACCTTGTGGAGGCTGGTGCGCTCAATGCGCTTGCCGCGCACCACACCATTCATATCTGCAATCAGAAGGTCAACGTAGAGAACCTCAGGATGTTCCTTAAGGAACGCGTTCGCTTCGTTAAGCTGAACGGCACGCGGGGGTACCGACATGATGCAACACCTTTGTTGTTAAAAATATCAATCAAGGGGGGCTTGCAGTTCCAGTCAATCGGAAACGCAAACCGAAGTCAAGCCAACCCCTTAACGCCCTGAAATGGCACATCTACGGCAGATTTGCTGCATATCGGGGCGAAGCATTATCCGCTATTTAAGCCGAAAAGGGTTATCTCGGCCTGCCTGTCTTTTATTTTTTACGGAGGTGTTGTGTAAAAAAATGAACAAGGCTAAGCTCGGTCGCAACCCAAAACACAATAATACGAGGGTCATATGGTCCGCTTGTCGCGACCTGCAGGTGCTGTCTGTGCAGTGCTTTCAGGGACTCAATCCGTCCGCCGCAAGGGCAACGCTCAGCCATTTGCTGAGGCTGATGCTCTGGCCGCAATAATTGACGGTCGCCCCGGTCCATACGCCTTACGTCGCAGTCTGCTGCACCCCCTTCGCTTGTTCTGCCCTGTGAATGCTTCAAGGAATCCCGCCGTCGGTGTGGTTCCGATGACGTCCTGTGCGCGCAGTTTTGCAATGCCCGGCTACTCCATCCAGAATCAAGGCGCGGGTCTGCTGCGGCCCTTGCGCCGAGCCGGCTACCGCCTTGATCGACGCCCGACGTCAGCACTGCCCGAGCTATCCCGACCGGGCCACCTTACCTCCTGAGGTATTTATGAGTAACAACCTCGACCAGCTCACCGATTGGTTGAAAGAACACAAGATCACCGAAGTGGAATGCATGATCAGCGACCTGACCGGCATCACCCGCGGCAAGATCTCGCCGACCAACAAGTTCATCGCCGAAAAGGGCATGCGCCTGCCTGAGAGCGTGCTGCTGCAGACCGTGACCGGCGACTATGTCGACGATGACATCTATTACGAACTGCTCGACCCGGCCGACATCGACATGATCTGCCGACCTGACGAGAACGCGGTGTTTCTCGTGCCTTGGGCCATCGAGCCAACTGCTCAGGTGATCCACGACACCTACGACAAAAAGGGCAACCCGATCGAGCTGTCGCCGCGCAACGTGTTGAAGAAAGTGCTCAAGCTCTACAGCGACAAGGGCTGGCAGCCTATCGTCGCGCCGGAGATGGAGTTCTACCTGACCAAGCGCAGCGAAGACCCGGACTTCCCGCTGCAACCGCCGGTAGGCCGCTCGGGCCGCCCGGAAACCGGCCGCCAGTCGTTCTCGATCGAAGCCGCCAACGAATTCGACCCGCTGTTCGAAGACGTTTATGACTGGTGCGAACTGCAGCAGCTGGACCTCGACACGCTGATCCACGAAGACGGCACGGCGCAGATGGAGATCAACTTCCGTCACGGTGATGCACTGCACCTGGCCGACCAGATACTGGTGTTCAAACGGACCATGCGCGAGGCTGCGCTCAAGCACAACGTTGCCGCCACCTTCATGGCCAAGCCAATGACCGGCGAGCCGGGCAGCGCCATGCACCTGCACCAGAGCGTGGTCGACATGCAGACCGGCAAGAACATTTTCGCCAACGCCGACGGCAGCATGAGCCAGCTGTTCCTCAACCATATCGGCGGGCTGCAGAAGTTCATCCCGTATGTGTTGCCGCTGTTCGCCCCCAACGTCAACTCGTTCCGTCGCTTCCTGCCCGACACCTCGGCGCCGGTCAACGTCGAGTGGGGTGAAGAAAACCGCACCGTCGGCCTGCGTGTGCCGGATGCCGGGCCGCAGAACCGCCGAGTCGAGAACCGTCTGCCAGGCGCCGATGCCAACCCGTACCTGGCCATCGCTGCCAGCCTGCTGTGTGGCTACATCGGCATGATCCAGGCCATCGAACCAAGCGCACCGGTGCAGGGCCGTGGCTACGAGCGGCGCAACCTGCGCCTGCCGCTCACCCTGGAGGATGCACTGGAACGCATGGAGAACTGCCATGAGCTGGAGCAGTACCTGGGCAAGAAATTCATCGCCGGCTACGTCGCCACCAAGCGCGCCGAGCATGAAAACTTCAAACGCGTGATCAGCTCCTGGGAACGTGAATTCCTGCTGTTTGCCGTCTGAACCAAACCCGGCCCGCAGGAGCGCGGCTGTCGCACAACGGAGAAGCACATGAGCGTCAACAACCCGCAAACCCGTGACTGGCAAACCCTCAGCGGTGAACACCACCTGGCACCTTTCAGCGACTACAAACAGCTGAAGGAGAAGGGCCCGCGCATCATCACCAAGGCTGAGGGCGTGCACCTGTGGGACAGCGAGGGTCACAAGATCCTCGACGGCATGGCCGGGCTGTGGTGCGTTGCGGTGGGTTACGGGCGTGAAGAACTGGTGCAGGCGGCAGAGAAGCAGATGCGTGAGTTGCCGTACTACAACCTGTTCTTCCAGACCGCCCACCCGCCGGCGCTGGAGCTGGCAAAGGCGATCAGCGACGTTGCCCCGGCGGGCATGACTCATGTGTTTTTCACCGGCTCCGGCTCCGAAGGCAACGACACCGTGCTGCGCATGGTTCGCCATTACTGGGCGCTCAAGGGCAAGCCGCACAAGCAGACCATCATTGGTCGCATCAACGGCTATCACGGCTCGACCGTGGCCGGTGCCAGTCTGGGCGGCATGAGTGGCATGCACGAGCAGGGCGGCTTGCCGATCCCGGGCATCGTGCATATTCCTCAGCCGTATTGGTTCGGTGAGGGCGGTGACATGAGCCCGGACGCCTTCGGTGTGTGGGCGGCCGAGCAGCTGGAACAGAAGATTCTCGAAGTCGGCGAAGACAATGTTGCGGCGTTTATCGCCGAGCCGATCCAGGGTGCTGGCGGGGTGATCATTCCTCCAGAAACCTACTGGCCGAAGATCAAGGAGATCCTCGCCAGGTACGACATCCTGTTCGTCGCCGATGAAGTGATCTGCGGTTTCGGCCGCACCGGCGAGTGGTTCGGTTCGGACTACTACGACCTCCAGCCTGACCTGATGACCATCGCCAAGGGGCTGACCTCCGGTTACATCCCCATGGGCGGTGTGATCGTGCGTGACAAGGTGGCCCAGGCACTCAGCGAAGGCGGCGATTTCAACCACGGCTTCACCTACTCCGGGCACCCGGTGGCGGCTGCAGTCGGCCTGGAAAACCTGCGCCTGCTGCGCGATGAGCACATTGTCGAGCGCGCCAGGACAGAAGCGGCACCGTATTTGCAAAAGCGTTTACGTGAGCTGCAGGACCACCCATTGGTAGGCGAAGTGCGCGGCCTTGGCTTGCTCGGCGCGATCGAGCTGGTCAAGGACAAGGCAACTCGCAGCCGTTACGAGGGCAAGGGCGTCGGCATGATCTGCCGTAACTTCTGCTTCGACAACGGCCTGATCATGCGCGCCGTAGGCGACACCATGATCATCGCGCCGCCGCTGGTGATCTCCCATGCCGAGATCGACGAACTGGTGGAAAAGGCGCGCAAGTGCCTGGATTTGACCTATGAAGCGGTGAAATAGCCGCCTGCTACGCTAGCGTTGTGACATTAAGCGGTTACAAGGGTCTGCTGTTGTTGATACAGCGCCTTGTAACTTGCCAGACTAGCGACTGATTCAGTCGCCCAGCGCTTGCACCATGGGACCTGGCTGCTGAACAGATGGCTTGATAATAAATTCTGGAGCATTACGCATGAAGAAAATGGGCAAGACGTTGCTGGCCGCCGCCCTCATGGGTGCCATGGCTACCGCAGTTCAGGCTGACGACAAAGTACTCCACGTCTACAACTGGTCGGACTACATTGCCCCGGATACCGTGGCCAAGTTCGAAAAGCAGACCGGCATCAAAGTGGTCTACGACGTGTTCGACAGCAACGAGACCCTCGAGGCCAAGCTGCTGGCAGGCAAGTCTGGCTACGACATCGTCGTACCGTCGAACAACTTCCTCGCCAAACAGATCAAGGCCGGCGTCTATCAGGAGCTGGACCGCTCCAAGCTGCCCAACTGGAAAAACCTCGACGAAGACCTGCTCAAGGCCGTTGGCGATGCCAGCGACGAAGGCAACAAGCACGCCTTCCCGTACATGTGGGGTTCGATCGGTATCGGCTACAACCCGGAGAAGGTCAAGGCCGCGCTGGGTGTGGACAAGATCGACTCGTGGGACACCGTGTTCAAGCCAGAGAACATGGCCAAGCTCAAGAGCTGCGGCGTTACCTTCCTCGACGCCCCGACCGAAATGATCCCGGCCGCCTTGCACTACCTGGGCAAGCCGACCAACAGCAAAGACAAGGCTGACCTGAAAGCAGCCGAAGACCTGTTCATGAAGATCCGCCCATCGGTGGCGTACTTCCACTCGTCCAAGTACATCTCCGACCTTGCCAACGGCAACATCTGTGTTGCAGTCGGCTACTCGGGTGACCTCGAACAGTCCAAAGCCCGCGCTCACGAGGCTGGCGACAAGGTCAAGCTGGCGTACACCATTCCCAAGGAAGGTGCCGGCACCTTCTACGACATGGTCGCCATCCCCAAGGATGCCAGCAACCTCGACGCTGCGTACCAGTTCATGAACTACCTGCTGCAGCCTGAAGTCATGGCCGAGATCACCAACGCCGTGCGCTTCCCGAACGGCAACAAGGCGGCGACTGCCCTGGTCGACAAGGACATCACCAGCGACCCGGCCATCTACCCGTCGGATGCGGTGAAGAAACAGCTGTACGCAATCAGCGATCTCGATGCAGGCACCCTGCGTCTGATCACCCGCAGCTGGACCAAGATCAAGTCGGGCAAGTAAGCCTGAGTGAAAGCCTCTGGGCCGCGGTTTTCGGCCCGGAGGCGCACTACGACGAATAAGTTTGCCGCAGCGTCCCTGCAAGGGTAAGTTGCGCGCCGGTTTTGCCAGTCTGGCGGCGCCTTTATCACTGACGGCTACCGTCACCGAATGCACTGATTGCCAAGGAGCATCCACTTGTCTAAATCTGTACTTCGCAAGGCCTTGCTGGCCGGAGCGGGCCTGACGCTGGCATGCAGCGTCCAAGCGGCGCCTACGGTGCATCTGTACAACTGGTCGGACTACATCGGGCCAACCACCCTCGCCGATTTCGAGAAAGAAACCGGGATCAAACCGGTACAGGATGTTTTTGACTCCAACGAAACCCTGGAAGGCAA
This sequence comes from Pseudomonas sp. 1121_17, assembly GCF_052850745.1. Taxonomy (NCBI): domain Bacteria; kingdom Pseudomonadati; phylum Pseudomonadota; class Gammaproteobacteria; order Pseudomonadales; family Pseudomonadaceae; genus Pseudomonas; species Pseudomonas sp. 1121_17. The sequence continues at coordinate 52,989 of NZ_VXCX01000005.1, forward strand.
GCTGCTCGCCGGTCGTACCGGCTATGACGTGGTCGTGCCGTCCAACCATTTTCTCGGTAAGCAGATCAAGGCGGGCGCATTCCAGAAGCTCGACCGCAGTCTGCTGCCCAACTATGCCAACCTCGACCCGGCGCTGATGAAGCGCCTGGAGAAGAACGACCCCGGCAATCTCTACGCCGTGCCGTATCTGTGGGGCACCAATGGCATCGGTTACAACGTCGACAAGGTCAAGGCCGTGCTCGGCGTCGACAGCATCGACTCGTGGGCAGTGCTGTTCGAACCGGAAAACATGAAGAAGCTGTCCAAGTGCGGTGTGGCCTTCCTCGATTCGGCTGACGAAATGCTGCCCGCGGTGCTCAACTACATGGGCCTCGATCCCAACAGCAGCAACCCCAAGGATTACGCCGCTGCCGAGAAGAAGCTGCTGGCCGTGCGCCCTTACGTGACCTACTTCCATTCCTCCAAATACATCACCGACCTGGCCAACGGCGACATCTGCGTGGCCGCCGGTTTCTCCGGTGATGTGTTCCAGGCCAAGGCCCGCGCTGAAGAAGCGAAGAAGGGCGTCAACCTGGCCTACGCGATTCCCAAGGAAGGCGGCAACCTCTGGTTCGATGTACTGGCGATTCCGGCCGACTCGAAAAACAGCAAGGAGGCCCACGCCTTCATCAACTATCTGCTCAAGCCTGAGGTTATCGCCCAGGTCAGCGATTACGTCGGTTACGCCAACCCGAACCCCAAGGCTGGCGCGCTGATGGACCAGGATGTCAGGAACGACGCCGCGGTTTACCCACCGCAGGAAGTACTGGACAAGATGTTCGTCAACAGCGAGTTGCCGCCCAAGGTGCAACGTTTGATGACCCGCAGCTGGACCAAGGTCAAGTCGGGCAAATAATCATCCAGACCCGCCTCCTTGAGGGCGGGCTTAAAAATCTTGTTGGGAGTTTCACTCATGGCAGTTGCCTCCAGTGCCTATAAGAAAGCCCTCGAGGGTGGCCAGCAACCCAAGCAGGTGTTGGTCAAGATCGACCGGGTCACGAAAAAGTTCGACGAAACAATTGCCGTGGACGATGTGTCCCTGGAAATCCGCAAAGGCGAGATCTTCGCCCTGCTGGGTGGCTCCGGCTCCGGTAAATCGACCCTGCTGCGCATGCTGGCAGGCTTCGAGCGGCCGAGCGAAGGGCGCATCTATCTGGATGGGGTCGACATCACCGACATGCCGCCGTACGAGCGGCCGATCAACATGATGTTCCAGTCCTACGCCTTGTTCCCGCACATGACCGTGGCGCAAAACATCGCCTTCGGCCTGCAGCAGGACAAGATGCCCAAGGCCGAGATCGACGCCCGCGTGGACGAGATGCTCAAGCTGGTGCACATGACCCAGTACGCCAAGCGCAAGCCGCACCAGCTGTCCGGTGGCCAACGCCAGCGGGTGGCGCTGGCGCGCTCGCTGGCCAAGCGGCCGAAATTGCTGCTGCTCGATGAGCCGATGGGCGCGCTGGACAAAAAGCTGCGCTCGCAGATGCAGCTGGAACTGGTGCAGATCATCGAGCGGGTCGGTGTGACCTGCGTGATGGTGACCCACGACCAGGAAGAAGCCATGACCATGGCCGAGCGCATCGCCATCATGCACCTGGGCTGGATCGCTCAGATCGGCTCGCCGATCGACATCTACGAAACCCCCACCAGCCGCCTGGTGTGTGAGTTCATCGGCAACGTCAACCTGTTCGAAGGGCAGGTGGTCGACGACGCCGAGGGCCACGCGCTGATCGCCAGCCCCGAGCTTGAGCGCAATATCTACGTCGGCCACGGTGTTTCCACCTCGGTCGAGGACAAGAGCATCCTCTACGCGCTGCGTCCAGAGAAGATGCTGGTCACCACCGAGCAGCCGAGCTATGAATACAACTGGTCGCGCGGCAAGGTGCATGACATCGCCTACCTGGGCGGCCACTCGGTGTTCTATGTCGAGCTGCCGAGCGGCAAGATCGTCCAGTCGTTCGTGGCCAACGCCGAGCGCCAGGGTACCCGCCCAACCTGGGGCGACGAAGTCTACGTATGGTGGGAAGACGACAGCGGCGTGGTACTGCGCTCATGAAAATCCGCAAGCTCAAGCGAGCCTTCCAGAGGCTGGTCCCGGAGGGACGGCACCTGGTGATCGGCGTGCCGTTCATCTGGCTGTTCCTGTTCTTCATGCTGCCGTTCTTCATCGTGTTGAAGATCAGCTTTGCCGAAGCCGACGTGGCGATCCCGCCGTACACCGAGATCTACACCTACGTCGAAGACAAGATTCAGTTGGTGCTCAACCTGGCCAACTATGGCCTGTTGACCGAGGATGAGCTGTATATCTCGGCCTACTTGGGCTCGTTGAAGATGGCCTTCATCAGCACCGTGCTGTGCCTGTTGATCGGTTATCCGATGGCTTATGCCATCGCCAACGCGCGCAAGGAAAGCCAGACGGTCCTGCTGCTGCTGATCATGATGCCGACCTGGACCGCGATCCTGATCCGGGTGTACGCCTGGATGGGCATCCTCAGCAACAACGGGTTGCTCAACAGCTTCCTGATGTGGATCGGCCTGATCGATCAACCACTGCAGATACTCAACACCAACCTGGCGGTGTATATCGGCGTGGTCTATTCATACCTGCCGTTCATGATCCTGCCGTTGTTCGCCAACCTTGTGAAGCACGACCAGAGCCTGCTGGAAGCCGCTTCGGACCTCGGTTCGAGCACCTTCAACAGCTTCTGGAAGATCACCGTGCCGCTGTCGAAAAACGGCATCATTGCCGGCTGCATGCTGGTGTTCATTCCGGTGGTGGGTGAGTTCGTCATTCCAGAACTGCTCGGCGGCCCGGAAACCCTGATGATCGGTAAAGTGCTGTGGCAGGAATTCTTCAACAACCGTGACTGGCCGGTAGCCTCGGCGCTGGCGGTAGTGATGCTGGCGATCCTGATCGTACCGATCCTGCTGTTCAACCGTAGCCAGGCCAAAGAGATGGAGGGCAGAGCATGAAGCGTTTCAGTTTTTCCAAGCTGATGCTGGTGCTCGGCTTGCTGTTCATCTACCTGCCGATGCTGATCCTGGTGATCTACTCGTTCAACGCCTCCAAGCTGGTAACGGTATGGGGCGGCTGGTCGCTGAAGTGGTACATCGGCCTGCTCGACAACACCCAGCTGATGGGCTCGGTGATGCGCTCGCTGGAGATCGCCTGCTACACCGCAGTCGCCGCGGTGGCGCTGGGTACCCTGGCCGCGTTCGTGCTGACCCGGGTCACCCGCTTCAAGGGCCGCACGCTGTTCGGTGGCCTGGTCACGGCGCCATTGGTCATGCCCGAGGTGATCACCGGTCTGTCGCTGTTGCTGCTGTTCGTGGCCATGGCGCAGATGATCGGCTGGCCGCAGGAGCGCGGCATCGTCACCATCTGGATCGCCCACACCACGTTCTGCGCAGCCTACGTGGCGGTAGTGGTGTCGGCGCGCCTGCGTGAACTGGACCTGTCGATCGAAGAAGCAGCGATGGACCTCGGTGCCAGGCCGTGGAAGGTGTTCTTCCTGATCACCATCCCGATGATCGCGCCGTCGCTGGCGGCGGGCGGCATGATGTCGTTCGCGCTATCGCTGGATGACCTGGTACTGGCCAGCTTCGTCTCCGGGCCAGGCTCGACCACCTTGCCGATGGAAGTGTTCTCGGCAGTGCGGCTCGGGGTCAAACCCGAGATCAACGCCGTGGCCAGCCTGATCCTGCTGTCGGTATCGCTGGTGACCTTCATGGTCTGGTACTTCAGCCGCCGCGCTGAAGAGCACCGCCGCAAGGCCATCCAGCAGGCTATCGAGGAGGGTGCAGCGGCAAGCGTTGGCCAGCCTCAGGTACGTCGCCCGAGCCAGGCGCCCGCTTCGGCCTGATCAGCGTAATCACTGCTACCTCGCCGCTTGCCAGAGCGGCGGGGTAGCAGTACGCCGGGCTCAGTCCGGCCAGTTCCACATGGGCTGATCGAGCATGCCCTGGCCGACGATCACCGTCTGCCCCAGCGCCTTCTCCAGGCGTATCGAGTTGCATTGATCATGCTGCTCAAGTGCTGCCACCAGGCGCGGCGCATGCGACACCACCCACACCTGACTCCGTTCGGACGCCTTGATGATCAGTCGCGCCAGTGCCGGCAACAGGTCTGGATGCAGGCTGGTCTCCGGTTCGTTCAGCACCATCATGCTCGGCGGTCGCGGGGTCAGCAGTGCCGCCACCAGCAGCAGGTAGCGCAGGGTGCCGTCAGACAGCTCGGCGGCGCTCAACGGGCGCAGCAGCCCGGCCTGATGAAAGCGCAGCCGGAACAGCCCGCCGGCCTCGGCATCGACTTTTACCTGCGCCCCAGGAAAAGCGTCGCTGACCGCATCCTGCAGGGCCTGCAGGTCGCCGATCTCATCGATGGTCTGTAGCGCGGCGGCAAGGTCGCGGCCATCGTGATGCAGCACCGGGGTGCGGGTGCCGAGGCGCGACTGGCGCGCCGGTGCTTCCGGGTCGGTGCGAAAGTGATCGTAAAAGCGCCAACTGCGGATGCTCTCGCGCAGGTGCAGCACTTCTGGCGAGCCGTGCAGGCTGCCGACCTGATCGAACAAGCTGTCGAATTCGGTCATGTGCTGGTTGACCACCTGCCACTGGCGGCCCTCGCGCAACTTGACCATAGCCGCGCTACGTTGCACCAGCAGGCTGGCGGGGCGGCATACCGGGCCGGCCCAGATCGCCTCGTGCTTGACCTGCGGGTCGAGGCCGAACTTTGAGTGGGTCGGTGGCGGCAGGCCGAGGCTGATGGCGTAACCGAAGTCTTCGCCGGCAAAGCCCATCTTCAACCGTTTGACGTGCTGGCGCGGGCCACCTTCGACCTCGACGTCGCCGGCCAGCATGCGCCGGGTGATTTTCTCCGGACCGGCCCAGAACGTCGACTCCAGGCCGCCTTCGGCTGCCAGCGCATTGACCACGCCACCGCGGCCGGTTTCAGCCAGCAGGCGTAACGCCTTGTACAGGTTGGACTTGCCACTGCCATTGGCGCCGGTGATCAGGTTCAGGCGCCCCAACGGCATCACCAGTTCATTGATCGAGCGGTAGTTGGCGATGGCCAGAGTGGTCAGCATGTTGCACCTGCAGGCGTGTCTTTCGGTGAATGATTATGCGGGACTGGCGCGACAATCGGTGTACGTCAATGCTGATTGCGGAACCCTGATCTACGCTAACAGTCGCATCCCTCGAACCATTTGCGCGCAAGCAAGGAGCACGCATGCCGTTAAGGCGTCTATTGTCGGTCGCTTGCCTGGGTTATTTGTCGCTATTGGTGGGTTGCAAGGAAGAAATTGCCCCGCCGGAATTGCCCAGAGTAGGTGTACAGCAAGTCCAGACCACAGATTTTGCCGCCAACGTGACCCTTACCGGTGACGTCCAGGCGCGTGTGCAGACCGACCTGTCTTTCAGGGTCGGCGGCAAGATCATCTCGCGCAGCGTCGACGTCGGCGATCACGTCAAGGCCAACCAGGTGCTGGCGCGGCTCGATCCCAAGGACCTGCAGAACAACGTCGACTCGGCCAAGGCCGAGGTATTTGCTGCGCAGGCGCGGGTAACCCAGACCAGCGCAGCCTTCGTTCGCCAGCAGAAACTGCTGCCCAAGGGCTACACCAGCCGCAGCGAATATGATTCTGCCGAGGCGGCGCTGCGCGGCAATCAAAGTGCTTTGAAGGCCGCTCAGGCGCAGTTGGCCAATGCCAGGGAGCAATTGAGCTACACCGCGCTGGTTGCCGACGCTGATGGCGTCATTACCTCGCGCCAGGCCGAGGTTGGCCAGGTGGTGCAGGCGACCATGCCGATCTTTGGCCTGGCCGTGGACGGTGATCGCGATGCGGTCTTCAACGTCTACGAATCGCTGCTGATGGCGCCGCCCAGCGACGCGCCAGTGATCGTGAAGCTGCTCGACAACCCGCAGGTGCAGGCGCAGGGCCAGGTGCGCGAAGTGACCCCGACAGTGTCTGCCGACAGCGGCACGGTGCAGATCAAGGTCGCCCTGCAGAGTGTGCCCGCCGGCATGCAACTCGGCTCGCCTGTCACCGCCAGCGGCCGCACCCAGGGCCGGCCGAGCATCGAACTGCCGTGGTCGGCCTTGACCAAGGCGCTCAAGGAGCCGGCAGTGTGGGTGGTCGGCGAGGGCGACAAGGTTGAACTGCGCCCAGTCCAGGTCGGCCGCTATCTCACCGGCAGAGTGGTGATTGCCGATGGCGTCAAAGGCGGCGAGACCGTGGTGGTCAGCGGCGGGCAGCTTTTGCACCCCGGTATGCAGGTTGAGAAAGTCAACGCCAAGGACGGAGGCGCCGCGCCATGAAAGCAGTGCTGCTGATACTCTGCTCGGCTGCGCTGCTGGGCGGCTGTGGCAAGGACGAGGAGGCTGCCGAACCGGTCCGCCCGGTGCTGTCGACCGTGGTCCAGCCGCAGGTTCAGGCGCAGTTGGGGCGCTTCGCCGGGACGATCCAGGCCCGCTATGAAAGCACCCTGGGCTTTCGCGTGTCAGGACGGATCGCCCGGCGCTGGCTCGATGTCGGCGCCCAGGTCAAACCGGACGATATTCTCGCCACCCTCGACCCGACCGATCAACAGAACCAGTTGCGTGCCGCCGAGGGCGACCTGGCGCGGGTCCAGGCGCAATGGATCAATGCCCAGGCCAATGCCCGCCGCCAGCAGCAGCTTTACGACCGTGGTGTTGGCGCCCAGGCCCAACTGGACATTGCCCAGACCGATCTGAAAACCACGGGTGCATCGCTCGAACAAGCGCGCGCCGCAGTCAGCCAGGCCCGCGACCAGCTCGACTACAGCACCTTGCGCAGCGACAACGCCGCAGTGGTCACCGCCTGGCGTGCCGAGGCCGGGCAAACCGTCAGCGCTGGCCAGGAAGTGGTCACGCTGGCCCGCCCCGACGTCAAAGAGGCGGTCATCGACCTGCCAATCGGCCTGGCCGAACAATTGAGTAAAGACCTGACTTTCACTGTTGCCGCGCAGCTCGACCCTGCGGTCAATACCACCGCGACCCTGCGCGAGCTGGAGCCGCAAGCCGACGCCACCACCCGCACCCGGCGTGCGCGTTTGACCCTGGCCAGTACCCCCGCAGCGTTCCACCTGGGCACGGCGATTAGCGTCAACCTGTCCTCGGCGGTCACCCCGCGTAGCGAGTTGCCGCTGAGCGCCTTGCTCGAACGCGACGGCAAGACCCAAGTGTGGGTCCTCGACACCCAACAAAAGACCGTGGCCCTGCGCGACGTGACCCTGATCGACCGCACCGCCAGCAGCATCGTCGTGGCCTCCGGCGTGCAGCCGGGTGAGCGCGTGGTGACTGCCGGCGTGAACAGCTTGAAGCCCGGCCAGCCGGTCAGCTTTGACGAGGATGCGCAATGAAAGGAAGCTTCAACCTGTCCGAATGGGCGCTCAAGCATCAGTCCTTTGTCTGGTACCTGATGTTCGTCAGTGTGCTGATGGGGGTGTTCTCCTACTTCAACCTGGGCCGTGAAGAAGACCCGTCGTTCACTATCAAGACCATGGTCATCCAGACCCGCTGGCCCGGCGCGACCCAGGACGAGACGCTCAATCAGGTCACTGACCGCATCGAGAAAAAGCTCGAAGAGCTGGACTCGCTCGATTACGTCAAAAGCTATACCCGCCCCGGTGAGTCGACGGTCTATGTGTATCTGCGCGATACCACCAAGGCGCCGGATATCCCGGCCATTTGGTACCAGGTGCGCAAAAAGATCGACGACATTCGCGGCCAGTTCCCCAAAGGTATTCAGGGCCCGGCATTCAATGATGAATTCGGCGACGTTTACGGCACCATCTATGCCTTCACCGCCGATGGCCTGAGCCAGCGGCAACTGCGTGACTACGTCGAGCAGGCCCGCGCCGAAGCCCGCGAAGTGCCCAACATCGGTAAGATCGAGCTGTTTGGCGTGCAGGACGAAGTGCTCTACCTGAACTTCTCCACGCGCAAACTGGCGGCACTGGGGATCGACCAGCGCCAGGTCATGCAGGCTCTGCAAGCCCAGAACGCAGTTACCCCAGCGGGGGTGATCGAGGCCGGCCCTGAGCGGATTTCGGTGCGCACCAGCGGCCAGTTCAGCTCTGAGAAAGACCTCGAGGGCGTCAACCTGCGGATCAATGATCGCTTCTTCCGCCTGGCCGACATCGCCAATATCCAGCGCGGCTACACCGACCCGCCTGCACCGATGTTCCGTTACAACGGCCAGCCGGCTATTGGCCTGGCCATTGGCATGAAAGCCGGGGGCAACATCCAGGCGTTCGGCGCCGACATGAAAGCCAAGATGGACCAGATCATCACCAACTTGCCGGTCGGGGTTGGTGTGCACACCGTGTCGGATCAGGCCGTGGTAGTGAAGAAGGCAGTTGGCGGCTTCACCAGTGCCTTGTTCGAGGCGGTACTGATCGTGTTGGCGGTGAGCTTCGTCAGCCTCGGTGTGCGCGCTGGGCTGGTGGTGGCTTGTTCGATCCCGCTGGTGCTGGCGATGGTGTTCCTGTTCATGGAATACAGCGGCATCACCATGCAGCGGATCTCGCTGGGTGCACTGATCATCGCTCTCGGCCTGCTGGTGGATGACGCGATGATCACCGTCGAGGTGATGGTCACGCGCCTGGAAATGGGCGAAACCAAGGAGCAGGCGGCCACCTTTGCCTATACCTCGACGGCCTTCCCGATGCTGACCGGCACTCTGGTCACGGTGGCCGGCTTTGTGCCCATCGGGCTCAATGCCAGCTCTGCCGGCGAGTACACCTTCACCCTTTTCGCGGTGATCGCAGTGGCGTTGATCGTGTCGTGGGTGGTGGCGGTGTTCTTCGCCCCGGTACTCGGCGTGCATATCCTCAAGGCCAACAAGGTCAAGGAACACGAAGCCAAGACTGGCCGCGTCGGTCGTGCCTTCGAGCATGGTTTGCTGTGGTGCATGCGCAACCGCTGGTGGACGATCATCGGCACGGTGCTGATCTTCGCTCTGGCGCTGTTTTCGATGCGCTTTGTGCAGAACCAGTTCTTCCCGTCATCGGACCGCCCGGAAATCCTGGTCGACCTCAACCTGCCGCAAAACGCCTCGATCGAGGAGACCCGGAAGGTGGTCGATCGGCTTGAAGCGAAGATCAAGGACGACCCCGATCTGGTGCACTGGAGCAGTTACATCGGCCAGGGCGCGATCCGTTTCTACCTGCCGCTCGACCAGCAGTTGCAGAACCCGTACTACGCCCAGCTGGTGATCGTCAGCAAAGGCCTGGAGGAGCGTGCCGGGCTGATGGACCGGCTGCGCAAGCTGCTGCGCGAAGACTTCGTCGGCATTGGCAGCAACGTGCAGTCGCTGGAGATGGGCCCGCCGGTGGGCAGGCCAATCCAGTACCGGATCAGCGGCAAGGACATCGACCTGGTGCGCAAGCACGCGATCGACCTGGCGACCATGCTCGACAGCAATCAGCATATAGGCGAGATGATCTTCGACTGGAACGAGCCGGGCAAAGTCCTGCGGGTCGAGATCGCTCAGGACAAGGCGCGTCAGTTGGGCTTGTCGTCCGAAGACGTCGCCAATGTGATGAACAGCATTGTCAGTGGCGTGCCGATCACCCAGGTCAACGACAGCATCTACCTGGTCGACGTGATCGCCCGCGCCGAAGACAGCGAGCGCGGCTCGCCCGATACCTTGCAGAACCTGCAGATATTGACTCCCAACGGCACCTCGATCCCTCTGCTGTCGATTGCCACGGTGCGCTACGAGCTGGAGCAACCGCTGGTGTGGCGCCGCGATCGCAAGCCGACCATCACCATCAAGGCCTCGGTCAACGGTGATATCCAGCCGACCGACCTGGTCAAACAGCTCAAACCGGGTATCGAAGAGTTCGCCAGCAAATTGCCGTCGGGCTACGAAGTGGCCACCGGCGGTACGGTCGAGGAGAGCAGCAAGGCGCAGGGGCCAATTGGCCAGGTTATCCCGTTGATGCTGTTCCTCATGGCGACTTTCCTCATGATCCAGCTGCACAGCGTGCAGAAGCTGTTCCTGGTGGTCAGCGTGGCGCCTTTGGGCTTGATCGGGGTGGTGCTGGCGCTGGTGCCGACGGGTACGCCAATGGGCTTTGTGGCGATCCTCGGAATCCTGGCGCTGATCGGCATCATCATCCGCAACTCGGTGATCCTGGTCACCCAGATTGACGAATTCGAGGCGCAGGGCCTGTCGCCCTGGGCGGCGGTGCTTGAGGCGACCAACCATCGCCGCCGGCCGATCCTGCTCACCGCAGCGGCGGCCAGCCTGGGCATGATCCCGATTGCCCACGAGGTGTTCTGGGGGCCGATGGCCTATGCCATGATCGGCGGCATCATCAGTGCAACGCTGCTGACGCTGTTGTTCCTGCCGGCGCTGTATGTGGCCTGGTACAAGATTCGCGAGCCAGAACAGTCGCCCAGCTAATACCGCGCGCCGTTCAGAAAAGGCCATTGTCCAGCACAGTGGCCTTTTTGCTTTTGGTTATATAAACATTCTTAAATAGTATTTTTAAGAATATCAGCGCCTCACTATTATCAGCTTCAAGCCAGGCGCAAATCCCCTTCAAACCCTGCCCGGCACTTCACTCAAAGGAGAACGAGCATGAGTGCATCCCTGCGTAGCATCGATGGTCAGGACGAAGCGACCATTTTGCGTGAGATCCAGGCCGCTCTGCGCGACCTGCGCTTCGGCGCGGTAGAGATCACCGTGCACAACGCTCAGGTCGTGCAGATCGAGCGCAAGGAGAAGTTCCGCCTGCAGCAGCCCGGCAACAAGACCGGCTGATCGCGCACTACCTACCAATTAAAAAAATGCCAATTCGGGAGCTTCACCATGTCCATCCGCCGTTATGCACTCGCCGCTCTGGCCAGTGCCGTGTTTGCCGGTTCCGCCATCGCCAAGGACTACGAACTGCTCAACGTGTCCTACGACCCAACCCGTGAGCTGTATCAGCAGTACAACGCCGAGTTCATCAAGCACTGGCAGCAGGCGCACCCGGATGACAAGGTCAAGATTCAGCAGTCCCATGGTGGCTCGGGCAAGCAAGGCCGTGCAGTGATCGACGGCCTGCGCGCCGACGTGGTGACCCTGGCCCTGGCTGGCGACATCGACGAAATCGCCAAGCTCGGCAAGACACTGCCAGAGAACTGGCAGACCCGCCTGCCGGACGCCAGCACACCGTACACCTCGACCATCGTCTTCCTGGTGCGCAAAGGCAACCCGAAAGGCATCAAGGACTGGGGCGACCTGGTCAAGAACGACGTGTCGGTGATCACTCCCAACCCGAAAACCTCCGGCGGCGCTCGCTGGAACTTCCTCGCCGCCTGGGCCTATGGTCTGAAAGCCGGCGGCAGCGAAGCCAAGGCCCAGGAATACGTGCAGCAGCTGTTCAAGCACGTGCCTGTGCTGGACACCGGCGCCCGCGGCTCGACCATCACCTTCGTCAATAATGGTCAGGGCGATGTGCTGCTGGCGTGGGAAAACGAAGCGTTCCTGGCCTTGAAGGAAGATGGCGGCGGCGACAAGTTCGAAATCGTCGTGCCTTCGCTGTCGATCCTCGCCGAGCCGCCAGTGGCAGTGGTCGACAAGAACGCGCAGAAGAAAGGCAACGAGCAGATCGCCGAGGAATACCTCAAGTACCTGTACAGCCCGGCCGGGCAGAAAATTGCCGCCGAGAACTTCTACCGCCCGCGTGACCAGAAAGTAGCTGCCGAATATGGCAAGCAATTCCCCAAACTTGACCTGGTGACCATCGACAAGGACTTCGGCGGCTGGAAAACTGCACAGCCGAAATTCTTCAACGATGGCGGTGTGTTCGATCAGATCTACCAGGCGCAGTAACTCGGCAGTACAGTGCCGCACTGGAGCTTCAGTAGCCTGCATAGGCCCGGGACTTGTCCCGGGCTTGATGCGTTAAACCAGGGACCTTTATGTCACGTCGTATATCCCCCGTCATACCCGGCTTCGGGCTGACTCTGGGCTACACCTTGGTGTACCTCAGCCTGATCGTGCTGATACCGCTGGCGGCCATGTTCGTGCATGCCTCGCAGCTGACCTGGGAGCAGTTCTGGAACATCATCAGCGCCCCGCGAGTGATTGCCGCGCTGAAGCTGAGTTTCGGCACTGCCCTGTTCGCCGCCATCATCAACGGCATCATCGGCACCCTGCTGGCCTGGGTGCTGGTACGCTACACCTTCCCCGGGCGCAAGATCATCGACGCGATGATCGACCTGCCTTTCGCCTTGCCCACGGCAGTCGCCGGCATCGCCCTGACCGCGCTGTATGCGCCGTCCGGCTGGGTCGGGCAGTTCGCCACCGACCTCGGTGTCAAGATCGCCTACACGCCGCTGGGTATCACCCTGGCGCTGACCTTCGTCACCCTGCCATTTGTGGTGCGGACGGTGCAGCCGGTGCTGGCCGACATCCCCCGTGAAGTCGAAGAAGCGGCTGCCTGCCTGGGCGCGAAACCGTTGCAGGTATTCCGCCATATCCTCATGCCGGCGCTGCTACCGGCCTGGTTGACCGGCTTCGCGCTGGCCTTTGCTCGCGGTGTTGGCGAGTACGGCTCGGTGATCTTCATCGCCGGCAACATGCCGATGAAGACCGAAATCTTGCCGTTGCTGATCATGGTCAAGCTCGACCAGTACGACTACACCGGCGCTACTGCCATCGGCGTCTTGATGCTGGTGGTTTCCTTCATTCTGCTGCTGCTGATCAACTTGCTTCAGCGGCGCATCGAAACCCCTTGAAGGAGGACCGCCCATGTCTGGTTCAACTCTAAGCGCAACGGCCGCCGCCAACGCCGCCCGCCGCGGCAGCGCCACCTCACGGCGGGTGCTGATCATTTCGGCCTGGCTGGTGTTTGCGCTGTTTCTGCTGTTGCCGCTGGTGATCGTGGTTTCCCAAGCGCTGAAGAACGGCTTCGGCACGTTCTTCGAGGCGATCTTCGAACCCGATGCACTGTCGGCGCTCAGGCTGACCTTGCTCGCGGTGGCCATTTCGGTGCCGCTGAACCTGCTGTTCGGGGTCAGTGCGGCGTGGTGCGTGAGCAAGTACAACTTTGCCGGCAAGAGCATCCTGGTGACCTTGATCGACCTGCCGTTCTCGGTCTCGCCGGTAATCGCCGGTCTGGTCTATGTGCTGATGTTCGGCGCGCAAGGCTTCTTCGGACCGTGGCTGCAGGATCACGACATCCAGATCGTGTTCGCCTTGCCGGGCATCGTCCTGGCGACCATCTTCGTTACCGTGCCATTCGTGGCCCGTGAGCTGATCCCGCTGATGCAAGAGCAGGGCACTCAAGAGGAAGAGGCCGCGCGCCTGCTTGGCGCCAATGGCTGGCAGATGTTCTGGCACGTGACCCTGCCCAACATCAAATGGGGCCTGATCTACGGCGTGGTGCTGTGTACTGCGCGAGCGATGGGCGAGTTTGGTGCGGTGTCGGTGGTGTCCGGGCATATCCGCGGGGTTACCAACACCTTGCCGCTGCACGTCGAAATCCTCTACAACGAATACAACCACGTCGCGGCGTTCAGCGTGGCGAGCTTGCTGCTGATCCTGGCGCTCTTCATCCTGCTGCTCAAGCAGTGGAGCGAGAACCGTATTAACCGTCTGCGCCAAAGCGCAGCGGAGGAATAATTCATGTCGATCGAAGTTCGTAACGTCAGCAAGCGCTTCAACAGCTTCCAGGCTCTGGACAACATCAACCTGGATATCAACAGCGGCGAGCTGGTGGCTCTGCTCGGCCCGTCGGGCTGCGGCAAGACCACCCTGCTGCGGATCATCGCCGGCCTCGAGACGCCGGACGATGGCAGCATCGTCTTCCATGGCGAAGATGTCTCCGGGCATGACGTGCGTGATCGCAACGTCGGCTTCGTGTTCCAGCATTACGCGCTGTTCCGCCACATGAGCGTGTTCGACAACGTCGCCTTCGGCCTACGCATGAAGCCCAAGGGCGAGCGGCCGAGCGAAAGCCGCATCGCCGAGAAGGTCCATGAGCTGTTGAACATGGTCCAGCTCGACTGGCTGGCCGACCGTTACCCCGAGCAGTTGTCCGGCGGCCAGCGTCAGCGTATCGCTCTGGCTCGCGCCCTGGCGGTCGAGCCCAAGGTACTGCTGCTCGACGAGCCGTTCGGTGCGCTGGATGCCAAGGTGCGTAAAGAGCTGCGCCGCTGGCTGGCGCGGCTGCACGAAGACATTAACCTGACCTCGGTATTCGTTACCCACGACCAGGAAGAAGCGATGGAAGTCGCCGACCGCATCGTGGTGATGAACAAGGGCGTGATCGAGCAGATCGGCTCGCCGGGTGAGGTGTATGAAAAGCCAGCCAACGACTTCGTCTATCACTTCCTTGGTGACTCCAACCGCATGAGCCTGAGTGAAGGCAACCATGTGCTGTTCCGCCCACACGAGGTGTCGTTGTCGCGGCATGAAACCGAAGGCCACCATGCGGCCGAGGTGCGTGATATTCGGCCGTTGGGCGCGACCACGCGGGTGACCTTGAAGGTGGAAGGGCAGAGCGAGCTGATCGAAGCCGAGGTGGTCAAGGACCATGACAGCCTGACCGGGCTGGCGCGGGGCGAGACATTGTTCTTCCGGCCCAAGGTTTGGCAGAAGGTTGCTGATATCTGATCCATTTTGGGGCCGCTTTGCGGCCCATCCCCCGCCAGACCAATGCCTCCCGTGAATATTTAATATGCCGTCCAGGCATCAAAATCCCCACCCTCCCGCCCAGCCCAACAACCACGCGACCTGCGGACCTCACTCGAAAACCAATATTCAATAAAGTTCTAACTTTACATATAAACATTACTTTCAGAGATAAGCGTCTGGCACCGATGATTCAGCCATGAATCAAGACCCCAGGAGTTTGATCAATGGGTAATGTCCATACGGCCGTCAGGGCCTATGACCAGCCATGGCGCCCGGCCCCGGGCGACCTGGTCGAGCTTGGACGCACGCTTCGTCTGCCACTCGGCCAGCTGCGCCTGCAACGCACGCCGGTCAGCGGCCTCAAGCGCCGCGACAAATGGGCCTTGGCACTGCTGGTAGTGGCGTTGCATGGCGCGGCGGCGTACTGGATCAGCCAGAGCCCGACCCCGCCGTTGCCGGTCGTGCCACCGCAGATCCCACCCATGACCATCGAGTTTTCCGCACCGGCCCCGCCCGTGGTCGAACCGCCACCGCCTGCACCAGCGCCTCCGGTAGTCGAGCCGCCACCGCCGCCGATAGTCGATGAGCTGGCGGCCAAACCTGCGCCCAAGCCTGTGCCTAAACCGAAACCCAAGCCGGTGCCAAAGCCTGTCGCCAAGCCCGTGCCGAAACCGGTGGAAACTCCGCCGCCGCCAGTTGCAGCACCTGCGCCAACGCCAACGCCAGCTCCACCGGCGCCAGCGCCGGTCACGCCGCCGTCGGCCAACGCTGCATACCTGAAGAACCCGGCGCCGGAATACCCGCAGATGGCCCAGCGCCGCGGCTGGGAAGGCACCGTGCTGCTCCGGGTCGAGGTCACGGCCAGCGGCAAGCCCGGCCAGATCCAGATTCAGAAAAGCAGTGGCCGCCCGGCCCTCGACGACGCCGCACTGGCGGCCGTCAAGCGCTGGAGCTTTGTCCCGGCCAAGCAGGGCGATGTCGCCCAGTCCGGCTGGGTAAGTGTGCCGATCGACTTCAAGCTGCGCTGATTACACCCCTGAACATGCACCTGAACCGTATACCGACCGAACATAGGAAGACTTCATCATGAGCCTGGCATCCGTATCTCCCCTCGAGTCCGTTGAAGTAGCCGTGATATGGCTGCTGGTTGTGTTCTCTGTCGCCACCTGGGGCCTGGCGCTGATCAAGGCCGTACAGTTCGTGCGCCTGAAGAACCAGGACAAACGCTTTCACAAGCAGTTCTGGGCTGCCTCCAGCCTCGACTCGGCGGCCGAGCTCAGCCACGAACTGCCAGGCCCGGCCGCCCGTGTGGCGCAGTCCGGGTACGCCGCCATCG
The DNA here is from genome assembly GCF_052850745.1 of Pseudomonas sp. 1121_17. NCBI lineage: Bacteria > Pseudomonadati > Pseudomonadota > Gammaproteobacteria > Pseudomonadales > Pseudomonadaceae > Pseudomonas > Pseudomonas sp. 1121_17. The sequence goes on from NZ_VXCX01000005.1 coordinate 69,021, forward strand.
CCGTGGGCGAGCCTGGCCATGCCAGCGACCTTAGCCAGTCGATCAACCATCAGGACCGCCTCGAACGCGCCCTGCGCCAGCAGATCGTGCGTGAACGGCGCTCGCTGGAAACCGGCCTTGCTGTAGTCGCCAGTATCGGCAGCACCTCGCCCTTCATCGGCCTGTTCGGCACCGTGTGGGGCATCATGGAAGCGCTCAAGGGCATCAGTGCGGCAGGTTCGGCCAGCCTCGAAACGGTGGCCGGGCCGATCGGTGCGGCACTGGTTGCAACCGGCGTTGGTATTGCCGTCGCGGTGCCGGCGGTGCTGGTCTACAACTACTTCCTGCGCCGGCTCAAGCTGACCGCTGCCGACCTCGATGACTTTGCTCATGACTTCTACAGCCTGGCCCAGAAGAGCGCCTTCCGCGTGCTGGTCCACCCGACCGCACACAAGCCTCAGGCCGGCTTCACCCAGCCCGTGAAAGAGGCGTCCTGATATGGCCTTTTCAACCCAGGAGAACGACGAAGTCCTCAGTGAAATCAACGTCACGCCACTGGTCGACGTCATGCTGGTGCTGCTGGTGGTGTTCATCGTCACCGCACCGCTGCTGACCAACGCCATACCGATCAATCTGCCCAAGACCGAAGCCGTGGCCCCGGTCGAGCAGAAAGACCCGCTGGTGGTGAGCATCGATGGTGGCGGCAAGCTGTTCATCAACAAGGACGAGATCCAGCCAGACCTACTCGAAAGCAACCTCAAGGCAGCCAAGCTCAAGGACGCCGAGCTGCGAGTGCAGCTGCAGGCCGACGATGGCGTCAATTACGGCGAAGTAGCCCGCGCCATGGCGGCGATCGAACGCGCCGGGATCACCAAGCTGGCGGTGATAACCGCACGCTAGAGCTCGTCGTACCCTCTTCAGGCAAGTGCTTCAGGGCCATACCTCTTGGCAGGGGGATGGCCCTTTTTTTATTTGCCAAAGGAAAATTGGTTATAAATAAATAGCTTCTTATTCCTTTACGGATATATCTCGCTCCCTATACTGGTCAACAAGCACGCAAACTTGCTGGAGGCGTCCCCATGCGCAATGAGTCAATTCGTTACCTGATTGTGCCGGGCTGGCAAGGATCGCCAGACAATCATTGGCAAAGCCACTGGCAGCGCAGCCTGCCCAACAGCGCTCGGGTCGAGCAGGCCGACTGGCTTACGCCGCAGCGGCGCGATTGGGTGCAGGCGCTGGGGCAGGCGATTGCCGCTGACAGTACGCCGGTAATCCTGATTGCCCACAGTCTGGGCTGCATCACCGTTGCCCATTGGGCCGCTGCAGCCAGCCCGGCTTTGCTCGCGCGGGTACGTGGCGCCTTGCTGGTGGCACCGGCGGATGTCGAACGGCCAACCTGCGCGCCGGCGCTGCGCAACTTCGCGCCGATCCCACTGCAGGCGTTGCCGTTTGCCAGCCAGGTGGTGAGCTCGGACAACGACCCGGCGGTGAGTGTGCCACGAGCGTTGTACCTGGCCCAGGAATGGGCGGCCGAGGCGGGCCTGTTGGCCAATGCCGGGCATATCAACGTCAAGTCCGGGCATGAGCGCTGGGAGCAGGGCTTTGCCTACCTGTACCGCCTGCAAAGCCGGATCGAGCAGCGCACGCTACGGCGCGCCTGACCCGCCAGTTATCCACAGAATGCCTGAGACGCCCGGCTGCTGATGGCCCGGCGGGAGTTTGTCATGACCTTGCACGCCCCTTTCGGCCAGCCGCTGCTGACCTTCCCCGAGCTGGATAAAAGCCCGCTGAGCATTCGCGCCAAGGCGCTGGTGTTTGTCGACCCGCGCTCGCAGCAGCTGCGCCGAGACCTGGAGCGTCTGGCAGTGCAGCCGTTGCCGGTGCTGATCCGTGGCGAAACTGGTACCGGCAAGGAGCTGCTGGCGCGGCAGATCCATCGCGCCAGCGACCGCGCCGGGCTGTTCGTTTCGGTCAACTGCGCCGCCATCAGCCATACCTACGCCGATGCCGAACTGTTCGGCTACAGCGCCGGCAGCCACGGCGGCACCGCCAGCAGCCGGGCCGGTTGGTTTGGTTCGGCCAATGGCGGCACGCTGTACCTGGATGAGATTGCCGATCTGCCGTTGGCGATTCAGGCCAAGTTGCTCGCCGCGCTGGAAAACCGCGAAGTGACCCGGGTCGGTGCGCAGCAGCCGCAGCCGGTCGACGTGCGCCTGGTTGCCGCTTCGAGCATTGACCTGGCCCTGGCCGTGGCGGCAGGGCGCTTCAACGAGCGGCTCTACCTGTACCTGCACGAGGGCGAGCTGGAACTGCCGGCACTGCGTGAGCGGGTAGGCGATATCCTGCCGTTGGCCGAGTACTTCGTCGGCATTTACAGCGCCCGGCTGGAGCGGCCGGTGCCACTGATCAGCGACCTGGCGCAGCAAGCGCTGGAGGCGCATACCTGGCCGGGCAATACCCGCGAGCTGGAAAACATCATCCATTTCGCACTGCTGGTGAGCGATGGCGAGGAGATCCTCGCCGAGCAACTCGACCTGCCCGACACCGCACCGCTGGCCAGCCTGACGGCGCGACTGAGCCAGCTCGCTCAGAGCCGTGAGCCGCACACCAGCGCAGCCCTGCGCCAGTTGCTCGAGTCAGCATTGGCGGCACTCAAATAGCCCATCATGCGGCTAATAAGCGAAGTCGATGGTGGCCAACTCTTTTTGATATAAGCAGCTAATCAAAAGATATTGTTCCGGAATATAAAATCCCGGTATCGTCCGCTTCACGCCCAGCGCAGCTTGCGCCGGGCACCCATATTGCCGTCGCCGATGGCTCAGCTTACTTAAGGATCACCATGAAGAAATCCCTGCTGACTGCGGCCCTGGCTGCTGCCCTGGCGCTGACTGGCGTTGCCCATGCGGCCGAGAAACTGGTAGTCGCTGCCACCCCGGTGCCGCACGCCGAGATCCTCGAACTGATCAAGCCGACCCTGGCCAAAGAAGGTGTCGACCTGGAGATCAAGGTCTTCACCGACTATGTGCAACCGAACGTGCAGGTCGATCAGAAGCGCCTGGATGCCAACTACTTCCAGACCCTGCCGTACCTGAAGAGCTTCAACGAAGGTAAAGGCACCAACCTGGTCACCGTGATCGGTGTCCACGTTGAACCCTTCGGCGGCTACTCGAAGAAGATCAAGAACCTCAGCGAGCTGAAAGACGGCGCTACCGTTGCCATCCCCAACGAGGGCAGCAACAGCGGCCGCGCCCTGATCCTGCTGCAGAAGGCTGGCCTGATCACCCTGAAAGACCCGAAAAACGCCCTGGCCACGCCGAAAGACATCGCCGAGAACCCTAAGAACCTCAAGTTCAAGGAACTTGAATCGGCCATGCTGGCGCGCGTGCTGGACCAGGTTGACCTGGACATGATCAACACCAACTACGCCCTTGAAGCAGGTCTGAACCCGGCCAAGGACGCCTTGATCATCGAAGGCAGCGACTCGCCGTACGTCAACTTCCTGGTGGCTCGCCCGGACAACAAGGACAGCGCTGCCATGCAGAAACTGGCCAAAGCGCTGACCAGCCCGGAAGTGAAAGCCTTCATCGCCAAGAAATACAGCGGTGCGGTACTGCCAGCGTTCTGATTCGCACGCTGACTGCCCTGAAAAAACGCCGACGCATTTGCGTCGGCGTTTTTGTTTCTGCGAAAGGCTATTCGGCAGGCAGCAGGCGCAAGGTACTGCGCGCCGGGATCACGCCCAACTGCGCCCGCTGATAACGGCCTTCGATGTAGTCCTCGGCCTGATCGCGATAATGCCGGTCGAACGGCACGCCGCTCTGGCCGAGCGGGTTGATGCTCAGCGCCTTGGCGGGGTCGGCGAAGTCGATGATCCGCCGGGTCGAAGGCCCATAGGTTACCGGCCAGGGCGCCGGGCCGATCTTGGCCGAGAGATTGTTCGGCGCTTCGTGGGTCCCCGGCGCGGCAAACGGGCCGACGTTGAACAGCAGGTTGAGCGGCTTCTGCACGCCCAGCGGATGGTTATGGGTCAGGGTATGCGCCTTGCCCCATTGCCAGTTGGCCGGGTCGGCGCCAAAGGTTTCGCCCAGGTGGGCTAACGTCTTGCGCCAGGCCTGGCGCACCACCGCACTGCGCCCTGCAGGTTGACTGGCGCCGCGCTGGTTCCACCAAGGTGATTCCGGGTCAGCTGCGAGTCGGGGCAGGGCGGCGTCGATGGCGCGGGTGTTGAGCAGCATCGTGAACCACGTGTCGCCCAGCTCATCGTGCAGTGCGGCATGGGCCAGCTCGTACAGAAACTGGTTGAACAGGGTCGCGCTGGTCGAATCCAGCGGGTAGTCACCGCGCCAGGCTGCCAGTTGCTCGACCAGCTCCTGCTCCTGCACGCCCTCGGCAGCTTCGCGCAGGGTCGCCAGCAATGGCGCGAGCAGGCGTGGGCCGTAGTCGCTGGCGGTATCCAGTTGCAGCGCCTGGCTGTTGTCCATGTCCCACTTGATCTGCTGGTTGGCCAGTTGCCGGTCAAGCTGGCGGCCGCGGTCGGCAAGGTTGTAGTAACCCGGCACCTGGATCGTGGCGGGTGGCTGAAAGTTGGCCGAGACGATGTAGCCGCTGGCTGGATTTTCCTGCTGCGGGTTGAGGTTGAAGGGGTAGAAGCCAAGCTTGTCTGCCTGGCTGCTGCTGCCGTCGAGAATGAACGCCGGGTTGACCCGCTCCGGGCGGATTGGCAACTGCGCCGCGGCCCACCAGCCGATGTCGCCAGCGGCATTGGCCCACACCAGGTTGAGCCCGGGCGACTGAATCTTCACCGCCGACAGTCGCATCTTGTTCAGGCTGTCGGCGCGGTTGAGCTGGTAGAAGCCTTCAAGGATCGGGTTTTCGGTTTGCAGAAACGCCCACCACATGGCAATCGGCGTGGGTCCCGCCGTTTCGCCGAGCACGCTATTGACGATCGGCCCGTGGGACGAGCTGCGCAGGGTGATCTCGACCGGCGCTGCGTCCTTCACGGCGATCTGCTGCTGGCTGCGTTGCAGGGTTTGCCACTGGCCGTCGATCATCACCTGTTCGGGATTGGCCGGGTTGCTGCGCTCGGCAATCAGGTCGACGTCGTCGTTCTGGAACATGGTCAGGCTCCAGCCGAAGTCGCGATTGTGACCGAGCAGGGCAAACGGATTAAGTGCCTGGAAGTAGCCATACAACTCAAAACCCGGCGCCGACAGCTCGGCCTCGTACCACACCGCCGGCACGGCAAAGCCGATATGCGGGTCGCCGGCCAGCAGCGGGCGGCCGCTACGGGTGCGGCTGGCTGATACGGCCCAGGCATTGCTGCCCTCGAACTGCGGCAGGCCGGCGGCGGCCAGAGCATCCTGGCTGGCGCTGGCCAGTTGCTCGAGGCTACGCCAGTCGGCGGCTGCCAGGCGCGGGGCGAGGGCGCCTTCGGGCTGCCATGCCAGGTCGAAGATGTTCAGGTAATCGGCGCCAAGCTGATCGCGGATGTAGGTCAGCGCCGGTTCAGTGCGAAACGCGGCGGCGAAGCTGTAGGCCAGATAACCGGCAATGCTCAGGGTGTCTTCGGCGCCGAAGGGGCGTGGAGTGATGCCGAGCAGATCGAACTCAACCGGCTTGGGGTGGCTGGCCTGCCATTGGTTCACCCCATCCAGATAGGCCTGCAAACCCTGCCAGGCCGGGCCTTGGCGATCCTGACGCTGGACCATGCGGGCGGCCTGTTCGCGGATGCGCAGGCTGCGGAACAGGGTATCGGTGGCGACTAGCTTGCTGCCGAGCACTTCGGCCAGCTCGCCACGGGCCAGGCGGCGCATGATCTCCATTTGGAACAGCCGGTCCTGGGCGTGCACATAGCCCAGCGCGCGGTACAGGTCGGTTTCGCTCTGCGCCTGGATGTGCGGCACGCCGCGCTCGTCGTAGCGCACGTTGACCGGCGCTTGCAGGCCGCGCAGGCTCAGCTCGCCATCGCGTTGTGGCTGCTTGCTGTGGACATACCAGTAACCGCCAGCAGCGGCCACGGCAATCAGCACGGCCAGTACGGTCAAGCTGCGTTTCATCAGAACTCCTTGTGCATATCAACGCAAACGGTTGTCAGATCATTGACCGAATCGCGCCACCAGCATAGCCCCCAAAGGAGTCTGCATGTCCCTCAGCGAAAAACAGAAGATGCTCAGCGGCCAGCTCTATCACGCAGGCTGCCCCGAGTTGCAGGCTGAGCAGCGCAGCAACAAGCAGTGGATGGACCGCTACAACAGCAGCGACGAGCAGCTCAAGCTCAGCCGCCATACATTGCTGGCCGAGCATCTTGCCGCCGTCGGCGAGGGCGTGATCATCCGCCCGCCGTTCTACTGCGACTATGGCTACAACATCAGCATCGGTGCCAACACCTTTATCAACTTCAGCTGCGTGATCCTCGACGTGCTGCCGGTGCACATTGGCCACGACTGCCAGATCGCGCCGTCGGTGCAGATCTACACCGCCGATCACCCGCTCGACCCGGACGTGCGCCGCACCGGTCTCGAAAGCGGCCGGCCGGTGCACATCGGCAACAACGTCTGGATCGGTGGCGGTGCGATCATCCTGCCGGGCGTCACCATCGGTGATGACGCGGTGATCGGTGCCGGCAGCGTGGTGACTCGCGACGTCGCCGCCGGCGCGGTGGTGGTGGGCAATCCGGCCCGCGAGCGTCAGCCCGCCCAGGCGCAGTAGCAGCCGACCGCGACGGTGTTGGAGGCGCTCACGTTGCGGTCTTCGAGCAAGGCCTTGAGGATTGGCTCGATGAAGCTGTTGCTTGAGTTGCACACAGCACCCTCGCTGTACGGGCCGAAGTAGGCCAGTCGGCCCTGGCGGTCCCAGATCGCCACCGCAGGGCTGGCGGGCAGGCTGGCACTGCCGGGCAGCTCGCGCAGGACCTTGAGCGCGGCCAGGTTGGCCGGCAGCGCGCCATGGCTGGCGGGCTTTTGCAGCAGATAGAAGCTCACTCCCTGCGGCGTGAACTGTTCGACCAGCTCGCTCAGGTGTTGCTGGTTGCCGACGTTGCACGGGCAGGCCGGGTCCCAGAAATGCACCACACGGATCGCCCCGGGGCCGGCAAGCTCGGCGGGCAGGCGCAGCTGGCTACCCTCGAACAGCGTGGCCTGATTGGCGAACGGGCGCAGATAACGTGACTGGAAACTGTCGTAAGCCCACCAGAGCACGGCGGCGCAGAGCAGGGTGATGGCCAAGGTCGACAGCTTTTTCATGGGGGGCCGCAGCTGCGGTACTCGCTTTTGGCAATGAGTTGAAGGGGCGCCCAGCTTGCCATGCGCCGCGCTTGAGCTGAATATCCCAGATCAATACTTGTTCGCGGATTTTGCCGATGCCTGCTCCTTTCAACGTCGACCTGCGCAGCGGCCTCGCGCCATTGTCGAGCCGCCAGCCGTTATCTGCCGAGGCGCTTGCGTACCAGCGCTTCTATGGCCTGGATCTGCCTGTGCAGCGTTTGCTCGGCAGCTTCGAGGCGGGCGGTTTCGAGCTGGTCGGCCAGGCCTGGCTGCCGCCGCAGCCGGTGGCGACGCTGTTCGTGCTACACGGCTACTATGACCATATGGGGCTGTACCGGCATGTCATCGAGTGGGCGCTGAGCAAGGCCTTTGCGGTGGTCAGCTGTGATTTGCCCGGGCATGGCCTGTCCAGTGGCGAGCGGGCCAGCATCAGTGACTTCGGGCTTTATCAGCAGACCCTGGTGGCGCTGTTCGGCCAGGCCCGCGAGCTGGAGCTGCCACGCCCGTGGCATCTATGCGGGCAGAGCACCGGTGGGGCGATCGCGGTCGATCACGTGCTGCATGCCGGCGAGCACAGCCCGGTCGATGGCGAGCTGATCCTGCTGGCACCGCTGGTGCGGCCGCGGGCGTGGCACTGGTCCAAGCTCAGCTATCGATTGCTGCGCCACTTCGTCAACGGCATCCAGCGCCAGTTCAGCGAAAACAGCAACGACCCGGCGTTTCTGCCGTTTCTGCAGGCCGACCCGCTGCAACCACGGCGTTTGCCGACTGCCTGGGTCGGTGCGCTGATGAGCTGGGTCAAGCGGATCGAGGCGGCGCCGCCGAGCACGCGCAGGCCGTTGATCGTGCAGGGCGAGGCGGATGGCACGGTCGACTGGCGTTACAACCTCAAGGTGCTCAAGGCCAAGTTCGCTGATCCGCAGATCCTGCTGCTGCCAGAGGCGCGCCATCATCTGGCCAATGAACTGCCGACAACCCGTCAGCGCTACCTCGATTTCATCAGCCAGCGGCTGGGCTGATTACTTGAGCTGATTGCCGTTCTGGCCGACCGCAAGCCCCGCACGCACTGCCGCCAGTGCGGCCTGGTAGTACGCCTGGCCGTCGGCGGACTCGGCGAAGTTGGCGAACTCTTCCAGTTCGGCATCGCTGAGCTCGCGGTAGACGTAGAGCAAGGTGTTGTTGAGATCTTCGCCGATCTGGTTCATCAGGCGCTGGCGCTGGCCGTCGAGCAACCCTTGCGCCTGACCGCCACCAAACAGCCCTGGGATCATCGAGCTGAGGCTGTCGGCAGCCACGCCGGCGATCGCCAGGCTGACTTCGGCGCCGGCTTCGCGCGCGGGCAGGGCCTGGGCCAGGTGGCCCATGATCAGTTGCCGGGTGTCGCTGACCTGCAGCTTGGGCAGGCCTTTGGCGTTCTTGGCCAATTGGTCCTTGCGTGTGGCGAGCAACTCGGCGGCCACCACTTTGCGCCCCAACGGCGAATTGAAGAACGCCAACGCTGGCGCCGGGTTGGCCAGCTTGCTGCGCAGCTGCGCCTGTGCGCGCTGGTCCATGGCCTGGGCCTGGAAGCGTTGGTTGCTGTTGCTCACCAGCGCCTGGTAAACCGCAGGCGGCAGGCTGTTGCGGTAGCGCTGTTGGGCAGCACTCACGGCATCATTGAAATGGGCGCGCTGGTCGGGCCAGCCGGCGGCCTTGTACAGCTGATCGAGGCTGTCTGCCCAGACAGGCATGGTGCAGATCATCAGCAACAGCAGGGAAAACAAACGGCGCATTCAGGACTCCTGTCGGCAGTGCGCTATTGTCCGTGGCGCAGTGGGAGTTTGTCGAGACGCAATGACGCCGGTCAGCCAAGTGGCGCTGGAGGGGGCCTGGGCGAATGGCTATGATGCGCCATGCACATTACTTCTGATGTTTCAAAGCTGTCCGCGATTGTCGATGACCTGGCCAGCCAGGGCTGGTCGCAGCAGGCCGACTTTTTGCCGGCCGAGCTGGTCAGCGCGCTGGCTGCTGAATGCCACCGGCGCGCCGGCGACGGCCAGCTCAACCCTGCCGGGGTTGGCCGTGGCGGCACGCTAGAGGTTCGCGAGGCTATCCGTGGCGATCATATCCGCTGGCTGGAGCCTGGCGAGTCGAGCGCTTGCGACCGTTACCTGGACGCCATGGACGCGCTGCGTCAGGCAATCAATCAGGGCTTGTTCATCGGCCTTGAAGACTACGAATGCCATTTCGCCCTGTATCCGCCGGGGGCGTTCTATCGGCGCCATCTGGACCGCTTTCGCGATGACGACCGCCGCGCCGTGTCGGCTGTGATCTATCTCAATCAGGACTGGCAGTCTGGCGACGGCGGCGAGTTGCGCATGTTCCTCGATGACCAGCGTGTGCATGACGTAGCGCCGACAGCGGGCACACTGGTGGTGTTTCTGTCCGCCGACGTGCCCCACGAAGTGCTGGCGGCCGGGCGTGAGCGCTTGTCGTTGACGGGTTGGTTCCGTAGGCGTGGCAATGAACCGTTCTGAATTGTCGCCGGTTTTGGTCAGCGCCTGTCTGCTGGGCCAGCCGGTGCGCTACGACGGGCGTGCCAGTGGCCATCCGGACGTGCTGCAAGGCTGGCAGGCCGAGGGTCGTGTGGTAGCGCTGTGCCCGGAGGTAGCTGGCGGCTTGCCGACCCCGCGGCCACCTGCAGAAATCCCCGGCGGGCAGGGCGCGCAGGTGCTCGACGGGCAGGCGCAGGTGATTGCAGTGTCGGGCGAGGACGTCAGTGCGGCGTTTTTGGCGGGTGCGCAGATCGCCCTGGCGCTGGTGCGTCGGCACGGCATCCGGGTCGCCGTACTCAAGTCCGGCAGCCCCTCCTGCGGTAACCAACTGACCTACGACGGCAGCTTCAGCGGGGTCAAAGTGGCGGGGCAGGGCGTGACTACTGCGCTGCTGCGCCGCGAAGGCGTGCTGGTGTTCAGCGAGCTGCAGTTGGCCGAGGCGCAGCAGGCGCTGGCAGCCCTCGACCACTGAGATGTCATCAGCAGGTTACTGGCCGGCGGTAGGTTGCTCACCCTTGAGCCATTTCTTTTCAAGGTCCGCCAGTCTGCCGTCATCCTTGATCCGCTGCAGGGCGTTGTTCACTGCGCTCTCGAAGGCCGGGTTGTCTTTCTGGAACGGGATTACCAGTTTGTCACTGCCAAACGGCTGGCTGACATCCAATGCCGCGTCGACCTTCTGCGCAGCGCGAAGCTGGCTCAGGGCAACGTCGATCTTGCCGCTCTCGACCTCGGGCAATATCTGCTCTGCGGGGGTTTCGATGAACTCGGCACGCAGGTCCAGCTCCTTGGCCAGGGCCTGGCCCAGCTCGACATCGAAGCCCGCCAGGTGTTCGTCCTGCTTGAAGGCATAAGGCGGTGTATCGGCTTGCACGGCAATGCGCAGTTCGCCCCGGTCGTTGATTTCGTCTATCAGCTCGGCCTGGGCCAACGGACTGATCAGTACTGTCAGCAGTACGCCAATGGTCAAACGCATGAGTATCCCTTCTTGTTCAGCAGGTAAATTTCATTCGCCGCTGCTTTATTTGTGGTGGCGGTCGAACGCTGGCTATGACCGTGGGTCTCTCCTAATGTTTAAACCGCTGATAAATTATTTGTGACAGCGGGCCCAGACACCTCGGGCCACATTTGGACTATGTTGATGCTCCGCTGCCGATCGTTACCTGGCGGCGGTCAATGAAGTGAATCACAGGAGAAGTGAATGAACAGCCTATTTTCGCGTGCTGCCGTTGCCGGTCTGCTCATGGGGGCGTCGGTACTCGCCAGTGCAGCGGATGCCCTGCAAAGCCAGGAGCCGCCGAAGGGTGCCAAGGTCTTCATTGTTTCCCCGGCGGATGGTGCCACGGTCGACAAGACCTTTACCGTCAAATTTGCCATCGAAGGCATGGCGCTGAAACCCGCTGGCGACCAGACTCCGCATAGCGGCCACCACCACTTGCTGGTAGATGTCGACAAGCAGCCCCTGAGCGATACACCGCTGCCGACCAGCCTGATGCCAGAGAACAATGCGCCGCTGCCGGCTGGGCCGCAGGTGCTGCATTTCGGCAAGGCGCAGACTGAAGCGACCATCACCCTGACACCAGGCAAGCACACCCTGCAGTTGGTGCTGGGCGACAAGTATCATGTGCCGTTCAAGCCTAGCGTTGAGTCGCAGAAAATTACCGTTACCGTTAAGTGACAGTAATTGGGGCCGCTCTGCGACCCTTCGCGGGTAAACCCGCTCCCACAAGGTTTGCTGTGGGAGCGGGTTCACCCGCGAAGGGCTGCAAAGCAGCCCCAATAATCTTCAGGAAGCAATCAAGCTCAGAACAGTACGCGCGAGCGGATAGTGCCCTTCACGTGCTGCAGTTTTTCCTGAGCCAGATCCGAATACTCGGCATCGACGTCGATCACCACGTAGCCAACCTTCTCGTCAGTCTGCAGGAACTGACCGGAGATGTTGATCCCGTTTTCGGCGAAGACCTTGTTGATCTCGCTGAGCACGCCCGGGATGTTTTCGTGGATGTGCAGCAGGCGGTGCTTGCCTGGGTGGGCCGGCAGGGCCACTTCCGGGAAGTTGACCGACGACACCGAAGTACCATTGTCGCTGTACTTGACCAGCTTCTCGGCGACTTCCAAGCCAATGTTGGCCTGCGCTTCGGCAGTCGAGCCACCGATATGCGGGGTGAGAATGACGTTGTCCAGGCCACGCAGCGGGCTTTCGAACTCGTCATCGTTGGAGCGCGGCTCCACCGGGAATACGTCGATGGCGGCGCCGATCAGGTGCTTGTCCTTGATCGCGTTGGCCAGGCTTTCCAGCTCGACCACGGTACCGCGGGCGGCGTTGATCAGGATCGAGCCCTTTTTCATCGCGCGGATTTCTTTCTCGCCGATCATCCACTGGGTCGATGGCAGCTCAGGGACGTGCAGGGAGACGATGTCAGCCAGACCCAGCAGTTCGTTGAGGCTAGCCACCTGCGTGGCGTTGCCCAGCGGCAGCTTGGTCAGCGGGTCGTAGAAGTACACCTGCATGCCGACGCTTTCAGCCAGTACCGACAGCTGGGTGCCGATCGAGCCGTAGCCGACGATGCCGAGCTTCTTGCCGCGAATCTCGAACGAGTTGGTCGCGCTCTTGATCCAGCCGCCGCGGTGGCAGGCAGCGTTTTTCTCGGGGATGCCGCGCAGCAGCAGGATCGCTTCGGCGAGAACCAGCTCGGCCACCGAACGGGTGTTCGAGTAAGGCGCGTTGAACACGGCAATGCCGCGCTCGCGAGCAGCGCCGAGATCGACCTGGTTGGTGCCGATGCAGAAACAACCTACCGCCACCAGCTTCTTCGCGCAGTCGAAGATTTCTTCAGTCAGTTGGGTCCGCGAGCGGATACCAATGAAGTGCGCGTCGGCGATCTTTTCCTTGAGCTCGGCTTCGGGTATTGAACCGGTCAGGTACTCAATGTTGGTGTAGCCGGCAGCCTTGAGGGTATCGACCGCGTTCTGATGCACACCTTCAAGAAGAAGGAACCGGATCTTGCTCTTGTCGAGAGAAGTCTTGCTCATCTGCGTAAACCTGTATCCCGGAGAAATAATGGCGAGGAGGTGAAGCGGCGCGGCGTCGGCCTTAGCACGAACAGCGGGAGGGCTATGCTAGCATACGCGACACAATCTGAGCTCCCACCGACAGGTGAAGAGTGCTCAGGGTGACTATGAATAAGTCGAGAGTTCCGGCGATGACCCATCCTGCGGTAATGGAAGAGCTGCTGACCCTGGTCGACCCTGGCAAGGTGCTTACCGACCCTGCTTCGCTGGAGGCATACGGCAAGGACTGGACCAAGCATTACCCGCCCGCGCCAAGCGCGATTGTGCTGCCCAAGACCATCGAACAAGTGCAGGCCATCGTCGCCTGGGCCAATCGCCATCAAGTTGCGCTGGTGCCCTCCGGGGGCCGCACTGGCCTGTCCGCCGGGGCCGTCGCTGCCAACGGTGAAGTGGTGGTGGCCTTCGACGCCATGAACCAGGTGCTCGCCTTCAATGAGTTCGACCGCACCGTGGTCTGCCAGCCTGGCGTGATCACTCGTCAGCTGCAGCAGTTGGCCGAAGAGCACGGCCTTTATTATCCGGTCGACTTTGCTTCGTCAGGCTCCAGCCAGATTGGCGGCAACATCGGCACCAATGCCGGCGGGATCAAGGTGATCCGCTATGGCATGACCCGCAACTGGGTGGCCGGCATCAAGGTCGTCACCGGCAAGGGCGAGCTGCTCGAGCTGAACAAGGACCTGATCAAGAACGCCACCGGCTATGACCTGCGCCAGCTGTTCATCGGTGCCGAGGGCACACTGGGGTTTGTCGTCGAGGCGACCATGCGCCTCGACCGGGCGCCACGCAACCTCACGGCGATGGTTCTTGGCACCGCTGACTTCGACTCGATCATGCCGGTGCTGCACGCGTTTCAAGGCCGGCTGGACCTGACCGCCTTCGAATTCTTCTCCGACAAGGCCCTGGCCAAGGTCATGGGCCGCGGCGATGTCCCGCCGCCGTTTGCCACCGCCTGCCCGTTCTATGCACTGCTGGAATTCGAAGCCAGCAACGAGGACGTGGCCAATGACGCCCTGGCTACCTTCGAGCACTGCGTCGAGCAGGGCTGGGTGCTGGATGGGGTGATGAGCCAGAGCGAGACCCAGCTGAAAAACCTGTGGAAGCTGCGCGAGTACATCTCCGAAACCATCTCGCACTGGACGCCGTACAAGAACGACATCTCGGTCACCGTTTCCAAGGTGCCGGCCTTCCTGCGTGAGATCGATGCCGTGGTCGCCGAGCATTACCCGGACTATGAAGTGGTCTGGTATGGCCATATCGGCGACGGCAACCTGCACCTGAACATCCTCAAGCCCGCTGACATGAGCAAGGACGATTTCTTCGCCTCCTGCGCCAGGGTCAACAAGTGGGTGTTCGAGATTGTCCAGCGCTACAACGGCTCGATCTCGGCCGAGCATGGTGTCGGCATGACCAAACGTGACTACCTCGGTTACAGTCGCTCAGCGCAAGAAATCGCCTGCATGAAGGCAATCAAGGCCGTTTTCGACCCTAACGGCATCATGAATCCGGGTAAGATCTTCGCTCCTGAATAAAAGCAGCCAGCACAAGGAATCGGCCATGAGTTACCAGCACCAGTATGTAGACGGCACGCGCATCCACTTCCCGCTGGGCAAAGTGGTCTGCATCGGGCGCAACTACGCCGAGCACGCCAAGGAACTGGACAACCCCATCCCGAGCGAGCCACTGCTGTTCATCAAGCCAGGCAGCTGTGTGGTGCCTCTGGCAGGCGGCTTCAAGATCCCGAGCGATCGTGGTGCGGTGCACTATGAAGCCGAAATCGCCGTGCTGCTGGGCAAGCCCCTTTCGGCCAAGCCTTCGGTAGAAGAAGTGCTCGACGCCATCTCCGGCTTTGCCCCGGCGCTGGACCTGACCCTGCGTGACGTGCAGGCCAAACTCAAGGAAAAGGGCCTGCCGTGGGAGCTGAGCAAGAGCTTTGATGGCGCCTGCGTACTGCCACCGTTCGTGGCCGCCAGCGCATTCGACGACCTCACCGACATCCCGGTGCGCCTGACCATCAATGGTGCCGTGCGCCAGGACGGCAGCAGCGCGCTGATGCTCAACCCGATCGTGCCGATGATCCAGCACATGGCCGCGCAGTTCTCGCTGCAGGCCGGTGATGTGATTCTGACTGGGACCCCAGCTGGGGTCGGCCCGTTCGAGGCCGGTGACGAGCTGGTGCTGGAACTGCCTGGCGTGTGCCGCTTCGAGAGCAAGGTGCTCTAAGGAGCTGTTTGCCTAGCGCGCTGGCTCCATGGTGGAGCAAATCCCCAGAGCGGGAGCCAGCGCGATGTTTATGCAAGGCTTGTCATTTTTTTCACAAACGATCTGGATAATGCGGCTACCCGAAAGCCCATTCGCCGCGGCCAAACCCTGCTCGGCTGTCTCAGGAATCTCCTGCTATGACGTCATCCAGCGCTTCAGTTCCCCCTTCCCGCAAGCGTCGCCTGTTCCTGCGTTGGCCCTTTTTGCTGGGTGTCGTGGCGGTGATCGGTTATGCCGTGGTGTTCGCCATGCACTGGGATGATCGTGGCCTGCTCTGGGTCAAGGAGCGCTTCGAAACCACCGGAGAGCGCAGCGAAAGCATCTGGCTGCCGGACTACACGGTCGACATCGATGCCAAGGTGCTGCCCGGCATGAACGATGACGAAGCCTCTGACCTTGCCTACAACCCCCGGAGCAAAACCCTGTTTGCGGTGATGGGCAAGAACCCGTTTCTGGTCGAGCTGACGCTGGACGGTGACGTCTTGCGCAAGATGCCGTTACATGGCTGGTCGAACCCGGAAGGCGTGGCGGTGCTTGAGGGTGACCATTTGGCCATTGTCGATGAGCGCAACCATGAGCTCACCCTGGTTACGGTCGGGCCTGAGACCCGCGAGCTCAAGCGTGAGGATTTTCGCAGCTACGATCTGGGTGAGTCAGCCAATCAGAACAAGGGTTTCGAAGCCGTTGCCTGGGACCCGCTGCGCCAGCGTCTGCTGTTCGGCGAGGAGCGTCCACCGCGCTTGTTCACCTGGGCCACCGATGGTCGCAGCCCGCTTACGGGTACCAAGCAGCCAGTGCCTAGCGATGAACTCGACCTGCGCAACCTGTCGGGCATGAGCATCGACCCGCGCACCGGTCACACACTGCTGCTGTCGGCTGATTCGAACATGCTGCTGGAACTGGATGAGACCGGTGGGCAAGTCAGCTTCATGACCCTGCTCGGTGGCTTCAACGGTCTCAAAGACCGTATCCCGCGCGCTGAAGGCGTGGCCATGGATGAGCACGGCACTTTGTACATGGTCAGCGAGCCGGATCTGTTCTACCGCTTCAAGAAGAAATAACGGCAACGGCAATGATGGCATTAAGCTTGTCTTCAGCTGATCGTGATTAGCTTTGCCTCCCATTCACCGAGTTTGCCTCCATGCGCCGTTATCTCCGCTTGCCTGTGCTGTTGCTGCTGTCAGTTGTTGTCGTGTTACTGGCGATCGGCGTGAAGGGTTATGAATCGCGACTGTTCGAGCGCGGCTGGTTCAACCTCAAGACCTGGTGGCAGCCGGCCGAGCAAAGCATCGGCCTGGACCGTTATCAGGTGGTGCTTGAAGGACAGGTCATCGAGGGCCTGGATGACGATGTATCGGCGCTGACCTTCGACCCTGATCGTAAAACCCTGTTTACCGTCACCAACAAACGCTCCGAGCTGATCGAACTGTCGTTGGACGGGCGCATCCTGCGCCGCGTGCCGTTGACCGGTTTCGGTGATCCAGAGGCGGTTGAGTACATCGGCCCCAACAGCTACGTGATTACCGACGAGCGCCTGCAACGCCTGATCCGGGTGCGCCTGGATGACAACACGCGCTTTCTCGACGCCAACGACGCCGAGCAGCTCAGCCTGGGCATCGGCCTGAACGGCAACAAGGGCTTTGAGGGCCTGGCCTACGACTCGGCCGGCAAGCGCCTGTTCGTGGCCAAGGAGCGCGATCCGATGGTGATTTATGAGGTGCGCGGCTTCCCCCACGATAATCCCGAACAGCCTTATTCGGTGCAGGTCGACCAGGACCGCAAGCGCGATTCGCGGTTGTTCGTAAAGGACTTGTCGAGCCTGCAGTTCGATGAGCGCAGCGGCCATCTGCTGGCGCTGTCGGATGAATCACGGCTGGTGGTGGAGCTGGATGTGAAGGGCAAACCGCTGAGTACGCTGTCGCTGCGCAAGGGTTCGCAAGGCCTGCAGAAGACGGTGCCGCAGGCGGAGGGGATTGCCATGGATGATGCCGGGACGATTTATCTGGTCAGCGAGCCGAACCTGTTCTACGTGTTCAAGCAGCCGGCTGACTGAGTAGCGCAGCCCACGGCCACCTTGAACAGGGGCCGTGGGCGCGGCGCTGTTTACTCGGCGGTGAGAGTCTTGACCCCTTCGGCGGTGCCGAGCAGCAGCACATCGGCCGGGCGCGCGGCGAACAGGCCATTGGTGACCACGCCGACGATGGCGTTGATCTGCCGCTCGAGCTCGACCGGGTTGGTGATCTGCATGTTATGCACATCCAGAATCACGTTGCCGTTATCGGTCAGCACGCCTTCGCGGTAGACCGGGTCGCCGCCCAGCTTGACCAGCTCGCGGGCAACGTGGCTGCGCGCCATCGGAATCACTTCGACCGGCAGTGGGAACTCGCCTAGCACCGGCACCAGCTTGCTGCCGTCGGCGATGCAGATGAAGGTCTTGGCCACGGCGGCGACGATCTTCTCGCGGGTCAGTGCAGCGCCGCCGCCCTTGATCAGGTTCAGGTGCGCATCGCTCTCGTCGGCGCCGTCCACGTAGAACTCCAGCTCGCTGACGCTGTTCAGCTCGTACACCGGAATGCCATGGCCCTTGAGGCGCTGGGCAGTGGCCTCGGAGCTGGCGACCGCGCCATCGAAGGCACCTTTGTGCTGAGCCAGGGCGTCGATGAAGAAGTTGGCAGTCGAACCGGTGCCGACGCCGACGACGCTCTTGTCGTCCAGCTTTGGCAGAATGAGATCGACAGCGGCCTGGGCGACGGCCTGTTTCAGTTGGTCCTGGGTCATGCGGGCTCCGAGTGGGGCTGGGGAGTTTCGAGAGGCGCACAGTATAGCGGCAAGTGCCGGCAAAACCTCGGCTTTGCTGTGGTCCGCCGACGTGGCGCTGGGGTAGACTCGCAGGCCTTGTCCCGCGGCCAGTGATGCTTTCCCGATGCTCGAACAGTACGTCAAGATGATCCTCACCTCGCGCGTGTACGACGTTGCCGTCGAAACGCCGCTGCACAGTGCCGGCCAGTTGAGCAAGCGCCTGAGCAATCAAGTGCTGCTCAAACGTGAAGACCTGCAGCCGGTGTTCTCGTTCAAGATCCGCGGGGCGTACAACAAGCTGGCGCAATTGACTGCCGAAGAGCTGGCCCGTGGCGTGGTCACTGCCTCCGCCGGCAACCATGCCCAGGGCCTGGCCCTGGCTGCGCGTGAGCTAGGCATCAAAGCCACCATCGTGATGCCCAAGACCACCCCGGAAATCAAGATCGAAGGCGTGCGCTCGCGTGGCGGCAAGGTCGTCCTGCACGGCGACTCGTTCCCCGAGGCGCTGGCCTATTCGCTCAAGCTGGTGGATGAAAAGGGCTTCGTCTATATCCACCCCTACGATGACCCGCACACCATCGCCGGCCAAGGCACCGTGGCCATGGAAATACTGCGCCAGCACCCGGGCCGCCTCGACGCGATCTTCGTGCCGGTCGGCGGCGGCGGTTTGATTGCCGGCATCGCTGCCTACGTCAAGTATCTGCGCCCGGAAATCAAGGTGATCGGCGTCGAGCCGGACGACTCCAACTGCCTGCAGGCGGCCATGGCCGCTGGCGAGCGGGTAGTGCTGCCGCAAGTCGGGCTGTTCGCCGATGGCGTTGCGGTCGCGCAGATCGGCCAGCACACCTTTGATATCTGCAAGCTGCATGTGGACGAGGTGATCACGGTCAGTACCGATGAGATCTGTGCGGCGATCAAGGATATCTACGACGATACCCGCTCGATAACCGAGCCTGCTGGCGCTTTAGGCGTTGCCGGGATCAAGAAGTATGTGGAAATGAGCGGTGTCAGTGGTCACACACTGGTCGCCATCGACTCCGGCGCCAACGTCAACTTCGACCGCCTGCGCCACGTGGCCGAGCGCGCCGAGCTGGGCGAGAAGCGCGAAGCGATCATCGCCGTTACCATCCCCGAGCGGCCGGGCAGCTTCAAGGCCTTCTGCGAGGCCATCGGCAAGCGCCAGATAACCGAATTCAACTACCGCAAGCACACCTCGGACGAGGCGCACATCTTTGTCGGCGTGCAGACCCATCCCGATACCGACCCGCGCGCCGCGCTGGTGCAGCAGTTGATCGAGCAAGGCTTCCCGGTTATCGACCTGACCGACAACGAACTGGCCAAGCTGCACATCCGCCATATGGTCGGCGGCCATTCGGCGCGGGCCCATGACGAGATCGTGCTGCGCTTCGAATTCCCCGAACGGCCGGGGGCGCTGTTCAACTTCCTGACCAAGCTGGGCGGGCGCTGGAATATCTCCATGTTCCACTACCGCAACCACGGTGCCGCAGACGGGCGCGTGGTGGCCGGCTTGCAGGTGCCCGAAGACGAGCGTCATCTGGTGCCGGCAGCGTTGGCCAAGATCGGCTACCCGTACTGGGATGAAAGCGAAAACCCGGCCTACCGGCTGTTTTTGGGTTGAGGGGCTAAGCTAGACCTCGAGACGCTTTTCGGCGCGGTGCTGTATCCGCCAGCCGCGCCAAGGCCCGCACGCGCAACCCAAGGATCTGCACATGGAATACCTGACTACGCTGAAGACCGTGCACGTTGTCGCCACCGTGCTGTTGCTCGCCTGCGCCCTGGGCCTGGCCATCTACACCTGGCGGCTGCGCCAGCGCAGCGATGCTGCGGTCTATAGTCAGTTGCTGCGCCGCCCCCTGCTGTTTGTCTGGCTGTTGCTCGGCGTGTGCCTGGTGAGCATGCCATTCACCGGCTGGTGGCTGGTGCACCTGGTCGGCTGGCCGCTGGGGCAGACCTGGCTGTTGGCCTCGAGCTTGATCTACACCGTCGGTGCGCTGAGTGTGTGGTGGCTGCTGATCCGCCTCAACCGCTTGCGCCGGGCTGAGCCTGGCAGCCTGCGCCTGACCTTGGCACTGGCCGTGTTCAGTGCGGTGTGCTTTGTCTCGATTGCGGGCCTGATGGGCGCCAAGCCGGTCTGAGGCAGCCCGCAACAGCCCCATTTCACAGGGAATTTCACCCGGCTGCACATAAGCACGGCAGGCGCGTTGCTGCGCTTGTGAGCTTTGTGGAACAATGCGGCAATATGCGTTTTCGAGGTTGCTGCCGTGATCGACCCGGATGGATTTCGCCCCAACGTCGGTATCATTCTCACCAATGATGCTGGACAGGTGCTTTGGGCTCGACGGATCAACCAGGATGCCTGGCAATTTCCCCAGGGCGGTATCAACCCTGATGAGACGCCGGAAGATGCCCTGTACCGCGAGCTGAATGAAGAAGTCGGCCTGGAGCGTGACGATGTGCAAATTCTTGCCTGCACCCGCGGCTGGTTGCGTTATCGTCTACCCCAGCGGCTGGTGCGCACGCACAGCCAGCCATTGTGTATCGGCCAGAAACAGAAGTGGTTCCTGCTACGCCTGGTGAGCAACGAGCAACGGGTGCGTATGGACCTGACCGGCAAACCGGAATTCGACGGCTGGCGCTGGGTCAGCTATTGGTATCCGCTGGGCCAGGTCGTGACATTCAAGCGCGAGGTCTACCGCCGCGCCCTGAAAGAGCTAGCCCCGCGCCTGCTGACGCGCGACTGACGACGGAGTTCGACCCCGAGCCATGCTCAATACGCTGCGCAAGATCGTCCAGGAAGTGAACTCCGCCAAAGATCTCAAGACGGCGTTGGGGATCATTGTCTTGCGCGTCAAGGAAGCCATGGGCAGCCATGTCTGCTCGGTTTACTTGCTTGACCCGGAAACCAACCGGTTCGTGCTGATGGCCTCCGAAGGCCTCAACAAACGCTCGATCGGCAAGGTCAGCATGGCCCCCAACGAAGGCCTGGTTGGCCTGGTCGGTACCCGGGAAGAGCCGCTGAACCTGGAAAACGCCGCCGGTCACCCGCGGTATCGCTACTTCGCCGAAACCGGTGAAGAGCGCTACGCGTCATTTCTCGGCGCGCCGATCATTCACCACCGTCGTGTGGTCGGGGTGCTGGTCATCCAGCAAAAGGAGCGGCGCCAGTTCGACGAGGGCGAAGAAGCCTTCCTGGTAACCATGAGCGCGCAGCTGGCCGGGGTTATCGCCCACGCCGAAGCGACCGGTTCGATCCGTGGCCTGGGCCGTCAGGGCAAAGGCATTCAAGAGGCGCGCTTCGTCGGCGTACCGGGTTCGCCGGGCGCTGCGGTAGGCCGTGCGGTGGTGATGCTGCCGCCCGCCGATCTGGAAGTGGTGCCGGACAAGACCGTCGATGACATCGACGCCGAACTGAAACTGTTCAACAACGCTCTCGAAGGTGTGCGCGCCGACATGCGCAAGCTGTCGGCCAAGCTTGCCACCCAGCTGCGCCCGGAAGAACGGGCGCTGTTCGACGTCTACCTGATGATGCTCGAAGACGCTGCCCTTGGTGGCGAAGTGGTAGAAGTGATCAAGACCGGCCAGTGGGCCCAGGGCGCCTTGCGTCAGGTGGTCGGCGAGCACGTCAACCGCTTCGAGCTGATGGACGACGACTACCTGCGCGAGCGCGCCTCCGACGTCAAGGACCTTGGCCGGCGGCTGTTGGCTTACTTGCAGGAAGCCCGTTCGCAGACCCTGGTCTACGCCGAAAACACCATTCTGGTCAGTGAAGAGCTGACCCCGGCCATGCTTGGCGAGGTGCCGGAGGGCAAGCTTGCCGGTCTGGTTTCGGTGCTTGGCTCGGGTAACTCGCATGTGGCCATTCTGGCCCGGGCGATGGGTATCCCGACGGTGATGGGCCTGGTCGACCTGCCGTATTCCAAGGTCGACGGCATCGAAATGATCGTCGACGGCTACAAGGGCGAAGTCTTCACCAACCCCAGCGATGTGCTGCGCAAGCAGTACAAGGAAGTCGTCGAAGAAGAGCGCGAACTTGCCAAAGGCCTGGACGCACTGCGCGAGCTGCCCTGCGTAACCCCGGACGGCCATCGCATGCCGCTGTGGGTCAACACCGGCCTGCTCGCCGACGTCGCCCGGGCGCAGCAACGCGGCGCCGAAGGGGTTGGCCTGTACCGCACCGAAGTGCCGTTCATGATCCAGCAGCGCTTCCCCAGCGAAAAGGAACAGCTGGCGATCTACCGCGAGCAGCTCGCTGCCTTCCACCCGCTTCCGGTGACCATGCGTACCCTGGACATTGGCGGTGACAAGGCGCTTTCATACTTCCCGATCAAGGAAGAAAACCCGTTTCTCGGCTGGCGCGGCATTCGCGTCACCCTCGACCACCCGGAAATTTTCCTGGTGCAAACCCGCGCCATGCTCAAGGCCAGCGAGGGCTTGAACAACCTGCGCATTCTGTTGCCGATGATCTCCGGCATCCATGAGCTGGAAGAAGCCCTGCACCTGATCCACCGTGCCTGGGGCGAGGTGCGCGACGAAGGCACCGACGTACCGATGCCGCCGGTGGGGGTGATGGTCGAAATCCCGGCAGCGGTGTACCAGACCAAAGAGCTGGCGCGTCAGGTCGACTTCCTCTCGGTTGGCTCCAACGACCTGACCCAGTATCTGCTGGCGGTCGACCGCAACAACCCACGGGTCGCCGACCTGTATGACTATCTGCACCCGGCAGTGCTGCAAGCCGTGCAAACCGTGGTGCGCGATGCCCATGCCGAAGGCAAGCCGGTGAGTATCTGCGGCGAGATGGCCGGTGACCCGGCGGCAGCGATCCTGCTGATGGCGATGGGCTTTGACAGCCTGTCGATGAACGCCACCAACCTGCCCAAGGTCAAGTGGATGCTGCGTCAGGTCAACATGAGCAAGGCCAAGGAACTGCTGGCCGACGCCATGAGCCACGACAACCCGCAAGTTATCCACAGCTCGCTGCAGCTGGCGCTGAAGAACCTCGGCCTGGCGCGGATGATCGGGCCTGGCGCGAACAAGACCCTCTAAGCCAAAGGATGCTGGTGGCTCTGCTCAGACCGCCAGCTCGACCTCACCCAGATGCCCGCCGTAGGGACCAAAGCTGCGCTCGAGCATGCGCCGCTGCCCCGACTTGTGCACAAGCAGCACCGTGCTGGCGCGGGTGCCGTAGTTCTGACTGGCGATGAATGCGCTCGACAGCAGCCGCTCGGTGGCCAGGCCAACGCCGGTGTCCGGCAAATCGGCGTCCAGCGCAGGCTGAGCGTTGCCAAGCAAACCCAGCAGCCGCTGCGGGTCGGCCTCGTCGAGCAGCTCGCGCAGGCCTTGGCGGGTCTGCACCAGCTTCGGCCACGGCGTGTCCAGCCGTGCATTGGACAGCCCGTAGACGCCCGGCTCAAGCAACTGCGGCGCTGCGTCAGAGGCGTGCAGGTAGCCCAGCTGCTGCTCGTCGCCAATCAACAGATTGAAGCCTGAGTACTCGCTGCTGCGGCTAGCCACCTGCCCAAGGTATTGCTCAACGCCGAGCTCGCCGCGCAGATAACCAGCCACCAGTTCACCGCGAGAGCGCAGGCCTTGTGGCTGGCGCGGGTCACGGATATTGGTCAGCGCCGCGAAGCGCCCGTTCGGACCAATCCCCAGCCAACTGCCGCCGGCCTCGAGGTCGCGCCCGGCGTACACCCCCGGTGCGTCGTCCCACGCGCCCAGCGCCTGACTGGGGCGGGCATAGAACTCGTCACGATTGGCCGCAACGATCAGCGGCAGGGCATGCCCCGGCCGCCAGGCAAATACGATCAGGCACATGGCGTAGCCTCTGGTTTTTGCTCACTCTACCCACTGCATCGAGCACTGGCCATCAGCTGATACAGACTTCACTAGAGCCACAAGGCCAGCTTCCGTTACCATGCCGGACTGAATTTTCATGGGGTCGACGAATGGAGTTCGTACTCTACCTGCTGTTGGGCGCCTGCGCCGGCGTCCTGGCCGGGCTATTCGGCGTGGGCGGCGGGATCATCATCGTGCCGGTGCTGGTGTTCAGCTTCACCTTGCAGGGCTTCGAGCCCTCGGTGCTGACCCACCTGGCCGTCGGCACC
Source organism: Pseudomonas sp. 1121_17 (assembly GCF_052850745.1). NCBI lineage: Bacteria > Pseudomonadati > Pseudomonadota > Gammaproteobacteria > Pseudomonadales > Pseudomonadaceae > Pseudomonas > Pseudomonas sp. 1121_17. The sequence continues at coordinate 93,048 of NZ_VXCX01000005.1, forward strand.
TCGCTGGCGACCATCATCTTCACATCGATCAACGCCGTGCGTGAGCACCAGCGCAAAGGCGCGGTGCAATGGTCGATCTTTGTCTGGATGACCGTTGGCATCCTGATCGGTGCGGGTATCGGCGCCAAAACCGCTTCGTTGATCCAGGGCCCGATGCTGCAGAAGATCATCGGCGTGTTTGCCCTGGTGGTCGCCGCGCAGATGGCCCTCGACCTCAAACCCAAGGCCAGCCGTAGCGTTCCTGGCAAGCCTGGGTTGTCGGCTGCCGGCGTGGTAATCGGTTGGGCCTCGGCAATCTTTGGCATCGGTGGCGGCTCGTTGACCGTGCCGTTCCTGACCTGGCGCAGCCTGCCGATGCAGCAGGCGGTGGCGACCTCATCGGCCTGCGGCTTGCCCATCGCCCTGGCCAGCGCCCTCAGTTTCATGCTGCTGGGCTGGGACGACAGCCACCTGCCGCCGCACAGCCTGGGTTACGTGTACCTGCCGGCACTGCTTGGCATTGCCCTGACCAGCATGTTTTTTGCCCGTTATGGCGCGCGCCTGGCGCACAAGCTGTCGCCGCGCCTGCTCAAACGTCTGTTCGCCGCGTTGCTGCTCTGCGTCGGCCTGAGTTTTTTGATTTAGCTGCCTGATTTGATCGAGAGGAATCACCATGCTGCCTTACCCGCAGATCGACCCCGTGGCCCTGGCCATCGGGCCGCTGAAAATCCATTGGTACGGCCTGATGTACCTGATCGGCATCGGCGGTGCCTGGCTGCTGGCCTCGCGCCGGCTGAACCGCTTCGACCCGACCTGGAGCCGCGAGAAGCTCTCTGACCTGGTGTTCTGGTTGTCGATGGGGGTAATCGTCGGCGGACGCCTGGGTTATGTGCTGTTCTATGACCTGCACGCCTACCTGGCCAACCCGACGCTGATATTCGAAGTGTGGAAGGGCGGCATGTCGTTCCACGGCGGCTTTATCGGCGTGATGCTGGCCGCGCTGTGGTTCGGCAAGCGCAACAACAAGTCGTTCTTCGAACTGATGGACTTCGTTGCGCCCTTGGTGCCGATCGGCCTGGGCGCCGGGCGCATCGGCAACTTCATCAACGCCGAGCTATGGGGCAAGGCGACCGACGTGCCGTGGGCGATGGTCTTCCCGCCGTTCAGCGACCCTGCGCAGCTGCCGCGTCACCCGTCGCAGCTGTATCAGTTTGCCCTCGAAGGTGTGGCATTATTCCTGATCCTTTGGCTGTACTCGCGCAAGCCGCGCCCGACCATGGCCGTGTCCGGCATGTTCGCGCTGTTCTATGGCATCTTCCGCTTCATCGTCGAGTTCGTGCGTGTGCCTGATGCCCAGCTTGGCTACATCGCCTTTGGCTGGTTGACCATGGGCCAGTTGCTCTGCCTGCCGATGATCATTGGCGGCATCGTGCTGATCTGGCTGGCGTACAACCGCAAACCCACGGCCAACGCCGCGGTCTGATTTCCACGGCAGGGGCGATCCCCCTGCCGTTCTCGTTACAGGTAAGTCATGAAACAGTATCTAGATCTGGTCCGCGACGTCATCGACAACGGCACCCTGCAGAGCAACCGCACCGGCGTGCGCACCATCAGCCTGCCCGGCGCCATGCTGCGCTTCGACCTGCAGAAAGGCTTCCCGGCCGTGACCACCCGCCGCCTGGCGTTCAAGTCGGCCATCGGCGAGATGGTCGGTTTTCTGCGCGGGGTGAAAAACGCCGGCGAGTTCCGCGAGCTGGGCTGCAAGGTATGGGACCAGAACGCCAACGAAAACGCCCAGTGGCTGGCCAACCCGTTCCGTCAGGGGCATGACGACCTCGGCGAAATCTACGGCGTGCAATGGCGCCAGTGGCCGGGCTACAAGCGCGTGCCGCTGAGCAACCCGGCAGCCATCGCCATGGCCGAGCAACAAGGCTTCCGCCAGATCGCCCGGGACGAAGAAGACGGCCAGGCGTTCGTCATCCTCTACAAGGCCATCGATCAGGTGCGTCAGTGCCTCGATACCATCGCCAAGGACCCGGGCAGCCGGCGCATCCTGTTCCACGGCTGGAACTGCGCCCAGCTCGACGAAATGGCCCTGCCGCCGTGCCACTTGCTGTACCAGTTCCACCCCAATGTCGAGACCAGGGAAATCTCCCTGACCCTCTACATCCGCTCCAATGACCTCGGCCTGGGCACGCCATTCAACCTCACCGAAGGCGCTGCGCTGCTGTCGCTGTTCGGCCGCCTGACCGGCTACACCCCGCGCTGGTTCACCTACTTCATCGGCGACGCCCATGTGTACGAGAACCACCTGGACATGCTCAACGAGCAGTTCACCCGCGAGCCATTGCCGGCACCCCAACTGGTGATCAGCGACCGCGTGCCTGAGTTTGCCAAGACTGGGGTGTACGAGCCGGAGTGGCTGGAGAAGATCGAGCCGAGCGACTTCAGCCTCGAAGGCTACGAGCATCACCCGCCACTGACGGCTCCGATGGCGGTGTAATTCGGATTGGTCGCGGGGACAGGTGCCCCGATATGCCCGGTTGGGCGCTTGCATCTGGACGCATGCGCCAGCTGTTCTGACTTTCAGCTAACCACGCTCGACATGATCCGAAACACCCTGCTTGACCAGTCTCCTATGTGAATGCAGGAGATGCTGTATCCTAGGCTCCGCAACCGATTTGGCGGTCAGCAGCGAGTCCGCTGCTACGCTTGGGGTATGTGTTCAGGCGGTGCCTGGAGAGGAATGATTGTATGAGCGGCAAAAATATCTTGGAAACTCTGCTGCAATGGGTTTACCCGCCCTCCGATGAAGCCATGGCGATCGCCAGGCGACTCAACAGGGTCGCGGAGCAGGTGCAGGTCAGTGATCATGGGGCTGTCTCTATGTCGACCTCTACCATCCTGCAGGATGCTGAGTTTGCGCGTGCCTGCGAGGCCGCCAAGACCGCGATTTCAAGGCACAACTAGGTCGGGTAATGGGGTTTCTTCTCGTATTACCTATCCTGATCTGCGGCTTCATCTACTGTAAGTACAACTTCTACGACAAGACACTCATTGCAAAATACGAAGGGCAGTCACTGTACCTTCATATCGCGATGAGAGGACTCGTGCTCACATTGCCTTGGCTGGCAATTGTTTTCCTTGCCGAGTGGGCCACCGATGGTTTTCTTGGGCTCGCAGACTTGCTAAATGAACGCGGGTTCACCGCACGCAAAGAACGACACCTGTTCACGACCATGCTGGTGGCAATCCTCTCTGCGCCTATCTATGCCTACTTGGCCGCCAAGGTCCGTTTCAGGATCACCCGTTACCGCCACGGGTTGAAAAACGACTACCTCACTCGTTCTTTCATCCTCGAAACCATGCTGCCCACCAGTACCCATCAGGCGTTGTTGCTCGATTCGCTGTTCAACAAACGGCTGTACATGTTCAGCATGGAAGATCGCAAGGTGTATATCGGTTGGGTAAAGTACTTCGGAAACCTGCAGGATCATGACTCAAACAACGATGAAGGTTTCTCGATCATCCCGATTTACAGCGGCTTTCGCGACAAGGACCAGTTGACTGTCGAGTTCACCACCTTCTACGACAAAGTCTACGACGCGGTTAAAAAAGGCCGGGCGTCAGGTATTGACGACGGTACTGAAGACCGCTGCACCGCCGCGAGCCGGGCGGATGAGATCGGGAGCCTTTTCAGCATTAGCCTATTGCAGAAGAACATCGTGTCGATGACCTTTTTCGAAGGTGACTACTGGCAGGAATTCAAAAAAAACGAGGTCAGGCCGGAAAAAGCTACGGCCGCTTCAGCTTGAACGCATCCGATCTGTGTCGTTGGTACAGGCTCGATCAATGTCCATGACTCCTGCCCACATGCGATTGCTCGGTCTCTGGCACTGACACCGCACCATTCACCTCCAACTGCTGCAGAATTGCGCATTCCGCCCCGGGTGCGGTGCAGCGTTGGCGCAGGTCGACCAGTTGCTCTTGCAGTGCCAGCAGGCCGTCGATGCGGGCCTGGACGTGGTCGATGTGCTCGTCGATCAGCGCGTTGACGCTGCCGCATTGGCCCTCTGGGCTGTCGCGCAGGCGCAGCAGGCTGCGGATCTCGTCCAGGGTCATGTCCAGCGTACGGCAGTTGCGGATGAAGGTCAGGCGCTCGACGTGTGCTTGTGTGTACAGCCGGTAGTTGCCGTCGCTGCGGGCGGGCTCGGGCAGCAGTTGCTCGCGCTCGTAGTAGCGGATGGTCTCGACGGCGCAGTCAGTGGCTTTGGCCAATTCCCCGATTTTCATCACGAATCCTCTGCAGATGGCTTGACCCTATAGTGGCTACAGGGTGTTCACTTGGCAATAACTACCCTGTGACCGAGCGTCTTTGCCGCGCAAAGGCTGCTCAAGGGATCGGCGCATCAGCTAAGGACGACTCCATGAACCAGCCTGTCAGCCATGACCACGCGCATGACCATGACGCCCATAACCACGGCCATGAGCACCAGAATGCGCATGCCGCCAAGAGCGCTTGCCAAGACACCAAAGCCCACAGCTGCTGTGGCGGCGAGCCTGCTCCTGCGCTGGTGCAACTGACCGAGCAGGCCAGCAGCGATGCGCAGCTCAGCCGTTTTCGCATCCAGGCCATGGACTGCCCGACCGAGCAAGGTTTGATCCAGGACAAGCTGGGCAAGATGGCCGGTATCGAGCAGCTTGAATTCAACCTGATCAACCGTGTGCTCGGCGTGCGCCATACGCTGCAAGGCACGGACGCAATCGAGCGGGCGGTCGACAGCCTGGGCATGCGCGCCGAGCCGCTGACTGACGATGAAGACAGCGCCGCTGCGCCTGCCGCCAAGACCCACTGGTGGCCGCTGGCACTGTCGGCAGTGGCGGCAATTGCCGCCGAAATCGTGCACTTCAGCGCGCTAGCGCCGGAGTGGGTGGTGGCCTTGCTGGCCTTGGCAGCCATTCTTGGCTGCGGTCTGGGCACCTACAAAAAGGGCTGGATCGCGCTGAAAAACCGCAACCTCAACATCAACGCGCTAATGAGCATCGCGGTGACCGGCGCCGTATTGATCGGCCAATGGCCCGAGGCGGCGATGGTGATGGTGCTGTTCACCGTTGCCGAGTTGATCGAAGCGCGCTCGCTGGACCGCGCGCGCAACGCCATCGGCGGCTTGATGCAGCTGACCCCGGACATGGCCACCGTGCAGCAGGCCGATGGCCAGTGGCTTGAGGTGGAAGTGCGTGGTGTAGCGCTCGGCGCGTTGGTGCGGGTGCGTCCTGGCGAGCGCATCGGCCTCGACGGGGAAGTGCTCAGCGGGCAATCGAGTGTCGATCAGGCGCCGATCACCGGCGAAAGCCTGCCCGTGGAGAAGGTTGTAGGCGACAAGCTGTTCGCTGGCACCATCAACCAGGAAGGCGCGCTGGAGTACAAAGTTACTGCCCTTGCCGGCCAGTCAACCCTGGCGCGGATCATCAAGGCTGTGGAAGAAGCGCAGGGCGCGCGTGCGCCGACCCAGCGCTTTGTTGATCAGTTCTCGCGCATCTACACCCCGGTGGTGTTTGCCCTGGCCCTGGCCGTGGCGATTCTGCCACCGCTGCTGATGGGCGGCGTCTGGTTTGACTGGATCTATCGTGCACTGGTCCTGCTGGTAGTGGCGTGCCCATGTGCACTGGTGATTTCGACCCCGGTGACGATTGTCAGTGGCCTTGCCGCCGCCGCGCGCAAGGGCATTCTGATCAAGGGCGGGGTGTATCTGGAGGGCGGGCGCAAGCTGGACTTCCTGGCCCTGGACAAGACCGGCACGATCACCCATGGCAAACCGGTGCAGACCGATTTCAGCGCGCTTGATCCGCTCTTTGCAGACCGCGCCCAGGCGCTGGCTGCCAGCCTCGGCGAGCGCTCCGACCACCCGGTATCGCGGGCCATCGCGCAGTTTGCCCAAGCGCAGCAGCTGCCGTTGAGCGACGTCAGCAACTTCGCCGCGCTGTCCGGGCGCGGTGTGCGTGGCGAGATCGACGGCCAGCTGTACCACCTGGGCAACCATCGCCTGGTCGAAGAGCTGGGCCTGTGCTCGCCGCAACTGGAAGCGCAACTCGATACGCTGGAGCGCCAAGGCAAGACCGTGGTTCTGCTGCTCGATAGCAGCGGCCCGCTGGCGCTGTTCGCCGTAGCCGATACCGTCAAGGACAGCAGCCGCCAGGCGATTGCCGAATTGCATGAGCTGGGTATCAAAACGGTCATGCTGACCGGTGATAATCCGCACACCGCGCAAGCGATCGCTGCCCAGGTAGGTATCGACCGAGCCGAGGGCAACCTGCTGCCAAGCGACAAGCTGAAGACCATCGAAGCGCTCTACGCCCAAGGGCACCGGGTCGGCATGGTCGGCGACGGCATCAACGATGCACCGGCACTGGCCCGCGCTGAAATCGGCTTCGCCATGGCGGCAGCGGGAACCGACACGGCGATTGAAACCGCCGATGTGGCCCTTATGGACGACGACTTGCGCAAAATCCCGGCATTCGTCAGGCTTTCTCGCGCCAGCGCGGCCATCCTCACCCAGAACATCGTCCTGGCGTTGGGGATCAAGGCGATCTTCCTGGTGGTTACCTTTACCGGCATGGCCACCCTGTGGATGGCGGTCTTCGCCGACATGGGCGTGAGCCTGCTGGTAGTGTTCAACGGTCTGCGCCTGCTGCGCAAATAAGGGATCTGCATGCTGAGTTCCGAGCTCAAGGCCTTCTACATGGTTGCCCGCCTGGGCAGCATCACCCAGGCCGCGAAGAAGCTCGGGCTCAGCCAGCCCACGGTGACCACGCAGATTCGCCAGCTGGAAAGCCACTACGCGGTGGAGCTGTTCTACCGCGGTGGGCGCCGGCTGGTATTGAGCGAGAGCGGCGCGCGCCTGCTACCGATGGTCAAGACCTTGCTGCAGCAGGAAGCGGACATCGAGTTCGAGCTACGCAACAGCGGCCAGGCCCAGGGCAGTCTGCGCATCGCCGCCACCGCGCCGTATTACATTCTCGACCTGGTGAAAATTTTTCGCCAACGCCTGCCGCAGGTGGACGTAGCGGTGGAAATCGGCAACTCGCAACAGGTGCTGGAGATGCTCGAAGACTATCGCGTGGATGTCGCCGCATCCTCGCAACTGGTCGAGGATGCACGGCTGGTGCGGCGAGTGCTGGGTACGGACCCGCTGGTGGTGGCCGTGCACCGCAGCCATCCGTTGGCGCAACGGCAGACGCTGGCCATCGATGCCCTGGCCGGTCATTGCCTGCTGATGCGCGAGCAGGGTTCAACCACGCGGCTGATGACCGAACAGATGCTTGCCGGGCGTGGGGTCAAGGTCGGCACCTTGCTTGAGATCGGCAGCCGCGAGTCGATCCGCGAGGCCGTGCTGCGCAACATCGGCATCAGCATCATCGCCCGCCATGAGGTACCGCATAACCCCGAGCTGGCCGTGCTCACCCTGGAAGGTGCACCGGTCATGCACGAGTACCTGTATTGCCTCAAGGAGCGGCGCCAGGCGCGCCTGCCAGCGGCGTTTCTTGGTGTCGCGCAGGAAGTATCGGGCATTCAGTTGTAAGTGCTGCGGCAGGCTTCCTTACGCAAAGGCCAGCACGGCCACTCCCAAATCTGCCTATGGCACTATCGCCAGCTTTGCCCTGAACGCCACAGAACCTTCGCATTGCCTCCCTAGCATGGCGTCTATCTGATCACGAGGCCTGGCCATGACCCACGCTACCCCTACACCTGGCGCACCGGTAAAAGTGCGCGGTCTCGACAAACGCTTCGGCGCCTTCGCTGCGCTGAACAACGTTTCCCTGGATATCGGTGCCGGCGAGCTGGTGTGCCTGCTCGGGCCGTCCGGCTGCGGCAAGACCACCCTGCTGCGTTGCATCGCCGGCCTCGAGCGGCAAGACCGTGGCGAGCTGTACCTGGGCGAGCGCGACATCTCCGAGCTGCCGCCGCAGGCCCGCGACTACGGCATCCTGTTCCAGTCCTATGCGCTGTTCCCCAACCTCACGGTCGAGGCCAACATAGCCTACGGTCTGAATGCCAGCAGCCGCGACCAAGCGCGCCAGCGGGTCGGGCAGATGCTTGAGTTGGTCGGCCTGCTTGGCAGCGAGAAGAAATATCCAAGCCAGTTGTCCGGTGGTCAGCAACAGCGGGTGGCGTTAGCCCGCGCCCTGGCCCCGGCGCCGTCTTTGTTATTGTTGGACGAGCCGATGTCGGCGCTGGATGCGCGGGTACGTGAGCACCTGTGTGGCGAGCTGCGCCAACTGCAGCGCCAGCTCGGAATCACCACCCTGATGGTCACGCACAACCAGGACGAAGTCATGTTGATGGCCGACCGCATAGCCGTGATGAACAACGGCCAGGTCGAGCAGTACGACACCCCGCAAGCGATCTACGACCGGCCGGCCACGCCATTCGTGGCCGAGTTCGTTGGCCAGGGCAACTGGCTGCCGTTCCAGCGCAACAGTGCCAGCCACGCCCAGGTCGGCGGGATGAACCTGCGCCTGGCCGCCAATGCCGGTGCGGCCAGCAGCGGTCGGCTGTTCTGTCGCCCTGAGGCGATCACGGTCAACCCGCTGGTGCATGAAGAAAACCTGTTCCCGGCCAAGGTGCGCGAAGTTACCTTCCTCGGTAACCGTTGCCGCATGGCCTTTGAGCTGCACACTCTGCCGGGGCATACCCTACTTGCCGAGCTGGCGCCGGAGGCCATGCCGCGCCTTGGTTCTCAGGACATCTGGGTGGCGCTGCCGCCGCAGAGCCTGCAGGTGTTTGCCTGAGATGGCCGGGCCAATCTCCATGCCCTTGAACCTGGCCACGGCGGACCGAGGCAACGGCGTTGCGCTGGCCGACCGGATCTTTGTGCTCGGCGGCAAAAGCCTGCTGCTGGTGCTGCTGATCGTGGCAGTGTTGCTGCCGCTGCTGGCGATCTTCTGGCGCGGCTTCAGCGGCGACGCCGGCCAGGGCGGCGGCTTGCTGGCAGCACGGGAGCTGTTTGCCAGCGCCAACTTCCGCTGGCTGCTCGGTAACAGCCTGGCAGTTGCCTTCACCGTGGCCGCTATCGTCATACCGTTGGCGTATCTGTTTGCCTACGCCCTGCAGCGCACCTTGATCCCGGCCAAACCACTGTGGCGGGGGGTTTCCCTGCTGCCGTTGTTGGCCCCGTCGATGTTGCCGGCGATTGCGCTGGTCTATCTGTTCGGCAACCAGGGCCTGCTGCGCAGCCTGCTCAACGACAACATCTACGGCTTCTGGGGCATCGTTGTCGGTGAGGCCATCTATACCTTCCCGCATGCCTTGATGATTCTGCTGTCAGCGCTGTCGCTGGCCGATGCGCGGCTGTTCGAAGCGGCTTCGAGCATGGGCGCGGGACCAGTGCGGGCATTCTTCAGCGTGACTTGGCCGGCGACCCGCCAGGCCGTGTTTGCCGCGTTCTGCCTGGTGTTCACCCTGACCATCACCGACTTCGGTGTGCCAGTGGTGGTGGGCGGTGACTATCAGGTGCTGGCGCTGGAAGCCTACAAAGCCGTGGTAGGGCAGCAGCAGTTTGGCCGAGGTGCACTGATCGGCATGGTCCTGCTGCTGCCGGCGCTGTTCAGTTTTGCTGTCGATGCCTGGCTCCGCCGGCGCCAGGGCCAGGCCATGAGTGGCCGGGCGCAGGTGTTCGAGCCCAAGCCGTCGCGCCGTCGCGATGCTGTATTTCTCCCGGTGGTGGTACTGGTGTGCAGCGTGCTGCTGGCGGTGGTGGGCATGGCGGTGTATTCGTCGCTGGTTACCTTCTGGCCTTACAACTTGTCGCTGTCGTTCAAGCACTACCTGTTTGAAGACACCGCCGGCGGTGGCTGGCTGGCCTATCGCAACAGTGTGAGCATGGCGCTGTGCACGGCCTTGATCGGCAGCCTGGTGATCTTCGTTGGCGCCTACCTGATGGAAAAAACCCAGGGCCAACGGCTGCTCAACCAGTCGCTGCGACTGCTCAGTTTCATTCCGATGGCGGTGCCGGGGCTGGTGTTGGGCCTGGGTTACGTCTTCTTCTTCAACCTCGCCAGCAACCCGCTGCACGTGTTCTACGGCAGCATGACCCTGTTGGTGGTGTGCACCATTGCGCACTATCTAACTACCGCACAGATGACCGCAACCACCGCCCTGCGCCAGCTCGACGGCGAATTCGAAGCCGCAGCGCTGTCGCTCAAGGCGCCGCTGTACCGGCATTTTCTGCGGGTCAGCCTGCCGATCTGCCTGCCGGCCTTGCTCGACATCATCCGCTACCTGTTCGTCTCGGCGATGACCACGGTGTCGGCGGCGATCTTCCTCTACAGCCCCGACACCGTCCTCGCCGCCGTGGCGGTGTTGAACATGGACGATGCCGGCAACGTTGGCGGCGCTGCGGCGATGTCGACGCTGATCCTGCTCACCAGTGCTACCGCTTCGTTGCTGCTGGCCGCCGCCTCGCGCGGCCTGCTGCGCCGCTCCCAGGCCTGGCGCCAATCCGCGCCCGGCCATTGACTGCCTGCCCACCCTGAAAGGAACCGCACCATGTTCAAGCCAGTTGCCCTTGCTGCTGCCATCAGCGCCTTTTTCAGCCTGCAGGTGTCTGCCGCAGAGACTCAGCTGACGGTCTACACCGCGCTCGAAGCCGAGCAGCTGAAGACCTACAAGCAGGCCTTCGAAAAGGCCAACCCGGACATCGAGATCAAGTGGGTGCGCGACTCCACCGGGATCATTACCGCCAAGCTGCTGGCCGAGAAAGACCGCCCGCAGGCTGATGCAGTGTGGGGCCTGGCGGCGTCCAGCCTGGCCATTCTCGACCAGCAGAAAATGCTCGAAGCCTATGCGCCGAAGGACCTGGCGACGATCTCGAAGAACTACCGCGACGCCGCCAATCCGCCGGCCTGGGTGGGCATGGATATATGGGCCGCGACCATTTGCTTCAACACCGTCGAGGCCGAGAAGCAGGGTCTGAGCAAGCCGGTCAGCTGGCAAGACCTGACCAAGCCTGAGTACAAGGGCAAGATCGTCATGCCCAACCCGGCCTCATCGGGCACTGGTTTCCTCGACGTCAGCGCCTGGCTGCAGACCTTTGGCGAGCCGCAGGGCTGGGCTTACATGGACGGCCTGCACCAGAACATCGGCCAGTACGTTCACTCCGGCTCCAAGCCGTGCAAGCTGGCGGCATCGGGTGAGTTCCCGATCGGCATCTCCTTCGAGTACCCGGCCGTGCAGCTCAAGCGCCAGGGCGCGCCGCTGGACATCATCCTGCCCAAGGAGGGCCTGGGCTGGGAGATTGAAGCCACTGCAGTGATCAAGGGCACGCCCAAGGCCGCTGCCGCCAAGCGCCTGGCAGACTTCTCGGCCAGCCCTGCGGCGATGGACCTGTATAAGGAGAACTTCGCCGTGCTCGCTGCCCCCGGCATTGCCAAGCCGCAGACCGAGTTGCCGGCAGACTATGAGCAGCGCCTGATCAAAAACGACTTTGCCTGGGCCTCGCAGAACCGCGACAAGATCCTTGCCGAGTGGCGCAAGCGCTACGACGGCAAGTCAGAGAAGGTCGCCCAGCAGTAACTCAAAGCTGTTCGAGCAACTGCTCCAGTTGCTCCTGGCGCTCGGCCTGATTGAGCCGTGCGCCAGGGTTTAGCGACGACCACTGCGGGTGTGCCCGGGCCCTGTGCAGGGCTTCGGGCAGCTTGCCCTCGCGCCAGGCCTTGTCATCCCCCGCCTGCAGCTGAATGCTCTGCTGCGCCGCATGGCCGCGGCTGTCCAGGGCCTTGAGAAGCTGCTGCTGACGCAACGCCAGCAGCCGCAGCACAGCGTCATCCACGGTCAATTCCCGCTGGCCCTTGAGCTTGCCGAGCAAGCGCGAGCCGTAGCTGCGTGCGGTTTGCAGTGCGCCGCCAGCGATTGCACCGGCCAGCGCAGCGGCGCCCAGGGTCAGCCCGCCGACCAGCAAATCAACGCCGGCGCCCGCGGCTGCACCGGCAGCAACGCCGCTGCCCAGGCGCACACCAAGCAGTTTCAAGGTTTCCGGGTTGAACAGATCATCGCCCCAGCGCCCATCCAGCAACGGCAAGTCGCCTGCGCTGGCGTCTTCGCGGCGGAACGCATACAGCTTGAGCAACCCCTCGACACAGCGTTGCTCGCGCTGGCGCACTGCTTGGCGCAGGGCTTCGATCGCCTGCGCTTCGGCCGCCGGTTGGGCCTCGACGCTACGCCGGCAGGCGGCACAATCGAGCAACAGTTCGGCGATCAGGCGCTTGGCGCTGTGCTGGCGGGCCAGGCGCTGTGCCTGCTGATCCTCGATCAGCCGTTGCAGGGCGGGACGTGACTCTTCCAGCAGCAGCGCGAGGCTTTCATACAGGCGGCGCTCGCCGTCCTCCGGCGGGGCCACGCTATCAAACCGCACCAGTGCATGCAGGCCCAGCCGTGCCAGGGCTTCGCGCCATTCCGGCTCGCGGTGCTCGCTGCTGGCGACAAAGTTGAGCACCGGCAGCAGCGGTCGCCCGCAGCTGGCCAGCACTTCCAGTTCATCACGGTATTTGGCCAATACCGGCTCACGGGCATCGATCACATACAGCCCAGCATTGCTGGCGAGCAACTGGCGCAGCACCTTGGCTTCCTGTTCGAAACGCTGACGGGCTTCGCTGCCTTGCAGAAAGCGCTCGAGCCGGGCCGGGCCATCCAGCCGTTCGCCGGGCCGTTCCAGGCGTTCGAGATAGTCGAGCAGGGCGATGGCATCTTCCAACCCTGGCGTGTCGAACAGGTCCAGCAACGGCTCGCCATCCACCGACAGCCGCGCACCTTCGACGTGGCGGGTGGTGCTGGGACGATGCGAGACTTCGCCGAAACCGACGTCACGGGTCAGCGTGCGCAGGAGCGAGGTCTTGCCGACATTGGTGTGGCCGACCACGGCCAGTTTCAGCGGCTCAGTCATGGCCTTGCTCCAACCAGTTCAAAGGGGCACTGTCGGCATAGGGCAGGCCGAGGCGGTCGAGGGCTTCGTGCCAGTCGCTCAGGCGCGCCCTGTCCAAGGTCTGCCCGGTAAGCGCCGGCAGCAGCCAGATCCTCGTGGCGCCTGCGTTGCGCGCCAGTTCGGCGAGCAGCGCCAGGCTGCCACGGTCTGGAGAGCGGCGCGGGTCGCAGGCGATGGCCAGGCGGGCCGGCGGGAAGCGGCTGAGTTGCTCAAGCAGCTTGTTGCGCGACTCGCGGCTGTCGAGCAGGCCGGCGTCGCTCACTCCCGCCGGCAACGCTGGCGGCCAGGGGCGTTGATCATCCAGTTCCAGGCCGACCAGCACTGCACCGCTGGCGCTGGCGTCCAGGTGCCCGGCGTGAAACTCCGGCAGTAATTCCGGTGCTGCGTCCTGCACGCCCAGCCGTTCGCTGCTGGGCATCAGCGCTTCGCGCAAGTGCGCATAACCGGGCAGGCTCACGTCCAGTTGCAGCCGATTACGGCCCTGGCGCCAGCGCCACAGGCACAGCAGCGCCAGCAGCAGGCGCGGCAGCAGGCCATACACCAGCACCACCCCAAGCAACCAGCTGGCCCAGGCCTGGCGCGCTATATCCAGCGCCGGCAGGGTCGCGCCGCTGGCGCGGATCATCGCTTCGTCCGGCACGGCAAAGCCGAGCAGCGAGGGCAGGGCGCCAAGGATGTGGGTCAGGGTAATGAACGGCTCGGCGGCGAGCAGGGTAGTTTCCCAGACAAAGCCGTAACGGCGGGTTGCCAGCAATGCCAGCAGCATGACCACTGCGGCAATCATCGCCAACAGCCACAGGCCATGCACCAGGGCACCGAGCAACCAGCGGTTGAGGCGCTTACGTTGCAGCAGCACTACCAGCGCCGGCGCCAGGTGCGCGGCCTTGGCGTCGCGGGCGAAGCGCTCGCTCAGCCACAGCCACAGCCGGCCCAGGGTTGCCCCTTGCTCGCCGGCGAACAGCAGGCCGCCTGCCCAGCCGATCAGCATCAGCAGGTTGAGCCCGAGCAGGCTGCCCAGTGCCCAGAACACATTGACCGGGCGTTGACCATCGCCAAGCGCGGCCAGTCCGAGGCCGGCGCCGCTGACTACCGCCAGCATCATCATTGCCAGCAGGGCCAGCCGCGCGCCTTGTTTCCAGTGGCGCAACGCCTCGGCCAGGCCATCGCGTTCGGCCAGCCACAGGGCGCGGGTTTCGATCCGCGCAGCAAGGTCGCCGCCTTGCTGGCGGGCGCGGCGGTTGGCTTCCTGATCTTCCAGAGGGCCGGCATGTTCCTCGCGCAGGCGGACCGCTTCGGTGAGCCAGCGCTTGTCGAGTGGAGTGGGTGCAGTCACAAGGTCTTCCAATGCACAGGTCAGGGCACAAGCTTAACCCAGTCACGGTTTGCTATCCTCGTCTGCATGAAGACATCTCTCCCCCTCAGCCTGATCGCGGCCTGCGCCAGCAACCGCGTGATCGGCATCGACAACTCCATGCCCTGGCACCTGCCGGGGGACTTCAAATACTTCAAGGCAACCACCCTCGGCAAGCCGATCATCATGGGCCGCAAGACCTGGGATTCGCTGGGCCGGCCGCTGCCAGGGCGGCTGAACATCGTCGTCAGCCGCCAGCCTGGCTTGCAGTTGGAAGGCGCCGAGGTGTTCCCCTCGCTGGAGCAGGCGCTGGCACGTGCCGAGCAATGGGCACACGAGCAGGGCGTCGATGAGCTGATGCTGATTGGCGGCGCGCAGTTGTACGCGCTGGCGCTGGAGCAGGGGCTGGTCAGCCGCATGTACCTGACCCGGGTCGAACTGTCGCCGCAGGGCGATGCGTGGTTCCCGGAGTTCGACGCGCAGCAGTGGACACTGGATTCGAGTGAAGCCCAGGCGGAACAAGGCAAGCCTGGCTATTACTTCGAGGTGTGGAACAAGCGTTGATAGACAAGGGCCGCGATGCGGCCCTTGTGCGTTTCAGGTGTGGCTCAGCTCGGCGTGCTGCTCATCGTCCAGCACGGCCTTGTCGGTACTCTTGAGCAACTGGCTGGTGACCACGCCTGCGGTCATCGAGCCATTCACGTTCAACGCGGTGCGGCCCATGTCGATCAGCGGCTCGACCGAGATCAACAGCGCCACCAGCTCGACCGGCAGGCCCATCGCCGGCAGCACGATCAACGCGGCGAAGGTCGCGCCGCCACCCACACCTGCGACACCCGCCGAGCTCAAGGTGACGATGGCGATCAAAGTGGCAATCCACAGCGGATCGAAGGTATCGATGCCCACCGCTGGCGCCACCATCACCGCCAACATGGCCGGATAGAGGCCGGCACAGCCGTTCTGGCCGATGGTTGCGCCAAACGATGCGCTGAAGCTGGCGATCGATTGCGGCACGCCCAGGCGCCGGGTCTGTGCTTCGATATTGAGCGGAATGCTCGCCGCACTGGAGCGGCTGGTGAAGGCGAAAGTCAGCACCGGCCAGACCTTGCGCAAAAAGCGCAGTGGGCTGACTCCGGTGGCGGCCAGGATCAGGCCATGTACCACGAACATCAGGCCCAGGCCGAGGTACGACACCAGCACGAAGCTGCCCAGCTTGAGGATGTCTTCGATGTTCGAGCTGGCGACCACCTTGGTCATCAACGCTAGCACGCCGTACGGGGTCAGCTTCATCACCAGGCGCACCAGGCGCATGACCCAGGCTTGCAGGGTGTCGATGGCCGACAGCGCGCGTTCGCCTTTTTCGCGGTCATCCTTGATCAGTTGCAGTGCCGCCAGGCCAACGAACACGGCGAAGATCACCACGCTGATGATCGAGGTCGGCTTGGCCCGGGCCAGATCGGCAACCGGATTGCTCGGCACGAACGACAGCAGTAGCTGCGGGATATTGAGGTCGGCGACCTTGCCGGCATAGTCACTCTGGATCGCCTGCAGCCGCGCCGCTTCGGGGATGCCCGCGACAAGGCCCTCGGCGCTGAGGCCGAACAGGTTGGTCAGCAATACACCAATCAAGGCTGCGATGGCAGTGGTCAGCAGCAATGTGCCGATGCTCAGCACACTGATCCGGCCCAGCGCCGAGGCATTGTGCAGGCGCGCAACCGCACTGAGGATCGAGGCAAAGATCAGCGGCATGACGATCATCTGCAACAGTCCGACATAGCCGTTACCGACCAGATCGAGCCAACCGATGGTGGCCTTGAGCACCGGATGCCCTGCGCCGTAAACAGTGTGCAAGGCCAGGCCGAACCCTACGCCCATGACCAACCCGAGCAGGACCTTCTTGGCCAGGCTCCAATCGGTGCGGCGGGTTTGCGCCAGGCCCAGCAGCAGGGCCAGAAACGCCAGCAGATTAAGTGACAACGGCAGGTTCATTACAGCTCCGGGATCTAAATAGGGGGCTTCGCGTCTGGGCGCGATTGCGAACGTAAATGCTAACAGCTTGAAAACAAACGAATTTATACCTGAATGGAATGTGCTTATGCCGGTATGGAATAACAACGTCTTGGACGTCGCAATAAACAAACCGTTTCACCTGATGAGCGCTGCCTGAGCGGGAAGGCTGGGTATAGGCGAAAAAAAACCGGCGCACCAGGCGCCGGTCTGTTTTTGCCGAAAAACCTTACAGGCCGTCGAGCAACGCCTTGTCGCGCACAGCACCCTTGTCGGCACTGGTCGCCAGCAGCGCGTAAGCCTTCAGCGCCGTGGTGACTTTGCGCGGACGCACTTCCACCGGCTTCCAGCCCTTCTTGTCCTGCTCGGCGCGGCGGGTGGCCAGCTCCTCATCGCTGACCAACAGGTTGATCGAGCGGTTGGGGATGTCGATCAACACCTTGTCGCCATCGCGCACCAGGCCAATCGCGCCACCGGCAGCGGCTTCAGGCGAAGCGTGGCCGATCGACAGGCCCGAGGTACCGCCAGAGAAGCGGCCGTCGGTGAGCAGGGCGCAGGCCTTGCCCAGGCCTTTGGACTTCAGGTACGAGGTCGGGTAGAGCATCTCTTGCATGCCCGGGCCGCCTTTCGGGCCTTCGTAACGGATGATCACGATGTCGCCGGCCTGTACTTCATCGGCCAGAATGCCGCGCACAGCGCTGTCCTGGCTCTCGAAGATCTTCGCGTTGCCCTCGAACACGTGGATCGATTCGTCAACACCGGCAGTTTTCACCACGCAGCCATCAAGGGCGATGTTGCCGTACAGCACGGCGAGGCCGCCTTCTTGCGAATAGGCATGCTCGAAGCTGCGGATGCAGCCGTTTTCACGGTCGTCGTCGAGGGTTTCCCAACGGGTCGATTGGCTGAACGCGGTCTGCGTCGGGATGCCACCAGGGCCGGCCTTGAAGAAGGTGTGCACAGCTTCATCGTCGGTCTGGGTGATATCCCATTTGGCGATGGCTTCTTCCATGCTCGGACTGTGCACGGTCGGCAGGTCGGTGTGCAGCAGGCCGCCACGGGCCAGCGAGCCGAGGATGCTGAAGATGCCGCCGGCGCGGTGGACGTCTTCCATGTGGTACTTCTGAATGTTCGGCGCAACCTTGCACAGCTGCGGCACCTTGCGCGACAGCCGGTCGATATCACGCAGGTCGAACTGGACCTCACCTTCCTGGGCTGCAGCGAGCAGGTGCAGGATGGTGTTGGTCGAGCCGCCCATGGCGATGTCGAGCATCATGGCGTTTTCGAACGCCTTGAAGTTGGCGATGTTGCGCGGCAGCACCGAGGCGTCGTTGTCGCCGTAGTAGCGTTTGCACAGCTCGACGATGGTACGGCCGGCAGTGAGGAACAGCTGCTCACGGTCGGAGTGGGTGGCCAGGGTCGAACCGTTGCCAGGCAGGGCCAGGCCGAGTGCTTCGGTCAGGCAGTTCATCGAGTTGGCGGTGAACATGCCGGAGCACGAGCCACAGGTCGGGCAGGCGCTGCGCTCGTACTCGGCGACTTTTTCATCGCTGGCGGTAGAGTCGGCGGCGATGACCATAGCGTCGACCAGGTCCAGGCCGTGGCTGGCGAGTTTGGTCTTGCCAGCTTCCATCGGACCGCCGGAGACGAAGATCACCGGGATGTTCAGGCGCAGTGCAGCCATGAGCATGCCAGGGGTGATCTTGTCGCAGTTGGAGATGCACACGATGGCGTCGGCGCAGTGGGCGTTGACCATGTACTCGACCGAGTCGGCGATGATCTCGCGGCTGGGCAGCGAATAGAGCATGCCGTCGTGGCCCATGGCGATGCCATCGTCGACCGCAATGGTATTGAACTCTTTGGCCACGCCACCGGCGCGCTCGATCTCGCGAGCGACCAGTTGGCCCAGGTCCTTGAGGTGCACATGCCCAGGGACGAACTGGGTGAACGAGTTGGCGATGGCGATGATCGGTTTCTTGAAGTCTTCGTCCTTCATCCCGGTTGCGCGCCACAGGGCACGGGCACCGGCCATGTTGCGGCCGTGGGTGGAAGTCTTGGAACGATAATCAGGCATGAAGCACTCCTGGCGGCTGAATCAGGTCAGAAAAAAGGGAAGTGAGCTTCTCTTGTCCTTTGCACCGCAGGCCGGTTGCCACTGGCACGGATGAGGTCGAAAACACTACGGGATCGCCGCAAGCTCGACCAGAGCTCATAAACCCGCCGGGGATGACTGGCGATGAATAGGCCGATTCTACACCGCTGCGGCCGTGAAGGGAGGCCGATGTGCCGGGTGGATATCGGCTAGGTGTTGGCCGAACTGTCGTAGGAGCTTTCCCAAATGCGTACAACCGGGCAATTGCGTGCTGACGTCCCCGCGTCAGCTGCCTATTATCGCCGCGCCGCATGTGCGGCTCGACGAGATACACCCTCAATGGACCTTCCCAGTTTTCAGTTCATCACGAACCTGCATTCTGGCACTGAGCGCGCTGGCGCCAGGGCTGCCGAAGGCTTGCACCTGAGAGGGTGAGGGCTGCAGGCGCCCGCGTCGGCGCCTGGAGACACCGCATGCACTACTCCCCTGATTTTGTAGAGGCGCAAGCCAACCAGCGCCGCGCCGCCCAGGCTCGACGTGACCAACTGTTGCAGTCGCAGCGCCATCCGGCCGGCACCGCCGGTGCGCTGATGATCAGCCATTACTCGAGCCTGGACAGCGGTTTGAGCGCCAGCCAGGCAATCGACATGCTGCGCCGCGAGGCGGCCGATGCCGAAACCATCTACCAGTCCTATGTGCTCGATGAGCAGCGCAACCTGCTCGGCACCGTGTCGCTGCGCGAGCTGATCCTGGCAGCACCCGAGGCGGCGATTGAACAGGTCATGGTGCGCAATATCATCAGCGTCAGCGTGCACACCTTGCAGGAAGAGGTGGCGCGGTTGATTCGCCTGCATGACCTGCTGGCGGTGCCAGTGCTCGACGACGACGGCCGCCTGGTCGGTCTGGTGACCTGTGACGAAGCGTTGGATGTGGTGGTGGAAGAAGCCACCGAAGACTTCCACAAGGGCGCGTTGATCGCCAATCACGTTGGTAACCTGCGCGATGCAACTCTGGGTTTGCTCTACCGCAAACGTGTGCTGTGGTTGGTGCTGCTGGTGTTCGGCAACCTGTTCTCGGGCGCGGGCATCGCTGCGTTCGAGGAAACCATCGCTGCGCATATCGCCCTGGTGTTCTTCCTGCCTTTGCTGGTCGACAGCGGCGGCAATGCTGGTGCGCAGTCGGCAACCCTGATGGTACGAGGCCTGGCGACGGGCGAGGTGGTCATGGCGGACTGGTTGCGGATGCTTGGCCGCGAGTGCGGCGTGGCCCTGGCGCTGGGTGCGACCATGGCAGTGGCGGTAGCTTCGCTGGGGATGTTGCGCGGCGGTGCGGATATCGCCTTTATCGTCGCCAGCAGCATGCTGGTGATCGTCTTGATCGGCAGCCTGATTGGCATGAGCCTGCCGTTTCTGCTCAGCCGGATCAATCTCGACCCAGCCACGGCGAGCGGGCCGTTGGTGACGTCGGTGGCTGATGCAGTGGGGGTGTTGATCTACTTCGGCATTGCTTCGCAGGTGCTGGATATCTGAGCAGCAGCGATGACAGCGACCAGGCGTCGCTGCCATCGCGCATCAAGCCAGCGGCTTAGCTGTTGGGCAGCAAGCGGCAGGTGATGCTCTTGATGTAGCGGGTTTCAGGGATCGCCGGGTGCACCGGGTGATCAGGGCCCTGACCGCCGCGCTCGAGCAACTGCAGGTTGCGGTCGAGATGGCGGGCGCTGGTCAGCAGGATGTTGTTGAGGTCGTCTTCGGGCAAGTGCATCGAGCACGAAGCGCTGACCAGAATGCCGTCCTTGTTGAGCAGGCGCATGGCTTGCTCGTTCAGGCGACGGTAGGCGCCTTCGCCGTTTTTCAGGTCTTTCTTGCGTTTGATGAAGGCGGGTGGGTCGGCGATGATCACGTCGAAGCGCTCTTCAGCGGCCTTCAGCTCGCGCAGTGCTTCGAACACGTCACCTTCGATGCAGGTCAGCTTGTCGCCGATGCCATTGAGTGCCGCGTTGCGCTCGACACCGTCCAGAGCAAAGCTTGAGGCATCCACGCAGAACACTTCGCTGGCGCCGAACACACCGGCCTGCACGCCCCAGCCACCGATGTAGCTGAACAGGTCGAGCACACGCTTACCTTTGGCATACGGCGCCAGGCGGGCACGGTTCATGCGGTGGTCGTAGAACCAGCCGGTCTTCTGCCCTTCACGCACCGGGGCTTCGAACTTGACGCCGTTCTCTTCCAGGGCGACCCAGTCCGGCACTTCACCGTAAACGGTTTCGACATAACGCTGCAGGCCTTCGGCATCGCGCGCGGCGGAGTCGTTCTTGAACAGGATGCCGCTCGGCTTGAGCACCTGCACCAGGGCGGCGATCACGTCGTCCTTGTGCTGCTCCATGGTCGCCGAGGCCAGCTGCACCACGAGGATGTCGAAGAAACGGTCGACGACCAGCCCTGGCAGCAGGTCGGAATCACCGTAGACCAGGCGGTAGCACGGCTTGTCGAACAGGCGCTCACGCAGCGACAGGGCTACGTTGAGTCTGTGCACCAGCAGCGATTTGTCCAGCTGCAGCTTGATGTCACGCGACAGCAAGCGCGCGCAGATCAGGTTGTTCGGGCTCAGCGCGACGATGCCCAGCGGTTTGCCGTTGGCCGCCTCGAGCACAGCCTGCTGGCCGGCTTGCAGGCCTTGCAGTGGCGTCGCGGCAACATCGATTTCGTTGCTGTAGACCCACAGATGGCCGGCGCGCAGGCGGCGATCGGCATTGGCTTTGAGGCGTAGGCTGGGCAGGGACATGACGTCGCTCCGGAAAAAAGAGCGGGATTATAGCCTGTTGCCCGGCACGCCGCTGCGATGGATGACGAAGCGCTGCGCGGGCTGCAGCCGGCGCTGACACCTTAGGTAGCAATCTTGGCCAGCGCCGCGATCAAGCAGCGGTTGGTGCGTTGGGGCACGCCGGGGTTAGAATCGGCTGACCTAATCGAGTGTGTACGTATGTCCCAGGAACTCAGCGCCGAACAGATCCAGCACGCCTTGCAGGGCATCACCATTCCGCCGCAGCCGCAGATCATGGTCGACCTGCAGTTCGAGCAGTACATGCCCGACCCCGATCTGGAAACCATTGCCAAGCTGATCGCGCAGGATCCGGGGCTGTCGGGTGCCTTGCTCAAACTGGTCAATTCGCCGCATTTTGGCCTGAGCAACAAGATTGGCTCGATCCAGCGTGCGGTCAACCTGCTCGGCAGCCGCTCGATCATCAACCTGATCAACGCACAGTCGATCAAGGGCGAGATGAGCGATGAGACCATCGTTACCCTCAACCGCTTCTGGGACACCGCCCAGGACGTGGCGATGACCTGCCTGACCCTGGCCAAGCGGGTCGGCATTCAAGCAGCGGACGAAGCCTACACGCTGGGCCTGTTCCACGATTGCGGCGTGCCGTTGATGCTCAAGCGCTTCCCCAACTATATGGAAGTGCTCGAAGAGAGCTACGCGAAAGCCGATGAGCAGACCCGCGTGGTCGATACCGAGAATCGTGCGTTCAACACCAATCACTCGGTGGTGGGTTACTTCACCGCCAAGTCCTGGCGCCTGCCCGAGCACATCAGCGCGGCCATCGCCAACCACCACAACGCGCTGGCGGTGTTCCGCGACGAAACCTCGCGCAATACCCAGAGCCAGCTGAAGAACCTGCTGGCAGTGCTGAAGATGGCCGAGCACATCTGCTCTTCGTATCAGGTGCTGGGCAATCAGTCGGTCGATCACGAGTGGAACGCCATCAGCGCCCTTGTGCTTGATTACATCGGCCTGTCCGACTACGACTTCGAGAACCTCAAGCAGACCATTCGCGAACTGGGCGGGCGCTGACTGATGCCTGAATTGCCAGAAGTCGAAACCACCCGCCGGGGTATTGCGCCGTACCTTGAGGGCCAGCGCGTCAGTCGCGTGGTGGTGCGCGAGCGGCGTCTGCGTTGGCCGATCCCGGATGACCTCGATGTACGGTTGTCCGGGCAGCGTATCGTCAGCGTCGAGCGGCGGGCCAAATACCTGTTGATCAACGCCGAGGTCGGCACGCTGATCAGCCATCTGGGCATGTCGGGCAACCTGCGCCTGGTCGAGCTGGGTTTGCCGGCGTCTCGCCATGAACACGTCGATATCGAACTCGAATCCGGGCTGGCGCTGCGCTACACCGACCCGCGCCGCTTTGGTGCGATGCTCTGGTCGCTTGATCCGCTCAAGCATGAATTGCTGCTGCGGCTGGGGCCGGAGCCACTGACCGAGCTGTTTGACGGCGACCGCCTGTTCAAGCTGTCACGTGGGCGGGTGATGGCGGTCAAGCCGTTCATCATGGACAACGCGATCGTGGTCGGGGTGGGCAACATCTACGCGACCGAAGCGCTGTTCGCCGCCGGCATCGATCCGCGCCGTGAGGCGGGCGGTATTTCCCGGGGGCGTTATCTGAAGCTGGCGCTGGAGATCAAACGGGTGTTGGCAGCGGCCATCGAGCGTGGCGGCACCACCTTGCGCGACTTTGTTGGCGGCGATGGCCAGCCGGGCTATTTCCAGCAGGAGCTGTTTGTCTATGGTCGCGGCGGCATGCCCTGCAAGGTATGTGGCACTGACTTGCGCGAGCTCAAGCTGGGCCAGCGCGCCAGTGTGTATTGCCCGCGCTGCCAACGCTGACGCCGCTCAGGGCAGCACCAGTGCCTGGCCAACGCCACGCGGGTCGCTGGCAGCTTCAACGCTGCCAGCCTGCTTGTTCCAGTACAGCACCTGCTGGTTGCCATAGCTGCGACCAAGATCCTTCAGGCGATAGCCGCGCGCTTCCAGCTGGGCTTGCTCGGCAGCACTGAACGCACCCGGCTCGTGCTCGACTACATCCGGCAGGTACTGATGGTGATAGCGCGCAGTTGCCGGCCAATCCTGCACCGGTTGGCCCTGTAGAAAGCCCATCATCGACAACAGCACCATGCTCGGAATGCGGCTGCCGCCCGGCGTGCCGAAGCTGGCGAACTGGGTCGGGCTCTCGATAAAGCTTGGGCTCATGCTCGACAGCGGCCGCTTGCCCGCCGCTACGGCGTTGGCCTGGCTGCCGGCCAGGCCGTAGCTGTTGCTGCCACCTGGGTCGGCGGCAAAGTCGTCCATTTCGTTGTTCAGCACGACGCCGGTACCGGCTACGGTGAACGCCGCACCAAACGGCAGGTTGACCGACAGCGTCGCGGCGAGGGCATTGCCCTCGGCATCGATCACTGCAAAATGCGTGGTGTGATCGCCTTCGCGCCAGGCCGGCGCGGGCGGCAGGGCACTGCTTGGGGTGGCTTGATAGACGTCGATACCGTCGGTCAGACCGGTCAGGTAACTGCGTGCCAGCAGCTTGTTGATTGGGTTGCTGACGTAATCGGGGTCACCCAGCAGGCCGCGGTCGCGGTAGGCACGGCGCAATACTTCGAGTACATAGTGGCTGCGCTGGACCGGCTCGGCGCTCTGCCACGGCAGGCGTTGGAGCATCGCCAGGCTTTGCGCCAGAGCAACACCGCCGGCCGAGGGCGGTGGGCTGCTGATCAGCTCGCGCTGGTCGGCCAGCGTGAAACGCAAAGGCTCGCGCCAGACGCTGCGATAGCTGGCCAGGTCGTCGAGGCTCCAAATACCGCCCGCCTGGCGTACACCCGCCACCAGCCGCTGCGCCATCTGGCCGCGATAGAAACCATCGCGGCCGTGGGCGGCAAGCTGTTGCAGGGTAGCTGCCAGTTCGGGCTGGCGGATCAGTGTGCCCAGTGCCGGCACCTGATTGTCACGCAGGAACAGCTGCGCGCTCTGCGCATCCTCACGCAACGCTGCAAGACGCATCTGCGCCCGGTCGCGATAGACCCGGTCAACGGCAAAACCCTCATTTGCGAGGCGAATGGCCGGCGCGAGGCTGTCCTTGAGCGGCAGTTTGCCGTGGGCGTTGGCCAGATCAGCCAGGGCTTGCGGCAGGCCAGGGATTGCAGCGGCCAATGGACCGTTGATCGACAGGCTCGGGCTGAGCTTGTCATCTTTCAGGTACATGTCGGCGGTTGCGGCGCCGGGCGCACGCTCGCGGGCATCGAGAAAACGGTAGCGGGGCGTTTCGCCGGCTTCACGCAGCAGGAAGAAGCCACCACCGCCCAGCCCGGAACCATAAGGCTCGACCACGGCCAGCGCAGCGCTGACGGCAATCGCGGCATCGAAGGCATTGCCGCCCTGTTCGAGAATCAAGCGGGCGGCAGCGGTCGCTTCGGCGTGCGGGCTGGCAATCGCAGCGCGGCCAGGCGCCTGGGCCTGGGCGGCCGTCGCCAGCAGTGTGACAACCGCACCAAGCGCCGCCCGGCGCAAACCGCGCAGGCTGATCACTAGGCTTTGCCGGTGATCCGCTGATACTTGGCCATCAGCTCGTCGGTGGTTTCCGGGTGCGCTTCATCCAGCGGGATGCAGTCGACCGGGCAGACCTGCTGGCACTGCGGCTCGTCATAATGGCCAACGCACTGGGTGCACAGGTTCGGATCGATCACGTAGATCTCTTCACCTTGGGAGATGGCAGCGTTCGGGCACTCGGGTTCGCAGACGTCGCAGTTGATGCAATCGTCGGTGATGATCAGGGACATGGGGACTCCGGCCGGGGCTCTGGGCCCGGGCATGTTTCAGACCTAATGGCCGCAATTGTGCCGCAATCGCGCCCGCAGTGCACGCGGGCGCGACGTTCAGGCGCTGCAGATCACTTCTTGAAGCGTTCGGTGAGGGCCTCGGCCACTGCTGGATGAACGAACTTGGTGATGTCTCCGCCCAGCGCGGCGATCTCTCTGACCAGGGTCGAGGAGATGAACGAGTAACGTTCCGAAGGCGTCAGGAACAGGCTTTCGACGTCGGGCGCCAGTTGCCGGTTCATGTTCGCCAGCTGGAACTCGTACTCGAAGTCCGACACTGCACGCAGGCCTCGCAGGAACACATTGGCGTTCTGCTCCTTGGCGAAATGCGCCAGCAGGCTGGAGAAGCCGATGACCTCGACATTGGGCAAGTGGCTGGTGACTTCACGCGCCAGAGCGACCCGTTGTTCCAGCGGGAACAGTGGGTTTTTCTTGGGGCTGGCCGCCACGGCGATGATCACATGATCGAACAGACGCGAAGCGCGCTCGACCAGGTCGCCATGGCCCTTGGTAATCGGGTCGAAAGTACCCGGGTACAACACTCGGTTCATCGCGTCATCCTGGCTGGAGTGCGTTGGGGAGTCGGATGGTAGCGCAGCGACTGCGCCCGGCCAAGTCGCACGGCCTGACCAAGGCACTATAGACAGTCCGGGCAGGGCTTGTCATGCGCGCGCGAGTCAGCGAATGAACAGCTTGTAGACCAGCCGTTGCAGTGCTTTGCCGTACGGCGGATAGATCAGCCGGGCCAGGTTGAGCCGCTGCTTGCTCAGTACTGCCCTGGCGTTGCTGAAGGTCAGGAAGCCGTCGTGACCGTGATAGCGGCCCATGCCCGAAGGCCCGACGCCGCCAAAGGGCAGGTCATCCTGAGCAACATGCAGCAGGGTGTCGTTGATGCACACCCCGCCCGAGTGGCTGTGCTGCAGTACCAACCGCTGCTGCGCACGATCCTGGCCGAAGTAGTACAAGGCCAAAGGCCGCGGCCGCTGATTGATGTAGGCGAGCGCATCGTCGAGCTTGTCGTACGGCACCAGCGGCAGCAGTGGGCCGAAAATTTCGTCCTGCATGATCTGCATGTCGTCGCTCACATCCAGCAGCAGATGCGGCGGCAGGCGGCGACCTTCGCGGCTTTCATGCGGATACAGGTCAAGCACCTGAGCACCTTTGTCGCTGGCATCCGCGAGCAAGTGCACGAGCCGCTGCAGTTGCTGCGGGTTGATGATCGCGCTGTAGTCGCGGTTGCCGGCGATGCTCGGGTACAGGCGGCGCACGGCCTGTCGGTAGGCGTCGGCAAACGCGCCGACACGATCACGCGGTACCAGCACATAGTCGGGCGCGACGCAGGTCTGGCCGGCATTGAGCAGTTTGCCAAAGGCGATGCGCTCGGCGGCACCGGCCAGGGCCGCGTCGGACGAAACGATGACCGGCGACTTGCCGCCCAGCTCCAGCGTTACCGGAGTCAGGTTGTGCGCCGCCGCCAGCATCACCCGCCGGCCGATGCTGGTGGCACCGGTAAACAACAGGTGATCGAACGGCAGGCGAGCAAACGCCTGGCCGACCTCGACCTCCCCCAGCACCACGCTGACCAAGTCCTGGGGAAACACCCGCGCCAGCAGCGCTTGCAGGGCGAGGCCGCTGGCCGGGGTGCTCTCACTGAGTTTGAGCATGACCCGGTTGCCCGCCGCCAGCGCTCCGGTCAACGGGCCAATGGCCAGAAACAGCGGGTAGTTCCACGGCACGATAATGCCGATCACACCCAAAGGCTGGTACTCCACCCGCGCGCTGGCCGGTTGAAAGGCCAGACCGACCTTGCGCCGCGAGGGCTGCATCCAGCGCTGCAGCTGGCGCTCGGCATCGCGCAGGCCTTGCACCGTGGGCAGCAGCTCGGCCAGCAGGGTTTCATCAGCGCTACGCCCGGCAAAGTCGGCATCGATCGCCTCGATCAAGCGCTGTTGGTCTGCCAGCAGCGCTTCGCGCAGGCTTTTCAGCCATTGCCGGCGCTGCGCGGCAGGTGGCGACGGGTTGGCGGCGAACGCCTGTCGCTGCAGGGCGAACGTCGCTTGCAGGTCGAGGTCGGAATGCACAGGAGGCGCGCTCAGGGTTGAAGACATCACAGGCTCCGCGAGGCCGGACAGGTGCTAGAGCTTGTACTCTAATTCGATCAGGATTTCGACCCGTCAGCAGCCTTCAATCGTGCAACCGTGGCTGGATTGACCGTAAGATGCGGTATCGAACTGCCCGTAACCTGGAGCTGAGCATGGCCCCACGCATCAATACCCGTGAGCGCATCGTGCAAAACAGCCTGGAGCTGTTCAACCAGCAGGGCGAGCGCAGCGTCAGCACCAACCACATCGCCGCGCACATGGAAATGTCGCCCGGCAACCTGTACTACCACTTCCCCAACAAGCAGGCGATCATTGCCGTGCTGTTCAGTCAGTACGAAGAGCTGGTCGACAGCTTTCTGCGCCCGCCCCAGAGCCGCGCGGCGACCGTCGAAGACAAACGCTTCTATCTCAAGGCACTGCTCGCGGCGATGTGGAACTACCGCTTTCTGCATCGCGACCTGGAGCACCTGCTTGAGAGCGATCTGGAGCTGGCGGCCCGCTATCGGCGCTTTTCCCAGCGCTGCCTGGTGCAGGGCCAGGCGATCTACCGCGGCTTTGTCGATGCAGGCATCCTCGCCATGGCGCCGGCGCAGATCGAGTCGCTGACCATCAATGCCTGGATCGTGCTGACTTCGTGGGTGCGCTTTCTCAGCACCACCCGCGAACATTCGGCGCATCTGGGTGAAGAAGCTTTCAAGCGCGGCGTCTATCAAGTGCTGGTGCTGGAGCTGGGCTTTGTTACGGCCGATGCGCGCGCTGCCGTCGACGCCTTGTGCGATGAATTTCACATACCTCTCAACCAGGCCCTGGCGCACTGACGCCTTGCTGCCATTCGATCAGGAGATTGCCATGCCCCTCGCGCAGTTGATCACCCCACAGCAATTGGCCGAGCGTCTGGACTCGCCTCGGCTGGTGATTCTGGACTGTCGTTTTGCTCTGGAGGACGTCGATTACGGCCAGCGCAGCTATGCCGAAGGGCACATCGCCGGCGCGCACTTTGCCGATCTTGAGCGCGACCTGAGTGGCAAGGTGGTCAGGGGGCAGACCGGCCGACATCCGTTGCCGGACCCGCAAAGGCTGATCGAGCGGCTGCGCGAGTGGGGGGTGGATAACGACAGCGAGGTGGTGCTGTATGACGACGGCCCGGCTGCCTTCGCCGCGCGCTGCTGGTGGCTGCTGGCTTGGCTGGGCAAGCGCGACGGTGTGTCTATTCTCGATGGCGGGCTCAAGGCCTGGCATGCGGCGCAACTGCCGCTGAGCCTGGATCCGGCGGCCAAGCGCGAGGGCAGCTTCAGCGGTGAGGCCGACATGCAGCTGTTGGTAGATGCTGAGCAGTTGCTGGCCGAGCTGGGCAAGCCCGAGCTGACCCTGCTCGATGCCCGTGGCCTGCCGCGGTTTCGTGGCGAAGTGGAACCGATCGATCCAGTGGCTGGGCATATTCCCGGTGCCAGATGCGCGGCCTTCACCGATAACCTTGGCGCCGATGGCCGTTTTCTGCCGATCGAACAGCTCGAGCAGCGCTTTGCCGAGCAGTTGGCCGGGCGCGCGCCAGAGCAGCTGGTTGCCTACTGCGGCTCGGGGGTGACGGCGTGTCACAACCTGTTTGCCCTGGCGCTGGCCGGCTATCCGTTGGGCCGCCTGTATGCAGGTTCCTGGAGTGAGTGGATCAACGACCCGCAGCGCGGCGTGGCCACTGGCGACTAGGGCCGTCAGCGCTTAACCGCGCTCGGCCAGCCACTGCGGAATGCGCCGCTCAAGGTAATACCCCGGCTTGCGCAGGCTGCCTTCGACAAAGCCTACATGTCCGCCGCGGGCATGCAGTTCGAATTCGGTCTGCGCCGGCAGCTCTTCAGGCGTCGGCAGGCTATGGGTGAACACGAACGGGTCGTCGCTGGCGTGAATGATCAGGGTCGGTGTGCGGTTCTCGCCCAGGTAATAGCGGCTGGATGCTCGCCGATAGTAATCGTGCGCATCGGCAAAGCCGTGCAGCGGCGCGGTGACCTTGCCGTCGAAATCCCAGAACGTGCGCATTTTGCCCAGCGCGCCTAACTGCTCGATCTGGTCCAGCCCCTGCTGCTGGCCGGTGGCGCGAAAGTACTGCTGCTTGTGTTGCACGTAGGCCAGCATCTCGCGCATGAAGTGCGCTTGATAGATTTTCGAAAAACCCAACCCTATGCGGTCGGCGCATTGATCCAGGCGAAACGGCACCGATACCGCGACCGCTGCCTGCAACTGACTGGCGGCGCCGCTCTCACCCAGGTACTTGAGCAGCACATTGCCGCCCAGCGAATAACCTACCGCATACAACGGCGCCAGCGGCCGTTGCGCGCGCAGATGCAGGATGATCTCGGCAAGGTCCTCGCTGGCGCCGGAGTGATAGCTGCGCGCAAGCAGATTCGGCTCACCCGAACAGCCACGCCAGTTGACCGCAACACTGGCCCAGCCGAGCGCCTGCAAGGCATGCTGCAAACCCTTGACGTAGGGCGAGCTGGACGAGCCGGTGAGGCCATGCAGGACCATCACTAACGGCGTGTCGAGCTGATGCGGCCCATACCAGTCGAGGTCGATGAAGTCGCCATCGTTCAGCCAAAGCCGCTCGCGACTGCGGGCCAGCTCCGGCAATCTGCGCCAGAGCGGGCCCCACAAGGTTTGCAGGTGAGGGTTGGTCAGGCCGGTGGCCGGGCGAAACTGGACAGTGTGGCTGGGCATGCTGGGGCGGCTCGTGATGTGCCTGCCTAGAGTGCCATGAAATGGCGTTGCTGTACCTGTGCTATCGGTCGCTGTGTGGCAGTGGCGGCAAGGGCTGCTGCGGTTGGTCCGAGCCCAGGCTGACGGTCACCATGCGACTCAGGTCGAGGTGCTCCTGCAGTGCCTGGCGTGCGCTGCGTGCGCTGACTGCGCTTAACTGCGCCTGGTAGGTGACCAGGTGATCGGCGGGCAGGCCCTGATGACTGCCTCTGCTCAACAGCTCCACCAGCCCGCTGTTGGTTGCCACCGAGCGTACTAACTGGCCAGACAGCTGCCGACGGCTTAGCTCCAGTTCGGCGTTGGTGGGGCCCTCATTTACCAGCGCTTCGAGCATGCCCGCGACCAGTTCGCGGCTCGCCTCGCGGTATTGTGCGGCGCAGTCCCAGCCGATGGCGAGCACGCCGCCGGCCTTGAGCGGGGATGGCCGGCAACTGATGTGATAAGTCAATCCGCGACGTTGCCGCAGCTCCTGCATCAGGCGTGAGTCGAATCCTGAGCCGAGGACATCGGCTGCCAGAACCAGCGCCGGATAGTCTGCTTGAGACGGCCGCCCGCTCATGGGTACCGCAAGCAGAAGGGTGTTGTTCGCAGCAGGCGTTGGCACATGTGCGCTGGCGGCGCTGGTGGGCGAAACCGGTGGCAGCTCGGCAGCGGCCCAGCCTTGCGGCAGAGCCTCGGCGAGCTGCTCGACCAGCGCCTCGGCTTGCGCCCGCGACAGATCGCCGACGATCGACACCTGCAGATTGTTGGCCGAGTAAGCGCGCTGATGGAAATCACGCAAATCCTGCGCGGTCAGGGCCTGAATGCCCTGCTCGGTGCTACCCAATGGGGCGGCATACGGGTGCCCGGCATACAAGCGGCTGAACAGTTCACTCTGGGCGCGGGTTGGCGCAGCGTTATAGCGAGAGCTCTGGAATGCCCGTAGTTGCTGCTTGACCTTGACCAGTTGCTGTGCGTCGAAGGCGGGCCGTGCAAGCATCTCGGTAAACAGCGCCACGGCCTGCGCCAACACCACTTCGCTGCTCAGACAGCGCAGCGACAACGAGGCATGCTCCAAGCGGATCTGCATGCTGAGGATCGCGCCCAATCGCTCTGTCTGTTCGGCAAACTGCTCGGCGTTCAAGCGCTCGGTGCCTTCATCGAGCATATACATCGTCAAGGCTGCCAGCCCGCTGTGTTCGGCATCCACGCTGGTGCCGGCATTGAACCGAACGATCAGGTCAACCATCGGCAATTGGCGCGCCTCGACGAACCGTACCTGGGTGCCATGGCTGGTCTGCCAGGCCTGTACCTCTGTGCGAACCTGTTCGAACTGGCTCAGGTCGATGCCTTCGGCTGAGGACAGGTTGGCGGTAACGGCGGTGGGTGCGATGCTTGTCGAATCAGTCATGGGTTTGCTCCTCGGGCATCATGTAGGTAATGCTCAGTCGATCTCGGGTCAGGTAGCTGAGGGCAGCGTGGCGCACAGCGTCTGCGCTGACCTGCTCGATGACGTGCTGCTCACGGTCGAGAAACGCAGGGTCGACGCCGATTGCGGCATATCGCCCAATGGCGTCGGCCTGCTGGCTGATCATGTCTCGGCCGAACACCAGATTGGCCAGCAAGCGTGCCTTGGCGCGCTCAAGTTCCGCTTCGCTAGGCGCTGTCTGGGCCAGCACCTGCAGCTCGTCCAACACCACTTCGCCGGCTTGCTGCGGGGTGCCTTGCTGGGGGTTGCTGAACATGAAAAACGACATCAGGCTGTCGCCACGCATCAGGTGCCGGTACTCGGCGCGCATCGCCTGGATCAACTGCCTGCGATTGACAAGTTGCCGATACAGCCGCGAGCTGACGCCATTCATCATCAGTTCCGGGATCAGGCGTAGTGCGCAGCTCTCTTGCTCATCGACTGCGGTTGCCTGACTGGGAACGTTGAAGTTAATGATCAAACCCTCGCGCATCTGTGCCAAGGCCACGGTTTGGCTGCGCGATTGCAAAGCAATCGGCCCTGTTGGGCGCGTTTTGGATGGCACCTGAGCGCTGGCGACAGCGGCAAAGTGGCGCTCGACATACCGGCGCAGGCCCGCCAGATCGATATCGCCCACGACCACCAGTGTCGCGTTGGCGGGCTGATACCAGTTCTGGTACCAACGGCGTGCGGCTTGAGCGGTGAGGCTTTCAACGTCGGCCTGATGGCCGATAATCGGGGTCGCATACGGGCTGCTGCCGTGGGCCAGCAGCCTGTCCCGCTCCAGGGCGATGGCCAGTGGGCTCTGGTCGGTCTGCAGGCGTCGCTCTGCCAGCACGACCTGCACCTCGCGCTCGAAGGTCGACTGCTCGAAGCGCGCAGTGCCCATGGCATCGGCCATTGCCTCCAGTACGATCTCCAGGCGGCTGGCAGGCAGCGTTACCGGGAAGCACGTAGCATCTTCGGAGGTGAAGGCGTTGGGGTCGCCGCCCAGCAGGGTAAGCAGTTTGGAGTACTGCCCCGATGCCAGTTTGCTGCTGCCTTCGAACATCAGGTGTTCGAGCAGATGCGACAGGCCGGATTGGCCGGCCGGCTCATAGCTTGAGCCGACGTGGTACCACAGTTGTGCACTGACCAGGGGGGCGCGGTGGTCTTGGCGCAGATAGACCTGCAGGCCGTTGTCGAGTTTGAAGCTTTGCAGCGGCGGCTGCGTGAGCACCGTCTGGCTGGATGACAAAGGGGTTGCGGACGAGGTCATGATTGAAGCGCTCCTGTTCGACGTTGGAACGAAGCAGCTTCAATCAAGCGGGTGACCCACCTGCGTTAATTAATTACTCAGGTGGGCTGCGGGCATCAGCCGCGTTGCCACAGTGCGTAATGCACCTGGCCGGTCTTCTTCTCACGGTGCAGGCGCCAACTGGCAGGCATGTGTAGCGAAGACGGCGCTGCTTCGCTTTCGGTGTAGATCCAGGCCCGCTCGCGCAGCCACTGGCGTTCTTCGAGCAGGCTGCAGGTGTTGGCCAGCAGGTCCTGATTGAACGGCGGATCGAGAAAGACCACGTCGAACTGCTTTTTCGCTTCGCCATCCAGATAACGCAGGGCGTCGGTCTGGAGGATCTGCCCGCGGGCGCAGCGCAGCAGCTCGAGGTTGTCCTTGAGGTTGCTGACCGCGGCGCCGTTATTGTCCAGCGCCACGGCATTTTCGGCGCCGCGCGACAGGGCTTCGAGCACCAGCGCACCGCTGCCAGTGAAGGCGTCGAGCACCTGCGCGCCTTCGATGTAGGGCGCGAGCCAGTTGAACACGGTTTCGCGCACGCGATCAGGGGTAGGCCGCAGGCCCGGGCCGTCCGGCACCGGCAGGCGGCGGCTGCGCCACTCGCCAGCGATGATGCGCAGGTGACCCTGGCCTTGGCTCACGCCGGGTTTGGCGCGAGCGGGGGTGGATGGCTTGGCCATTAATGCTCCGGTACGCCAAGCGGCTGCTCGGCGGGTTTGTCAGTAGGCGGCGGCAGCGGTTGCTGCGCGACTGTCGGGCCGACCGTGACGATCACCAGATTGTCCGCTGCCAGGTGCTTGTTCATGGCGGCCTTGACCTGCTCGACGGTGAGGCTCTGCGACTGCTGCATGAAGTCTTCGAGCCAGGTCAGAGGCAGGTTGTAGAAGCCGATTGCGCCCAGCTGGCCAACGATGCTGGCGTTGCTGGCATTGGACAGCGGGAAGCTGCCGGCCAGTTCGCGCTTGGCATCGTCCAGCTCTTGCTGGGTCGGGCCGCTCTTGAGGTAGTCGGCAAGGATATCCTGAACCAGCTTGAGTGTCCCTTCGCTGAGTTCAGCGCGGGTCTGCAGGTTGATCATGAACGGGCCGCGCACCTGCATCGGGCTGAACACCGAGTACACGCCGTAGGTCAGACCGCGCTTCTCGCGCACCTCGCTCATCAGCCGCGTGCCAAAGGCGCCGCCACCAAGGATCTGGTTACCCAGCGACAGTGCTGGCCAGTCCTTGTCCTGGCGGTCGATACCCAGCTCGGCGAGCATCAGGTGGGTCTGCTTGGACGGGAAGTCGATGTGGGTCAGGCCCGCTTTCGGTTCGCTCGGCTCGGCCGGTTTGGCCAGCGCTGGGCCTTGCGGCAGCGCGGCGGAAACCTGCGCAGCAATCGCTTCGGCATCACTGCGGCTGAGGTCGCCAACCAGCGCGATCACGGCATTTTTCGAGGTATAGGCCTTGGCGTGGAACGCGCGCAGTTGCTCCAGAGTGATCGCCGGGATGCTCTGCGCAGTGCCGTCACTCGGCTGGGCATATGGGTGATCGCCATACAAGTTGGCGAACAGTGCCTTGCCGCCGATCTTGGCCGGGTTCTGCTTCTCGTACTCAAAACCGGCCAGCAGCTGGTTCTGGATGCGTTTGAGCGCGTCGGCGGGGAAGGTCGGCTTGCCGATCACTTCGGCAAATAGCTTCAAGGCAGGCTCGCGCTTGTCGCTGGCGCTGAGGCTGCGCAGGGTCGCTACCGCCATGTCGCGGTAGGAACCATTGCCAAAGTCGGCGCCCAGGCCTTCGAAGCCCTCAGCGATTGCAGTGACGTCCTTGCCGGCAACGCCTTCGTTGAGCATGGCGTTGGTCAGCGTGGCCAGGCCAGCGACGTTACCGTCCTGGCTGCTGCCGGCGGCAAAGGTCACGCGCAGGTCGAACATCGGCAGTTCGCGGGCTTCAACGAACAGCACGCGGGCGCCTTCGGCGGTGTTCCAGCTCTGGATGTTCAGTTCACGCCGGCTCGGCGCCTTGCCGTCCAGTTCGGCCAGCGACTGCAGGGTATTGGCTGGTCTAGCGGCACTGCTGGCAGGCTTGGCATCGGTAGTGGTTGCGCTAGCGGCATCGGACTGCGCCGGGCGGGTCAGCATAATGGTGCCGGCGACTGCCAGGGCAACCGCGCCGAGACCGATCAGGGCGTAGCGTGGAAGGCGGCGATCACTCATGAGCGGACTCCTCGGGCAGTACATGGGCAACGCTCAGGCGTTCGCGGGTGAAATAGGTGCGGGCGGCGTCCTGGATGTCCTGCGGGGTCACTTGCTTGAGCTCGTCCAGTTCGCTGTCGATCAGCTTCCAGGACAGGCCGACGGTTTCCAGCTGGCCGATGGTGGTGGCCTGGCTGCTGATCGAGTCACGGTCATACACCAGCCCGGCGATGACCTGGGCGCGTACACGCTCGAGCTCTTCGGCGGTTGGCGGAGTGGTCTTGAGTTCGTCGAGCAGCTGCCAGATGCCTTTTTCGACATCAGCCAGGGTCTTGTGCTTTTGCACATTCGGCGTGGCCGAGATCAGGAATAGGCTGTCGCCGCGAGTAAACGCGTCGTAACCGGACGACGCGCCGGCGACCAGCTCCTGGCCGCGCTCCAGGCGTGCTGGCATGCGCGCGCTGTAGCCGCCGTCGAGCAGCGCCGAGATCAGCCGCAGGGCATGCACAGTGCGTGGCTCCTTGGCGGTGGCCAGGCCTGGCACGTTGAAGCCGTAGATCAGACTCGGCAACTGCGTACGCACGTGCAGGGTCAACTGGCGCAGGCCGGGCTCGGCCAGCTCCAGCGGCAGCTTGGACGGCGGCACGGCGCGTTTCGGGATGGCGCCGAAATACTTCTGCGCGAGGCCTTTGACTTCATCGACGGTAACGTCGCCGACCACCACCAGGGTGGCGTTGTTCGGCGCGTACCAGGACTCGTACCAGTGGCGCAGCTCCTCGACTTTCATCCGCTCCAGGTCCGCCATCCAGCCGATGGTTGGCGTGTGGTAGCCGCTGGCGGGGTAGGCCATGGCGCTGAACAGCTCGAACGCCTTGGCGTTGGGCTGATCGTCGGTGCGCAGGCGCCGTTCTTCCTTGATCACTTCGATTTCACGGCTGAATTCGTCGGCCGGCAGGCGCAGGCTGGCCAGGCGGTCGGCTTCGAGCTCGAACGCGACCGGCAGGCGATCGCGCGCCAGCACTTGGTAATAAGCGGTGTAGTCGTCGCTGGTAAAGGCGTTTTCTTCAGCGCCGAGGTCGCGCAGGATCCGCGAAGCTTCGCCCGGGCCGAGTTTGGCGCTGCCTTTGAACATCATGTGCTCGAGCGCATGGGACAACCCGGTCTGGCCCGGGGTCTCGTAGCTGGAGCCGACCTTGTACCAGATCTGCGAGACCACCACGGGGGCGCGGTGGTCCTCGCGCACGACCACTTTGAGGCCGTTGTCGAGGATGAATTCGTGGGTCGGTTGCGGATCGGCGGCAAGTGCTGCCAGGGGCAGGCAGAGCGTGCTGAGCAGCAGGCCAGCAGCGCGGCGGGCTAGAGCATTCATACGATGATTAACCTGTACGGCGGCCCGCTTCGGTTTAGCGTCAGCAGGCCAGGAGGTGCTAGGATACTGATCCGGTTGCCTGGCGACCATGCCTGTCGCCGTTCTGGCCCACAGGACCCTACGACAAAACGTTGCGCATGAACCAGCCGGATTCAAGATAGTCTGTTCTGCGTGATAGAGAATTCCAGATGCGCCACTAATGGCTCATCGCGACTTGAGATAGCCGTCCTCCATGTTTGGTTCCAACGACGACAAGAAAGCGCCGGCCGAGGCTGGTGAGAAAAAAGGCCTGTTCGGCTGGTTCCGCAAGAAACCACAGCAAGCTGTCGCCGAACAGCCGCAAACCCCTGAAGCCAAGGTTGCAGAGCCTGTTGCACCCGTCGAGCAGGCTGCTCCGGTTGCGCCGGCGGCGCTGGCCGAGCCTGAGCCTGTGCTGCTTGAAGCGGCGCCGGAGATTGCGCCGCAGCCGGCTGTCGAGGCTGCGCCTGCGCCGCTTGCGCCAGCGCCCGTGGCTGAAACTGCACCGCCGGTCAGCAATCTGGTGCTGCCGGTGGCAGAGGAGCCGGTTGCGCTGGTGCCGGACCTTGAGCCAGTTGCGCCACCGGTCATTCCTGAGCGGCCGCTGGTCGAGCCGGTTGCGGTTGAAGTGGTTGCTGAGGCTCCTGTACTCGAGCCAACGCCAGAACCAGAGCCACAACCTCCGGTAATTGCTGTCGCGCCAGTCGTCGAACCTGAGCCGGCTGTTGTCGCCGCCGCCGCCGCTCCGCCTGCCGTCGTCGAGCCGGCCGCAGCCCCTGCCGTTGCCAGCGAACCCACCAAGGCCGGGTTCTTCGCCCGCCTCAAGCAAGGCCTGTCCAAGACCAGCGCCAGCATCGGCGAAGGCATGGCCAGCCTGTTCCTGGGCAAGAAAATCATCGACGATGATCTGCTCGAAGAAATCGAAACCCGCTTGCTGACCGCCGACGTCGGCGTCGAAGCCACGTCGGTGATCGTGCAGAACCTGACGCAGAAGGTTGCGCGCAAGCAGTTGGCCGACGCCGACGCGCTGTACAAGTCGCTGCAGGACGAGCTGACCGCGCTGCTGCGCCCGGTCGAGCAGCCCTTGCACATCGACACCCAGCACAAACCCTACGTGATCCTCGTGGTTGGTGTGAATGGCGCTGGCAAAACCACCACTATCGGCAAGCTGGCCAAGAAGCTCCAGCTCGATGGCAAGAAGGTCATGCTGGCTGCCGGCGACACCTTCCGCGCCGCTGCGGTCGAGCAGTTGCAGGTCTGGGGTGAGCGTAACCAGATCCCGGTCATCGCCCAGCACACCGGCGCCGACTCGGCTTCGGTGATCTTCGATGCCGTACAGGCCGCCAAGGCCCGTGGCGCCGATGTGCTGATCGCCGACACTGCTGGCCGCCTGCACACCAAAGACAACCTGATGGAAGAGCTGAAGAAGGTCCGTCGGGTGATCGCCAAGCTGGATGCCGACGCACCCCACGAAGTGCTGCTGGTGCTGGATGCAGGCACTGGCCAGAACGCCATCAGCCAGGCCAAGTACTTCCACCAGAGCGTCGAGCTGACCGGCCTGGCCCTGACCAAGCTCGACGGCACCGCCAAAGGCGGGGTGATCTTCGCCCTGGCCAAGCAGTTCAAACTGCCGATTCGCTTTATCGGTGTGGGTGAAGGCATCGATGACCTGCGCACCTTCGAGGCCGAGCCGTTCGTCAAAGCCCTGTTCAATGAGCGGGAGCCTTCATGATTCGATTCGAACAGGTCGCCAAGCGCTACCCCAACGGCCACGTCGGCCTGCATGAGCTGAGTTTCCGCGCCCGTCGCGGCGAGTTCCTGTTCGTTACCGGCCACTCCGGCGCCGGCAAGAGCACCTTGCTGCGTTTATTGCTGGCCATGGAGCGCCCGACCAGCGGCAAGCTGCTGCTGGCGGGGCAAGACCTCGGCCAGATCAGCAACGCACAGATCCCGTTTCTGCGCCGGCAGATCGGCGTGGTGTTCCAGAATCACCAGCTGCTGTTCGACCGCACCGTGTTCAACAACATCGCCTTGCCGTTGCAGATTCTCGGGCTGTCCAAGCCGGAAATTGCCAAGCGCGTTGATTCGGCGCTGGAGCGCGTGGCACTGAGCGACAAGGGCGATTTGTTCCCGGCGGACCTGTCCACCGGCCAGCAACAACGCGTTGGTATTGCCCGGGCCATCGTTCACCAGCCGGCTTTGCTGCTGGCTGACGAACCTACTGGCAACCTCGACCCACGCCTGGCGGCCGAGATCATGGGCGTGTTCGAGGACATCAATCGCCTCGGCACCACCGTTCTGATTGCCAGTCACGACCTGGCACTGATCGCCCGCATGCGCCACCGCATGCTGACCCTGCAACGCGGCCGACTGATCGGCGATGGCGAGGCTGGCCAATGAGTACTACCCGCACCCCCAAGGTTTCCGAGCGCGTTGCGCCCAAGCCCGCTGATCCGCAACCAAGCAAGAAACGCGGCGGCAGCGACGACGACGGCCCGGACTTCCGCACCCTGTTCCACGCCTGGCTGGAAAGCCACCGCGCCAGCCTGCTCGACAGCCTGCGCCGGTTGGCCAAGCAGCCGATCGGCGGCTTCTTCACCTGTCTGGTGATGGCCGTGGCCCTGAGCATGCCCATGGGCCTGTCGCTGTTGCTGAAGAACGTTGAGCAACTGGGCGGCTCCTGGCAGCGCGCTGCGCAGATTTCGCTGTACCTCAAGCTCGATGCGGGCAGCAGGGAAGGCGAAGCGCTGCGAGATGAAATCAAAGGCATGCCTGGCGTAGCAGATGCCCAGTTCGTCAGCCGCGAAGAGGCTCTGGAAGAGTTCCAGCAGCAGTCGGGCCTCGGCCAGGCGCTGCGCGAGTTGCCGGACAATCCCTTGCCGGGGGTGGTCGTAGTGACCCCGACCGAAGTCGACAAGCCGGCCCTGGAAGCCTTGCGTCAGCGCCTGGCTGAGCTTCCACGGGTGGATGTGGCGCAGCTGGACCTGGTCTGGGTCGAGCGGTTGGCGGCGATCCTCAAGCTGGGCGACCGTTTCGTCTTTGGCCTGGCCGTGATGCTGGTTTCAGCTTTGTTGTTAGTAATCGGTAACACAATTCGTCTACATATCGAGAACCGCCGCGTCGAGATCGAAGTGATCAAGCTGGTCGGTGGTACCGACAGCTACGTACGCCGGCCGTTTCTGTATATGGGCGCGCTGTATGGGCTGGGCGCCGGGCTGCTGGCCTGGGCGATTCTGGCGTTTGGCCTGAACTGGCTCAACGACGCGGTGATCGGCTTGTCCGGGCTGTATGGCAGTGACTTTGCGCTGGCTGGTGTGCCGGCTGCCGACGGTCTGTCACTCTTGATTGGTGCGGTGTTGTTAGGGTATATCGGTGCATGGATTGCGGTGGCTCGCCACTTGAATGAGCTGGCCCCACGATAATGTTTTTGCGCCATCATTGACGTAAACGGGAACTTGCACGACAGTTTCCGGTCATTTATGGCAGTGCTCACAAGGCACGAATCCAGTGAGTCGGAGGTTCCTGAATGACCACTTCGTTGCAACCTGCCTATGCGTTGGTCCCCGGTGCAAACCTGGAAGCCTACGTACATACGGTGAACAGCATTCCCCTGCTGACGCCCGAGCAGGAGCGTGAACTGGGCGAACGTCTTTTTTACGAGCAGGATGTTGAGGCTGCTCGGCAAATGGTTATGGCCCACCTGCGCTTCGTCGTGCACATCGCACGCAGCTATGCAGGGTATGGGCTGGCGCAAGCTGACCTGATCCAGGAAGGTAACGTCGGCCTGATGAAGGCTGTCAAACGCTTCAACCCGGAAATGGGCGTACGTCTGGTGTCCTTCGCGGTGCACTGGATCAAGGCCGAGATCCATGAGTTCATCCTGCGCAACTGGCGCATCGTCAAGGTCGCGACCACCAAGGCCCAGCGCAAGCTGTTCTTCAACCTGCGCAGCCAGAAGAAACGTCTGGCCTGGCTGAACAACGATGAAGTGCATCGTGTCGCCGAAAGCCTGGGCGTCGAGCCGCGTGAAGTGCGCGAGATGGAAAGCCGCCTGAGCGGCCATGACATGGCCTTCGATCCTGCTGCTGAAGCGGACGACGACAGCGCGTTCCAATCGCCGGCGCATTACCTTGAAGATCACCGCTACGATCCGGCGATGCAGCTCGAGGACGCTGACTGGAGCGATAACTCCACCAGCAATCTGCACGAGGCCCTGAGCGGGCTGGATGATCGCAGCCGCGACATTCTCTATCAGCGCTGGTTGGCTGAAGAGAAGGCCACATTGCATGAGCTGGCCGAGAAGTACAGCGTATCGGCTGAGCGTATTCGCCAGCTCGAGAAGAATGCTATGAACAAGGTCAAGGCACTGATCGCAGCCTGATCGTCGCAGCAATAAAAAACCGCCTGGCCCTGATGGGACAGGCGGTTTTTTTGTCGCTGCTGAACGCCAGCGGCTAATTCACTGGCTGCGGCCTGCCTCAAGCTGCTGCAGGTAGTCAGCGCCGCCCAGCTGGCTCATCTGCCGGCGAATCCAGCCTGCGCGGTTGGCAACATAGGTGCTCGGCCGGCCGGCGTTCCACTTCAGCGGGCTGGGCAGCACTGCAGCCAGTTGCGCGGCCTGCTGGCGCGTCAGGCGGCTGGCATCGACGCCAAAGTGGTAACGCGCTGCGGCCTGGGCGCCAAATACCCCAGGGCCCCATTCGACGCTGTTCAGGTACACCTCAAGGATCCGCTCCTTGGACCAGAACAGCTCGATCAGCGCCGTGAACCAGGCTTCCAGGCCTTTGCGAAACCAGCTGCGGCCCGACCACAGGAACAGGTTCTTGGCTACCTGCTGGGTCAAGGTGCTCGCTCCGCGAATATTGCCGCCGCGCTCGTTATGGGCAAACGCTGCCTGAATCGCCGGGATGTCAAAGCCCCAGTGGCTGGCAAATTTCTGGTCTTCACCGGCAATCACTGCAACCTTGAGGTCATCGGATATGCCCTGCCACGGCTGCCAGTCACGCTGAAGGTCGATCGGCTCGCCACTGAACCACGACTGCACCTTGCGCTCGACCATCAG
The DNA here is from genome assembly GCF_052850745.1 of Pseudomonas sp. 1121_17. Lineage (NCBI taxonomy): Bacteria > Pseudomonadati > Pseudomonadota > Gammaproteobacteria > Pseudomonadales > Pseudomonadaceae > Pseudomonas > Pseudomonas sp. 1121_17. Next base: position 134,293 of record NZ_VXCX01000005.1, read on the forward strand.
CGCGGTGCCCGGTGGCGGCACCCAGCGCAGGACCAGAACCAGCACAATACTGCCGGCGGCAAACCAGAGCAGGGCGCGTACGCAGCGACGGATCAGGGATGACAGCATGGCGATGGCTTGGCCGGACCGATGGAACCGGCCATTATACAGACCCCTCTCGAGGAGTCCTCCCCATGCTTCGAAGCTTCCTCATGCTGGCCGCGTTTTTTGCCTTCACCGGTGTCGCCCTCGGTGCGTTTGCCGCGCACGGCCTGAAAAACCGCCTGACTGCCGACTACCTGGCGATCTTTCATACCGGTGTGACCTATCAGCTGGTACATGCTCTGGCGCTGTTTGGCGTTGCCCTGCTGGCTGCACATTTGCCAGGGCGGCTGGTCGGCTGGGCCGGTTGTCTGTTCGCCGTGGGCATCGTGCTGTTCTCCGGTAGCCTTTACCTGCTGACCCTGACCGGCGTGAGCAAGCTGGGCATGATCACCCCCATCGGCGGCCTGTGCTTCCTTGCCGGCTGGCTGTGCCTGGGCCTGGCGGCGTGGCGGCTGGGCTGACCGGCTGGTCCCCAATCGCGACTAATGGCGGCTGTCGCCCTTGGGTTCAGGGGTTGATCGGGGCTAGAATGCGGGCCCCAAAGAACAACGGTGGCCGTGTGCATGCGCATTCAATTGAACGGTGAACCCTACGAAGTGCCTGCCGGTGAGAGCGTTGCCGGCTTGCTCGCGCGGCTGGAGCTGACTGGGCGCCGGGTGGCTGTCGAGCTCAACCTCGATATCGTGCCGCGCAGCCAGCACGACAGCACGCTGCTAAACGAAGGTGATCAACTCGAAGTGGTGCACGCCATCGGCGGCGGCTAGTCGACTGACGTTCACCTGCAAGTCCCGCAACCTTTCCAGAGGAACAACGATGAGCAATGTTCGTAGCGACAAGCCCTTCATCCTGGCCGGGCGCACGTTCCAGTCGCGCCTGCTGGTTGGTACCGGCAAGTACCGTGACATGGAAGAAACCCGCCTGGCCATCGAAGCCTCGGGTGCCGAGATCGTCACAGTCGCCGTGCGCCGCACCAACCTGGGCCAGATCCCGGGCGAGCCGAACCTGCTCGACGTGCTGCCACCCGACCGCTACACCATCCTGCCCAACACCGCTGGCTGCTACGACGCAATCGAAGCCGTGCGTACCTGCCGCCTGGCCCGGGAGCTGCTCGATGGCCACAACCTGGTCAAGCTGGAAGTGCTCGCCGACCAGAAAACCCTGTTTCCCAATGTGATCGAAACCCTCAAGGCCGCCGAAGTGCTGGTCAAGGAAGGTTTCGACGTGATGGTCTACACCAGTGATGACCCAATCATCGCGCGTCAGCTGGCAGAGATCGGCTGCATCGCGGTGATGCCGCTGGCGGGCCTGATCGGTACCGGCCTGGGCATCTGCAACCCGTACAACCTGCAGATCATCCTTGAAGAATCCAAGGTGCCGGTGCTGGTCGATGCCGGCGTCGGTACCGCTTCCGATGCCACCATCGCCATGGAAATGGGCTGCGAGGCGGTGCTGATGAACTCGGCCATCGCCCACGCCCAGCAACCGGTGCTGATGGCCGAAGCCATGAAATACGCTATCAATGCGGGTCGTCTGGCTTATCTGGCCGGGCGTATGCCAAAAAAACTGTATGCCAGCGCCTCGTCGCCGCTGGATGGTCTGATCAAGTAAGAGTTTCTGATGACTGAATCGCAAGATACGCCGATCCCCGCCGACGGCGAAGAGCGCCCGCACCGCCGCATCAAGAGTTTCGTGATGCGCGCCGGGCGCATGACCGAAGGCCAGCAACGTGGTCTTGATCAGGGCGCGCCCCTGTTCGTGCTGCCGCTGGCCGACAGCCCGGTCGATTACGACCAGGTATTCGGCCGCTCGGCGCCGCGTACCCTGGAAATCGGCTTCGGCATGGGGCACTCGCTGCTGGAGATGGCTGCCGCCGCACCAGAGCAGGACTTCATCGGCGTCGAAGTGCACCGCCCGGGTGTTGGCGCGCTGCTCAATGGCGTGCTGACCCAGGGGCTGCAGAACCTGCGGGTGTACGACTGCGATGCGATCGAAGTGCTCAACCGCTGTGTCGCGGATAACAGCCTTGATCGCTTGATGCTGTTCTTCCCGGACCCGTGGCACAAGGCTCGTCACCACAAGCGCCGCATCGTCCAGCTGGAGTTCGCCGAACTGGTGCGCAGCAAGCTCAAGCCGGGTGGCGTTTTCCATATGGCCACCGACTGGGAACCGTATGCCGAGTACATGCTGGAAGTGATGAGCGCCGCGCCGGGCTATCGCAACCAGGCCGAGGATGGCACCTATGTACCGCGCCCCACAGAGCGGCCGATCACCAAGTTCGAACGCCGTGGCGAACGACTTGGGCATGGCGTCTGGGATTTGAAGTTCGTAAAAGTCGACTGATATCGGCGTTGGCTGGATTGGGGCTGCTGCGCAGCCCTTTCGCGACACAAGGCCAGACGACGCGGTCCCCTGTAGGAGCGGCCTTGTGTCGCGAAAGGGGCGCAAAGCGCCCCCAACACACGGTCTACACGTCAACCACGCCGATCAGCCACCACCCCAATCAACACCAACACCACCAGCAACACCGGCGCCAGTGCGTAGTTGTTGAACTGGCTGAGCCCCTTGATCACCCACGGCGTGGCATAGATCAACGCCGCACCGCTGCCCACCATCACCAGCAAGGCCATGAATGGTATGCGCAACGCGCCGGCCAGGCCGCCCAGGCGCTGGTCTACCCAACCCTTGATATCCGTGCCGAACAGCACCAGCAGGCAGCCTACCAACGCCAGCGAGATCTCCGACAGGTTGCTGCGGCTCCAGCGCGACACGGTCGCAAGCAGGTCAAGTACCAGGTCCATGGGTCATCCTTAGGTCAAGAAATACTGCAGCAGGTCATTGAGGAACAACTGGCCGCGCGGTGTTGCTGCCAGCCGATCCGGTTCGACCTGCAAAAGCCCCTTTTGTTCGGCCAGGCGCCGGGCTTCGGCCAGCTGCGCCAGCGGCAGACCGGTGCGGCGGTGGAACAACTCAGCCTCGACCCCATCCGTCAGGCGCAGCGCATTCATCAAAAACTCGAACGGCAGCTCGTCCACTGGCAGCAGCTTCTCCCCAGCCTTGTACGGCTTGGCCGGGTTCAGGTAGTCCTTGGGCAGGCGCGTCTTCCAGGTGCGCAGGATGCGCCCGTCGGCGAACGACAGCTTGCCGTGGGCGCCGGCGCCGATGCCGATGAAGTCGCCGAAGCGCCAGTAATTGAGGTTGTGCCGTGCGGCGCGATCGGCCTGGGCATAGGCCGACACTTCGTACTGATGGAAGCCATTGTTGGCCAGCAGCAACTGCCCGGCTTCCTGGATATCCCAGAGGATGTCGTCTTCAGGCAGCTCGGGCGGCTGGTTCCAGAACACCGTGTTCGGCTCGACGGTGAGCTGATACCAGGACAGGTGCGTCGGGCCCAGGTCGATTGCCTGCTGCAGGTCGCCCAAGGCGTCCTCCAGCGACTGATCGGGCAGGCCGTGCATCAGGTCCATGTTGAAGTTGTCAAAACCTGCTGCGCGCGCCATGTCGGCTGCGCGGATCGCCTCGTCGCCGTTATGAATGCGGCCAAGCTTCTCCAGCTTGGCCGGTTGGAAGCTCTGCACGCCGATTGACAGGCGATTGATACCGGTCTGCCGGTAAGCCTTGAACTTGTCCTGCTCGAAGGTACCCGGGTTGGCCTCGAGGGTTATCTCGATATCGGCGGCAAACGCAATGCGCTGTTCAACCCCGCGCAGCAGGCGGTCCAGCGCAGCGGCGCTGAACAGGCTTGGCGTGCCACCGCCAAAGAAGATCGTGCTGATGGTGCGGCCCTGCACGGCAGGCAGCTCTTGTTCAAGGTCTGCCAGCAAGGCGTCGACGTAGGCTTCTTCAGGCAGATCAGGGCCGGCCTGGTGCGAGTTGAAGTCGCAGTAGGGGCACTTGCGCACGCACCAGGGGATATGGATGTACAGCGACAGCGGGGGCAGCTCCGGCAATGCCAGGCGCGCGCCAGAGGCCCGCGGATGGAGCAGCTGGATCGACGGCTTGTCGGTCATGCCAGGCCCAGACGCTGACGCAGCAGGGCCATGGCGCGGGCGCGGTGGCTGAGCTGGTTCTTCTCCAGCGGCGCGAGCTCTGCGCTCGAGCAGTTGCGCTCGGGCACCCAGAACAGCGGATCGTAGCCAAAGCCATGCTCGCCACTGGCAGCACGCAGGATGCTGCCGTGCCAGAGGCCTTCACAGAGGATCGGCAGTGGGTCATCGGCATGCCGTACCAACGCCAGCACACAGACGAACTGCGCACCACGTTGCTCATCCGGCACGTCTTTCAGCGCGTCGAGCAGCTTGGCGTTGTTGGCGGCATCGCCCTTGCCGTCGGCATAGCGTGCCGAGTAGATGCCCGGCGCGCCGCCAAGAAAGTCCACGGCCAGGCCCGAGTCATCGGCCAGTGCCGGCAAGCCGGAAATGCGCGCCGCGTTGCGGGCCTTGAGAATGGCGTTTTCGACGAATGACAGGCCGGTTTCTTCCGGCTCGACCTGGCTGAATTCGCCGATCGAACGCAGGTGCACCGACTCGCCAAGCATGGCCTGGAGTTCTTTGAGCTTGCCAGCGTTATGGCTGGCCAATACGAGTTGCTGAAGATTGATCATTCGCCTGGGAACACTTCCTGGTTGAAGCTGAAAGAATGGCTGGCGCCGCCGCTGGCAACCGTGAGTTCGAAGATCAGCGTCTGCGCCTGCTCGATCGGGAACTGGGCGAGGTAGCTGACGCCACTAGGGTCGCTGACCTGACGGAACGTAAGCGCGCTGCTGCGCCCGGTGAGGTCCTTGACGCTGCCGCTGACCATGGCCATGTCCGGCTTGCCGCCCTTGAGCACCGACACGGTCAGCACGCCCTGGTTCTTGCTGCGGATCAGACCATTGGCGGTGGCAATCGCCGGCTGCAGCATGCTCGAAGTAAAGGCGCTGTAATGCACGGTGACATCCCCGAACACTTCCTTGCGCTGGGCCTTGGCCGCATCGGCAGCCAGCACCGGTAGGGCCATGCACAGGCCGAGCAGTAATACAGCGAGTCGACGCATCGGGCGAATCCTCCAAGTGGTACGGGGTCAGACGGCGATCTGGTGTTCGCTCAGGCTCGGGCTGCTGAGGCGATAGATGCCGATCTCTCCCAACAGATTAGGCCAAACCCGACCGCCGATGCCATTGCGGTGCAGGCGGTCGACGGCCAGCCGGTCGAGGACCTTGGCATGGTGGTCGACGCACAGCTGCTCGAAGTCGGCAAAGGTGCAGAAGTGGATGTTCGGCGTGTTGTACCAGGTGTACGGCATGAAGTCCGAAACCGGCATGCGACCCTTGCTGGCCAGGTACCAACGGCAGCGCCAGTGGCCGAAGTTGGGGAAGGTGATGATGCACTCGCGGCCCACCCGCAGCATTTCGGCGAGGATCCGGTCGGGGTATTCGACCGCCTGCAGGGCCTGGGTCATGACCACCACGTCGAAGCTGTTGCTGGCAAAGTTGCCCAGACCCTTGTCGAGGTCCTGCTCGATGACGTTGACGCCCTTGGCCACGCACGCGGCGATGTTGTCGGCATCGATCTCCAGGCCGTAGCCGGTGACCTGCTTGAGGTCGCGCAATGACGCCAGCAACTCGCCGTTGCCGCAGCCCAGGTCGAGGACCCGGCTGCCGGCGGGGATCCAGTCTTGGATGATTTCCAGGTCGGCTCTCATGCGGTCCTCAGATGGCGATGCGGTTCATGTAGTTCGAGAAACCCAGCATGTAGCGAGGCGTTGGTATCAGGAAGGCGTCGTGGCCGTACGGCGAGTCGATTTCCAGATAGCAGACGTTCTTGCGTGCGGCCATCAACGCATCGACGATTTCTCGCGAGCGGGCCGGCGAGAAGCGCCAGTCGGTAGTGAACGAGATCACGCAGTAGTCTGCCGTGACGTTGCTCAAGGTTGCCGCCAGATCGCCGCCATGCGTGGCGGCCGGATCGAAGTAGTCGAGCGCCTTGGTCATCAACAGGTAGGTGTTGGCGTCAAAGCGACCGGAGAATTCTTCGCCTTGGTAGCGCAGGTAGCTTTCAACCTGAAACTCAACGCTGTGGAAGTCGTAGTTGAGCTTGTCGCTTTTGAGTTCGCGGCCGAATTTCTCGCCCATCGAGTCATCCGACAGGTAAGTGATGTGGCCGACCATGCGCGCCAGCATCAGGCCGCGCTTGGGGATCACGCCCTGGTCCTGGAAAGAGCCACCGTGGAACTCAGGGTCGGTGAGGATGGCCTGGCGGGCAACTTCGTTGAAGGCGATGTTCTGCGCCGACAGTTTGGGCGCGGAGGCGATATCGACGCAGTGGCGGACCCGGTCAGGGTAGGTGATGGTCCATTGCAGGGCCTGCATGCCACCGAGACTGCCACCCACCACGGCGGCCCACTGGTTGATGCCGAGACGGTCGGCCAGGCGCACCTGGCTGTGTACCCAGTCTTCCACGGTGAGCACCGGGAAGTCGGCGCCGTAGGGCTTGCCGGTCAGCGGGTTGACGCTGCTCGGGCCGGTGCTGCCGTTACAGCCGCCAAGGTTGTTCAGGCTGACCACGAAGAAGCGGTTGGTGTCGATCGGCTTGCCAGGGCCTATGCAGCTGTCCCACCAGCCGGGCTTGCGCTCGTCAGCACGGTGAAAGCCCGCGGCATGGTGATGGCCAGACAACGCATGGCAGATCAGCACGGCGTTGCTCGCGCTGCTGTTGAGTGTGCCATAGGTTTCATAGACCAGCTCGTAGCTGGCCAGCGATCGGCCGCAGGCCAGCGCCAACGGTTCATCGAACCGGGCAGTCTGCGGTGTTACCAGACCGACGGAATCTTCGGGAAAGACAGTGGACATCGACCCTGCTCACGCTTGACGGAGGCGTAAGTCTAAAGAGCGCTACCCCCAGCGGCAAGCACAGGCTGCCGCTGGCGGTGCACGGGTCAGATCATTCGCCACAGCTCTTGCGGCATGCCGGCGTAGGCTGCCAGTGGTGGCATCACGAACGACTGGACCACCTGGATCGCCAGGAAGGCAAAGATCGGCGAGATGTCCAGGCCGCCCAGGTTCGGTATCAGGCGGCGGAACGGCGCCAGCACTGGCTCGGCGATCTGGTAGGCGAGCTCGGCAGCCGGGTTGTGGCTGTTGGGCGCAACCCAGGAGACGATGACCATGACGATCATCGCGACCCAGAAGATCTTCAGGAACAGCGAGGTAACGCCAATGATCGCCCACATCATCAGGTGCAGGATGTCACCGGCGGTGCCGTAGGTGATCATCAGCACAAAGGCCATCAGCAGCGCCTGAATCAGGATCGCCAGCAGCAGCGACGAGGTATCCAGGCCGAAGATGCTCGGCACGATGCGCCGGATAGGCTTGAGCAGCGGTTGCGTGGCGCGCACCGCGAACTGGCTCAGCGGATTGTAGAAGTCGGCCTTGACCAGTTGCAGCACAAAGCGCAGCAGAACGATCGCCAGATACAGGCTGACCAGGGTTTGCACCACGAAAATAGCGGCGCCAGACAGTGCATTCATCAACAGCTCCTTATTTGCCCAATTGTTCGGCGAGCTCGGCGGAGCGCGTTGCCGCGGCCTGCAGCGCCTGTTCGACGATGGCCTCGAAAGCATTGCCCTGGAACGATTTGATCGCCGCCTCGGTGGTCCCGGCAGGCGAGGTGACCCGGCGGCGCAGCTCAGCGGCATCGACATCACTGGCGACTGCCATGTGCGCAGCGCCGAGGGCAGTTTGCAGGGTCAGCTGGGAAGCGGTCTCGCGCGGCAGGCCGAGCTTTTCGCCGGCAGCGGTCATTGCTTCGATCAGCAGGAAGAAGTACGCCGGGCCGCTGCCGGAGACTGCCGTTACGGCGTCCAGCTGCTGCTCGTGCTCCAGCCACAGCGCCGTGCCTACGGCCGACAGCAGTTCTTCGGCCTGCTGACGTTGCTCGGCAGACACCTGCTCGGTGGCGTACAGGCCGCTGACGCCTTGGCGCAACAGGGCCGGGGTGTTGGGCATGCAGCGCACCACAGGGCGCGGGCCGAGCCAGTCTTGCAGGCTGGCGCAGGTGATCCCGGCGGCGATGGAGACGATCAGTTGGCCGTCCTGCAGGTTGGCCTGCAGGCTCTGGCAGACGCTTTTCATGACCTGCGGCTTGACCGCCAGGACTATCACGTCGGCGTCGGCGATTGCTTGAGCGTTGTCTTCGAACACCTCGATTGCGTGCTCGGCGCGAACCCGGCTGCGGGTCTCGGCGCCAGGGTCGCTGGCGCGAATCTGCGCAGCGTCCAGACCCTGCGCACGCAGGCCGCCAATCAGGCTGGCGGCCATGTTGCCGGCGCCGATAAAGGCAATACGTGTCTTGCTCATGTCAGGTCCTTAGAAAAAAGTGAGTAAAGCATGGATTCAAGCCTGCCCGTAATCGCGCGCGCCGAACAGGGCGGTGCCAATACGCACCCAGGTCGCACCTTGGCTGATGGCGGCCTCGAGGTCGTGGCTCATGCCCATCGACAGGGTATCCAGGCCAAGATTCAGGCTGGCCTGCAGCTCGCGCAGTCGGGCAAAGGCAGCCTCCTGCACCGCGCGCTCATCGCTCGGCTCGGGGATGGCCATCAAACCACGCAAACGTAGGCCCGGCAGTGCGGCCACCGCTGCGGCCAGTGCTGGCAGCTCAGCCGGGGTACAGCCAGACTTGCTGTCCTCGCCACTGACGTTGACCTGGAGGCAGATGTTCAGTGGCGCCAACTCGGTTGGGCGTTGTTCGGACAGGCGTTGGGCGATCTTCAAGCGGTCTACCGAATGCACCCAGGCGAAATGCTCGGCAATCGCGCGGGTCTTGTTCGATTGAATGGGGCCGATGAAGTGCCAGGTCAAGGCCAGGTCAGTTAATTCATCTTGCTTGGCCAGGGCTTCCTGCAGGTAGTTTTCACCCACGTCGCGCACGCCGGCAGCGTAGGCTTCACGCACGGCGGCGGCGGGTTTGGTCTTGCTCACGGCCAGCAACTTGATGCTGGCTGGGTCGCGGCCACAGGCGAGCGCTGCGCTGTCGATACGGGCGGCGAGGGCGCCGAGGTGGTCTGCTATGGTGGACATGGAAGAATGCCAGCGGCTCAGTGATCTGCGCCATTCTACCTGCTTGATAGCCTTTGGGGAGTCTCATGGACGTGACTGACCTGCTGGCCCAGGCCGCTGCTGCAGGGGCATCCGACCTGCATCTGGCCGAGGCCGAACCACCATTGCTGCGCGTGGACGGCGAACTGCGCCGGCTCGATCTGCCGCCGATGCCAGCCGACCAACTGCAGCAAGGGCTGGCGCCGCTGTTGGCTGAGCACCAGATGCAACAATGGCTGGCCGGTGCCGAACTGGATCTGGCAGTGACCTTGAACCAGGGCCGCCGCTGCCGCCTCAACCTGTTTCGCCAGCGTAACGGCCTGGCCGCCAGCCTGCGCTTGATCCCGAGCCATGTGCCAAGCATCGCCGAGCTTGATCTGGAAGATGTATTGCAAGCTGTTGCCCAGTGCACCGATGGCCTCGTGCTGATCGGCGGGGCAACGGGTAGCGGCAAGTCGAGCACCCTGGCCGCACTGGTCGACTGGCTCAATCGTGAGCGCTCGTTACACATCATCACCCTGGAAGACCCGATCGAAGTTATCCACAGCAGCCAGCGCAGCCTGGTCACCCAGCGTGAGGTCGGCCAGCACAGCAGTGACTTTGCCCAAGGCCTGCGCAGCGCCCTGCGTCAGGACCCTGACGTGATCGTGCTGGGTGAACTGCGTGACCTGGAGTCCATCCGCCTGGCGCTGCGCGCGGCGCAGACCGGGCATCTGGTACTGGCGACCGTGCACACGCGCTCGGCGGTGAGCAGCATCGACCGTATGGTGGAGGTGTTTGCCGCCGACGAGAAACCGCTGGTGCGTACCCTGCTGGCCGACTCGCTGTGCGTGGTCGTGGCGCAGGTGCTGGTCAAACGGCGCGGTACCGGTCGGGTTGCGGCGCGGGAAGTTCTGCTGGCGAACATGGCGGTGCGCAACCTGATCCGCGAGGGACGGTTGGCGCAGATCTACTCACTGATGCAGGCTGGAGGCGCGGCGGGGATGAAGACCATGGAGGCAGCTTTGCAACAGTTGCGCGCTGAAGGCGTGATCGAAACGGGGTAGCATCTGCACTGGCCTCGTTGCGAGGCCAGCGCGTGCACCTGTCAGCGCTTGGCCAGGCTCAGCTGTTGATCCTTTGGCAGGACGCGCTTGGCGACTACGTAGTGTTTCTGCCAGTACGGCTTGCTCAGTTGGTCGATGCTGACCGACTTGCCACGACGCGGTGCATGGATGAAGCGGTCGTTGCCCAGGTAAATGGCAACATGATTGACCCGGCGGCTCTTGATGTTGAAGAAGATCAGGTCGCCTGGCTTCAGGTCGCCCTTGGCAACCTTGACGCCGTGACCCTGGGCCATGGCATTGGAGGTACGCGGTAAATCGACGTCTGCCACGTCGTTGAACGCATATTTCACCAGCCCGCTGCAGTCAAAGCCCTTGCCTGGCGTGCTGCCGCCCCAGCGATAAGGGGTGCCAAGCACATTCACTGCGCGGCTTAGCACGTTGCTGCTCTGCTTGGCGGACATGGCCACAGCCGGCAAGGCGTTGGCAGCATTGCTTGGGCGGGCACGCAGATTGGCCGATTTGGCTGCTGCATGTTTGACCGGTGCATGCTTCACGGTGGCGTTGGTGGTGTAGCCGGTGAAGCCGTTGGGAAGTCGTTGCTCACGATTGGTGGCGTGGGCTGCCAGGGGTAATAAGAGGCAGAGGGTCAGCCATGTCTTGAATAAAGGCGGCATAGATGAAGCTCTTGAAAGATGATTAGGTGATGACGCGCAACTTTATAACAGCTTTTTGCTCAAAAAATGATCCGTTGGTCGACTGCAAGGAACCATGCGTCGGCTTCACATGAAAAAGTCACATTTATTCTGAGAATATTTTTGGCTAAGCCACGAGGGCTAGGAATGAATACTTATCAACAAGGGGCGCCTTATCACGACACCCACAGCAAGGTGCTGGGGTACCTGTTGTGGATTTTCGGCTTTCTCGGCGCGCACCGTTTTTACTACGGCAAGCCGATTACCGGGACTATCTGGTTTTTCACTCTGGGCCTGCTGGGCATTGGCTGGTTGATCGACCTGTTCCTGATCCCGGCGATGGACCGCGAGGCAGACATGCGCTTCCAGTCCGGCCGGGTCAACTACAGCCTGGCGTGGGTACTGCTGACCTTCCTCGGTCTGTTCGGCGTGCACCGGCTGTACATGGGTAAATGGATCACGGCGATCATCTACTTCTTTACCGGGGGCCTGTTCCTGCTTGGCATCCTTTACGACTTCTGGACGCTCAACCGGCAGATTTCCGATGTGAACAGCGGCCGGGTCTGACTGATCCGTTCCAGTCTCAATGACGAGCTGAAAAAAGGCCTTGGCGCGATTCGCGGCAAGGCCTTTTCAGTTACTGACGGGTCTGTCGCTGTTGCAGCAGAAGGTTGCTGAAGCCCGCACCGGCCAGCTGCTTCTGGGCAACCGTGAGTTGTTCACGGTTGCTGAAAGGGCCGACCAGCACCCGGTACCAGGTCTCTTCCTTGACCGTGCCCGACTCGACCTTGACCACCTGGCCGAGCAGGATGATCTGCGCCCGCACCTTGTCAGCATCGGCCTCTTTGCGGAACGAACCGGCCTGGAGGAAGAACTGCGTGGTTGCCGCTGGCTTGATCACCGGCGGTGGCGGCGGCGGAGTCTGCCCGAGCAGGGCTGCCTGCGCGCGCGCTGTGTCGATTTTCGCAGCCTCGGCCGGGGTCACCGGTTGCGCCGGTACCGGCGGAGTTTTCTCCGGCACGGCCTCAGGCGGCACGATCACTTCCGACTCAGGCAGCAAGGTGTAGAAGTCGTACTTTGGCTTGACCGGTACCTGCGGCGTGGCCGCGGTGGTCTTGGCTGCTTCGGCAGTCCTGCCCGGTTTTTGCTGTTCCGGCTTGGCCCGCTTGATGTCATCACCGCCAGGCTCAAGCTTCATCAGGAAGACAATGAACGCGCCAACCGTCAGGCCGACCGCCAGCCAGATCCAACCCGGGATCGGCTGTTTGGCAGGGGCCTGTTGGCGGCTGGCGCCGCGCTTGGGTGCAGGTTTTTTCTTGGCAGCCAACTTACATGCGCTCCAGGGTTTCCAGGCCGAGCAACTCCAGGCCTTGCTTGAGCGTGCGGCCGGTCAGGGCGGCCAGGCGCAGGCGGCTCTGTTGTTGTTCAGCGGTTTCGGCGGCGAGGATCGGGCAGTTCTCGTAGAAGCTGGAGAACAACCCGGCGATGTCGTACAGGTAGCTGCACAGCACGTGCGGGGTGCCTTTGTCGGCGACGCTGTTGAGCACTTCGCCGAACTGCGCCAGGCGTGCGGCCAGGTCCTGCTCGTGTGGGGCCTGCAGCACGATCCGGCCGTCGAGCTGGTCGTAACCCTTGCCCAGCTTGCGGAACACGCCCGCGACGCGGGTGTAGGCGTACAGCAGGTACGGCGCGGTGTTGCCTTCGAAGTTGAGCATCAGTTCGAAGTTGAAGCTGTAATCGCTGGTGCGGTGCTTGGACAGGTCGGCGTATTTCACCGCGCCAATACCGACCACTTCGGCGATATGGCGCAGTTCATCTTCGGCCAGGCTCGGGTTCTTTTCCTTGACCAGCGCATAGGCGCGGTCCTTGGCCTCGTTGAGCAGGTCGATCAGCTTGACGGTGCCGCCATCACGGGTCTTGAACGGGCGGCCATCGGCGCCGTTCATGGTGCCGAAGCCCATGTGTTCCATCTGCATCGGGTGGCCGACGAAGCCTGCGCGGCGGGCCACTTCAAATACCTGGTTGAAGTGCAGTGCCTGACGCTGGTCGACGAAGTACAGCGCGCGATCGGCCTTGAGCACGTTGCTGCGGTAGCGCACGGCGGCAAGGTCGGTAGTGGCGTACAGGTAGCCGCCATCGGCCTTCTGCACGATCACCGGCAGCGGCTCGCCATCAGCGGTCTTGAATTCCTCGAGGAACACGCACTGCGCGCCCTGGCTTTCGACCAGCAGGCCTTTGCTCTTGAGGTCGCTGATGACGTTGGCCAGATCAGCGTTGTAGGCGCTTTCGCCCATCACGTCGGCCATGCTCAGCTTGACGTTGAGCAGCTCGTAGGTCTTCTGGCAGTGCGACAGCGAGATGTCCTTGAAGCGCGTCCACAACGCCAGGCAGTCGGGGTCGCCGGCTTGCAGCTTGACCACCAGACCACGGGCGCGGGTGGCGAATTCTTCGGATTCGTCGAAGCGCTTCTTCGCGGCACGGTAGAAGTTTTCCAGGTCAGACAGCTCGTCGCTGGTGATCGGATTTTCCTGCAGGTAGGCCATCAGCATGCCGAACTGGGTGCCCCAGTCGCCGACGTGGTTCTGGCGGATCACCGTATCGCCGAGAAACTCCAGCACTCGCGCAACGCTGTCACCGATGATGGTCGAGCGCAGGTGGCCGACGTGCATTTCCTTGGCCAGGTTCGGCGCCGACAGGTCGACCACGACCTTCTCGGCCGGGCCAGCCTTGCGCACGCCAAGCTGGCTATCGGCCAGGGCAGCATCAAGGCGCTCGGCCAGGGCGGCGGTGTTCTGGAAGAAGTTGAGGAAGCCCGGACCGGCGATCTCGACTTTGCTGATGTCAGCGCTGGTCGGCAGTGCTGCGATGAGCTTTTCGGCGAGGTCACGCGGCTTCATCCCGGCTGGCTTGGCCAGCATCATGGCGATGTTGCTGGCGAAGTCACCGTGGGTCTTGTCGCGGGCGTTTTCCACCTGAATCGCCGGGGTCAGGCCGTCAGGCAGCACACCGTCGGCGACGAGTTGGGTGAGGGCTTGCTGGATCAGCTGGCGAATGGTGTCTTTCATCGGAATCTCTTTTCGACCGCAAGCGCGGCGGAGCGCTTCGATGCGCAGGTGGAAAAACTGAGCATTATCCGTGGCTGAGCCGTGGTTGCCAACCTTTGCGGGTATCAACGGCGCGTCAACAGCTCAGTACAGGTCGACCGGGTCGACGTCCAGCGACCAGCGCACCTGACGCCCGCTGGGCATCTGTTCCAGCTCCAGCAGCCAGGCGCTTATCAGCCGGTGCAGCGGCGCGCGGGCGCTGGCCTGCAACAATAGCTGCGCGCGAAAGCGCCCGGCGCGGCGTTCCATCGGTGCCGGCACCGGGCCGAGCAACTCGATGCCCTGGCCGCCCTGTTCGGCCAGCAAGCGCTCGGCGGCGCTGCACGCTTCATCCAGAAACCCTTCGGCCTGGCCCGGCTTGTGCGCTTCGGCGCGCAGCAGGGCGAGGTGGGCGAAGGGCGGCAGGCCGGCGCCGCGGCGTTCGCTCAGGGCCTGTTCGGCAAAGGCGAAGTAGCCTTCTTCAGTCAACTGCACCAGTAGCGGGTGCTCGGCCAGGTGGGTCTGCACGATGACCTTGCCCGGCTCTTCGGCGCGCCCGGCGCGGCCGGCGACCTGCACGATCAACTGGGCCATACGCTCGCTGGCGCGGAAGTCGCCAGAGAACAGCCCGCCATCGGCATCGAGGATCGCCACCAGGGTAACTCGCGGAAAATGGTGGCCCTTGGCGAGCATCTGCGTGCCGACGAGGATGCTCGGCTGGCCGCGCTGGATGGTGGTGAACAGGTTGTGCATGGCGTCTTTGCGCGATGTGCTGTCGCGGTCCACGCGCAATACCGGGAAGTCCGGGAACAGTACTTTGAGGCGCTCTTCGGCGCGTTCGGTGCCGGCACCTACTGGGCGCAGGTCGACATGCGCGCACTTGGGGCAGCGCAGCGGCAGGCGCTCGTCATAGCCGCAGTGGTGGCAGCGCAGCACGCCGGAACGCTGGTGCACCGTCATGCGTGCATCGCAGCGCGGGCAGCCCGACATCCAGCCACAGTCGTGGCACAGCAGCGTCGGGGCAAAACCGCGCCGGTTGAGGAATACCAGCACCTGCTGGCCGGCGTCGAGGGTCTTGCCGATGGCCTGTTGTAGCGGGCCACTGATGCCGCTGTCCAGCGGCCGGCTGCGCACGTCGAGGCGCAGGAAGCGCGGCTGTTTCGCACCCCCGGCGCGGTGGTTCATGCGCAGCAGGCCGTAACGGCCGGTGTGGGCGTTGTGCAGGCTCTCCAGCGAGGGCGTGGCCGATCCGAGCAGAATGGGTACGTTCTCTTGATGAGCGCGTACCAGCGCCAGATCGCGGGCGTGGTAGCGCAGGCCCTCCTGCTGTTTATATGAGCCGTCGTGCTCTTCGTCGATGATGATCAGGCCAGGGTTTTTCATCGGCGTGAACAGCGCCGAACGGGTGCCGATAATGATATCGGCTTCGCCATCCCGCGCCGCCAGCCATGCATCCAGGCGCTCACGATCGTTCACCGCCGAGTGCAGCAGAGCGATGCGCGCATTGAAGCGCTGCTCGAAGCGCGCCAGGGTCTGCGGGCCGAGGTTGATCTCGGGGATCAGCACCAGCGCCTGCTTGCCGGCCTCCAGGGTTTCGCGGATAAGTTGCAGGTAGACCTCGGTCTTGCCGCTGCCGGTAACCCCTGCCAACAGAAACGCATGGAAGCTGCCAAAGCCCGAGCGCACGGCTTCGAAGGCTGCCCGCTGTTCGTCGTTGAGCGGCAGCTCCGGCTGCGCCAGCCAGTGTTCATGGCGGGTGGCCGGGCGTTGCCGGCGCACCTCGAGCTGGACCAGCTCTTTGGCCAGCAGCAGGTCGAGGCTGTCCTTGTTCAGGCCCAGTTTACTCAACAGGCTGTGGGCAACACCGTGCGGGTGCTGCGACAAGGTCTGCAAGGCTTCGCGCTGACGCGGCGCGCGGGCGATCCGCGGGTCGTCCAGGCGCGCGTCAGCGGTGACCTGCCAGAACCGCTCCTGGCGGATTTCGGCTGCTTCGCCCTGGCGCAGCAGCACCGGCAGGGCCCAGCTCAGGGTATCGCCGAGGCTGTGCTGATAATACTGAGCGGTCCACAGGCACAGCTTCAACAGCGCCGGCGGCAGCGGCGAGGTCGGGTCGAGCAGGGCAATCGCAGGCTTGAGCTTGTCGGCCGGCACCTCACTGGTGGCGCAGACCTCGACCAGTATGCCGATCATCTCGCGCCGACCAAACGGCACGCGGATACGCATGCCCGGGGTCAGCGGCTGGCGGGCCATGGCGGCCGTGGCCCGGTAGTCGAACAGGCGACGCAGGGGCGAGGGCAGGGCAAGGCGCAGGATGACGTCGGACACGCAGAAGGTCTCTGAAGGGCATTTCGGAACAGTTCAGGGCAGCGCCGAGCCTAGCAGACGACGGTCGGTGCGTGCGACAACTTGCGCTGACGCTGCGCTCTGGTATTATTCCCCGCCTAATTACGTGCGGTATTCAACAATAGGTGTTGGGTGGCGGCACGCAGCTCGAGGAAGTGACCATGAAAGAGAATATTCATCCGAACTACGAAGTAGTTGCAGTCACCTGCAGCTGCGGCGCCAAATTCGAAACCCGTTCGACCCTGGCCAAGCCGCTGGCGATCGACGTGTGCTCCCTGTGCCACCCGTTCTACACTGGCAAGCAGAAAGTCCTGGACACCGGTGGTCGCGTACAGAAGTTCGCAGATCGCTTCGGCATGTTCGGTGCCAAGAAGTAAGATTGCGCATGGCGAAGCCCTTGGCTCTCGCGCTGCTGCAACGAAAAGCGTCCCTTGTGGGCGCTTTTTTTATGGCCGCGATTTGTGCCATGCCGGCGCAGGCCTTCTGCCCATTGCCGGTCAAGCCGCAGCAAGTCGCCGTGCGTCAGGTGCTGGATGGCGACACCGTGCGCCTCGGCGATGGCCGCAGCGTACGCCTGATCGGCATCAATGCCCCTGAACTGGGCCGTAAGGGCCGCCCGAGCGAGCCCTATGCTGAAGCCGCCAGGCAGCGCCTGCAGGCTTTGATCAAGGCCAGTGATGGCCGGGTCGGGCTGGTGCGCGGAGCTGAGGCGAAAGACAAATATGGCCGCACTCTGGCGCATATCTATGGGCGTAATGGCGACAATCTTGAGGCGGTGCTGCTCAGTGAGGGCCTTGGCTTGCGCGTGGCCATAGCGCCCAATGTGCGCCTGGCGGGCTGCCAGGATGCGGCCGAGCAGGCGGCTCGTTCTGCTCGCCTCGGGCTGTGGCGGCAATCGCCGGTGCAGCGCGAGAGCGCCCTGCGCCAGTCTGGATTTGCCGTGCTCAGCGGCACCGTGAGGCGTATCGAACGCAATCGGGGCGGGGTCTGGCTGGACCTTGGCGAACGCGTGGTGGTGCAGGTGCCCGCTCGTCTGCAGCGGCACTTCCCGGCGCGCTTCTTCGATAACCTCAAAGGGCGCCAGGTCGAGGTCCGCGGCTGGGTGATCGACCGTTCCCGCAAGGGTGTGATCAAGCCTGGGCAGCGTCGCTGGCTGCTGCCATTGACCGATCCGAGCATGCTCAAACGGGCCTCTGGCTAAAAAATTGTAGACATTAATGCATGCAATTGTACACACTGAATCCCGCATGCCCCGTGGGTTGTAGCGTAAAGTCGTAGGCCATGGGCCTTGACACATGTGACCGGGCAGTCTTGTCGCCCCCCGGCACTTTGCGTATCCTCGGCGGTCCGTCAGAACAGTAAATAAGCGGAATTGCCCACCATGTCAGACCTGAAAACCGCCGCTCTCGAATATCATGCTCAGCCTCGTCCGGGGAAACTGAGCGTCGAGCTCACCAAGCCAACCGCCACTGCGCGCGACCTGTCCCTGGCCTACAGCCCGGGCGTTGCCGAACCTGTGCGCGAGATCGGTCGTGATCCAGAGCTGGCTTACAAGTACACCGGCAAGGGCAACCTGGTCGCAGTGATCTCCGACGGTACCGCCATTCTTGGCCTGGGTGACCTCGGCCCACTGGCTTCCAAGCCGGTCATGGAAGGCAAGGGCGTTCTGTTCAAGCGTTTCGCCGGTATCGACGTATTCGACATCGAAGTCGAGTCGGAAAGCCCACAGGCCTTCATCGACACCGTGCGCCGTATCTCGATCACCTTCGGCGGTATCAACCTCGAAGACATCAAAGCGCCAGAGTGCTTCGAAATCGAACGCACCTTGATCGAGCAGTGCGACATTCCGGTATTCCACGATGACCAGCATGGCACCGCCATCGTCACCGCGGCCGGCATGATCAACGCCCTCGAAATCGCCGGCAAGAAGCTCGAAGACGCGCAGATCGTCTGCCTGGGCGCCGGCGCTGCCGCGATCTCCTGCATGAAGCTGCTGGTCAGCATGGGTGCCAAGGTCGAGAACATCTTCATGATCGACCGTACCGGTGTTATCCACTCCGGCCGTGAAGACCTGAACCAGTACAAGGCGCAGTTCGCCCACGCTACCGACAAGCGCAGCCTGGCTGATGCCCTGCAAGGTGCTGACGTATTCGTAGGTCTGTCCGGCCCGAATCTGCTGAGCGCTGAAGGCCTCAAGTCGATGGCTGCCAACCCGATCGTGTTCGCTTGCTCGAACCCGGATCCAGAGATCAGCCCGGAACTGGCTCACGCCACCCGTAACGACGTGATCATGGCTACCGGTCGTTCCGACTACCCGAACCAGGTCAACAACGTTCTGGGCTTCCCGTTCATCTTCCGTGGTGCTCTGGACGTTCGTGCCAAGCGCATCAACGAAGAGATGAAGATCGCTGCGGCCATCGCTCTGAAGGACCTGGCCAAGCAGCCAGTGCCTAAGGAAGTCTGCGATGCGTACGGCGTGCAGGCCCTGGAGTTTGGTCGTGAGTACATCATTCCGAAGCCGATGGATCCACGTTTGATTACTCTGGTTTCTGATGCGGTGGCCAAGGCTGCGATCGAAAGCGGTGTTGCTACCCTGCCTTATCCGAAGCACTACCCGCTGAAAAGCGTGGACGATGTGTTCAACGGTTAATAGGTATGGCGTTATGAAAAACCGGCTCTGATGGGCCGGTTTTTTTATGGCTGGGGTTTGGGTGGGGCTTTTTTTGGGGGGGGGTGGGCTTATCCGGTATCGTTGTCGGCCGTGCGGGCCCCTTTCGCCTTTACGGCGAGTTACTTTTTTGGCAAACGCCCCAAAAACGTAACCAAAAAAGGGCTTGGCTCCACATCCGGCCCCTCCGCTGCGCTGCGGGGTTCCCTCGCTCCGGTCTTGCTCCCGGGAGGACCGCGCTGTACGGGCCATCCTGGCCCGCAGCACTTGCCGGCCATCCATGGCCGTCACCTCCCTGCGCAAGACCTGCGCTCGGCCTCCTGAGTCGCCGGTGGATCAAGATCAAAAGCAGATCAAGATCAAGGGCACGCATCGCTGCGCTGGCGTAGATCAAGAGCTGGGGGCGCTCAGCGCCCCCAGCTTTTGGGCTTAGAACAGGTCCATCGGCGCTGCTTCGTCCGCTGGCAGCGGGCTGCCAGGCGCTGCGCCGTTGCCCAGTTCATCCACCGACGGCGGCGAGTCTTCGGCCTTGAACAGTTCGAAGTAGGCGTTCGGCGTGCTTGGGGTCGCTGCGCGGCCGCTGACCGGATCGACCCGCAGGCTGAGGATGCCTTCAGGTTCGGCTGGGGCGTGGTTGGGTTTGTCTTTCAAGGCGGCGCCCATGAAGCTCATCCAGATCGGCAGAGCCGCAGTGCCGCCATATTCGCGGCGGCCGAGGGTTTCTGGCTGGTCGAAGCCAACCCAGACAGTGGTCACGTAGTCGGCGTTGTAGCCGGAGAACCAGGCGTCCTTCGATTCGTTGGTGGTACCGGTCTTGCCAGCCAGATCGGTACGGCCCAGAGCCATCGCCCGGCGGCCGGTGCCGCGCTTGATCACGTCCTGCAGCATGCTGGTGAGGATGTAGCTGGTGCGCGGGTCGATGATCTGTTCGGCGAGCACTGGTGTCTGCGCACTGAACTGGGCGTTGGCGATCGGCGCTTCGCCCGGCAGGCCGCTGCTGATCGGCTGCTCTGGCGCGGCGATGCCGGCCTCGTCGCTGCCGCCGCCCTGCGGCACATGCGCAGGGTTGGCAGTAAACAGGGTATCGCCGTTGCGGCTCTCGATGCGTTCGATCAGGTACGGGCTGATCTTGTAGCCGCCGTTGGCGAAGGTGCTCCAGCCGGTGGCAATTTCCATCGGGGTCAGGGTTGCGGTGCCGAGCGCCAGCGACAGGTTGCGCGGCAGGTCCTGCTTGTTGAAGCCGAACTTGGCGATGTAGTCGATGGTGCGGTCGACGCCCATCGCCTGCAGCAGGCGGATCGAGACCAGGTTGCGCGACTTGTACAGCGCTTCGCGCATGCGGATCGGGCCAAGGAAGGTGTTGGTGTCGTTTTTCGGCCGCCAGACCTTGTCCAGGTACTCATCGACAAACACGATCGGCGCGTCGTTGACCAGGCTCGCGGCGGTGTAGCCGCTGTCCAGGGCTGCGCTGTAGACGAACGGCTTGAAGCTCGAGCCCGGCTGACGCTTGGCCTGCATGGCCCGGTTGTAGTTGCTCTGCTCGAACGAGAAGCCGCCGACCAGGGCGCGGATCGCGCCGTTGTACGGGTCGAGGGTGACCAACGCACTCTGCGCGCCCGGCACCTGGCTGAACTTGAGCTTGCCTTCATCCAGGCGCTGCACGCGGATCAGGTCGCCGATCTGGGCGACATCGGCAGGCGACTGTGGCGCCCGGCCTTGAGCGTTGGTGTTCAGATACGGCCGCGCCCATTTCATGGTGTCCCAGGCCACGTCCTGCTCTTCGCCGTTGCGGGTGAGCACTTTCAGACCGGTTTTGTCGACCTGTGTAACGATAGCTGGCTCCAGCCCGCCGAGGGTGCGCTGCTTGCCCAGCTCCTGCAGCCAGGCGGCGTGGGTCTTGCCCGGGAAGCGTGACTCAGGGCCGCGGTAGCCATGGCGTTCATCGTAATCGGACAAGCCATTGAGCACGGCGCTGTTGGCCATGTTCTGCATATCGCTAGGCACCGTGGTGGTCACCCGGAAGCCTTCGGTGTAGGCCTCACTGCCATAGCGGCCGACCATTTCAGCACGGGCCATTTCGGCAATGTACGGCGCGTTCACTTCCGGCGTCGGCACGTGGTAACTGGCGTTCAGCGGCTCGGCCAGGGCGGTCTCGTAGCTGGTCTGGTCGATCTTGCCGAGTTTGTACATGCGCCCGAGGATCCAGTCGCGGCGCTCTTTGGCCCGGGTCGGGTTGGCCAGCGGGTTGAAGCGCGAGGGGGCCTTCGGCAGGCCGGCGATCATGGCCATCTGCGCCAGGCTGACGTCGCGGATCGACTTGCCGTAGTAGACCTGCGCTGCGGCGTCGATGCCGTAGGCGCGGTTACCCAGGTAGATCTTGTTGACGTACAGCTCAAGGATCTCGTCCTTGGTCAGTTCGCGTTCGATTTGCAGGGCCAGCAGGATTTCGTTGGTCTTGCGCGAGAAGCTGCGCTCGCTGGTAAGGAAGAAGTTCTTCGCCACCTGCATGGTGATTGTGCTGCCGCCGGTCTGGATATGACCAGACTTGACCAGTTGGGTCGCGGCACGCATCAGGCTGCTCGGGTCGACCCCGTAATGGTTGAGGAAATTATCGTCTTCGGCTGACAGAAGCGCCTGAATGAATTGTGGGGGAATTTCCGCGAAGCGGATCGGCGAGCGGCGCATTTCGCCAAACTCGGCAATCAGCTTGCCATCGCTGCTGTAGACCCTCAGGGGGATCTGCAACTGGATGCTTCTGAGCGACTCGACCGAGGGCAGGCTGGGACTAAGATACAGAAACGCCCCGCTCAGACCGAGTACGAGGGCACAGATGACTGCGACGAAAGACCACCAGAAGAACTTCAGCAGGCGTATCAAGGCTTTTGGGTGTCCAGGTTGAGAAATGGAGTGCGCACAGGTCCGGCAGACAGGTAAAAACGCTGGGCATTATAAGCAGTTTTCGCCCCATCGGGCGACCGCCGGGGCTACCGGTCGGGCCAATGACGCGGGCTGACAATCATGGAGCAGGGAGACAGCGATGCTTGGACGCTTGGGCAAGGATGCCGGTTCATTGTTGGGTGTGGAAATAGCCGCCGACTCGGTGCGCATGCTTCAACTGCAGGGGCGCCAGGGGGCTGAGCACGTCAGGGCCTGGGCGTATCAGCCGCTGCCGGGGGCAATTGGCAATGACTGGGCGCAAGCCCCAGATACTCTGATAGACGCGCTGCGCTGCGCCTTTGAGCGCTGCGGCAGTCGGCGTGCGCAGGTTGCAGTTGCGCTGCCGGGCGGGGCGACGTTGTGCAAGCTTTGTTGCCTGCCAGCAGGCTTGTCGGTGGCTCAACTCGAGCAGCGCCTGCTGGTCGATGCCGAGCAGATGTTCCCGTTTGCCCTGGAAGACCTGGCGTTGGACTTTCAGGTGCTCGGCCCGGCGGTCGAGCCGGTGGGGCATGTCAATGTGCTGGTTGCCGCTTGCCGCCAGCGCTCACTGGATCAGCTCGAGCAGCTGCTGGAGGCCGCAGGTCTGTGCGCGGTGGCAGTTGAAGTCGACAGCATCGCCCTGCGCCGGCTGGTGCCCGACGGCCAGGCGTTGCTGCGTATCGAGCAGGGCGGGGCAGCGTTACATAGCTGGTCGGCAAGTGGCCTGCCGCAGCGTCAGGAGCTGACTTTCGGCGCCCATGAGCCAGACGATGCGCGCTTGCAGCGCATGCTTGAGTTGTGCGCAGCGGCGCTGCCAGGCGAGCATAGTGTGCAGGTGGTTGCGGCCAGCGAACAGGCATCACGCTGGCTAGCCGCTCTTGCTGCTCAATTGTCCTGCGATGCGCTGTCGCCGCTGCACGGTCTGGGCACGGCTGGCCTAAGCAATCGTGCCGAGCTGGCGCGGGTGGCGCCGCACATGGCGCTGGCCTGCGCTCTGGCACTCGGCGGTGTCTGCTGATGTTGCGTCTGAACCTGCTGCCCTGGCGCGAACGGCAGCGGCTGGCGGCGCTGCGACGGTTTCAATTGGCGCTGATTGGTAGCCTGTTGCTGGCGCTCGCCGGCGTGATCATGCTTGACCAGCTGGCGCGCCAGCGTGGTCAGCAGCAACTGGCGGCGATTGCCGAACGCCAGGCTGACGTCGCCCGACTCGATATCCAACTGCAGCAGTTGAAGGCGGTGCAGGGCAACCACGCTGATGTAATGGCGCAGTCAGCAGCGCTGCAAGCGCTGCGCAATGGCCAAGACCTGCTACCGAGGATGTTCGCTGAGCTGGAGCAGGCACTCGGTGCCAGTTTGCAGCTGACCGAGATGTCCATCCAGGAGGGGCAGATGCAACTGCTCGGGTTGGCGGCGTCGCCTGCGGTAGTGGCGCAGTTCATCCGCGATCTGCAGCAATCAAGGCGATTCGACGCGCTTGAACTGAAGCATATCCGTGCAGTTGCCGACGGCGATGAGTTCCTGTTGCTGGCACGGCTGTCGGCGCTTGAGCTGTGAGCGGGCCATGGCCTCCCGACTGGCAGCAGGTGGTGAGCAGCTCGCCGGTGGCCAGGCTGGCGATGCTGCTCGTACCGCTGCTGATTATGGCAAGTGTGGCCTGGCTGATGCGCTTTGAGGGTGTGCAGCGCACCTACCGGATGCAGGCGGCAACACTGCAGGCACTGGAGCAGACCTTCGCGGCCAAGGCGCTAGGTGTGCAGGACTTGCCCGCCGCGCAGGAGGCACTCGCTGACAGTAAGGTGCAGCTGCAGGACGCCCGCTGGCGCTTGGCGGCTGGGCAGGAAATGAGCGACCTGCTCGATCAGTTGGCGCGGTTCGGTCATGCCCATGGGCTGCTGATCGAGCAGGTGGATGTCGGCGAGCCGAGCCAGGCAGCCGGCTACCTAGTCGCGCCGCTGCAGTTGCAGGTGATCGGCAATTACCCGGCGCTGCGGGCATGGCTGGATGACTGGCTGGGTCAGATCCGCCTGCTGCACGTCTCGACCCTGCAGCTTGCAGCAGCAGGCCAGCCCGGGATGCTGCGGCTGCGCTTGCACGTGCAGGCCTTTGACGCGGGCCAGCAGTTACCGGCGCCGACCTCGCTAGCGCATGAAGCCGCCAGGCAGCGGGCACCGCCAGCGCAGGTCGATCCATTCCAGGCCTGGTCTGCACGCAGCGCAGCTGATGGTCTGGCCTGGGTGCCGCTGGCTCAGTTGCAGATGGTCGGCAGCCTCGCCCGCGATGGCCAGTATCAGGCTCTGGTGTGGTGGTCCGGGCGTTTGTATCGCGTGCGCGTGGGTGACCCATTGGGTCGCGACCAGGGTGTGGTTGTGCGGGTCGACGAACGGCAGATGGAGGTGCGCGAGCAGGTCTTGCTTGGTGGAGCCTGGCAGGAGCGATCAACCCTGGTTGGGTTACGAAAGCATGTGACGCAAGGAGGCATGGATGAAGCTCGGACAACTGGCAATGCTGCTGGCGACGGTTCTGGCGATGCACGGGGCGCAAGCGAAGACCTATCAGGGTGAACCGCTGTCGCTGAATTTTCAGGATGTTGAAGTTCGCGCAGTGCTGCAGGTGCTGGCCGACTATGCCGGGATCAACCTGGTGGTCAGTGATACGGCAAACGGCAACGTTACTCTGAGGTTGATACAGGTGCCCTGGGATCAGGCGCTGGATCTGGTCCTGCGCAGCAAAGGGCTGGCGAGCCGGCAGGAAGGCAATGTGCTGCTGGTAGCGCCGGCGGCCGAGCTGGCTGGGCAATCCCGCGAAGAACGGCTGGGTCGGGAGCTGGACGCCCAGTTGCAGCCGCTCGAACGCGCGTTGTTGCCAGTGCATCACGCCAAGGCAGCGGAGCTGGCCGAGTTGCTGCTGGCGACCTTGGCCGACGACGGCATCCTGACCGGGCGCGGCAGCCTGGGTGTCGATGCGCGGACCAACACGCTGGTGGCACATCAACCGGCAGAGCGACTTGCCGAGCTGCGCCGACTGGTCACCGAGCTGGATGTGCCGGTGCGGCAGGTGCTGATCGAAGCACGCATTGTCGAAGCCAACGTCGATTATGAAAAAAGCCTCGGGGTGCGCTGGGGCAAGCCGTTCAGCGGCGCCGAAGGCCGCAGCGGCAAAGGGCTGTTCGTCGATCTCGGCGTGGATCGGCCGACTTCAGCGGTGGGCCTGGGGTTGCTGCGCGGCGACGCCTTGCTGGATCTGGAGCTCAGCGCGATGGAAAAGAGCGGCAATGGCGAAATCATCTCGCAGCCCAAGGTGGTGACCGCCGACAAGGAGACCGCGCGCATCCTCAAAGGCACCGAAGTGCCCTATCAGGAAACCAGCAAGAGCGGCGCGACCTCGGTGTCGTTTCGCGAAGCCTCGCTATCGCTCGAAGTTACCCCGCAGATCACCGCCGATGGTCAGGTAATCATGACCGTGCGCGTGACCAAGGACGAGCCGGATTACGTCAACGCACTCAACGATGTTCCACCGATTCGCA
The DNA here is from genome assembly GCF_052850745.1 of Pseudomonas sp. 1121_17. Classification (NCBI taxonomy): domain Bacteria; kingdom Pseudomonadati; phylum Pseudomonadota; class Gammaproteobacteria; order Pseudomonadales; family Pseudomonadaceae; genus Pseudomonas; species Pseudomonas sp. 1121_17. The sequence goes on from NZ_VXCX01000005.1 coordinate 159,721, forward strand.
AGAACGAGGTCAACGCCAAGGTGCGCGTGGCCGACGGCCAGACCATCGTCATCGGTGGCGTCTACTCGACTACGCAAAACAATGTGGTCGACAAGGTGCCATTTTTCGGTGATCTGCCGTATGTTGGGCGGCTGTTTCGACGCGATGCATTACAAGAGAAAAAATCCGAGCTGCTGGTCTTCCTGACTCCGCGTATCATGAGTGACCAGGCGATTGCTGTGAGTCGTTGATTCTGTGCGAAATTTGATACTTGTAGGGCCCATGGGCGCTGGCAAAAGCACCATCGGACGCCTGTTGGCCAAAGAGCTGCGCCTGCTGTTCAAGGATTCCGACAAGGAAATCGAACTGCGGACGGGCGCCAATATCCCGTGGATCTTCGACAAGGAAGGCGAGCCGGGCTTTCGCGATCGTGAAGAAGCGATGATTGCCGAGCTCTGTGAGCTGGACGGCGTAGTCGTGGCTACCGGCGGCGGTGCAGTCATGCGTGATGCCAATCGGCGTGCTCTGCATGCCGGTGGCCGGGTGATCTACCTGCACGCCTCGGTTGAGCAGCAGGTCGGCCGCACGGCACGTGATCGCAATCGGCCGCTGTTGCGCACCGCCAATCCGGAAGCGACCCTGCGTGCTTTGCTCGAGTCGCGAGATCCGCTGTATCGCGAGATCGCCGACGTGATCGTGGAAACCGACGAACGGCCGCCGCGCATGGTGGTCCAGGATATTCTCGAGCGCCTCGAGCAGTTGCCGCCCCGCTAAGCCGGGACTATTCTCGGCCACCAACGCCGAGGCAGGGGTTCAACCTTACCGCGTGTGTCGTCCAGGCGACGCCGCGCTCCAGACATTGTGGGGATACATGCAGACACTTAAGGTCGATCTGGGCGAACGCAGCTACCCGATCTACATTGGCGAAGGCCTGCTGGACCAGCCTGAACTGCTGGCCCCGCACATTGCCGGCCGGCAGGTCGCCATTGTCTCCAACGAAACTGTCGCGCCCCTGTATCTGCAGCGCCTTAGCCAGACCCTGGGTGCCTATTCGGTGTTGCCGGTGGTATTGCCGGACGGTGAAGCACACAAGAACTGGCAAACCCTGCAACTGATTTTCGATGGCCTGCTGACGGCTCGCCACGACCGCCGCACCACCGTGATCGCACTGGGCGGCGGGGTCATCGGTGACATGGCCGGTTTCGCCGCAGCCTGCTACCAGCGTGGTGTCGACTTCATTCAGGTGCCGACCACACTGTTGTCCCAGGTCGATTCGTCGGTGGGCGGCAAGACCGGCATCAACCATCCGCTGGGCAAGAACATGGTCGGCGCGTTCTATCAGCCCAATGCGGTGCTGATCGACACCACCAGCCTGAAGACGCTGCCGGCGCGCGAGCTGTCGGCAGGCCTGGCCGAAGTGATCAAGTACGGCCTGATCTGCGACAAGCCATTCCTCGCCTGGCTCGAAGAGAATATGACCGCCCTGCGCGGTCTCGACAACACGGCGCTGACCGAAGCGATTCGTCGCTCTTGCGCGGCCAAGGCCGCGGTTGTGGGCGCCGACGAGCGCGAAACCGGCCTGCGCGCCACGCTGAACCTCGGCCATACCTTTGGCCATGCCATCGAAACCCACATGGGCTATGGCGTCTGGCTGCATGGCGAGGCGGTGTCTGCAGGTACCGTGATGGCGCTGGAAATGTCCATGCGTCTGGGCTGGATTGATCAGGCCGAACGTGATCGCTCGATTCGCCTGCTGCAGGACGCAGGATTGCCGGTGGTGCCACCACAGGAAATGACCCCGGCGCATTTCATGGAGCATATGGCGGTCGACAAAAAGGTCCTCGACGGGCGCATGCGGCTGGTGCTGTTGCGCCAGCTCGGCGAAGCCGTGATTACCGACGACTATCCGCAAGAGATCCTTCAGGCCACGCTGGCAGCGGATTACCGCGCCATTGTGGCCCAGCTTTGAGGTTGTGACAGCGCAATGACCAGTTTGCATGCCGATGAGGCGTTTCTCGACCATTACCAGCTGAGCCACGATCCGTTCGCGCCCCGTGTGCCCGGTTTCAAGTTCTTCCCCGCCCAGCGCAAGCCAGTGCTTGGCCAACTGCATCACCTGGCGCGTTACAGCCACCTGATGCTGGTGGTCACAGGTCCGGTGGGCAGCGGCAAGACCCTGCTGCGTCAGGCGCTGGTCGCCAGCACCAACAAGCAGTCGGTGCAGAGCGTGGTGGTCTCGGCCCGCGGTGCCAGCGACGCGGCCAGCGTCCTCGGCCAGGTGGCTCAGGCGCTTGGCGTGGCGCAGCCGGAAGTGCAGGCGATCCTGTCGCAGGTGGTGCAACTGGCCCTGACCGGCCAGGAAGTCTATCTGTTGGTGGACGATGCGGAACAACTCGACGAGTCGGCACTCCAAGCGTTGCTGGAATTGGCGGCAGGCGTTGCCGAAGGGCGCCCGCACGTATTCCTGTTTGGCGAGCCTTCGCTGATTGCTGGGTTGGATCAGCTCAATGGTGAGGGAGATCGTTTCCACATCATCGAGCTTGAACCCTACAGCGAGGAGGAAACCCGCGAATACCTTGAACAACGCCTGGAAGGCGCTGGCCGCGGTATCGAGGTATTCACGGCCGAGCAGATCGCCGATATCCACGAACATGCGGATGGCTGGCCTGGCAACATCAACCAGGTTGCCCGCGACACTTTGATCGAAGCCATGATCGCCACGCGCAGCACGGCGAAGCGACCATCCATGGGGTTCAAGATGCCTAAGAAACACGTACTCGCGCTGTCTGCAGTTGTCGTGGTCGCCGTAGCGGCGGCGGTCCTGATGCCGAAGAAAGGCGCTGACAAGCCTGCTACCGACGCACCCGCAGCGCAGGCTCAACTGCCGCTGGGCGAAGGCCAGGCCAACAGCAGCAACCCGGCTATCGAGTTCTCCGGCTCGCAGCCAACACCACTGCCGCTCAATGGCCAGTCGCAACCAGTCATGCGCGAGCCGCTGGCCCAGGCTGCAGGCATGGGCGACGGTGAAGAAGCCAGCCCAGCCGGCAACACCGCATTGCAGCCTGCCAATCCACCAACCGTGACCACCATTGCCCCGCCTGAAGGCGTGCCGGCAGGCCCCGCCGCGGCTCCTGCGCAGCCAATCGCCAGCGCGCCAGCGCAACCGGTTGCACCTGCGCCCAAGCCTGCTCCGGCTCAGCCGGCGACCCAGCCAGCCAAGCCTATTGCAGCGGCCAAGCCGGCCCCGGCGCCAACCCAGGTTGCCAGCGTCAAGCCTGCGTCGACTGCCGCTGGCGGCAGCGGCAACAGCGCCTGGTACGGCAGCCAGAAAGCCGGAAACTATGTAGTACAGATTCTCGGCACCAGCTCCGAGGCGTCGGCCCAGTCGTTCGTCAAGGCGCAGGGTGGTGACTATCGCTACTTCAAGAAAACCCTGCAGGGCAAACCGCTTTACGTCGTCACTTACGGCAACTTTGCCAACCGTGATGCTGCAGTTGCTGCAATCAAGAACTTGCCAGCGAAGGTCCAGGCTGGTAAACCTTGGCCACGTACCGTCGGCAGCGTCCAACAAGAGCTGACCACGACCCGCTGATACCTTCCGGGCGGCACCACCCCGCCGCCCAGTTGCTGAGCGACTCCTGACTTTCGTCTAGCCTGCTGCGTGTGATCGCGGCAGGCTTTTCTGTCCCAGACTGCCGGCCACAAGCCTCTAGTTGCAGTTCAGGCTGAAACGCTTCAGACTCCGAACCATGCCGTACCACGGCAAGCGTTCAAAAACATTCAAAAATGCGACATAAATTTACAACGATTCGTCGTTTGAATTTGTGGGCTTCCCTGTCGCTGTGCAACAATGGTTTCACGTTGCCCCCCGCAAAAAAGCTGGCATTCGACCGGTGTGGATGGTAAGTGGTTGTACTAAAAAGAGATTTGCCTCCGTCGAGGGGCGAACCTGGTGAGAATGTGTCTATGAAAACAGGTCTGTACCATCCCGAAGAATTCAAGGACAACTGTGGCTTTGGCCTGATCGCCCATATGACGGGCGAGCCAAGTCACCACCTCCTGCAAACGGCCATGCAAGCGCTGACCTGCATGACCCACCGCGGCGGCATCAACGCTGACGGCAAGACCGGTGACGGTTGTGGCTTGCTCATGCAAAAGCCCGATCAGTTCCTGCGTGCCATGGCCAAAGAGCACTTTGCTGCGGAACTGCCCAAGCAGTACGCCGTCGGCATGGTGTTCTTCAACCAGGACCCGATCAAAGCCGAAGCCGCGCGGGCCAACATGGACCGCGAAATCATCGCGGCCGGCCTGCAGCTGATCGGCTGGCGCAAGGTGCCAATCGATACCAGCGTGCTGGGTCGTCTGGCCCTCGAGCGCCTGCCGCAGATCGAACAGGTGTTCATCGGTGGTGAAGGCCTGAGCGATCAGGACATCGCGATCAAGCTGTTCAGTGCCCGTCGCCGTTCGTCCGTGGCCAATGCCCACGACAGCGATCACTACATCTGCAGCTTCTCGCACAAGACCATCATCTACAAAGGCCTGATGATGCCGGCGGACCTCGCCGCATTCTTCCCGGACCTGGGTGACGAGCGCCTGCAGACCGCGATCTGCGTGTTCCACCAGCGCTTCTCGACCAACACCTTGCCGAAATGGCCGTTGGCGCAGCCGTTCCGCTTCCTCGCCCACAACGGCGAGATCAACACCATCACCGGCAACCGCAACTGGGCCATGGCCCGGCGCACCAAGTTCGCCAACGACCTGATCCCCGACCTCGAAGAGCTCGGCCCACTGGTCAACAGGGTCGGCTCCGACTCATCGAGCATGGACAACATGCTGGAGCTGATGGTTACCGGCGGCATCGACCTGTTCCGCGGCGTGCGCATGCTGGTACCGCCAGCCTGGCAGAACGTCGAGACCATGGACGCCGACCTGCGCGCCTTCTACGAATACAACTCCATGCACATGGAGCCGTGGGACGGCCCGGCCGGTATCGTCATGACCGAAGGTCGCCATGCCGTCTGCCTGCTCGACCGCAACGGCCTGCGCCCGGCGCGTTGGGTCACCACCCGCAACGGCTACATCACCATCGCCTCGGAAATCGGCGTATGGGGCTATCAGCCGGAAGACGTGGTTGCCAAAGGCCGCGTTGGCCCAGGGCAGATCTTTGCCGTGGACACCGAAACCGGGCAGATCCTCGACACCGACGCCATCGACAACCGCCTCAAGTCGCGCCATCCGTACAAGCGCTGGTTGCGCCAGCATGCCACGCGCATCCAGGCCACCCTGAGCGACGACCAGGGCGCGGCCAGCTACGACGCTGACCAGCTCAAGCAGTTCATGAAGATGTTCCAGGTCACCTTCGAAGAGCGTGACCAGGTGCTGCGTCCGCTCGGCGAACAGGGCCAGGAAGCGGTCGGCTCGATGGGCGACGACACGCCGATGGCCGTGCTGTCGCAGCGCGTGCGTTCGCCGTACGACTTCTTCCGCCAGCAGTTCGCTCAGGTGACCAACCCGCCGATCGACCCGCTGCGCGAAGCGATCGTGATGTCGCTGGAAATCTGCCTCGGCGCCGAGCGCAACATCTTCCAGGAATCGCCTGAGCACGCCTCGCGCGTGATCCTCAGCTCGCCAGTGATCTCCCCGGCCAAGTGGCGTTCGTTGATGAACCTCGAGCGCGAAGGTTTCGAGCGGCAGCTGATCGACCTCAACTACGAAGAAAGCCTCGGCCTGGAAGCGGCCATCCGCAACATCGCCGATCAGGCTGAAGAAGCGGTGCGCAGCGGCAAGACCCAGCTGGTGCTGAGCGACCGTTTCATCGCCCCGGGCAAGCTGCCGGTGCATGCCTCGCTGGCAGTTGGCGCGGTGCACCACCGCCTGACCGAGCAGGGCCTGCGTTGCGACAGCAACATCCTGGTCGAAACCGCAACCGCGCGTGACCCGCACCACTTCGCTGTGCTGCTCGGCTTCGGCGCCTCGGCGGTGTACCCGTACCTGGCCTACGAAGTGCTGGCCGACCTGATCCGCACCGGTGAAGTGCTGGGCGATCTGGATGAAGTGTTCAAGTACTACCGCAAAGGCATCTCCAAAGGCCTGCTGAAGATCCTGTCGAAGATGGGCATCTCGACCATCACTTCGTACCGCGGTGCGCAGTTGTTCGAGGCCATCGGCCTGTCCGACGAAGTGGTCGGCCTGAGCTTCAAGGGCGTACCGAGCCGCATCAAGGGTGCGCGCTTTGTCGACCTCGAAGGCGATCAGAAGCTGCTCGCCGCCGAAGCCTGGAGCGCGCGCAAGCCGATCCAGCAAGGTGGCCTGCTCAAGTTCGTCCACGGTGGCGAATACCACGCCTACAACCCGGATGTGGTCAACACCCTGCAGGCAGCCGTGCAGCAGGGCGACTACGCCAAGTTCAAGGAATACACCGCGCTGGTCGACAAGCGTCCGGTGTCGATGATCCGTGACCTGCTCAAGGTCAAGGTTGCCGAGCAGCCGCTGGCGATCGACCAGGTTGAGCCGCTGGAGGCCATCCTCAAGCGCTTCGACTCGGCCGGCATCTCGCTCGGCGCGCTGTCGCCCGAGGCACATGAAGCACTGGCCGAGGCGATGAACCGCCTGGGCGCGCGCTCCAACTCCGGTGAGGGCGGCGAAGACCCGGCCCGTTACGGCACGATCAAGAGCTCGAAAATCAAACAGGTGGCCACCGGCCGCTTTGGCGTCACCCCGGAATACCTGGTCAATGCCGAAGTGCTGCAGATCAAGGTCGCTCAGGGCGCCAAACCGGGCGAGGGCGGCCAGCTGCCTGGGGGCAAGGTCAACGGCCTGATCGCCAAGCTGCGCTATGCAGTGCCTGGCGTAACCCTGATCTCGCCACCGCCGCACCATGACATTTACTCGATCGAAGACCTCGCGCAGCTGATCTATGACCTCAAGCAGGTCAATCCGCAAGCGCTGGTTTCGGTCAAGCTGGTGGCAGAAGCCGGTGTCGGTACCATCGCGGCCGGCGTGGCCAAGGCCTATGCCGACTTGATCACCATCTCTGGCTACGACGGCGGCACCGGCGCTTCGCCGCTGACCTCGATCAAGTACGCCGGTGCACCGTGGGAACTGGGCCTGGCGGAAACCCACCAGACCCTGCGCGGCAATGACCTGCGCGGCAAGGTCCGGGTGCAGACCGACGGCGGCCTGAAAACCGGCCTCGACGTGATCAAGGCGGCCATTCTCGGCGCCGAAAGCTTTGGCTTCGGTACCGCGCCAATGATCGCTCTGGGTTGCAAATACCTGCGTATCTGCCATCTGAACAACTGCGCCACCGGTGTAGCCACGCAGAACGAAAAGCTGCGCAAGGACCACTACATTGGCACCGTCGACATGGTGATCAATTTCTTCACCTTCGTTGCCGAAGAAACCCGCGAGTGGTTGGCCAAACTGGGCGTTAGCAGCCTCGGCGAGCTGATTGGTCGCACCGACCTGCTCGAAGTGCTGCCGGGCGACACCGAGCGTCAGCAGTATCTGGACCTCAGCCCGCTGCTGGGCAGCTCGCACATTCCGGCCGACAAGCCGCAGTTCTGCGAAGTCGACAAGAACCCGCCGTTCGACAAGGGCGAGCTGGCCGAGAAGATGGTCGAGATGGCCTTGCCAGCGATCCGCGATCAGGCCGGTGGCGAGTTCGACCTCGACATCTGCAACTGCGACCGTTCGATTGGTGCGCGTATCTCTGGTGAAATCGCCAAGCTGTACGGCAACCAGGGCATGGCCGCCAAGCCGATCACCTTCCGCTTCAAGGGCACTGCCGGGCAGAGCTTTGGCGTGTGGAACGCCGGTGGCCTCAACCTGCATCTGCAGGGCGACGCCAACGACTACGTCGGCAAGGGCATGACCGGTGGCAAGGTGACCATCGTGCCGCCTGCTGGCAGCCCGTTCAAAACCCAGGAAAGCGCTATCGTCGGCAACACCTGCCTGTATGGCGCCACCGGCGGCAAGCTGTTCGCTGCCGGTACTGCCGGTGAGCGCTTCGCGGTACGTAACTCGGGCGCCCATGCGGTGGTCGAGGGTACCGGCGATCACTGCTGTGAATACATGACCGGCGGCTTTGTCTGCGTATTGGGCAAGACCGGTTACAACTTCGGCTCTGGCATGACTGGCGGCTTCGCCTACGTGCTCGACATGGACAACAGTTTCTTCGACAAGCTCAACCACGAACTGGTGGAAATCCAGCGCATCAGTGGTGAAGCCATGGAAGCCTACCGCAGCCATCTGGCGCGGGTCCTTGCCGAGTACGTCGAGGAGACTGGCAGCGAGTGGGGACGTGAGCTCTCGGAAAACCTGGACGACTATGTGCGCCGCTTCTGGCTGGTCAAGCCAAAGGCTGCGACGCTCAAGCAGTTGTTGTCCAGCACCCGTGCCAACCCGCAGTAAAAGCAGCTGCAAGTGGCAAGCCCCAAGCTGCGGCCAAAAGCAGCATGGGGTATTGCCCGGCTTATGTGATTGTCTTGCGGCGTGCAGCTAACAGCTCGCAGCTGCTGTGAAGAGGTATTGAAAATGGCTGAACGTCTGAACAACGACTTCCAGTTCATCGAAGTTGGGCGTAAAGACCCGAAGAAAAAACTGCTGCGCCAGCGCAAGAAGGAGTTCGTCGAGATCTACGAACCGTTCAAGCCGCAGCAGTCTGTCGACCAGGCGCACCGCTGCCTGGGTTGCGGCAACCCGTATTGCGAGTGGAAGTGCCCGGTACACAACTTCATCCCCAACTGGTTGAAGCTGGTATCCGAAGGCAACATCCTCGCGGCCGCCGAGCTGTCGCACCAGACCAACACCCTGCCGGAAGTGTGCGGCCGGGTCTGCCCGCAGGATCGTCTGTGTGAAGGTGCCTGCACCCTCAACGACGGTTTTGGCGCAGTGACCATCGGCTCGGTCGAGAAGTACATCACCGACACCGCCTTCGCTATGGGCTGGCGCCCGGACATGTCCAAGGTCAAACCGACCGGCAAGCGGGTTGCCATCATTGGTGCTGGCCCGGCTGGGCTAGGCTGCGCCGACGTGCTGGTGCGCGCTGGGGTAACCCCGGTAGTGTTCGACCGCAACCCGGAAATCGGCGGTCTGCTGACCTTCGGCATCCCTGAGTTCAAGCTGGAAAAGACCGTGCTGAGCAATCGCCGCGAAGTCTTCACCGGCATGGGTATCGAGTTCCGCCTGAACACCGAAGTGGGCAAGGACATCACCCTCGAGCAGTTGCTGGCCGAGTACGATGCCGTGTTCATGGGCATGGGCACCTACACCTACATGAAGGGCGGCTTCCCGGGTGAAGACTTGCCAGGCGTGCACGATGCGCTGGACTTCCTGATCGCCAACGTCAACCGCAACCTGGGCTTTGAAAAGTCGCCGGAAGACTTCGTCGACATGGCTGGCAAGAAGGTCGTAGTGCTCGGCGGTGGTGACACCGCGATGGACTGCAACCGGACTTCGATCCGCCAGGGCGCCAAGTCGGTCAGCTGCGCCTATCGTCGTGACGAAGCGAACATGCCGGGCTCGCGCAAAGAGGTGAAGAACGCCAAGGAAGAGGGCGTGAAATTCCTCTACAACCGCCAGCCCATCGCGATTGTCGGTGAAGACAAGGTCGAAGGCGTCAAGGTGGTCGAGACCCGTCTCGGCGAGCCAGACGCCCGTGGCCGCCGCAGCCCTGAACCGATTCCGGGTTCTGAAGAGATCCTGCCGGCAGATGCGGTGGTGATCGCCTTTGGTTTCCGCCCAAGCCCAGCGCCGTGGTTCGAGCAGTTCGACATCCAGACCGACAGCCAGGGCCGGGTGATTGCTCCGGAGCAGGCGCGCTTCAAGCACCAGACCAGCAACCCGAAAGTGTTTGCTGGCGGGGATATGGTGCGGGGTTCGGATCTGGTGGTGACGGCGATCTTTGAAGGTCGTACTGCGGCTGAGGGGATTCTGGATTATCTGCAGGTTTGAGTGATTTAGGGCCGCTTGGCGGCCCTTCGCGGGTGAACCCGCTCCCCACAGGTTATGGCCGCGATTCACCCGTGAAGGGCTGCAAAGCAGCCCCATTCCCGCCATCTTGTATACAAAATCGTTTGACCCAAGACACCCAATAGACAAAACGCATGGCCTTGGCCGTGCCTTTTGTGCTGGCGTCTGAGAAAATGCCCGCACTTTTTTTCCGGATGCCGACATGACTGCCCTGAAGAACGACCGTTTCCTGCGTGCACTGCTCAAGCAACCCGTAGACGTCACGCCCGTCTGGATGATGCGCCAGGCCGGCCGTTACCTGCCGGAGTACCGCGCCAGCCGTGCTCAGGCCGGCGACTTCATGAGCCTGTGCAAGAACCCGCAGTTCGCCTGCGAGGTGACCATGCAGCCGCTTGATCGCTACCCTCTGGATGCGGCGATCCTGTTCTCGGACATCCTCACCATCCCTGATGCCATGGGTCAGGGCCTGTACTTCGAGACCGGAGAAGGCCCGCGTTTCAAGAAAGTGGTCAGCACCCTGGCCGATATCGAGGCGCTGCCGATCCCGGACCCGCACAAGGACCTTGGCTATGTGATGGATGCGGTCAGCACCATTCGCCGTGAGCTCAATGGTCGCGTGCCGTTGATCGGTTTCTCCGGTAGCCCGTGGACGTTGGCCACCTACATGGTCGAAGGTGGCTCGTCGAAAGACTTCCGCAAGAGCAAGGCCATGCTCTATGACAATCCGCAGGCGATGCACCTGCTGTTGGACAAGCTGGCTCAGTCGGTTACCAGCTACCTTAACGGGCAGATCCAGGCTGGTGCGCAGGCGGTGCAGATCTTCGATACCTGGGGTGGCAACCTGTCGGCGGCGGCGTATCAGGAGTTCTCACTGGCTTACATGCGCAAGATCATCAGCGGGCTGATCCGTGAGCATGATGGGCGCAAGGTGCCGGTCATTGTGTTTACCAAGAATGGTGGCATGTGGCTGGAGAGCATTGCTGAGTGTGGCGCTGATGCGTTGGGCCTGGACTGGACCTGCGAGATCAGCGATGCCCGCCGCCGGGTTGGCGACAAGGTGGCGTTGCAGGGCAACATGGACCCGACCGTGCTGTACGCCAAGCCTGCGGCGATTCGTCAGGAAGTCGGGCGCATCCTGGCCAGCTACGGCAAGGGTACTGGCCATGTATTCAACCTTGGCCATGGCATCACGCCTGAGGTTGATCCGGAACATGCGGGTGCGTTCATCAACGCCGTGCATGAGCTGTCGGCGCAATACCATCAGTGATCAGTCGCTGAATAAAAAACCGGCCATGTGCCTGACGCTGTTTACTTAAGAATGCCGGGGGCCGCAAAGCGGCCCCAATGCAGGCGATGTAGAGCTTAAGTGGACACCATTAGGCCATGTGCCGGGTTTTTTTGTGCGTTAAGTTTAAATTCAGCGATCGTCGTTAATCTGGTCCCATCTCAACCAGTACAGGACTTGATCATCATGAAAGCCCGCTACCTCGCTCTGATTCTCGCGCCACTGTTCAGCACCGCCGCTCTGGCCAATACCTACACCGGCCCTGGTGCTCAGCCGGTCACTACCGTCACTGCTGCCAATGAGGCTGCTGACGATACCCGCGTAGTGCTTCAAGGCTTCGTCACCAAAAAGCTGGATAACGACGACAAGTACGAATTCAAGGACAACACCGGCACTATCAAGGTCGAGATCGACGACGAAGACATGCCGGCGGCAGGCTTCAACGACAAGACCAAGGTCAAGCTGACCGGTGAAGTGGAAAAAAACCTGATGAGCCGTGAAGTGGATGTCGATCTGGTCGAAATCATCAACTGATCGACGCTTTCAAAGCGACCGCGTGCGGCCTTTGGCTTCACGCGGTTTTTGGTGCTAGCCGGCTCAGGTGCAGCGCCACCAGCAAGGCCACTGCCAGCAGGCTGCCGATGAACAGGCCGATGCCGTTCCAACCGGCCATGTGCCAGAACACCCCGCCCGCAGTACCCGCCACACTCGACCCTGCGTAGTAACTGAACAGATATAGCGAAGACGCCTGGCCCTTGGCTTTCAAGGCCCGGCGGCCGATCCAGCTGCTAGCCACCGAGTGCGCGCCGAAGAAGCCGAAGGTGAACACCAGCATGCCGACGATGATCATTGCCAGCGGGCTGGCCAGGGTCATCAACATGCCGCCGGCCATCACCACGATGCTTGCCCAGAACACCTTGCGCCGGCCCAGCCGGTCGGCCAGGGCGCCGACCTGAGCGGAGCTGTAGATGCCCGACAGGTAGACAATCGACAGCAGCCCGACCAGTGCCTGGTTCATGTGATAGGGCTCGGCCAGCAAGCGGTAGCCGATGTAGTTGAACAGGGTAACGAATGCACCCATCAGCAAAAATGCTTCGAGGAACAGCCAGGGCAGGCCGGCGTCGCGAAAGTGCATGACAAAGCCGTTGAGCAGGCTGCGAGGGTTCAGCGTCTGCGGGCGGAAGTTGCGCGACTCGGGCAGTACCTTCCAGAACACCACTGCTGCCACCAGCGCCAGGCCGCCGATGCACAGCATCGCTGTGTGCCAGCTGACGAAGTCGATCAGCACGCCACTGATCAGCCGCCCGCACATGCCGCCAATCGCGTTGCCGCCGATGTACAAGCCCATCGCCAGGCCAATGTGCTGTGGGTGGATCTCTTCGCTCAGGTAGGTCATCGCCACCGCCGCCAGCCCGCTCAGCGACAGGCCGACCAGCGCTCGGGTCGCCAGCACCAGCTCCCAACTTGGCATCACCGCGCTGGCCAGGGTCGACAGGGCGGCGCAGACCAAGGCGAATACCATCACCGGCTTGCGGCCGATGCGGTCGGAGATCGGCCCGGTAATCAGCAGGCCGATGGCAAGCATGGCAGTGGCTACCGACAGCACCAGGCTGCTTTGCGCAGCGTTGATGGCAAATTCCTGCGACAGCAGCGGCATCATCGGCTGTACGCAGTAGAGCAGGGCAAAGGTGGCAAAGCCGCCGCTGAATAGCGCCAGCACTGTTTTCATGAAAGCCGGGCTGCCTTTTTCGATCCAGATATCCGGCAGCGGGGCGGCTTCGATCACGTGGGGCATTGCAGCAGTTTTCACGACGGCTCCCTCAAAAGCGCTGGCTGATGTTACTAATTGGAAAAAATCATATAGCTGGCTAATGATTAGATCCAATATATTGTTCGACCTGTTTAAGAGGTTTAACGACTCGTTTGGAGCAGCTATGGAATTGCGTCATCTGCGTTACTTCATTGCCGTGGCCGAGGAGCTGCACTTCGGCCGGGCTGCACAGCAGCTAGGCATCTCCCAGCCGCCGCTGAGCCAGCAGATTCAGGCGCTGGAGCATGAGTTGGGCGCGCGTTTGTTCGAGCGCACCAATCGTCGGGTCGAGCTGAGCGAGGCCGGGCGCTTGTTCCTCGATGAGGCGCGGCAGGTGCTGGCACAGGTCGATAAAGCTGCCGACGTCGCCCGCCGTGCGCAGTTGGGTGAGCTCGGTGAGATGAAGATCGGCTTCACTTCTTCAGCGCCCTTCACCTCGAAGATCCCCAAGGCGATCCATGCGTTCCGTCAGCGCTACCCGGCGGTGCACCTGAGTTTGAAGGAGATGAGCAGCCGTGATGTTGCGGCGGCGGTGTTTGATGAATCGATTGAAGTTGGCCTGATGCGGCCGATGCCATTGCCCGACGGCCTGCAGGTCACCGAGCTGTTCCGCGAGCCGCTGGTGGCAGTGCTGAATGCTTCGCACCCATTGGTTGCCGCCAGTGAACAAGGGTTACACATGGCTGATCTGGCCCGTGAACCGTTCGTGTTCTTCCCGCGCAGTTACGGCAGTGGTTTGCATGCACAGTTGCTGGCGCTGGCCCGCCAGGCAGGCTTCAGCCCGCATTTTGCCCAGGAGGTGGGCGAGGCGATGACGATTATCGGCCTGGTTTCGGCAGGTCTCGGCGTCTCGGTGCTGCCAGCCTCGTACCAGCGCATGCGCATCGATGGCGTAGTCTATCGAACGGTGCTGGATGAAGGGGCGGATACCGCCGTGTGGCTGGTCCAGCGCCAGGCTGGCAGCTCGGTGATGGCCAAGGCGTTTGCCGACCTGCTGATCGGCAACGCCTGATGGCGGCGGTTTAGTCGACGCGAGCCAGGTCGCCTTTCAGTGCGACGCCTGCGATCACGGCGCCGGCGTGGCACTCGTAGGTGCTGGCATCTTTGCGCTCGTTCTTCTTGTAGTAGCTGGCGATGTTGGTCACTGCGTTGGCATTGGCCTGGCGCGCAGCGTCCTGCAGGGTCAGCAGGGCCGATTGCAAGGCCCACTCACAGGCACCCTGGTCGGTCTTGTTGAATGCGTTGGTCTTCTTGTTGGTGACCGCGCCGGGCTGGATCACGCTGACCTTGCCGCGCGGCTGTACACCGGCCAGGTAGAACTTCACCGAACCGTCGAGTTTCTTTTCGGCGAGCATTTGCTGGACGACTTTGTCGAAGGGCAGGTACAGCGCGGTATCGCGTGCCTGGCTGATGCCGGGCAGGGCGCAGAGCAGCAGGGCGGTGGTGGCAGTCCAGGTCTTCAGGCGCATCGGATCGTTCCTCGATCGGGGTGTGTTCAGGGCCAGCGGCGGAATATCAACGAAGTATTGACGCCGCCGAAAGCGAAGTTGTTGTTCATCACATGCTGGTTGCTCATCCTGCGAAACTCGCCGCGCAGGTAGTCCAGCTCGCCGCAGCGGGGGTCGATTTCATCCAGGTTGAGGGTGTGCGCATACAGGTCGCTGTTCATCATCTCGATGCTGAACCACGACTCCAGCGCGCCGCAGGCGCCGAGGGTGTGGCCGAGAAAACTCTTCTGCGAACTGATCGGCATGTGCGGGCCAAACAGGCTGCTGGTGGCCAGTGTTTCGGCAATGTCGCCCTGTTCGGTAGCGGTACCGTGGCCGTTGACGTAGCCGATGGCCTCTGGCGCCAGAGCAGCGTCCTCCAGGGCCAGCTCCATGGCCCGGCGCATCGTGCTCTGCTCGGGGCGGGTGGTGTGCTGGCCATCGGCATTGCTACCAAAGCCGACGATCTCGGCGTGGATGCGCGCACCGCGGGCCAGAGCATGCTCGAGCTCTTCGAGCACCAGCATGCCGCCGCCTTCGCCGATCACCAGGCCGTCGCGACCATTGTCGTAAGGACGTGGGCTCAGCTGCGGGGTGTCGTTTTTCAGGCTGGTGGCGTACAACGCATCGAACACCATCGCCTCGGTCGGACAGAGCTCTTCGGCGCCGCCGGCGAGCATCATCGGCAAGCGCCCGAACTTGATCGCTTCATAGGCATAACCGATGCCCTGACTGCCGCTGGTGCAGGCGCTGGAGGTGGGGATCAGGCGCCCGGTCAGGCCGAAAAAGATGCTGATATTGGCAGCAGTGGTGTGCGGCATCATGCGCACGTAGGAGTTGGCGTTGAGACCATCGGCTACCGAGTTGAGCAGCATGTTGCCAAATGCCTTGATCTCGTCGGTGCTGCCGGTCGACGAGCCGCAGGCCACGCCCATGCGGCCGTCGCGGATGATTGGATCATCGAGCAGGCCGGCATCGGCCAGTGCCTGCTCGGCCGCAGCCACGGCCAGGCGCGATACCCGGCCCATACTGCGCAACTGCTTGCGGGTCCAGTGGCCGGGCACCTTGAAATCGTCGATCGGGCCAGCAAGACGCGTGTTCAACTCGCTGAAGCGATCCCATTCAGCCATGCGCCGGATACCGCTGCGCTGGTTGGCGAAGTGGCCGGCGATGGTTGCCCAGTCGCTGCCCAGGGAGGTGATGCCGGCCATGCCGGTGACGACTACGCGACGCATCAGCACAACCCTCCGTTGACCGCCAGCACCTGGCGGGTGATGTAGGCGGCTTCCGCCGACATCAGGAAATTGACCACGCCGGCGACTTCCTCGGGCGTGCCCATGCGTCCGGCAGGAATCATCTTCATCAGCTCGTCGACCGGCACGTGCTCATCGAGCATGGCGGTGTCGATCAGCCCTGGGGCCACGCAGTTGACGGTGATCTGACGTTTGCCCAGCTCGATCGCCAGCGCCTTGGCCGCGCCGATCACGCCGGCCTTGGAGGCACTGTAGTTGACCTGGCCGCGGTTGCCGATCAACCCCGAAACCGAGGTGATGCAGACGATCCGGCCCGGTTTGCGACGGCGGATCATGGGCATGCTCAGCGGATGCAGAACGTTGTAGAACCCGTCCAGGTTGGTCCGCAGGACCTGGTCCCAGTCAGCGTCGGTCAGAGCCGGGAAGGCGCCATCGCGGGTCAGGCCGGCGTTGCAGACCACGCCATAGTAAGCGCCGTGGGTCTCCACATCCTGTTCGAGGATGGCCCGGCAGGCTTCGCGGTCGGCTACGTCGAACTGCAGCACCCGGGCCTGTTGACCCATGGCGTGGATTTCGCCGGCAACGCCATCGGCTTCGGCACGGCCACTGCGGCAATGCAGCACCAGGTCATAACCTGCTCGCGCCAGGCGCAGGGCGATCGCTCGGCCGATGCCGCGGCTCGACCCGGTGACCAGGATGGTATCAGTCATGGCAAGGTTCCTCAGGGGCCGCTTCGGTCAGGTAACCAGCGACCTGCGGCGGGCGATAGACATTCAGGCGGGCGCTGGCATGCAGCCCCGGACCGCGCAGGTGACACTCGAACACACCCATGCCGTTGTCGTCTTCCAGCGAGCGTAGGGCGTGGATGTGCAGCTCGGCGCCGGCAGGGAAGTGTTCGACATCACATTGGTAGTTGCGCGTGCCGAGGAGAAACCCCAGCTCCACCGGCAGGCCATCGCGACGGGCGCGGCAACCGGCATAGGCGGCAACGCTCTGAGCCATCAGCTCCAGGCCGAGCCAGGCCGGCAGGCTGCCGTCGGCGCGGTTGAACAGGCCGCCAGGGCGCACTGTGCTGCGGGTGTGGATCTGCTCGTCGTCGCAGCTGTCGACCTGATCGATCAGAATCATGTCGCCGGCATGCGGCAGCAGTTCGGCCAGAGGCAAGGCAATCATGGGGTGTCTCCAACAATCAGGCTGACGTTGTTGCCGCCGAAGGCGAACGAGTTGCTCATTATCCGGCGTGGCCGCGCCGCATGCATCCGCTGCGTGCCGTCGACCAGGTTAAGGGCAGGCAGGCGCGGGTCGGCCTGGCCGTCCCAGACATGCGGTGGCAACTGGCCGTGCGGGTTATGCTCACTCAGGCTCAGCCAGCACAAGGCGGCTTCCAGCGCGCCGGCGGCGCCTAGGGTGTGGCCGGTCATCGGTTTGGTCGACGAGCAGGCCAGCTGCGCGCCGAACAGGCCGTGCACCGCCAGGCTTTCCATGGCGTCGTTGTGCTCGGTGGCGGTGCCGTGCAGGTTCAGGTAGTCGATCTGTTCGGGCTCGAGGCCGGCGTTGTTCAAGGCCAGGGCCATAGTTTGCCGCGCGCCGGCGCCGCTCGGGTCAGGCGCTGAAATATGGTAGGCATCGCTGCTGGCGCCAGCGCCGAGCAGGGCCAGTGAAGGGCCATCGGTATTGCGCTCTGCGGTCATCAAAAACAGCGCAGCCGCTTCGCCGATATTGATCCCGTCACGGTTTTGCGAGAACGGATTGCAGCGTGCCTGGCTGATCGCCTCAAGGGAGTTGAAGCCGTTCAGGGTCAGGTCACAGAGGCTGTCGACGCCACCGCACAGCACCGCATCGCAGACGCCCAGGTCGAGCAGGCGCCGGGCGCTGAGCAAGGCCCGCCCGCTGGAGGTGCAGGCGGTGGAAATCACATAGGCCGGGCCGCTCAGTTGCAGCCAGTCGGCAAGGAACTCTGCCGGCGCGCTGAGGGCTTGTTGGTCGTAGCGATAGTCCGGCGGAAACTGCCCGCTCTGGCGCTGCTGGGCGATGGCTGCGCTGCCCTCGGCAATCCCCGAGGTGCTGGTGCCGAGCACCACCGCGATACGCTGCGCGCCGAACCGGGCGATGGCCTGGCGGATTGCCGGCTCGATCTGCATAGCGGCGCTGTACAGCAATTGATTGTTGCGGCTGTGCTGCGTTGGCAGCGGTACCGCCGGCAGCTCACCTTGCACCGCGCCGACGGTCGGACAGCGCTCCGGGATCCACCCAGGTTGGGCCTGCATGCCCGAACAGTCACCGGCAAACAGGCGTGCGGCGACCTCAGCCTGGCCACGGCCGAGGGCGCAGGTCAGGCCCAGGGCATTCAGGTAGGCGGTCATGGCAGGCGCTCGCTGGGTAGGGGGTCGACTAGATAACGCAGGCCGTGGGCCAGTTTCAAGTCAAAAGCGCCCGGCTGCCGATAGCTGACCTGCCAGCGCTCGCCCAACCAGCGCTGCTGGCCTTGTTCGCGGGCATCCGGGTAGAGCTGCGCCAGTTGCTCGGAGGGGGTCAGAGCAAACAGCAGCGCGGCAAACAGCTCGCGTGCCGGCGGATTGGGTGGCAACAGGCCGTCGACCTGCCAGTGTTGACCATCGAACAACTGGCGTGCCTGGGGAATACCCAGCAGATCGAGTAGCGACCAGCGCAGTTGGCCGTTCTCGGCCTGCACCACGAGCATCCAGTCCTGGCGCTCGCCGGCCTGCTCGCGCTGCACGTGCAACTGCTGGGGCAACTGCAACTGCGGCATCTGCGCGGGCAGCGGCGCGCGGCTGCTGCAGGCGGCCAGCACCAGGCACAGCGTCGCCAGCAGCAGCGCCCTCATGGCTGCACCAGCGGCTTGCGGGCGACCACATTGACCAGGGTTTCTTCGCGCTGGCCTGGCGCGGGCGGCTTGCGCAGGCGCAGCCGTTCGAGCAGGCCGAAGTCCTTGGCGCGGCTCCACCACAGGTACGGGTAGGAGACATTGCGCGCCGTGAAGGCAAAGCCCTGTTCGCGCAGCATCTGCAGATAACCCTCGGCACTCTTCTGTACATGCATTGGGTGGCGGAACAGCCAGCGGATCACCCAGGTGTCGATATAGGCTTCGGTGGATTCGGCGAACAGCAGATAACCACCGGGCTTGAGCACCCGCCAGAACTCGGCGAGGGCCTGCTCCTGTTCCACCAGATGGTGGAAGGTCTGATGGCAGAAGACGATATCGACGCTGGCGTCTGCCAGTTGCAGCTGGGCGCAGTCGCTGCCCAGCAGCTCGACCGTAAGGCCCTGGCGCGCAGCTTCGGCGCCGCTTAGTTGCAGGCTGTGCGGGTCGGCATCGATACCGATCAATCGGCCGGGCGCAAATACTCGCTGCAGATGCTTGAACGATTTGCCCTGGCCGCAGCCGGCATCGAGCAGCACCGGCGCCGCTGGCAGCGGGCTGTCGAACAACTGGCGCAGGTCGTCGATCGCCACCCGTAGTACATGATGCTGCCAGGTGTGGCTGCGCAGGAACCAGAAACCAAAGCGAGTTTCTTCGACATAGCTGGCGCTGAGGAACGGAGGCTGGCTCATGCCTGGCCCCTCGCGCAAAGCGCCGCCAGCGTGGCCAGCCGACGCCGTGGTTCAGCCACGAACGGGTTGCGCTCATCCCAGGCGTAGCCAGCCAGAATCGAGCTGATCATGGCGCGAATCTGCGGCGAGCTGCCGGGGTGATAGATCACGTCCTGGAAGCTGCCGTCATACCAACCCTCGACATAGGCGCGGAAGGTATCCACCCCACGTTTGAGCGGCGCGGCAAACTCCAGCTGCCAGTCAACCGCTTCGCCGCGCAGCTGGCGGTCGAGCAGGGCGGCAGCCATGCTGGCCGAGCGCATGGCGATGGTGACTCCGGACGAAAATACCGGGTCGAGAAACTCTGCGGCGTTGCCGAGCAGGGCAAAGCCGTTGCCATGCAGGGTTTTGACGTTGGCCGAGTAGCCGCCGATGGTCCGCGCCGGGGTGTCCCACACGGCGTTGGCCAAGACCTTGGCCAGGCTTGGCGTCTGCGCCACGAAGTGCTGCAGGCAGGCGTCCAGATCGGTCGGCGCTGCAGCAAAGCGCTCGGCGGCCGCGACGACACCCAGTGAAGCGCGACCGTCGCTGAACGGGATGGTCCAGAACCAGATGTCGCGGTGCTCCGGGTGGGTGGTGATAAGGATCTTGTTGCGGTCGAAGTGGGGCAGATCGATGCGGTCTTCGATGTGGGTGAATACCGCCTGGCGCACCGGGAAATTCGACGGTGCTTCCAGGTCGAGCAGGCGCGGCAATACGCGGCCATAGCCGCTGGCATCGAGGACGAAGTCTGCCTGCACTTCGTATTCGCTGGCGTCTGGCCGGCGTGCGCGCAGGCGTGGCTGCGCAGCGCTCATGTCGGCGCTGATGATCTCGTGCTCGTAGCGGATTTCCACGCCCTGGGCCTCGGCCTGGTCGGCCAGCAGCTTGTCGAACCGCGCCCGTTGGACCTGGAAGGTACTCCGCCGGCCCTGGCTGAAGGTTTCGCCGAAATCAAACGCACTGTACTCATCACCCCAGGCAAAGGCGGCGCCGTCCTTGTACTGGAAACCCGCCGCTTCGAGCGCTTCGAGCATGCCGGCTTCTTCGACGAAGTCGATACAGTGCGACAACAGGCTTTCGCCAATGGAGAAGCGCGGGAAGCGCTGACGCTCGATGATCAGCACGTCGTGACCGCGGCGCTTGAGCAACGCGGCAGCGATGGCGCCCGAGGGGCCAGCGCCAATGACCACGACCTGGTGGTGTTGCAGTTCACAGTTCGGCATGTGGCCTCCTTGGCGGCGTGAGGGAAGTCTGCGGGATGCGATGCAGGCCGGCGAAGGCAGGCATGAGGGTGGCGATCAGGCTCATCAGCATCAGCGCGAAGTACAACGCCGGGCTGATCAGTTGCTGGGTCAGCAACAGATTGAGAAAAACGATTTCGCTGAGGCCGCGGATGTTCAGCAGCAGGCTCTCGCGCCACTTGCTGGCGCCGGCGAACGAGGCGGCCGCCCAGCTCAAACCGAGCCAGTTGCCGAGCAGCTTGCTCAGGATCGGCAGCACCAGCAGCGCCAGCAGCTGGCTGGCGTCGAAGCCTGCGAAGGCATGCTGCAGGTCGATCTGGACCACGCCGTAGGTGAGGATCAGGGGCACGGCCAGGCCTTGTTGCAGGCGGCGGTTGCTGGCCTCTGGCAGCGGCAGGCGTAGCTGCAGGCCAAGCACGCGCAAGCAGGCCAGGTAGCCAACGCCGAAGATCAGCGCGTTGAGCCGGTAGTGCTCGGCGGCAAACAGCAGTAGCAGAAACACCAGGCCGTACAGACGTGGCGCGCGCAGGCCCAGCCCTCGCAGCACCAACGGCGTCAGTGCCGCCAGCGCCGGCAGGGCCAGGCTGCTTGGTTGCAGGCTGCCCTGGCCCATGCCGAGCAGCAGCCAGCAGGCCAGGTCGATGACGATCGCGGCCTGCAGCAGGCGCTGGCTAGCGGCTGGCGGGTAGTCGATGGCGCGCAGGTACAGGTACAGCACTGGGATTGCGGTGATGGCGAACACCAGGCCCATGGCCAGGGCGCTGACCCCGCTCAGTTCAAGCAGCCACAGCGCGCAGGCCAGGCCGCAGGCAAACGGCACGGCGAAGCTGGGCAGGGCGATCTTCAATGCTTGCGGGTCGAGGCGCAGGTGCGCGACGTCAGCGAGAATGTGCCCCAGCAACAAGGCAAAGCTGCAGCCGTAGAGGGTCTTCAGCCAGCTCGGGGCAATCAGCTGGGCCCCGTCAAGCTGCCAGTGCGGTTGTACCCACAACAGCATCAGCAGCGGCAGCATCAGCGCGGCCAACAGCAGCTGGCTGACGATAGGGATTAGCCCCAGGCGTTTGCCGAATGCGCTGGCCACGGCAAACAGGGCCAGGGCCATGAGCCAGAACAGGACGATGCTCATGGCTGCACCGCCGGCGTCTCGCGTGCCGCTGCCCACGGCGCCAGCAGGAAACTGAAGATCAACCCGAGGCTGACGGCCATGCCGAAGTTACTCACCGCAGGCGTCTGCGACAGCGCCAGCAGGCCGAACGACAGCCAGGTGGTCAGAGCCGCCAGCAAGGTGCCGAGCAAGCTCACCGCAGCCCCGCCGATACGCTCGTGCATGAGGATGGCGTAGTCGACGCTGATGGCCGTGACCAGCAGCAGGCCAAACAGGCTGAACAGTGTCAGCGGCTGCCCCAGCCAACCGAGGCTGGCCAGGCTGCATAACGCTGCCAGCAGCGGCAGGGCGACAATGCGCAGCGAACCGCGCAGGCCGAACGGGGCTGCCAGCAGCACCAGGATCAGTGCGCAGGACAGCAGCTTGAGCTCGGCGGCGCTGATCTGGGTGGCGGCGAACAGTTGATTGAGTTCGCCGAGCCGGTCGACCAGTTGCACGCCATCCAGGCCGTCGGTCTGCAAGCGCAGCAGGCTGGCATCGCTCAGGCCTTGCAAACTGACGATGGCGGCGACGCCGGTGGCGTCCTGGCCAAGCCAGAGCGGTCGCCAGGCTTCAGCAAGCGGACCGGCGAGGGCCTCTTCGACGCTCAGGGGCGGCAACGTTTGCAGCTGTTGTAGCTGCGTTTGCAGGCCGGCTTGCGGCACACCGAGTTCAACCAGCGGCTGCCAGTAGTCGCTCAGGTGGGCCAACGCCTGCCGGGTTTGCGCCTGCTGCTCAGGGCTGGCGACGATCTGCGAGAGGCTCAGATAACCCTTGAGCTTGCCTAGGTCACGCAGCTCGTCGAGCTTGGCCGACAGCGCCTGCAGGCGCTGGAACAGTTGCTCTGGGTCGGCCCCGCGCACCAGGTAGAACTGACTGGTTGGCTGGTAGCCGGTGATGCGTGCGACTGCCTGGGCTTGCTCTTGCAGTTGCGGCGGGCTCGCCACCCATTGGCGGATGTCGTTACGCGTGTCCAGCTGCCACAGCCCAGCGGCGCAAAACAGCAGCACCAGCACCAGCAGCACTGCGCTGGGCACTCTGCGCAACAGCCGCTCGCGCCAGTCGGTGAGGGCTTGCGCGATGCGTAGCGGCCACTGCGCCGGCTTCAGCTCGACCTGGCCCAGCAATGCCGGCAGCAGGCACACCGCGCACAGGTAGGCGCCGATCAAGCCGGCGGCCGAGAACGCGGCAATCTGGGTCAGGGCCGGAAACGGCGTGAACGCCAGCGCCAGATAACCGATGCAGCTGGTCGCCAGGCTCAGGCTCAGCCCCGGCAGGGTCAGGCGTACCGCCGGCCAACTGCGCCATGGCTTGAGGCTCCAGCTCTTCGACAAGTAATGCAGCGGGTAATCCACCGCTACGCCGATCAGGCTCGAACCGAGTACCAGAGTCATCACGTGCATGTGGCCGAACAGCGCCACGCACACCACCGAGCCGAACAGCATGCCGGTCAGCACCGGCACGAACGCCAGCAGGGCCCGCCAGCGACGAAATGCCAGCGGCAGCAACAACAGAATGCTCAGCGTCGCGCCACCGCCGACCCAGGTGATTTCGCGGCTGGCCTGTTGCTGGCCGGCGGCCGCGTACAGCAGGCCACTGGCGGCCAGCAACTGGGCGCCTTGCGGCTCGGCCTGGCGGCGGGCGTCAGCCAGCAGCTCGGCCACCAGCAGCGGTAGCTTCATGTCGAAGGCAGTGCCCAGGGTGCGCGCCCGCAGCAGCACCCACTGGCGGCCATCGGCCTGCGCGATCAAGGCGCCACTGGCCGTGTCCAGTTCGATATTGACAGGTTTCGGCTGGCTGTTCTGAATACGCCCGGTCAAGCCCAGCCAGTCGTCCTGGGCAGGCACCATGCTGAACCCGGCAAACGGGTCGAACAGGCTCTGCATGCGCTGCTCGATGAATGCCGCAGGCCGTTCGCGCAGCTGCGTGCGGTCAGCTGCCGAGAGCATCGCCACGCGGCCGGCGAGCAATTGCTCGCGGACCGCGCCGAGGTCTGTCTGCAGGCTCCACTGCACGTGCTCGAACAGTCCGCTGGCCTGCCATTGGCCGGCCAGTTGCTCGGCCAGGGCTAGCGCTTGGGGGCGTTCGGCGTGGCCAACCAGCATCAGTACCTCGCGGTTCAGTGGCTCTTGCACGCGCAGTTCGGCGCGCTTGACCAGGGCGTCTTCGGTGGCGCCCGGCACCAGCGCCATCAGGTCGGCCGACAACGGCGCGCCGCGCTGCCATTGCCAGCCGGCGATGGCCAGCATCACCAGCAGCAGGGCGAGAAAGCCGCGCGGCAACCAGCGTTCAATCGACAAAATCGCTGCGCTCCGTGTCGCTGAGGGCGGCAGCGCCATGGCTGTCGGTCATGCGCAGCAGCGTGCTGTCGCCCTGGGTTTCACTGAGCTGAATCTGTTCGACGAACTGCCCGCCGCTGATGTCGATGCGGGTGAAGATCTGTTTGAGCAGCAGCGAACGCGGGGTCAGTTGCAGCTGCCAGTGCGTGGCATCACCGCTCAGGCTCAGTTCGAAGTCGCGCATGAGACCGGCACTGTCGCCTTGCAGCACGGCAAAGAACAGCCGGTTCTGCTCGGCGCTGGCACTGGCGCTGGGCAGGCGCTGCCAGCCGCTCGGATCACGCCGGGCAATGCCGTTGGCGTCGATCCGGTAGTCCTGGCGCAGCGGCGTCTGCAACAGCCACAACAAACCATGCTCGCGGGCCAGCACGAACTGGCCCTTGCTCAGCAACGGCTGGGGCAGGGCGCGCAGGTGCTTTTCCTGAATGAACGGGCCTTTGACCACCGCCGGCGCGTTGAGCTGGCGCTGCAGGTCATCAAGGCTGAATGCTTGCACCAGCGGGCTGAGCAGGCTCAGGGCAAGGGTGAACAGTGTGCACAGGCGCTTCATGGCAAAACCCTCTGCACGGCGTCGAGCATGACCTGCGGCGAGGCCAGCTGCATTTCGCCGCTGTCGATGTGCACCGCGACCTGCACCGTGCTCGCGCGGGTCATCCGCTCGCCGGTTTCGGCGTCGCTGATCAGGTAATGAATCTTCAAGCGGTTTTCCCACTCGACCAGGCTCGCGCGCACGGTCACGCGCTGGCCAAAGGTGGCGCCGCGGATATAACGCAGCTGCAGGTCGATCACCGGCCAGGCAAAACCGCTCGCCTGCATCTGCACGTAGTTGTGGCCGAGCTGGTCGAGCAGCGCGCAGCGGGCCACTTCCAGGTATTTGACGTAATGGCCGTGCCAGACCACATGCATGCTGTCGACGTCGAAAAACGGCACCAGCACTTCAGTGTCGACGTGGATCACTCCCGCACTACGCATGCAGCCTCCAGTGGCGTTGGCCGATGCGCAGCAGGCAGTGGCGCAGGTCGGCTTCCAGCGCGCGGTCTTCGATCACCGGGACGAACTCGTCGAGCAGGGCTTCGTGCATCTGCGCCAGTGCTGGCGGCAGTGCATGGCTCTCTGCCTGGCGGGCACGCAGCCACACGCCCTGATTCGCCGCCAGCAGGGTCGCAGCGGCAACCTGCTCGGTCAGCTCCAGCACGCGCAGGGCATCGCGCGCAGCGATGGTGCCCATGCTCACCTTGTCCTGGTTGTGGCATTCGGTGGAACGCGAGAACACGCTGGCCGGCATGGTCAGCTTGAGCGCTTCGGCGGTCCAGGCGCTGGCGCCGATCTGCACGGCCTTGAAGCCATGGTTGATCATCGCCCGCTCGGCCGGGGCGCCCGACAGGTTGCTTGGCAGGCCGTGGTTGTAACGGGTGTCGACCAGCAAGGCGAGCTGGCGGTCGAGCAGGTCGGCAACGTTCGCCACCAAGGTTTTCAGGCTGTCCATGGCAAAGGCGATATGGCCGCCATAGAAGTGCCCGCCATGCAGTACGCGCTCGGCGTCGCCGTCGATGATCGGGTTGTCGTTGGCGCTGTTCAGTTCGGTTTCGATAAAACCGCGCAGCCAGCCCAGGCTGTCGGCCAGCACGCCCAGCACATGTGGGGCGCAGCGTAGCGAGTAACGGTCCTGCAGGCGGTGCAGCGGTGGCAGCGGGGCGTCGATGGCCAGGTCCTGGCGCAACCAGGCGGCGACTTGCGTCTGGCCGGGGTGCGGCTTGGCGGCGAACAGGCGCTCGTCGAAGTGCTCCGGGTTGCCCTGCAGGGCGATCACGTTGAGGGCGGTGATGCGCGTGGCCAGTTGCAGCAGGTAGTCGGCGCGGGAGAAGGCCAGGCAGGCCAGGCCGGTCATCACCGCAGTGCCGTTCATCAATGCCAGGGCCTCTTTGGGGCGCAGCACCAAGGGCTGCCAGCCCAGCTCGCGGTGCACGTCGGCACTGCTGCGGCGCTGGCCCTGGTAGCTGACCTCGCGCTCGCCGGACAGGGTCGCGGCGACGTACGACAGCGGCGTCAGGTCGCCGCTGGCGCCGACCGAACCTTCTTCCGGGATCAGCGGCAGGATGTCGTGTTCGAGAAATGCGCGCAGGCGCTCCAGCAACTCCAGGCGCACCCCCGACACGCCGTGGCTCAGCGAGCGCAGGCGGGCCGCCAGCACGGCGCGCACCGCCGGTGCTTCGAGCAGGCGGCCCAGGCCGCAGCCATGGAAGGTGTACAGGTGCTGCGGCAGCGCCTCGACATGCTCCAGCGGCACGGCCACCACGCAGGAATCGCCGTAACCGGTAGTGACGCCGTAGATCACCCCTTCCTTGCTCAGCAGGGTGTCGAGAAAGCGCGCGCCACGAGCGATGCGTTCGCGGTAGGCGGCGTCGTCCTGCAAGTGGGCGCTGGCCCGGCGTTCGGCCAGGGCTACAACAGCTTCGATGGCCAGGTGCGACTCACCGAAAGTTACAGGCTCATGCGGATGCATCGTCGTCGGTCTTCCAGAAAGGGTAGAAGTTGAACCACTGCAGCGGCGCTTGGCTGCAGTAGTGCGCCAGGCGTTGCGCATAGCGCGTGGTCCATTCGGCAATCACTTGGTCGCGCTGGCCGCGGCGCCATTGCACGCGCTCGGCGAAGGGTTCGAGAGTGACTCGGTAGCGGCCTTGCAGCTTGAGGCAGAACAGCAGGTTGAGCGGGCAGCCAAGGATCCCTGCCAGCAGCCACGGCCCCTGCGGGAATGCGGCGCGGTGGCCGAGGAAATCCACCTCGACGGTGCGCGCGCCATGCAGCGGTACCCGATCACCGGCAATCGCCAGCCATTCGCCGCGCTCGAGCCGTTCGGACAACTGCAGCATCACTACCGGGTCCAATTCGCTGACCTGAATCAGGCGCAGATTGGTCGCGCCGGCCTCGCCCAGCAGGCGGTTGAAGCGCTCGGCGTGGCGGGTGTGCACAAGCACGTTCATGGTCACCTGCTCGCCCAGTTCGGCCAGCGCCCGGCACACTTCAAGGTTGCCCAGGTGGGCGCCCACCAGCATCTGCCCGCGCTCGCCGCGCAATTGCGTGCGCAGGTGCGCTGGGTCGTCGATTTCGATGTCTTCCAGGCGCAGGCGGCCGTTCCATACATCGAGCTTGTCCAGCAGGGCGTCGGCGAACGCCATGAACTGGCGGAACACCTGCCACTGGCGCGGCGCCGGTGTCTGTCCGCCGTTCCATGCGCTGAGCCGTTGCTGGTATTGCCAGGCACTGCGCCGGGCGCGGCGGCCGAACAGGAAGAAGTAGCCGACGATGACGTGGATCAGCGGGCTCAGTACGCGCCGGCCAAGCAGCCGTACCAGCGTTGCGGTCAGCTTCATCAGCCAGAAACTGCCGCGCTCCTGATGCTGTGCCCAGTGCCGCGAAGGAGTAGTCATGCGCGCCACCTGCGCCAGACGATCAGCGGTGCGCGCAGCAGCATGCCGAAGAACAGCTTGGCGTGCATTTTCGAGATCAGCGCGTTGTCGTGCACCAGGCGAAAGTGCGACAGGCCGTCCTGTGGGTAGTGCACGCGGGTTGGCAGCCAGCGCATCGGCTGGTTGCGCCAGGCCAGGCGCACCAGGATCTCCGGGTCGAAATCCATTCGCCGGCCAAGCTTGACGCTGTTGATCAGGGCCAGCGTGGCAGGCAGCGGGTAGACGCGAAAACCGCACATGGAATCGGGAATCTGCAGCGACAGGCTGTTGATCCACACCCATACATGGGTCAGGTAGCGCGCATACAGACGGCCCTTGGGCACGCTGGCGTCGTATTGCGGATAACCACATACCAGCGCCTGTGGATCATTCTGCGAAAGCTCAAGAAAACGGCCGATGTCGCCCAGGTCATGCTGGCCGTCGGCGTCTACTTGCAGCGCATGAGTGAAACCCAGCCGCGCCGCTTCGCGCAGGCCGGCCATCACCGCGCCGCCCTTGCCCTGGTTGACGCTCAGGCTGACCAGATAGATGTCCGTTTGAGTGGCCAGCTGTGCCAGCACTGAGGCGCAGGCGGGGCTGCTGGCGTCGTCAACCAGCACGCAGGGCAGCCTGGCGCGCTGCAGGTCGCTGACTACTGCCGGCAGCGCGTGCTCGTGGTTGTATACCGGGATCACTGCGCAAGGCTTATGCATCGACCGTCTCCATCAGAATGCGGCCGCTGGAGCAGGCCTGCCCGGCGCAGGTGTAGGCGAAGTAAAGTTTGCCACGCTCGCTGTCCCAGCGCAGGCTCAGCAGCACTTCGTCACCGGGGCGCACCAGTTGCTGGAATTTGAGCACTTCCATGCCGGCAAAGCGGCGCTCGCCCGGCAGGAGTTCGCTGGCCAGGGCAATCGCCCAGTCGACCTGCACCACACCGGGCAGCACCGGCGTTTTCGGGAAGTGCCCGCTGAAGCAGGCCAGGTCCAGCGGCACGTGCAGTGTGAGCAGGTGCTGGTCCTGCTCCTGGCGCTGTTCGAGCAGCTCTGGCTGCATGCTGCGTGGGGCTTGCAGCAGCGCCTGCACCTGGGCCTCGGGCAGCTTGCCCTGGCTGGTCAACGGCAGCTGGCGCAGCAGTCGCCAGCGCCGCGGCAGGGCGACCGCTTCGCAGTGATCGGCCAAGTGCCGTCGCAGGCCTTCGATCAACGCGCGTCGGCCCTGATTGCGCAGGGCGTGCCGGCCGCTGGCCGACAACACCAGCAAGGCGCCGAGGTAGGCGCGGCCCTGTTCGAGCATGCCCAGCCGCGCTTCGCTGACCCAGGCATGGCTGCACAGCGCTTGTTCGAGCAGGGGCAGCGACACGCGTTTTTCTTCCAGCTTGACGATCCGGTCGAGCCGGCCGAGCAGGCGCAGGCGGCCGTCGGTGCTGAACTCGACCGCATCGGCCGTTTGTTCGACATGCCCGACGGGCAGGTAGGGTGAGGCAATGCGCAGGGCGCCGTGCGCGTCCTGGCTCAGTTGCACCTCGGCAAAGGGCTGCCACAGGGTGTCGCCCTGACGCCAGGCGATACCGCCCGTTTCAGAGCTGCCGAAGATCTCGGTCGGCCATTGGCCGAGCAACTGTTGCAGGCGCTGGCCTGCTTCGGCGGGCAGGGCGCCGCCGGAGGTGAATACCCGGCGCACGTGGCTCAGCGCTGGCCAGTCGAGGTTGTCACCCATGCGTTTGAGCAGGGCTGGGCTGGCCACCCAGGCGAAGTCTGCATGCTCGCGGCTGGCCCGTTGCAGGTCTTCGGGGAACGGCAGTTGGCGGCGCTCGAAGCCGCGCCCCGCGCACAGTGGCCAGAGCACGCGGAACAGCAGGCCATAGATGTGCTGGGTGGCGACGCTGCCAATGATCCAGGCATCGCCCAGGCTGGCGCCCCACAGTGCCTGCAGCGCGCTGACTTCGTTGGCCAGTTGGCTCAGCTGCTTGTCGATGCGCTTGGGCTCGCCGCTGGAGCCGGAGGTGCACAGGCTGATCGAGCAGGTGTGCGGGTCGAGGTCGGCTGCCGGCAGTGGCTCAGCGAGCAGGCTGAGCAATGAATGATCGCCGGCCTGGTCGCTGAGCCACAGGTCGACCTGCTCGCTCCAGCGGGCCCGCGTGGCGGCTTGCAGGTCGGCTGGCAGCAACACGGTGACGCCAGCGCGCCAGGCGCCGAGCAGGGCGATCGCCAGCTCGGCGGCGTCTTCCAGGTGCACCGCCAGGCGCTGCACGCCGCGCTGCTGCAGGCCACCGGCGAGGCGCAAGGCCTGGATGCACAGCTCGGCGTGGTCCAGTGCTGGCGCCTGGGTCACCTGGCGCGGCGCATCCAGCGGGCGCAGCAGGTGGTGAAGATTGATCCAGTTCATGGGCGTCCTCGCACACGTTGTCTTGTCAGCCATTCGCCAGCGAACAGCAGGCCCATCGCGATATAGGCGATCAGGCCGTTGTACAGGGTCCACCAGCTCAGTGGCGCCCACAGGGTCAGGCCCGCTGCGATCAGCCCGTTAAGCAGAAAGAACAGGCACCACACCTGCGTCACCCGGCGGGTGTACTGCACCGCGCGGGCTGGCAAGTCAGGCTCTTGCAGGCGTGCCAGGCGCTCGGCTATGGGCATGCCGTGGAGCAAGCTGGAGCCGAACAGGCCGAGCATGAAGGTGCTGATCAGCACCGGGTACCAGCGCAGCAGTTGGGCACTGTCGCTCAGCCCGAGCAGGGCGCAGAAGGCCAACGCCAGCGCGGCCATGCACAGGCTGGCCGGGCGGCGCGGCGCGCTCAAGACGCGGGCCAGCCACAGGCCACCCAGCAGCAGGGCGAACTGCCTCGGGGCAAAGTGCGCCAGGCCGAAATGCACGGCAAACGGGTACAGCACCCCAGCCACGACCAGACCGAGGCCGATCAGGCGTTTCATGCGGCCGGGTTGACCAGGCGGAACACCGCTTCGACCACATCATTGACGGTGCGCACGGCCTTGAACTCTTCGGCGGCGATTTTCTTGCCGGTCTGGCGCTTGATGTGGTCGATCAGGTCGATCGCATCGATGCTGTCGATTTCCAGGTCCTGATACAGGTTGGCGTCCAGGGTTACGCGCTCTGGCTCCAGCTCGAACAGCTCGACCAGCGCATCGCGCAAAATATTGAAGATGTCTTCGCGGGTTTGCATGTGAATTCTCAGGCGGCGTTGCGGGCAGTGACGAACGCCGCCAGGGCGGCGACGCTGCTGAAATGGTTGCGGGTGTCCTTGGCGTCGGCGTCGATCTTGATGCCATAGCGCTTCTGTATCGCCAGACCGAGCTCGAGGGCGTCCACCGAGTCCAGGCCCAGGCCGTCGCCAAACAGCGGTTGCTGGTCGTCGATGTCGTCCACGCCTATGTCTTCCAGGCCGAGGGCGTCGATGATCAATTGCTTGAGGTCACGGTTGAGGTCTTGCTGTGGATCGCTCATCGATGGCGAGCTCCTTGATGTAGTACTGATGCAGATAATCGTTGAGTGCGCGCGATGCCTTAGGCGCAGGTCCGAGGGCGGCGAACGTTTGTGGGTCGATATCGGTGCCGACACTCAGGCTCAAGTGCACGCGGCGCTGAGGGATGCGGTACCAGGGTTCGTTCTTGGTCAGGGTGGTCGGGCTGACCTTGATGGTTACGGGGGTGATGATCTTCGCACCGCGCAGGGCAATCGCGGCGGCGCCGCGATGAAAGGCCGGCGCTTGGCCAGGCGGGGTGCGTGTGCCCTCCGGGAATATCACCAGTTGCTGGCCGTCGCGCAGGCATTGCACGGCGTTGTCGAGCATGTCCATGCTGCCATCATTGCCCAGGTACTGCGCTTCACTGACCGGACCGCGGGTGAAGGGGTTGTCGAACAGGCTCTGCTTGATCACGCAATTGCCCTGACGCACCAGGCCGATGAGAAACACCACATCGATCAGTGAGGGGTGGTTAGCGATGATCATCTGCCCGGGGCGGCCGAGGCGCTCGGCACCGTCGATCTGGTAGGTGAGCACGCCACTGAACCGCATCACCCGTACGAACTGCCAGAACAGCCAGCTGATGGTGTAGCGCGCGCGTTGGCGATGACGCACCACTCCGCCTGGCAGGCAGCTGAGCAACGGAAACACCAGCACGCGCAGGCACAGGCCGCCGAGACCAAACAGGCAAAAGCACGCAGCTGTCGCCAGCAGGCGCCAGTAGTAGTGATCGCGGGGCTTGCTCACGGCTGCCGTTGCCAGGTCCATGACCGCCGCTTCCAGGTATGAGTGAAGCAATTTACGCCGCTCAGCGTGGCCTGCAGCCAGTTCAGTGCATGTGGCAGGGCGGGCGGCAACGACTGCGTGGCTGCCGGGCCAGGGCTCAGTTGCCACTGCTGACCCGGGGTGACCAACAGGCCAAGGGCGTAGGCGAAAGGCACATCGTCGACCCAGGCGTCGTATACCGCCGGCGGCAGTTCTTCACAGATGATCAGTAGCACTGCTGGCGCGCCTTCCGCCAACAGCGCCGCCGCTTCGAGCAAGCCCTGCTCGAGGCCATCGCCGGCAGCGGCAATGGCGGTCATCTCGCTGGTTTCGCCGCGCAGGATCGACCACAGCCCGATTACCGCGTTGTGCACCGACAGGCTGAACTGGGTCGGCGACAACGGTTGCTGATCAGCCAGGTCACTGAGAATGGCAAAGGTGCGCGGGGTTTCGCCATGACGCGAGGCAAATACCAGCGGCAGTGCCTCGTACCCTTCAGCCAGCGGCCAGCCGACAGCAAAGGCCATGCGCGCCAGATTGCTCAGGCGACGGCGCTGCATGGCCGGCAGGAACGAGACGTCTGGCGACGCCGCTTCACTGCAGCTGTGTCGGCTGCCCTGGGCCCATCCCTGCCAGTCGGCAGGCGTCACCAGGCCTGGAGCCCAGGCACGCCATTGGCTGATATCGAAGGTGATCACGGTGCTTTTTATTCCGCCCTGAAGGACTGCCTTGCCGAGGAATGACTCGTAACAACGACCTGACAGGGTTGGCATATTCGCCGAGTGGCGCGCATTATCACGGCGCCAGCGATGTGTAGCAATTGCTGGTTACATAATCGCCATCAGACAAGTTCATTTACGTTTTGCACAACGCCGACATGTGGTGCAGGCAAATTCCGACAAGCGGTGCAGCCGGCATGTCGGCTGCCGTTGAAGCGGCTTAAGCGAAGTGGCGCTGGCCAATGCACAGGCCTCGACACATACTCGGACATTCGTTGATACACGGAGGTCTCTCATGCGGCGCGTGGTATTCAATCAGAAAGGTGGCGTGGGCAAATCGAGCATTGCCTGCAACCTGGCAGCGGTCAGCGCCAACGAAGGCTACCGGACCCTGCTGATCGACCTGGACTCCCAGGCCAATTCAACCCAGTACCTGACCGGGCTGACCGGCGACGACATCCCCATGGGCATCGCCGACTTCTTCAAGCAGAGCCTGTCGACCGGGCCGTTCTCGAAGAAGAACAAGGTCGATATCTACGAAACCCCGTTCGACAATCTGCACGTGGTTACCGCCACGGCTGAGTTGGCCGACCTGCAGCCCAAGCTCGAGGCCAAGCACAAGATCAACAAGCTGCGCAAATTGCTCGAAGAGCTCGACGAGGATTACGATCGGATCTACATCGATACCCCGCCGGCGCTGAATTTCTATGCGGTATCAGCGCTGATCGCGGCTGACCGAGTGCTGATCCCCTTCGACTGCGACAGTTTCTCGCGCCAGGCGCTGTACGGCCTGCTGGCCGAGATTGAAGAATTGAAGGACGACCACAACGAAGACCTGCTGGTCGAAGGCATCGTGGTCAATCAATTCCAGTCACGCGCCAGCCTGCCGCAGCAGATGCTCGATGAGCTGATCGAAGAGGGCCTGCCGGTGTTGCCGGTGTACCTGACCAGCTCGGTGAAGATGCGCGAATCGCACCATGCCAGCCTGCCGCTGATCCACCTGGATCCGCGGCACAAGCTGACCCAGCAGTTCGTCGAGCTGCACGCGTTGCTCGAAGAAAACGCCTAAACGCCCTGGCTGCGCAGCCACTCCAGTAATGACTGGAGTGGAAATGCGCCAGCCTGACGGCTGATTTCGCGACCGTTCTTGAACAGGATCAAGCTTGGGATCGAGCGGATGCCCAGTTGGCTGGCCAGGTTGCGGTTGGCTTCGCTATCGAGCTTGGCCAAACGGCAGCGACCGCTCAGTTGCGCCGCTGCCTGGGTGAAGATCGGCGCGAACGACTTGCACGGCCCGCACCAGTCGGCCCAGACGTCCAACAACAAGGGCAGATCGCCTTTGATCTGGCTGGCGTAGTTTGCCTCGCTCAGATCGAACGGCCGGCTCAGCAACACGGCCTGTTTGCAGCGGCCGCATTTGGGCGTGTCGTTCAGGCGCTCGGCCGGCAGGCGGTTGAGGCCGTTGCAGTGTGGGCAGGGGATTACTAGTGGCTCGGGCATTTTGCCTCCTTGTGAATGCGATTCGGTCGCGAAAGGGGTGCGCAGCACCCCCCGACGTCCTTAAAAGTTACTCAAGAAGAGCAGCTGATCTCCAGATGCTTACCCCACTCCGGCGGCCGCTCGGCATAGGCCTGCATCCCTGGTTGTTCTTCGAACGGCCTGCTCAACACCTGATGCAAACGGCGCACTTCGGTGTAGTCACCGCCATTGGCCGCTTCGATGGCCTTCTGCGCCAGGTAATTACGCAACACATACAGCGGGTTGACCGCATGCATGCGCTCGCGACGACCTTCGGCGTTGGCTGGCTCGCGCTCACAGCGGGCCAGATAGGTCGCGCTCCAGGCATCGAAGCCGGCCAGATCGACAAAATCGTCGCGTACTACCTGTAGGGCCGCTGCCGCGGGCTGATCGCCAAGCCGGCGGAAGAACAGCGTGTAGTCGACGCCGCCGCTCTGCATCCGTTGCAGCAAGGTTTCGACCAGTTGCAGGTCGTCGTCCTCGGCGGTAGTCAGGCCCAGGCGGCGGCGCATCAGGTCGAGGTAGTGGGTCTGGTACAGCGGCAGGAACAGGCCCAGGGCCTGCTTCAGTGCCTCGACCTCGACAAACGGAGTCAAGGCCTGGGCCAGTGCGCTGAGGTTCCAGTGGGCGATGGGCACCTGATTGCTGTAGCTGTAACGCCCCTGATCGTCAGAGTGGTTGCAGATGAAGTTGGCGTCGAAGTCGTCGAGGAAGGCAAACGGGCCGAAGTCGAAGGTGATGCCCAGGATCGACATGTTGTCGGTGTTCATCACCCCATGGCAGAAGCCATAGGCCTGCCAGCGCGCGATCAACTCGGCGTTGCGCTCGACGATGGTCTGGAACATCGCCAGGTACGGTTGCTCGGCGCTGCGGCATTCTGGGTAATGCTGCTCCAGCACATGGTCGATCAGCAGCTGCTGCTGTTCTGGCTGGCGGGTGTAATAGAAATACTCGAAGTGGCCAAAACGGATATGGCTCTGTGCCAGGCGCAGGATCATTGCCGCGCTCTCCTGGGTCTCACGCCACACCGTCGTGCTCGAGCCGATCACGCACAGCGCGCGGCTGCTGGGGATGCCCAAGGCGTGCAGGGCTTCGGAACCGAGGAACTCGCGGATCGACGAGCGCAGCACGGCGCGGCCATCACCCATACGCGAATAAGGCGTTTGCCCGGCACCCTTGAGGTGCAGGTCCCAGTGCTCGCCGGCATCGTTGACTACTTCGCCCAGCAGCAATCCGCGGCCATCGCCCAGACGCGGCGTGTAGCCGCCGAACTGGTGCCCGGAGTAGACCATCGCCCGTGGGTCGGCGTCTTGCCAGGACTGGTGGCCGCTGAACAGCTCGGCAAACAGCGGCAGCGCTGCCTGCGCCGGGTCGAGATCGAGCAGGGCCATCGCCGACTCGCTGGCCACTACCACCCGCGGCTCGGCGATCGGGTCAGGCAGTACCTGAGTGGAGAAGGCATCGCCGAGGCGGGCGAAGCGATTGTCGAAGGTCAGTTGGTCTAGGGCTTTCACGGGCCGGCTCCTGGCATGGCGGGCGAGGGCCAGGCCCTCGCCGTGAGTGTGCGGTGCATGCCGGTTTGAGTCCAGTCAGACCGGTTGAGTGCCTTCGGGTTTTGTCCCGTCGCCACCTTCAACGGCGATCAGCTTCTGCTTGTGGCCCAGGGTGTCCATCAGGAACACTTCGACCTGGCGCACCGAGATCTTGATGTCGTGGGCCTTGAACTCGCGGCTGATGTAGCGGTTGATCTCGTCCAGGGTCGGGTTGCGGTCGCCGAGGTCGCGCACGTGCATGCGCAACTCGTGATCCAGCGAGCTCTCGCCGAAGTTGAGGAAGTACACCAGAGGCTCCGGGTCTTTGAGGACCCGCGGGTTGTCGTGGGCGCCCTTGAGCAGCAGCTCGCGCACCAGGTCCAGGTCCGAGCCGTAGTCGATCCCCAGCTTCAGCGTGACGCGGGTGACCGTATCGGTCAGCGACCAGTTGATCAACTGGCCGGTGATAAAGGTCTTGTTGGGGACGATGATGTCCTTGCGGTCGAAGTCGGTGATCGTGGTGGCGCGGATGCGGATCTTGCTCACCGTGCCGGACAGGTTGCCGATGGTGATGGTGTCGCCGATCCGCACTGGGCGCTCGAACAGGATCATGATCCCCGAAATGAAGTTGGCAAAGATCTCCTGCATGCCGAAGCCCAGGCCTACCGAGAGCGCCGCGACCAGCCACTGCAGCTTGTCCCAGCTGACCCCGAGGGTCGACAGGGTGCTGACAAAACCGACCCCGGCGATCACATAGGACAGCAGCGTAGTTGTTGCGTAGGCGCTGCCCTGGGCCAGGTTCAGGCGTGACAGCACCAACACCTCGAGCAGGCCGGGCAAGTTGCCGGCCAGAGCGAAGGTGATGCCGATTATCACCAGTGCGCCGAGCAGGTCGCCGAGGCTGATCGGCACCATGCTGGCGGCGGCGCCGGTACCGCTGGTGTACTCGTACAGGGTGAAGTTGTTGAGGTAGGCGAACACCGAGAGCAGGTCCGCCCAGACCCAATACAGGCCGCCGATGAAGCCGCCGAGCAGGGCCAGACGGATCAAACGCAGCGATTGCTGGTTGACCTGTTCGATATCCAGGGTCGGCTCTTCGACGATCACTTCACCGTCCAGGCCTTCCTTGCTGGCCTGGCGTTTACTCAAGGCCCGTTGATAGGCCAGGCGCCGCGCCGCAACTGACAGGCCGCGGACGAAGGCGGCTTCGATCACCAGCCAGAACAGCAGCAGGTACAGGGTGTAGATCAGCCGGTCGGTGAGTTTCAGCGCGGTGTAGTAGTAGCCGAAACACACCGCGACAAACAGCGCGATCGGCAACGCGGTGAACGCTACCCCGACGATCTTGCGAAACAGCGAGGTGTCGCGGTGTGCCGGGCTGCTCAACAGCAGACGACTGAGCAACCAGGCCATCAGCGCGTAGCAGGTCAGCACCACGCCGATGCCGAGCACGTCGTTGGCCAGCGCTGACGGCTGATGCTCGGCCACGGCGACCACACCAACCAGCGCCAGCACCACGGTGCCCAGGCGGCGGACCCAGCCACGGAGGAACTGCACCTGCGGCTTGTGCCAGCGGAAATGCACCTCGGCGACGCCGCCCGGGGCGAGAATGCGGTAGGCGGTATAGAACACCAGCCAGGCCTGGGCCAACTGCCACAGGGCGGCGCTCAGGTTGGCATTCTGCCCGCGTGCATCGACCTGGAGGATGTACGCGCACAGCGCCAGGGCCAGGCTCAGCGGCATCGCCAGCAGCACGTTGATCAGCAGCGCCTGCGGCGTGTGCCACTGGCTATCGCGCTTGAAGTGACCGATGTCCATGTGCACCTTGCTCAGGCGCTGATACAGATAGCGCCGGCGCCATTGCAGGGCGCCGATCAGCAGCAACAGCGGCACGAACAGCAACGGTCGTAGGCTGAGACCCTGCAGCAGTTCCGTGACGCCTGAACCCCACGGTAGGTTGGCTACTTGGTCGACCAGGCGCCCAGGCACACTGCTCAGCCATTCCCAGTCCAGCGGCTTGTTGCTGGGAATCCAGAACATCTGCTCTTCCAGGGTGGTGCGCAAGCCTTGAGCGGTGCTGAGCAACTGCTTCTGGTTCAACTGCAGGGTGATCGATTCGTTGAGCAGTGCCGACAGCTCGCGGTTGAGCCGTTCGAGCAGATCGCTGCGGGTGATGGCCACGTCCAACAGGGCCTTGCGCAGTTCGGGCGTGACGTCCTGCGGTGGCTGGTTGGCGAGCACCCCGTCGACGTAGCTGACCGGGTTGCTCATCTGCTCGCGCTGCTGGCTGACCTCGAACTGGTACAGGCGGATATCGGCGATCTGGTCGGCCAGGTCACGGTCGAGCTTCAAGTGCGGCAGGGTCTGCTTTTGCCGGTAGAGAATCTTCGACAGCAACAGGCTGCCCTTGAGCACTTCGATCTGCTCATCGAGCACCTGATCGGCCTGGGTCAGGCTGTCGAGCTGCTGCTTGGTCTTGAGGTTCTGCTGGGTCAGCTCGTTGAGGCGGTCGGTACTTTTCAGCAGGTAGTCGGAGAGCTTCAGGTTGGCGGCGCTTTCGTTGGCCAGCAGGACACTGCCGCCGGACTTCTGCGCTTCCAGCGATTGCTGGGTCACCGTCTGCTGCGACTGCGCCAGACGCTTGTCGTTGATCAGCGTCTGCAGTTGCTGGATTTCCTGCTCCAGGCGCGCGGTGCGCTCGACCAGCAGGTCATGCTGGGCGCTGCCCAGGTCCTGCAGCAGGCCGTTGCCGGCCAGTTCCTGGCGGCGCAGCAGGGTTTGCGCGTTGAGCGAGGCGAGCTCGGCGGCGAGCTGATTGCGTTGGTCGGCGGAGAGGGTCTTGCCAGCATCCTTGCCGGACTTGAGGCTGCTGTTGATCTGCTGGATGCGCGTCTGGTTGCTGCTGATCTGCGCTTGCGCCCGTTCCGGGCGGGTCTGCGAGCTGATCATCAGACTGTTGGCATCGGCCAGCGCCTTTTGCAGCTCGCCTTGCAGCGTGCTGCGCTCGCTGAGCAGTTGCTCGAGTTGCGGCACGCTCAGGTTGGCATAGCGCTGGGTGACTGGGGCCGGCTTGCTCGCCTTGAGCTTGGCCAGCTCGCGCTGGGCCTCGCTGGTCAAGCGTGGCGCGTCGGCCAGCTGCTGCTTCAGCGCCTTGAGCTTGGCCGCGCTGTCCTGCTGGCTGGCGAGCAGACTCAGGGTCTGCTCGAGTACCTGCTGCAGGCTCTTCTGGTCAGCCTCGGGCAGCTTGCGCTCGGCGATCTTGTCGAGGCTGTTCTGCACGCTGGCAGTGGTCGGGGCCTCGGCAGCGGTGGCGCCGAAAGAGAGGGACAGGCACAGCCCGAGCAGGGCTGCGCGAAGGTACACGCGCAGGGGCATAAGCAGAGTCTTGTCAGGGGTTCGTGTGATACGAGGCAAGTCGAGGGCTACAGGAACAAGCCCGGGCCGGGGCGAGTTCCTTCGGGGAATTTGACGCCGACTTTGTCGATCTTGTTCCCGTCCATGACTGCGACCGTCCAGATTGTGCCGTGCCATTCGATCTGATCGCCTACTACTGGAGCGCCTCCGACCTTTTGTCGGATGAACTGCGCCAGCGCCATATCGGCGTTCAAACCGTCCAGTTGCAGGCCATAAAGTGCTGCCACCTGGCCCAGTTCGGCATCGCCTTCGAGAACGAAATCGCCAAAGAAGCGCAGGTCCAGGCCACGTTGTGGTGCCTGGCTGAACAGCTTGCCCAGCGCCGGCAGGTTATGTTCGTGGCCGATCACGCAGAGCATGTCGTCCACTTCGAGCACGGTACTGCCGGATGGGTGCAGCAGCTGCTCGCCGCGAAACAGCGCGGCAATCCGCGTGCCTTCGGGCATCTTCAGCTCGCGCAGGGCGGCGCCGATGCACCACTTTTCTGCGCCGAGGCGGTAGACGAACATCTCCCACTCGCTGGTGATGTGTACCTCCAGCGCTGAACGGGAGATTGGTGCCGGGTCTGGCGGTACCGTGACCTTGAGCAGCTTGGCCATCCACGGCAGGCTGGTGCCCTGCACCAACAGCGAGATCAACACGATGAAGAAAGCCAGATTGAAGAACAGCTGCGCTTGCGGCAGCCCGGCCATCAGCGGGAACACGGCCAGAATGATCGGGACCGCGCCGCGCAAACCGACCCAGGCAATAAAGCCCTTCTCGCGGTCGTGGAAGGCCTTGAACGGCAGCAGCGCGGCTAATACTGACAGCGGCCGCGCCACCAGGATCATCCACAGCGCCAGGCCCAGGGCCGGCACTGCAATCGGCAGCAGGTCATGTGGCGTGACCAGCAGCCCGAGCACCAGGAACATGCCGATCTGCGCCAGCCAGGCCATGCCGTCGAGCATGTGCAAAATACCGTGGCGGCTGCGGATCGGCCGGTTGCCGAGCACCAGGCCGCACAGATAAACCGCGAGGAAGCCACTGCCGTGCAGGGCGTTGGTCAGCGAAAACACCACCAGCCCGCCAGCCACTACCAGAATCGGGTAGAGGCCGCTGGCGAGGTTGATGCGGTTGACCATCTGCAGCATCAGCCAGCCGCCGCCCAAACCCAGCAGGCCGCCGATACCGAACTCGCGCAGCAGGTGAGTGAGCAGGCTCCAGTGCAGGCCGGTCTGGCCGCTGGCGATCATGTCGATCAGGGTTACGGTGAGGAATACCGCCATCGGGTCGTTGCTGCCCGATTCGATCTCGAGCGTGGCGGTGACCCGCTCATTGAGGCCTTTGCCACCGAGCAGCGAGAACACCGCCGCAGCGTCGGTCGAGCCGACGATGGCGCCGATCAGCAGGCCCTGGATCAGGCTCAGATCGAACAGCCAGGCCGCGACCATGCCGGTCAGCGCCGTGGTGATCAATACCCCGACCGTGGCCAGCGACAGCGCCGGCCACAGCGCTACGCGAAAGCTCGCCACCCGTGTGCGCAGGCCGCCGTCGAGGAGGATTACCGCCAGCGCCAGGTTGCCCACCAGGTAGGCAGTCGGGTAGTTGTTGAAAATGATCCCGCCGCCGTCGACGCCGGCCACCATGCCGACCGCCAGAATGATGACCAGAATCGGAATGCCCAGGCGCGATGACAGCGAGCTGACCAGAATACTTGCACCCACCAGCAATGCGCCGATCAGGAACAGGCTGTTGATGGTGCTTGCATCCAAGGGCGGTACTCCGGAGAAACGGGGGGACAGGCAGCGCTGTTACGCAGGTTGCGTGCCAACTGATTCTAACCCGAGGTCTGCGCGGGCTGTAAAGCGTTACCGCATATTGATGCGGCATCCAGGTTGAAGTGCGGGCTCCCATTTGCACAGGCCACCGCGCATGACCCACCCCGACGATATGCCTCTGGCGGACATTGCCCGCCGTTATCTGGGCCAGTTCCCTGACCTGCATGGGCTGGCCCGTCAAGCCGCCGGCCATGTGCTGCGGCGCCAGCTGGGGTATTGGCTCGATCCAGACCAGGTGTTCTGGCATGAATTCGCCAGTGCCAGCAGCAGCTCGCGAACCTACACCGGCTGGCGTCATTCCGGCCCACCGCGGCGCTCGATGAGTCTGACCGAACTGATGACCCAGCGCTTCAGCCCGGCGCAGCAGGCCAATGTAGACGAACTGTCGGTGTACGGCGGCTTCTATCGGGTTGACGCCAGCCATGCCCTGTTCGATGAGCGCAACGAGCTGCGCCTGGACGCCCGGACTGTGCTTGAGCAGTTCTGGTCGATGGACTTCGCTGCGACCTACGGCCACCGGCTTGCGGGGTTTCGCGCCGAACGCGGCGAGGACTTCTGCGTGTTGGCGCGTTCGCGTTTTCTTGCGGCTGTCGCCCAGGCGCCACTGACCAAGGACGAGCAGCGCGAACTGCTCAGCGCTTCACTGGCCAACCCGCAGTTGCCGCTCAGCACCAAGGCCCTGCGCCTGTCTCAGGCTGACAACAGTCAGAGCGGCTGGGGCCGCCTGAGCCTGGGCGGGGCCGCCGCTCGGACGCTGTTGCTGCGGACCCTGAAAAGCGGCAGGTGCTGCCTGTATCTGGCGGATGAACACGCCAGCCTGGTCCTGCTGAAGGATGCCGTGGCGCTCAAGGCGTGGCTGGCTGACCTGGCGGCAACCGTACCGGGCCGGGAGCGACTTGTGAGCAATTTCGTCGGTAACGACCTGCTAGGTCAGCCGCTGCGCCCGCGTGTGGAAAAATACCTGCGCCTGCTGGCACAGCAGACGTATTCGCCGACGATCAGCAGCCAGGCACTGCACGGTGATCTGTTCGTGCAGCTGCGCGAACAAGCGCTGGATGCGCTGGCCGCTGATGCGCATGAGCGCCTCACCAGCAATGCCCAGTTGCGCAAGGCGGCCTGGTTGTCAGGGTTGCAGACCGCCTCGCTGGTGCTCGCACCCATGAGCATAGGCGGCTGGCCCGTGGCGTTGACGTCGCTCGGGGTCGGCGTCGGTTGCCTGGCATTGCACGTCGACCGGGCCATCAATGGCAAGGCCGGGTGGCGCTCGGCAGCCTGGTGGGCTGTATTGCTGGACGTCCTGTTTATTCTGCTGGACGCCGCCTTG
This sequence comes from Pseudomonas sp. 1121_17, assembly GCF_052850745.1. NCBI lineage: Bacteria > Pseudomonadati > Pseudomonadota > Gammaproteobacteria > Pseudomonadales > Pseudomonadaceae > Pseudomonas > Pseudomonas sp. 1121_17. The sequence goes on from NZ_VXCX01000005.1 coordinate 201,838, forward strand.
ATGCGCTCGGCCGAGCTGTTCGCCCCGACGCGATTGCCACCGCCGAGGACTGTCGAAGCGCCGCTGGCGGTTGCTGAAGACGGCTGGGAGGACTTCATGCGACCTGCTGTGGATACCTTGCTGGCGCGTTCCGACCAGGCCTTGGCGCGCCAGGAGGCGGCGCTGGGTGCGCTGCCATGGGCCGATGCCAGCCAGCTCGATGAGGCGGGTCGCTATCTGGATGCGTTCAGCGAACCGTATGCGGTCTATCGCGATGAGCTTGGTTATGGCGCGCCCGCCATTGCCGAGTACAGCCACTCGCCTGAGCGCTACAACAACCTTTGGCGCGGTCTGCCGCTGGGCGATCAGCTCGCGGTCTGCGTTGCCCGTAGCCATACGCTGGCTGAGGCATTGGAGCAGATCGGGGTGCACAGTCCGGTAACCTTGTATCGCGCCGCTTCGGGCATTCGCAGCACCGGCAATGCTGCTTTTGCTGCGGGCAGGGTCAAGGTTGGCGATGCGCTGGTCAGTACCGACTTCACCTCGTTCACCGAGAATCCTTACGTGCTCTGGGAGACGTTCAACAGCCCGCAGGTAGAGGGCAGTGGCAGGCCGGCATTCGATGACGAGGCTGTGGTGTATGTGCTGGAACCGGGCGAACATGTGCGGGCGACGCCGGTCGCGGCGTTTTCCAGCAGGCCGGATGAAGCCGAGTCATTGATGATGCCGGGGCGCTATCTGCAAGTCGCGCAGATCACGCCTGTGCGCAATGCGCGGTATCGCTTTGTCGAGGTGCGTTTGAAGGCGGTGGCGCAGGTGCCGGCAGGGGGGCAGGTGTACGATCTGCGCAGTGGCGAGGTGTTTGATCGGGAGGTGCTGGCGCAGCGCCTGGGGGCAGCGGATGACTCGCTGATGCGGCGGTTCTTTCCAATTCCTACGTAGCTTGGCGGTTGAGAATGCTGGGGGCGCTACGCACCCCTTTCGCGACACAAGGCCGCTGCTACAGGGGACCGCGCATGTCGGTAATGAGCGGTTCCTGTGGAGCGGCCTTGTGTCGCGATAGGGCTGCAAAGCAGCCCCAGCAATCTTGAACCAGGCGCGATCAGGCAGCCGTTACGGCTGCTTCACTTCACGCATCGGCTTGCCTTTGACTGGCGCGCCGTTGGCCACGTAGTACTTGGCGGTGCTGCGTGGCAGCGCCTGGCGGCCACGGATCTTGTCGGAGATTTTCTCGGCAATCATGATCGTGGTGGCGTTGAGGTTGCCAGTGATGATGATCGGCATGATCGACGCATCGACCACCCGCAGGCCTTGCATGCCATGCACACGGCCCTGATCGTCGACCACGGCCATCTCGTCGGTGCCCATCTTGCACGAGCACGACGGGTGGAATGCGGTTTCGGCATGCTCGCGGATGAACTTGTCGAGCTCTTCATCGGTTTGCACGTGGGCGCCCGGGCTGATTTCGCGGCCGCGGTACTGGTCCAGCGCAGGCTGGGCCATGATCTCGCGGGTCAGACGGATGCCATCGCGGAATTCCTGCCAGTCCTGTTCAGTCGCCATGTAGTTGAAGAGAATGCTCGGATGCTGGCGCGGGTCCTTGGACTTGAGCTGAATACGGCCGCGGCTAGGCGAGCGCATCGAGCCCATGTGCGCCTGGAAACCGTGTTCCTTGACGCCATTCGAACCGTTGTAATTGATCGCTACCGGCAGGAAGTGGTACTGGATGTTTGGCCACTCGAACTCAGGCCGCGAGCGGATGAAACCGCCCGCCTCGAACTGGTTGCTGGCGCCGATACCAGTCCCATTGAACAGCCATTCGGCACCGATGGCCGGCTGATTCCACCACAGCAGCGATGGGTACAGCGAGACTGGCTGGGTGCAGGCGTACTGCAGGTACAGTTCAAGATGATCCTGCAGGTTTTCACCCACGCCTGGCAGGTCGTGTACCACGGGCACGTCGAGGCTTTCGAGCAGTGCACGCGGGCCGACGCCGGAGCGTTGCAGCAGTTGCGGCGAAGCAATCGCGCCGGAGCTGACGATGACTTCCTTGCGGGCGCGGGCTTCCACGCGCTCTTCGCTGTCGCCGACCAGGTAGGTCACGCCGACGGCACGCTTGCCTTCGAACAGGATACGGTCGCTCAACGCGTGGGTGACGATGGTCAGGTTCGGGCGCTTCTTGGCCTGATCCAGATAGCCGCGGGCGGTGCTCGAGCGACGGCCGTTCTTGGTCACCGAACGGTCCATCGGGCCGAAGCCTTCCTGCTGGTAGCCGTTGAGGTCTTCGGTGCGCGGGTAACCGGCCTGCACGCCGGCTTCGACCATGGCGTGGAACAGCGGGTTGTTGCCGGCTTTGGGCGTGGCAACGCTGACCGGGCCGTCACCGCCGTGATAATCGTTAGGGCCGATATCGCGGGTTTCGGCCTTTTTGAAGTACGGCAGGCAGTCGAGGTAGGTCCAGTCTTCCAGGCCTGGCAGCTTGGCCCAGCCATCGAAGTCCATGGCGTTGCCGCGGATGTAGCACATGCCGTTGATCAGCGACGAGCCACCCAGCCCCTTGCCACGGCCACATTCCATGCGACGGCCGTCCATGTGCGGCTCTGGATCGGTTTCGTAGGCCCAGTTGTAGCGACGGCCCTGCAGCGGGAAGGCCAGCGCGGCCGGCATCTGGGTGCGGAAGTCGAAGCGGTAGTCTGGGCCACCAGCTTCGAGCAGCAGCACGCTGACGTTGGCGTCTTCGGTCAGGCGGGTGGCGATGGTGTTACCGGCCGAGCCGGCACCGACGATGATGTAATCGAATTGTTGGGACATGCAAGTACCCTCGTTGTGGCGGTGTCAGGGAGCAAGACGCCCGCGCCGCAAGGCGCGGACTTGACTACACAGGTGCACACGAGGTGCTTAGAACACCGAGGTGTAGCCGCCGAGCTCGACCTGAACCGACTTGATGCGGGTGTACTGGGCCAGCGAGCTGACGCCGTTTTCGCGGCCGACACCGGATTGCTTGTAACCACCGACCGGCATTTCTGCCGGCGACTCGCCCCAGGCGTTGATCCAGCAGATGCCGGCTTCAAGCTGGTGAATGATGCGGTGGGCGCGGCTGATGTCGTTGGTGCAGACGCCGGCAGCCAGGCCGTATTCGGTATCGTTGGCGCGGCGGATGACTTCTTCTTCGGTCTCGTAGCTGAGGATGCTCATGACCGGGCCGAAGATCTCTTCCTTGACGATGGTCATGTCGTCGCTGCAGTCGGTGAACACGGTCGGCGCAACGAAGGCACCCTTGGCCAGGTCGCCTTCGCTCAGACGCTCGCCGCCGCAGAGGACGCGGGCGCCTTCTTCCTTACCTTTGGCGATGTAGCCGAGCACGCTTTCCATGTGCTGGAAGCTGACCAGCGGGCCGAAGTTGGTGTTCTCGTCTTCCGGGTTGCCAATGCGGATGCGCGCAACGCGCTCGGCGATCTTGGCTTCGAAGGCGGCTTTCATCGACGCCGGGATGAATACCCGGGTGCCGTTGGTGCAGACCTGACCGGAGCTGTAGAAGTTGGCCATCATGGCGATGTCGGCGGCCTTGTCGAGGTCGGCATCGGCGCAGATGATCAGCGGCGACTTGCCGCCCAGTTCCATGGTGACTTCCTTGAGCGACGAGCTCGAGGCGCTGGCCATGACTTTCTTGCCGGTAGTGGTGCCGCCGGTGAACGATACTTTTTCGATGCGCGGGTGCTCGGTCAGCAAGGTGCCGACTTCACGGCCGCTGCCGGTGAGGACGTTGAACACGCCATTCGGCAGGCCGGCTTCGGTGTAGATCTCGGCCAGTTTCAGGGTGGTCAGCGAGGTGACTTCCGACGGCTTGAAGATCATCGCGTTGCCGGCCGCCAGGGCTGGCGCCGATTTCCACAGGGCGATCTGGATCGGGTAGTTCCACGCACCGATACCGGCGGTCACGCCCAGCGGTTCGCGACGGGTGTAGACGAACGAGCTTTCGCGCAGGGGGATCTGCTCGCCTTCGATGGCCGGGACCAGGCCTGCGTAGTACTCGAGCACGTCGGCGCCGGTGACGATGTCGACGTAACGGGTTTCCGAGTACGACTTGCCGGTGTCGAGGGTTTCCAGCATGGCCAGTTCATCGTTGCGCTCGCGCAGAATGTCGACGGCACGACGCAGGATGCGCGAACGCTGCATGGCAGTCATCGCGGCCCAGACCTTTTGGCCACGTTCGGCGCTCTCGACGGCACGTTCGACGTCAGCGGCAGTGGCGCGCTGGACGTGGGCGAGGACTTCGCCGGTCGCCGGGTTGATGGCTTCGAAGGTGGCATTGCTGCCAGCGTCGACATAACCACCATCGATGTAGAGTTTTTGCGTTCCGAAACGGGCCATAGAATCCTCGCAAGTGCAGTGTGTGATTGGCTAGCCGCGTTGCGCTCCTGCTAGTGAGGCAGTCGCTGCGTGCGATTGTTCAGCAGCCTGGGGCGTTGTATCCAGGGCGTGCTGCTTTGCCAGTTGTAAATCCATGTATTCGTAGGCAATCCGGATTGCCTGCTCGGTATCGAATGCGTCGCCCGAGAGCGCGCCACGCAACCACAGACCGTCGATCAAGGCTGCCAGGCCGCGGGCGGCCTTGCGCGCATGGTAGAGCGGCAGGACGCGGCGAAACTGACAGCACAGGTTGGAATAAAGGCGGTGATCGTTGATCCGCTGCAACCTGTGCAAGGACGGCTGGTGCATGCTGGCGGCCCAGAAGGCCAACCAGGTTTTCATTGCCGGGCCGCTGACCTGGCTGGCGTCGAAGTTGCCCTCGACGATGACTCTGAGGTGCGCCCGCGGGCTGTCGTCGGTGAGGGCTAGTCGACGTGCGACGGTGCCTTCGCTCAACGCGTTCATGAGGTGGCGCATGGTCGCTGCGATCAGGCCGTTCTTGTCCTGAAAGTAGTGACTGATGATGCCGTTCGACACTCCAGCCAAACGGGCGATCAGCGCAATGCTGGCATCTCCCAGACCGACCTGATCGACCGCCTGCAGGGTGGCTTCGATCAACTGCTGACGGCGAATGGGTTGCATACCGACCTTGGGCATCTGGCAAATCTCCTCAGGCCTGCGGGCAGACGACAAGCGGCTGCCTCGGCGAAGGCCAGTCTATTTTGTTTTGATTGAACGTTCAATCAATAAAGAATAAGCTCTGCGACAATTTGTGCCATTGACAGTTGTTTAAGGCTGTCGAGAAGGCATCGATTGGCACCCCAGAAAAACGTGCAACCCCCGGAATACAAGGCGTTGACGGGCATGGGCGCTGCGCGATACAGAATCTGCCGAGCGGTCGCGAGACTGCGCGCAGGGCCCTCGGAGCGGGGCTTGGCTCTGTAGTTGTGCATCGTTTCGCTACGGGATCACGGTTTTCCTGAGTGCTTTTATAACACCTGTCGCAGTGGCATTAATTGACCAATTGCACGGGATTGACTGATTAGCCTCCACCCCAGCACTGCCCGGAGCATTCGTGCAATGAGTTCTGCCTCCCTAACCAAACCCCCCGCCGAGAGGGTCCGGGTCAACAACGTGGTGTTCATCACCTCTGCGCTGCTGATCCTTGTTCTGACTGCCTTGCTTATCGCTGTACCCGACACCGCCGGTGAAGTGCTCAACGTCGCCCAGACCTGGCTGACGCGCAGCTTCGGCTGGTATTACATGCTGGTGATTGGCGGCTACCTGGTGTTCGTCATCGTTCTGGCCTTCTCCAGCTTCGGCAAGCTCAAGCTGGGCGGCAAGGATGACCAACCGGACTTCAGCTACGGTGCCTGGGCCGGCATGCTGTTCTCGTCGGGTATCGGTATCTCGCTGCTGTACTTCGGTGCGTCCGAGCCGCTGGATCATTACTTCAACCCGCCCGAAGGCACCGCGGCCAGCGCTGAAGCGGCGCGCCAGGGCCTGCAGCTGACCTTCCTGCACTGGGGCCTGCATGGCTGGGCGATCTATGCCTTGGTCGGCCTGGCGGTCGGCTACTTCGCCTATCGGCACAACCAGCCGCTGGCCTTGCGTTCGGCGCTGTACCCGTTGATGGGCGAGCGCTGGGTCAAGGGCAGCGCCGGCCATGCGGTGGACATCTTCGGCATGTTCGTGACCCTGCTGGGGCTGGTGACCAACCTCGGTATCGGCTCGATGCAGGTTGCCTCGGGGCTCGAGTACCTGTTCGGCATGGCGCACAGCAACACTAACCTGCTGATCGTCATTCTGGTCATGGCGACGGTGGCGACGGTGGCTGCGGTATCGGGTGTGGAAAACGGCATCCGCCGCCTGTCCAACTTGAATATCGTGCTGTTCAGCGGTCTGCTGATCTTCGTTTTGCTGGCCGGCGATACCCTGCACCTGCTCAACGGCTTTGTGCAGAACACCGGCGACTACCTCAACGGCATCGTGCTGAAGACCTTCGACTTGTATGTATACGAGAACGAAGCGGGCAAGTCCGAGCGCTGGTTGGGACTGTGGACCGTGTTCTACTGGGCCTGGTGGATTTCCTGGGGGCCGTTCGTGGGCATGTTCATCGCCCGTATCTCCAAGGGCCGCACCGTGCGCGAGCTGGTTGCCGGCGTGCTGCTGATCCCGCTGGGCTTTACCCTGGCCTGGCTGTCGATCTTCGGCAACACCGCACTGGACCTGGTGATTAACCATGGTGCGGTGGAGCTGGGCAAGACGGCGCTTGAGCAGCCATCGATGTCGATCTACCAACTGCTGGAATACTTCCCGGCAGCCAAGATCGTCATTGGGGTGGCGGTGTTCGTCGGCTTCGTGCTGTTCCTGACCCCGGCCGACTCCGGCGCGGTGATGATGGCCAACCTGTCGTGCAAGGGCGGCCAGGTCGACGAGGACGCGCCGCACTGGATGGTGGTGTTCTGGTCGGTGGTGATCACCCTGGTAACCATTGGCCTGCTGCTGGCCGGCAACTTCGCCGCCATGCAGACCATGGTCGTGCTCGCAGGGCTGCCGTTCTCGGTGGTGCTGGTGCTGTTCATGTTCGGCTTGTACAAGGCCATGAAGCAGGACGCGCAACTGGAGCAGGAGCGGGCCGAGCTGGCCGCGCGCGGCCGTCGCGGTTTCAGCGAGCGGCTCAGTGCGATGGAGTTGCAGCCGACCCAGGCGGTGGTTCAGCGCTTCATGGACAAACACGTCAGTCCGGCCCTCAAGGACGCCGCAGCGCAGCTGCAGGCGCAGGGTTTCGAGGTCGAGACCCGCTTAGGCCAGTCGCGCAATATGATGGGCCTGCGGGTGATGATGGAAGAGGGCAACCCGTTCGTCTACGAGGTCAGCCTGGACGGCTACCTGGCGGCGCCCAACGAGGCACAGGTGCAGGGCGAGGCCGATGTGCGCCAACGCTATTATCGCGCCGAGGTCTATCTGCACGATGGTAGTCAGGAGTACGACCTGATGGGCTTCTTGCCGGAGCAGATCGTTCGCGACGTGCTTGATCAGTTCGAGAGCCATCGCCAGGTGCTGGGCCGCGTGTACAGCTAGGGCACGTGCGCAGCTTTGCTTGAAACAGGCCTTGTCCATTGGACAGGGTCTGTTTCGTTATTGCGCCAATTGCCTGATGGCGCAGTGTCGACCCCAGCAATAACTAACACCGGAGAACCCTCCGCTACGCGTTAGGTTGAGCCCTTTCTCATCAGGAAAGTGCCGCCATGCCCAGCAACCCATCCGCAACAGCTTTTGATTTCCACGCCAGCGTAGCTGCTCAATTCGCCAACCGCCCTGGCCTGCGCCAGATCGCGGCTGAGCGGATCATGCAACTCTTGATCGAACACCATCCCATTCTCAAGACTGCCAGACCTGACATGCATTCAGCTGAAGGGCTGATGCTGATGACACCTGGGCTTCCTCTCCGGCCGCTGGTCGACCTGGTGCTGCAAGCGATGATTGACGGCAAGTTGCTGGACCTGTCGCCGGTAGACAACGTTGCCCAGTACTTCTGCCTGGAACCGGGTAGGCGCTTTTATGCGATCGAAGACTCCATGACCACCGGCGAGGGCGATGTCATAAAGCCTGAGCGGCTGCAGACAGCCTTCGACGAACTGGTTAGGCAGTTGCCAGATGACTTCTGTCAGGCCCAGGTCGACTATTGGCGGGCGACTGGCAGCATAGGCGTCGACCACCTGAGCTGGCTGCAGCAACTGCTCAAATCGGCGCTACTCTGCAACTTGCCCTGGCAGGCGCTGGACGAACAGCAGGCGCAGTGCGTGCGCGAGCTGCTGGCACGCGGCAATGTGCCGTCCGGTGTGTATCTGGTGCAGGTCGAACTGGACATTGGCGGGGCTACCTTCAGCGAGACATTGCCAAACCTGCTGATTCAGGCGCAATGGGACGAGCGCGAGTCCCTTCTGTGGTGCGCACCCTCGGGGATCATCCGTGCATTCGACTCGTTCGACGAGTTTGCTGCTGCGCTTGCCGACGAGCTCGGCGTGCGTTACCGCTTCGAGGCCATGACCTGGCACCGCTTTGCGTTGGAGGGCGACTGCTTTGTGCAGCAGGCGGCAATGTTGCTGGATATTCTCCTGGCGACGCTGTCGCGGCTGCGCCCCGCCTTGCTGGCAGATGTCGGCGCGCTTGAGCAGGCATATGCCTCGCTGAGCGACCCTGCCAGCTTCTTCATCCCGGCCTATTCCAACGTTGGCAATACCAAACTGAGCCTGCCTCCAGGACTGAATAGAGCGTCTCCCGAGGACAGCTTTGCCTACCAGTGTGGCCTGTTCGAGCTGGCCTTGGCGCAGGCTGACTCCGACGGTATCGCTGCACTTGATGGCATTCTTGACCTGCATGGCTACGCCAGCCAGCGTTTGCGTGAGCAGATGTTGAGTGATCATCCGATCGACGCCAATTACTTTGCGGATGACCTGTTGCTGACCCTGAGCGTGGCCAGGGGAGTGCCCGGCGGTGCGGGCGCGGGTGTTGGCGGTGGGGTGGTGGAAACGCGCAAGGTTTCGCTTACCCAGCTTGCCGTAGGCAATTTGAGCTCACTGGCCGGAGCTACGGTGACGGCGATCGAGCATCGGGACGATCAACTGATCATGGACTGGATGAACGTCGAGTACGTCAAGGCACTTATCCAGCGTGTCGACATCGGTGCTCATTATCCGGTGTATGTCGCTAACCGCCTGGATGAGCCGGCCCAGCGTGAGCTGCGCGTCAGTCGTTTCGCTCGTGAATGGCGTTGTTCCTTCCTGTTCAGTGCCTTGCAGGCAAAGCTGGCAGGTAGCCTGAGTGAGGCCGCGCTGCAAGCCGTGGTCAATTACTGCCGGGGGCTGGATGACAAGCAGTTGCCAGGCAGCATGTTGATGCCACTCGCATTTCGGCGCGAGCCCAGCAGTGAGCATTACGACCTGGTGCGTGGAATGTATGTGCTGTTTTGCGTCGAGCCTGCGGTGGTTGTGCTATATCGGCCGTTGTATGCATCGCGCTCGGTATGCGAGTTTGCCAGTCTGGATGCGATGATGCAGGCGATTCGTTCCGATATGGCCTTGCAGCAGGACATCCTTGAGTGGATCCTGCCACAGGCTCGAAGCGTGTATGCGCACGGCGGATTTACCGAGCCGCATTTGGGTGCGCCTATCTTCGATTCCTCGCTCCTGCCCGAGCGCGTGCAACCGCCTGCGTTCTGGCCGCAGTTTTGGCGCGTTGATGTCGACGCAAAAATGTATGTAGCAAACCGCGACCTGCTGGTGGAGCTGGCTGACCGGCAGACTGTGTCGAATGCCGAGAGCCGTTGGGCCATTCTGTGTGAAGGTGCCTGGTTGCTGTTCGACCTGATTACCTTGCAACTGCGCGGGCCGGTAGCAGTGGTGGCCTGGATGGTGCAACTGGCCAAGAGCGTCGACAATGACCTCACCGCGTTGGCTCAAGCTAGTGCCTTCGGGCGCTCAGCGGCGGTTGTCGACCTGATCCTCAATGCCGGCATGGCGCTGCTGCATGCGCGGTTGCCGCAGTTGCAGGAGCCCGTCCCCGTAGAGCAACCGCCGCTGGATCTGTTGCGCGGGCCGACAATCGCAGGCAACAGTACATTCACGGCGATGACTCGCCCAGTCCAAGGCAAGGTTTACCTGCCTGGCGAGGTGCTCAACCAGGCCAGCCTGAACCTGGACTTTTCCTTCAGTGGAGGGCAGGGCTTCAATGTCCTGCCTGCTCAACGGCGGCAGGCCTTGCTGGCGATGCGCAGTGCTGTATCGCTCAACGGCATCCAGCCGCTGAGTGCTGGCCCTGAACAAGGCTTGTACATCAAGGGCGGGCAGCATTATGTGTCGCTGCGCGGGGACATCTACGCGGTGGCGCTCAGCGCCGAAGGCGCACGCATTGAAGGCCGGGACGGCGCCGTCGGGCCGTGGCTGCTGCGCGAGTTCGGAGCGTGGCGTATCGATGCTCGGCTGCGCTTGGATGGCGGTATGCCGCGTAATCGCGTTCAGCGGCTGCAGGAAACCAAGAAGCAGCAGCTTACTCTGCTCAAGAATCAGGAAAGTGCGCTGATCGTGGACAGCGAACCACGGCGGCGAGACCTTGAAAAATATATCAGGCAAGAGTTCGAGAACAAGGCGCTGATCCTTGATCTGGAACAGGAGGCATCACTGGACAGCGTTCAAGTAAGCAAGTTGGCGCTGCTCAGGAGCCTTCAGAAGCGCTACAGCGAGCGTGTTGCCGGTGGCTATAAACGACTGATCGAGGTAGACCGCAAGCATGATCGCATTCTGACCGAGATTACTGCCGTCAGGTCCGTTGACCCATTGCTGGATCAGGTGCTGGACGGACAGCGCAGCGATATTCGGCGCAGCCTGGTCGAGAACTGCGGGCATTACTACAACCGTCTGGCAGACATGATCAACGACGAAGACATTGAGGAGCAAAGGGAGCAGATGTTGGTCCTCCCGGAAACCGAGGCCGAAATCCAGCATTATCGGGACTTCACCAAGGCGCTTGAGGGCGTGCAGGTGTGGGAGCAGGAGTTGATCGAACTGTCCGGGCCGTTCGACGCCCTGCTCGAGGAAACGCTAAAGGACAGCACGATTCATTTCAAATCCGAGGAAGGCGGCAGAGACACCAAGGCTCAGATGCTCAATCGGATCATCGAGGCAAGGCGAGCGAACGCGGTAGACCTTGAATTCCGTATGCTGCAGGACCTTGCCGAGCTTAGTCTGGATCGCCTTGGTGGGGCCGACGAAGCGACCTTGAACGAGTACCAGAACTATCTCAACGGCCCGGCGTTGGCCAGTGCTGGCGCTGCGCACGCCGAGCTGGCGGGTGGGGACCTCGCGCTGAGCGAGCGGCTGGAAGTCCTGAACGGTGTAATGGATGCCTACGAGGAAGCAGCAGGTATGGCCGATTACTTGCTGAGCGTGGGCAAGAGAGTCATCCGAGCGGACAAGCTGCGGCTATACCAGCAGACGCTGGGCAAGCTCAAGGACTCGGTCAGGATCGAGATTGCCAGCGACCTGCGTGAACTTGAGCTGGCGGATGTACCGAGGGTGCGTACGCCTCTCTATGCAAAGCGTGGCGGCATACGTCGAGTGGTCCGCACGCACCGTGGCCGAAGCGTGGTTGGAGAGGAGGTACAGGTCGATGGCGAGTCGGTTATCCAGCAAAGAGATTCCTACTCCAAGGTTTTGAAAACTTTCAGACGCCAGAACAGTACATGGGTCGAAGACGCCGAGTCCAACCCGCTCGACGTAGCTTCCCCATCGACGCAAGGGCTTGCCAGTGTCCGCCGACGCGGACGCACGCTGTTGGACGAGATGGATTCGGTGGTCAAGATCGCTCGGCGCTATGTTTCATCTGACGAGCCGTTGGGCTTGAGCACGGTATTGGAGCTGCACCGCGAAAAACTCAGCGAGGTGCTCGCAGCACTGCCTCGCAGCGAAGGCGATGCAGCGTTGTATGAAGACCTTGAAACGGGCATCGAGTCATTGCAGGCGACCCAGGATGACTTGCTCAGATCGATCTACTTCAACACCACTCACCCAACGGCACGAGCGCTCAAGTACCTGCACGAGCAGAAACAACTGACTATTGTACGCACCGTCAAACGCAGACCGCTGCCGCGCAACGACTACCTGGATATCTATGAAATCAAGCGGCTGGCCGTGTCCGGACATGGTCGAGGCATTGGCTTGTGGGAGGCGCATTTCCACTACGCCAGCGAGGGCGCAGCTGACCTTGATTTTGTCGCCGGGCACCTCAAAACCTGGGCGCAGCGCGCGTTGGGCCGCGACGCTCAATTACGTGCAGCGCAGAACAGTGAGGTATTGGATATCTACCGCGGCAAGCTGACCAAGGCCGATGTGCTCGGCATCATCCCGTTCGAGTAGGCTTCAGCGATTGCTGTAGCGGCCTTGCTTGCCATGTGCAGGCATGGCCAGATTGCTGCGCACGGCGATCATCTGGCGCAGCTCTATCAGTTCGATGCCCTGGCTCTTGAGCCGGGGCATTTCTCTTTCCAGAACCTCCAGCGTTTGTGCGTAGGGGTGGCCAATCAGCACAGCAGAGCCCTGCCTGCGGGCCAGCTCGACGCCTTCACGCAACTGAGCGGTGATGGCTTCGCTGGTGCGCACGTCGTCCAGAAATACATCCCGTGACACGTGTGCCAGGCAGTCTTCCTGCGCCTTGGCGGCAGCCACGGTAGCGGCACTGGTGCGGCTGTCGACGAAGAACAGGTCACGGCGCTGCAACTCAGCCATCAACCAGGCCATGGCAGTTGGCTCAGCGGTCATGCGGCTGCCCATATGATTGTTCACGCCTGCGGCAAACGGCACCTTGAGCAACGCTGCGTCGAGGCGCCGGGCGAGCTCTTCGGTCGGTAGCCCGGGGTGCCAGGCATATGGGCCGGTGGCCGGGTCCATCGGCATGTGCAGGATCACCGTCTTGCCGGCTTTATGGGCCTGGCGGGCGAAGTCGCTGGCGTGCGGGGTATCAGGCATCACTGCCATGGTCACCGGGCCGGGCAGGGCAAGGGTGCGCTGGTCGCGCTCGATGCTCTGGCCAAGGTCGTCGATGATGATGCTTATGTAAGCCTTGGCCGGCGCCGCATGGGCGGCGCCGGTCAGCAGGCAGAACAAGGTCAACAGCAGATAACGCATCAGCGGATCATTCGCCCTTGGTGATGTTCAGGCCTTTGAGCAGGCTCAGTGCCTGGCTCAGCTGGAAGTCATCATCCTGCGGGCGCTCTTTGCGCTTGCTGCTGCCGGTCGGGCGGTCGGCGCCGCCGTTGCCGTTGCCGAGGTGACCTTGCAGGTCGGCTTCCTTGAAGTTCTCGGTGTCGGCCTCGGCAGTGAGCTTGGCCTGGCGCACTTCGATATCGGGGACGATGCCCTGGGCCTGGATCGAGCGGCCGTTGGGGGTGAAGTACAGCGCGGTGGTGAGCTTCAGGGCGCGGTCGTTGGCCAGCGGCAGCACAGTCTGCACCGATCCTTTACCGAAGCTGTCGGTGCCCATCAGCACGCCGCGCTTCTGGTCTTGCAGGGCGCCGGCGACGATCTCCGAAGCCGAGGCACTGCCGCCGTTGATCAGCACCACCAGCGGTACACCTTCACTGGCGTCGGCCGGGTCGGCCGAGAAGCGCAGCTCGGAGTTGGCGATGCGGCCTTTGGTGTAGACGATCAAACCTTTGGTCAGGAAGTGGTCGGCCACTTCGACCGCCGACTGCAACACGCCGCCGGGGTTGTTGCGCAGGTCGAGCACGACCCCGCGCAGCTTCTTGCCGTTGTCCTTGCGCAGCTTGGCCAGGGCCTTGCCGACTTCTTCGCCGGTCTTGACCTGGAACTGGGTGATGCGGATATAACCGTAGCCGCTTTCCAGCAGCTGGCTCTTGACGCTCTTGACCTGAATGACCGCACGGGCGAGGGTCACGTCAAACGGCGTGCCGCCATCGCGGACCAGGGTCAGGGTGATCTTGTCGCCGATCTTGCCGCGCATCTTGTCGACCGCTTCGGTCATGCTCTGGCCACGGGTCGGCGCGCCGTTGATCTTGACGATCAGGTCGCCGGCTTCGATACCGGCACGCGACGCCGGGGTGTCGTCGATTGGCGAGACAACTTTGACGAAACCGTCTTCCATGCCCACTTCGATGCCCAGGCCGCCGAATTCGCCGCTGGTGCTTTCCTGCAGTTCCTGGAAGTCTTCCGGGCCGAGGTAGGCCGAGTGCGGGTCAAGGTTGCTGAGCATGCCCTTGATGGCGTTCTCCAGCAGGGTCTTGTCGTCCACCGGTTCGACATATGCCGCTTTGATGCGGTCCATGACTTCGGCAAAGGTGCGCAGCTCTTCCAGCGGCAGCGGCGACTTCGCCGTGGCCTCGGGAGCTGGCGTTGCGGCTGGCTTGGCCGGCTCGGCGGCATGGGCCAGCGGCGCGCCGATCGCCAGGGCGACGGTCAGGGCCAGTTGGGTGAGGCGAGGCGAGTGCAGCATGTCGAACGAACTCCTGATCCTGTTGGCGCTCCCGCAGGAGCCTCGGTGCAGCCACCGTAAATGAGTTGAAATGCCTAGCCACGACACCATTGCGCCGGGTCGCTCGGGCGGCCCTGCTGACGAATGGCAAAGTACAGACCTGCGCTTTCCTGGCCACCGCTGTCACCCACGGTGGAAATGGCTTCCCCAGCCTTGACCACATCACCGGCGCTCTTGAGCAGGCGTTGATTGTGGCCATACAAGCTCAGATAGCCATTACCATGGTCGAGAATGACCAGAAGTCCAGCCCCACGCAACCAATCGGCAAATACCACTCGGCCGCCGTGCACTGCGCGAACCTGGGTGCCACTGCTGGCGCTGATCATCACGCCATCCCATTTGGCGCGGGCATCACCACCACGGGCATCACCGAAGCGTGCGAGCAATCGACCATTGACTGGCCATGGAAGTTTGCCCCGCGCTGCAGAAAATGCACCGCCATAGCTGGCGCCATCGCCGGAAACCATCGGACCGAGGGTGGTCAGGGCCTTTTTCGGTGGCTCGGCCGGCGCCTCGGCTGGGGCCTGGCGTGCGGCCAAGGCCTCCTGCTGGCGGCGTTGTTCGGCTTCGCGCTGAGCGATCAGGGCTTTTTGCCGCGCCTCTTCAGCTTCGCGGGCCTGACGCGCGAGGGTTTCTTCGATGGTCTTGAGCACCTTGCCCAGCTCGGCCTGGTCCTGCTCGCGGGCTTGCAGCTTCTGGTCGCGCTGCTTCAAGTCGCTGTTGAGCTTGGCCAATACCGCCTTGCGCTTGTCGCGCTCGGCTTCGAGCTCCTGCCGGCGGCTGTCGAGGTTGCCGCTCTGGGCGAGCAACTGTGCCTGCTGGCTGGCAATGTCCTTCTCGACATTGGCCAATTGACGCAGGGTCTCGTTGAACACGCGCAACTGCTCCATACGCGCCTTGCTCAGGTAATCGTAATAGGTGAGGGTGCGGGCGAATTTCTCTGGGTTCTGCTGGTTGAGCAGCAGTTTCAGGTATTCCTCACGGCCGTTGTTCTGATAGGCCGAGCGGGCCTGACTGGCAATCAGGCCTTGTTGTTCAGTGCGGGCGGACTGGAGTTTTTTTTTCTCGGTATCAAGGCGCTCCAGTTCGCCCTCGGTCTTTTTTAGTTCTTGCTGCAGGGCCTCCACCTGCTTTTCCAGGTTACCGATGTCGGTTTCGGTGCTCTTCAGGTCTTTTTGCACACCGGATTTTTCTTCCTGGAGCTTGCCCAGCATCTTCTTGAGCTCGGCGATGTCCTGGCGGGTGGCATCCAGTTGTTGCTGGGTCTGTGCGCGCTCATCGGCAAAGGCCGGGCTGAGCAGGCATGACAGGGCGAGAAGGATCAGGGCGCGGAACATGGAGTGGGCGTACCAGGGATGGAGACTGGCCTAGTATGCCCGCCTGGGCCTGCAAACAAAACGCCCCGCGGCATCTGCAGCGGGGCGTTTGTCTGGAAACAGCGGTGTAGCGGGCGGTTTATTCGACCAGAATCGAAGTCCCGGTCATTTCTGCCGGGATTTCCAGGCCGAGCAAGGTCAGCATGGTCGGTGCTACATCGGCCAGCACGCCGCCTTTGCGCACCTTGAGCTGGCGCTTGCCGACGTAGATGAATGGCACGGGCTCGGTGGTGTGAGCGGTATGCGCCTGGCCGGTGCTCTCGTCTTCCATCTGCTCGACGTTACCGTGGTCGGCGGTGATCAGTGCTTCGCCACCGACTTTGTCCAGGGCATCGACAATGCGCCCGACGCAGGTGTCGAGTGCCTCGACGGCTTTGACCGCAGCGGCAAACACACCCGTATGGCCGACCATGTCGCCATTGGCGTAGTTGACCACGATCACGTCGTAGCGCTGCTGCTCGATCGCTTCGACGATGCGGTCGGTGACCTCGGGTGCGTTCATCTCGGGCTGCAGGTCATAGGTAGCAACCTTGGGCGACGGGATGAGGATACGTTCTTCGCCTTCGAACGGCTCTTCGCGGCCACCGGAGAAGAAGAAGGTGACGTGGGCGTACTTCTCGGTTTCGGCAATCCGCAGTTGGGTCTTGCCGTTTTTTGCCAGGTATTCGCCAAGCACGTTGTCCAGGCTGGCCGGGGCGAAGGCTGCCGGCGCGGGGATCTTCGCCGAGTACTGGGTCAGGCCGATGAAGGCTGCCACTTTTGGCTGGCGGGTGCGGGCAAACTCGTTGAAGTCAGGCTCGACGAACACCCGCGACAGTTCGCGGGCGCGGTCGGCGCGGAAGTTCATGAAGATCACCGCATCGCCATCTTCGACAGTGACCGCTTCGCCAATCCGCGTGGCCTTGACGAATTCATCGCTCTCGCCGCGCGCGTAGGCCGCTTCAAGCCCTTCCACGGCGCTAGCCGCAGTGTGGTCGGCACTGGAATCGACGATCAGGTTGTAGGCCGCAGCGACGCGGTCCCAGCGGTTATCGCGGTCCATTGCGAAGTAGCGGCCGATGAGGCTGGCGATACGGCCTTTACCCAGCTTGGCAAAGGCAGCATCGACCAGCTCCAGCGACGACTGTGCGCTGCGTGGCGGCGTGTCGCGGCCATCGAGAAACGCGTGCAGGTAGATCTTTTCGGCGCCGCGCTGCGCGGCCAGTTCGGCCATGGCGATCAGGTGATCCTGGTGACTGTGTACCCCACCGTCGGAGAGCAGGCCGAGGATGTGCACGGCCTTACCGGCACCGACAGCCTTGTCGACTGCATCGCAGAGCACCGGATTGGTGAAGAACTCGCCATCGCGGATGGCCTTGGTCACCCGGGTGAAGTCCTGGTACACCACGCGGCCAGCGCCGAGGTTCATGTGGCCGACTTCGGAGTTGCCCATCTGCCCGTCAGGCAGGCCGACGTCCATGCCCGACCCCGAGATCAAGCCGTTCGGCTGGGTAGCGCGAAGGCGATCGTAGACCGGCGTATTCGCGGCAAAGATGGCGTTGTGTTCAGGGTGTTCGCTATGGCCGAAACCATCAAGGATGATCAGGACCAGAGGTTTGGGCGTGTTCGTCATCAATCGCACTCACGGTTGCCAGAAGATGATAGAGACCAGATTTTAGGGCAAATGCGCCACCCCAGGCGAAAATTCATCGTGTTTGCCGACTGGCGCTGCAACGTTTGCAGATGAATGCTGCACGCCTGCCCGGCGGGCGGGCTTTGGTGGGCCTTGGCTGCTGTGTATACTGGCCGACATTTTCAATCGCGTGGAACACACCTGATGGTTGCTAACCTGATTACATTTGCCACAAACCACTTGATTCTGGTGGCGATTTTCTTTGTTCTGCTGATCCTGCTGTTGCTCAACGAAATCCGTCGTGGCGGCCAGAGCCTGAGCAACGGCCAGCTGACTGCGCTGGTCAACGCCGACAAAGGCGTGGTGCTCGACATCCGCACCAGCAAGGAATTCGCGGCCGGCCACATCGTTGGCGCCCTGAACATCCCGCAAGACAAGCTCGCCAGCCGTATGGCCGAGCTGGAAAAGCATAAAGACAAGACCCTGATCGTGGTCGACAGCATGGGTCAGCAATCCGGTACCCATTGCCGTGAACTGCTCAAAGCTGGTTACACCGCGGCCAAGCTCAGCGGTGGCATTTCCAGCTGGAAAGCCGATAACCTGCCCCTGGTGAAGTGATATGAAGCCCGTCATCGTCTATTCCAGCGACTACTGCCCGTTCTGCATCCGCGCCAAGCAACTGCTGCAAAGCAAAGGCGTGCCGTTCGAGGAAATCAAGGTCGACGGCAAGCCCCAGGTTCGCGCCGAAATGAGCCAGAAGGCCGGCCGTACCTCGGTACCGCAGATCTGGATCGGCAGCACCCACGTCGGTGGTTGCGATGACTTGTACGCCCTCGAGCGCGCGGGCAAGCTCGACAGCCTCCTCGCGGCCTGAATCACACCGCATTCAACCCATTAGGATTAGGATCAGCCATGACTGAGCAACAGAACAACGGCGCTGCCACTGACGACAACGCAGCACAATTCTCCATGCAGCGTATCTACGTGCGCGATCTGTCTTTCGAAGCACCGAAGAGCCCGCAGATCTTCCGTCAGCAGTGGGAGCCGGCTGTTTCGCTGGACCTCAACACCCGTCAGAAAGCCCTCGAAGGCGACTTCCATGAAGTCGTGCTGACCCTGTCGGTGACCGTCAAGAACGGTGACGAAGTGGCTTTCATCGCGGAAGTGCAGCAGGCTGGTATCTTCCTGATCAAGAACCTCGACCCGGCTTCCATGAGCCACACCCTCGGCGCGTTCTGCCCGAACATCCTGTTCCCGTACGCTCGCGAAACCCTGGACAGCCTGGTAACCCGCGGCTCGTTCCCGGCGCTGATGCTGTCGCCAGTGAACTTCGACGCCCTGTACGCGCAGGAAATGGAGCGCATGCAGGCCGCTGGCGAAGCACCGTCGCTGCAATAAGCACGGCTGCCAGACCGAGAAAAGCGCCCTGTTGGGCGCTTTTTTTGTGGCTCAGACAAAGCCCTGCTGGCGCCAGGCTTCATACACCGTCACTGCCACGGTGTTGGACAGGTTCAGGCTGCGGCAACCCGGGCGCATTGGCAGGCGCAGCTTTTGCTCGGCGGGCAGGGCGTCGAGTACCTCGGCCGGCAGGCCGCGGCTTTCCGGGCCGAACAGGAAGGCATCGCCTGGTTGGTAGGCAACCTCGTGAAACGGGTGCGAGCCCTTGGTGGTGAAGGCGAACAGACGCGGCAGGCCGAGGCTTTCCAGGCACGCCGCCAGGCTCTCGTGGCGCTTGAGCGTGGCATACTCGTGGTAGTCCAGCCCGGCCCGGCGCAGGCGCTTGTCGTCCAGCTCGAAGCTGATCGGCTCGATCAGGTGCAAGGCGCAGCCGCTGTTGGCACACAGGCGGATGATATTGCCGGTATTCGGCGGAATTTCTGGTTGAAAAAGGATGACGTGAAACATGCACGGCTCCAAGCGTGAAGATGACGAGCATTCTACCCCTGAACCGGATCAGCGTTCGAAAGCGTTCCCGCGGGTAATGCTGTCGCTGGCCATCGTCGGGGTGATGGTCGGCTTGATGATCGGCCGCCTGACCACGCCGGAAGAGCGTGTGCTGGAACAGATCGGGGTAGTGCAGGGCGGGCTTGACCTGTGGTTCAACGAAGAGCCAAAGCTGCATGGCGAGAACGTCGAAGGTACGGTGGCGATTGTGTTCGAAGCGAAGGGCAAGGCGCAGCGCGGGCAACTGATGCTGGAGGAGAAGCCGGTAGGCTGGCGTTTGCAGAACAGCGACAAGGGCTTGCTGCTGACGGTGGTGGCCGCGCGCCCCCTGCAGGGCGAATGGAGCGCTGCAGAGGACGCGGGACGTTGGCGTGTGCAGGTGAGGCTGCACTAATAAAAGAGGGGATTCCCGGCCTGCCTGTACCGAGGTCCCCAGAACTTGCTCGACTTGCGAATAAAATAGGGGTCACCCGGCCTGCCTGTACCAGGGCCCCCGAAACTGGTTGTGCAATAGCTATTGCAGGGGGCGTGCCAGGTTTGTAAAAGCAGTGTTTGTTGGGTTTTGCGGGTGATTCGGCCGGGTTTTGAGGTTGTTTTTGCCTTGCGGCGGTGCGTTGAGCACGATCTCGGTGCATGGTACAGACTGCGCCGATCCGCAACCGAGCGCGGTCCCTGTAGGAGCGGCCTTGCGTCGCGAAAGGCCAGCGAAGCTGGCCCGGCGATTCTGTGGCGTTGCGCAGATCCTGGGGCCGCTACGCAGCACTTTCGCGACACAAGGCCGCTCCTACAGGGGGCGCGATGGGCCGGTCGAAAAAGGCCGCTATGCGGCCCGGCGTGTATGGCGTCAAGCGTAGATCAATGATCGTCGCCGTCATCCTCATCGCCGCCGTCGATCTTCATCCCCAGTTCTTTGATCTTGCGGGTCAGGGTGTTACGCCCCCAACCCAGCAACACCGCAGCATCACGCCGACGCCCGGCGGTATGCTTGAGTGCGGTCTCGATCATGATCCGCTCGAAACTCGGCACCGCGCTGTCGAGCAGGTTGGACTGCCCCCGCGCCAACGCCTGATCCGCCCACTGGCGCAGTGCCTGCTCCCAGTTGGTTACCGGCGCAGCATCCTGCGGCAGGTTGAGCAGCTCCGGCGGCAGGTCACCCACCAGCACTTCGCGGCTAGAGGCCATTACCGTGATCCAGCGGCAGGTGTTCTCCAGCTGTCGCACGTTGCCCGGCCACGGCAGGTTGCGCATGAACTCTTCGGTTTCCGGCTTGAGCAGCTTTGGCTCGACCGACAGCTCTTGCGCCGCTCGGCCGAGGAAGTGCCTGGCGAGCGTGGGGATATCCTCACGGCGGTCGGACAGTCGCGGAATATGGATGCGGATCACGTTCAGGCGGTGGAACAAGTCCTCACGGAATTTGCCCGCTTGGACCAGGGTTTCCAGGTTCTGGTGCGTTGCGGCAATGATGCGTACATCGACCTTGACCGGGATATGCCCGCCCACGCGGTAGAACTCACCGTCAGCCAGTACCCGCAGCAGGCGGGTCTGGGTGTCGGCTGGCATGTCGCCGATTTCGTCGAGGAACAACGTGCCGCCGTCGGCCTGCTCGAAGCGGCCACGGCGCAGGTTGGCAGCGCCGGTAAAGGCGCCTTTCTCATGGCCGAACAGCTCTGACTCCATCAGATCCTTGGGGATCGCCGCCATGTTCAACGCAATGAACGGCGAAGCAGCCCTTGGGCTGTGACGGTGCAGGGCGTGGGCAACCAACTCTTTACCGGTACCCGACTCACCGTTGATCAACACGGTGATGTTGGAGTGGCTGAGGCGGCCGATGGCGCGGAATACTTCCTGCATCGCCGGCGCTTCGCCAATGATCTCCGGCGTGCGCGTCAGCATCGGCGCGACATGCAGGCCTTGCTGCTCCTGAGCATGTTGGTTGGCCCGCTTGACCAGCGAGACCGCCTCGTCAACGTCGAACGGCTTGGGCAGGTACTCGAAAGCGCCGCCTTGATAGGAGGCTACCGCACTGTCCAGGTCCGAATGCGCGGTCATGATGATCACCGGCAAGCGCGGATGTTGTTCACGAATCTGCGCCAGCAGGTCCAGGCCGCTGGCGCCCGGCATGCGAATGTCGGAAATGATCACGTCTGGCTGCTGCCGGGCCAGGCGACCCATGACTCCGTCAGCGCTGTCAAAGCTCTGGGTGGTCATGCCCTCCTGTTGCAGGGCTTTTTCCAGGACCCAGCGGATGGAGCGATCATCGTCGACGATCCACACGGTTTCACTTCGGCTCATGGGGCAGTGGCTCCTTGTTCCAGAGGCAGGAAGATCGAGAAGGTGGTGTGGCCGGCATGGCTCTCACACTCGATCAGGCCCTGGTGCTGGCTGATGATGTTCTGGGTGATGGCCAGGCCGAGGCCGGTACCGTCCGGGCGCCCGCTGACCATGGGATAGAAAAGGGTGTCCTGCAGTTCCGCCGGGATGCCGGGGCCGTTGTCGGTGATTTCGACGCGGGCTACCAGGCGATGACGGATGTGGCCAATGGTGAACTGGCGCACGGCGCGGCTGCGCAGGCTGATGCGGCCCAGGCGCAATTCGTTCTGGCTGCTGATCGCCTGCATTGCGTTGCGCACGATGTTAAGTACGGCCTGGATCATCTGCTCGCGGTCGATCAACACGTCCGGTAGGCTCGGGTCGTAATCACGCACCAAAGTGATGCAGCCTTGGCTTTCGGCCTCGACCAGGCTGCAGACGCGCTCCAGCACTTCGTGAATGTTGGTCATCGCCAGCGACGGCAGCTTGTTTGAGCCGAGCATGCGGTCGACCAGGTTACGCAGGCGGTCGGCTTCTTCGATGATTACGTTGGTGTAATCACGCAGGCCATCATTGGGTAGTTCACGGGCCAGCAACTGCGCCGCGCCACGAATGCCGCCCAGCGGATTCTTTATTTCATGGGCGAGGCCACGCACCAGCATCTTGGTGGTTTCCTGCTTGGACAGCTGGGCCTCTTCCTTGGTGATACGCAATAGCCGGTCACGCGGGTGCACCTCGAGTAGCAGCAAGGTCTGGCCTTGATGCAGGATCGGCGTAACCGCGTAATCGACGGTGATGCTTTGCCCGGTCAGCGAGGTCAGTTGCGCCTCGCGCTTGGTGAACGGGTGAGCCTGTTCAACGGCCTGGCGCAGCGAGTTGAGCGCCTCGGTCGACTCGGTGAACAGCTCGCTGATGAACTGCCCATGACTGCGCTGACCGCTGACCGCCAGCAGCATCTCCGCGGCCGGATTCATGTACTCCAGGCGCAGTTCGGCATTGAGCAGCAGGGTCGCTGTGGTCAGGTTGTCCAGGAGTAGACGGTGCTGCGCATCGCTGATGGTCATGGGGCGTCGTCGACCTCTTTTGGCACATGGGTCGCCGTTGGCTGAGCCAAGGGCGGGCGCGCTGGTGATCCGCGTGATGGTTTGAAAATGCAAGAAACAAACCAAGGCTCCGAAAAGAAGCGCAATTGCCGGAAAAAGCCCTGTTCATGCGCTATTGCAGGCCAAAAAATGCCGATGAAACGTTTCACTTGAACCATATTGGGGTGCATGGCGGAGCGTTCGGCCTACCTATGCACCAATATAGAGCATCTTGACCCGTAGCTAGTCGCACAGTTGCCCGGTGGCGCGGATCATGCCAACGCGGTGCAGTGGATCGCCCTGACGTTGCGCCAGACTCAGTGCCAGCTCGCGCGCGCACTGGCGGCTGCGGGTTTGATTTAAGGACGCCAACTGGCGTAGCAGATCTGCCTGCAGACCATCCAGTCGCGGGCGGATGATGCGCTGCAAGTCGTGACGGGGCAGTGCGGGTGCCGCTCCGGCGAGCTGCCATTGCGACAGTCGCGCGTACTGCACCAGCTTGTTGCCTTCTATCTGATCGGTGAAAAATGCTGCTGCCTGCTCAGGGTCCTTTTCCAGTGGAGGCTGCAAGTGTGCGGTGATGCCGAAGGTGCACAAGTCGGACGCTTCTGAAAATCATGCCTGGCGGAAATGAAAACGGCCTCCCGAGGGAGGCCGTATTCAGTTGATGCCTAGCGACGACAGGCGTCGCTTACATCAGCAGCTGTAGTACAGCTCGTATTCCAGCGGGTGTACGAAGGTGCGAACCTTGATTTCTTCTTCGCTCTTCAGCTCGATGAAGGCATCGATGAAGTCGTCGGAGAACACGCCGCCCTTGGTCAGGAACGCACGGCCTTTATCCAGCTCTTCCAGAGCTTCTTTCAGGCTGCCGCAGACTTGCGGAATGTCCTTGGCTTCTTCTGGTGGCAGGTCGTAGAGGTTCTTGTCGGCGGCATCGCCTGGGTGAATCTTGTTCTGGATGCCGTCCAGGCCAGCCATCAGTAGGGCTGCGAAGGCCAGGTATGGGTTGGCCGATGGGTCCGGGAAGCGCGCTTCGATACGGCGAGCTTTCGGGCTGCTGACGTAAGGAATACGGATCGAGGCGGAACGGTTACGGGCCGAGTAGGCGAGCATTACCGGTGCTTCGAAACCTGGGACCAGACGCTTGTAGGAGTTGGTCGACGGGTTGGTGAAGCCGTTCAGTGCCTTACCGTGCTTGATGATGCCGCCGATGAAGTACAGGGCGGTATCGGACAGGCCGGCATAGCCTTCGCCAGCGAAGGTGTTCTTGCCGTCTTTCCAGATCGACATGTGCACGTGCATGCCCGAACCGTTGTCACCGTACAGTGGCTTCGGCATGAAGGTAGCGGTGCGGCCGTAAGCGTCGGCAACGTTGTGCACGACGTATTTCAGGGCCTGGACTTCGTCAGCTTTCTTCACCAGGGTGTTGAACTTGACGCCGATTTCGTTCTGACCGGCAGTCGCCACTTCGTGGTGGTGAACTTCAACGATCTGACCCATTTCTTCCAGTGCATTGCACATGGCAGTACGGATTTCGTGGTCGTGGTCGAACGGAGGTACCGGGAAGTAGCCGCCTTTGACGCCTGGACGGTGGCCTTTGTTGCCGCCTTCGATGTCAGCACCGGTCATCCACGAGCCTTGCTCGGAGAAGATCTTGAACATCGAACCGGAGATGTCGGACTGGAACTTCACTTCGTCGAAGATGAAGAACTCAGGCTCTGGACCGGCGAACACGGTGTCACCCAAGCCAGTGCTCTTGAGGTACTCTTCAGCGCGCTTGGCGATCGCACGTGGGTCGCGATCGTAGCCGAGCATGCTCGACGGGTCGACGATGTCGCAGGTGATGATCAGGGTTGGCTCTTCGGTGAACGGGTCGAGCACAGCGGTATCGTCAACCGGCATCAGGATCATGTCGGAGGCTTCGATGCCTTTCCAGCCGGCAATCGACGAACCGTCGAACATTTTGCCGACTTCAAAGAAGTCTTCGTCCAGACCATCACGCGCCGGCATGGTCACGTGATGCTGAGTGCCTTTGGTGTCCGTGAAACGCAGATCAATCCACTTGACGTCATGATCTTTGATGAGTTGAACCGACTTCGACATGTTGTCCTCCGGAGGGTCTAGAGCGCGGTGGGCCGCTGCCCTGGAAAAAGGGTGTTGCTGGGCGCGGATAGTCGGCCAAGCTTACCTGCCTCACAAGAGAGCAAATTGCATGCCAGTGCCCGAAAATGGCGAGCCTGAGATAAAAGCGGGCGTTCAGGGGCATTTATGAGTATTGGACCGAGCAAAAGCGCACCTTTTAGATGCGGAAATTGCGAGCTGCGCACCAAATCAGTGCGCATCTTTGCGGGAGCGTTCTCTGGAACCTCTTCGCGGCGGCCCGGCGTCCCGGTAAACCCGTTCCCACAGGGATAGCGGTGGAGTCGGGCTTTGCACCATCCTGTGGGAGCGGGCTTAGCGGGACGCCGGATCGCCGCGAAAGGGCCGACACAGGCGCGGCAAAATCAATCTCTTGCACTCATCTCAAACCTTTCTGTTCAAAAGTTGGTCAAATCCTGAGCAATTTCCGCTATAATTCGCGCCCCTCATTTTCGGCAGGCCCTGGGCGCGCTGTTTACCCATGAAACTCATCGTCAAAGTCTTCCCAGAAATCACCATCAAGAGCCGGCCGGTGCGCAAGCGCTTCATCCGTCAGCTCTCGAAGAACATCCGCAACGTGCTCAAGGATATCGACCCTGAGCTGAAGGTTGACGGTGTCTGGGATAATCTCGAAGTGGTCACCCGCCTCGAAGACGAGAAGCTTCAGCGCGAGATCATCGACCGGCTGTCGTGCACGCCGGGGATCACCCACTTCCTTCAGGTAGAGGAATACCCGCTGGGCGACTTCGACGATATCGTCGAGAAGTGCAAGGCGCATTACGGCCATCTGCTGGCCGGCAAGCGCTTCGCCGTACGCTGCAAGCGGGGCGGCCACCACGACTTCACCTCGATGGATGTTGACCGTTATGTTGGCAGCCAGTTGCGCCAGCAGTGCGGCGCCGCCGGTATCGACCTGAAGAACCCGGAAATCAAGGTGCGGATGGAAATCCGCAATCAGCGCCTTTACGTCATCCACAATCAGCATCAAGGTATCGGCGGTTATCCGTTGGGCGCGTTGGAGCAGACTCTGGTGTTGATGTCCGGTGGTTTCGATTCCACCGTGGCTGCCTACCAGATGATGCGTCGCGGCCTGATGACCCACTTCTGCTTCTTCAACCTCGGCGGCCGTGCCCACGAGTTGGGGGTGATGGAAGTCGCTCACTACCTGTGGAAAAAATACGGCAGCAGCCAGCGCGTGCTGTTCATCAGCGTGCCGTTCGAAGAAGTGGTCGGCGAGATTCTCGGCAAGGTCGACAACAGCTACATGGGCGTCACCCTCAAGCGCATGATGCTGCGCGCAGCGGCCAACATTGCTGACCGCCTGCAGATCGACGCGCTGGTCACCGGTGAGGCGATTTCCCAGGTGTCGAGCCAGACCCTGCCCAACCTGACAGTGATCGACCAGGCCACTGACAAGCTGGTACTGCGTCCGCTGCTGGCCAGCCACAAACAGGACATCATCGATACCGCTTATCAGATCGGCACAGCCGAGTTTGCCAAGCACATGCCAGAATACTGCGGCGTCATCTCGGTCAACCCGACTACCTGCGCCAAACCGCAGCGGGTTGTATATGAGGAGGCCCAGTTCGATATGCAGATCCTGGCGCGCGCGCTGGAACGTGCTCGCTTCATTTCGATCGACCATGTGATCGACGAACTCAGCCAGGACATTCAGATTGAAGAGGTGGCCGAGGCCACTCCAGGCCAGATCGTCATCGACATTCGTCACCCCGATGCGCAAGAGGATCAACCTTTGGTGATCGACGGTATCGAAGTCCAGGCCATGCCTTTCTATGCCATCAACAGCCGCTTCAAGCAGCTCGATGGCAATCGTCAGTACCTACTTTATTGCGACAAGGGCGTCATGAGTCGCCTGCATGCGCATCATCTGCTCAGTGAGGGACATGCCAATGTGCGTGTTTATCGTCCGGCATAAACTGCCAGGGCTGTATGGCGGCAGCATCCGCCATCGCCCTCCCGACCCGCGGGCCCGCTGAGCCTTTTACCTTCATATTGGCCGTCTAGAATGGGCGGCAACCGAATCCTCTGATCGAGATACATTTGTGATCGAAAATCTGCGTAACATCGCCATCATCGCCCACGTTGACCATGGTAAAACCACTCTGGTCGACAAACTCCTGCGTCAGTCGGGCACCCTGGAGCGTAACGAGCTCAATGACGAGCGCGTCATGGACTCCAACGACCAGGAGAAAGAGCGCGGTATTACCATTCTGGCGAAAAACACCGCCATCAACTGGAATGGCTACCACATCAACATCGTCGACACCCCCGGCCACGCCGACTTCGGTGGCGAAGTTGAGCGTGTAATGTCGATGGTCGACTCCGTGCTGCTGCTGGTCGATGCCCAAGACGGCCCTATGCCGCAAACTCGCTTCGTGACCAAAAAGGCATTCGAAGCTGGCCTCAAGCCAATCGTTGTAATCAACAAGGTTGACCGTCCGGGCGCGCGTCCTGATTGGGTTCTGGACCAGATCTTCGATCTGTTCGACAACCTCGGCGCTACCGACGAGCAGCTGGACTTCCAGGTCGTCTACGCCTCGGCTCTGAACGGCATTGCCGGTCTGGACCACACTGCCATGGCCGAAGACATGACCCCGCTGTACCAAGCGGTTGTCGACCACGTTCCACCACCTGCTGTTGACCGTGACGGCCCGTTCCAGATGCAGATCTCCGCTCTGGACTACAACAGCTTCCTCGGTGTTATCGGCGTTGGCCGTATCGCCCGTGGTCGCGTCAAGCCGAACACTCCGGTTGTCGCCATCGATGTCGACGGCAAAAAGCGTAACGGCCGTATCCTGAAGCTGATGGGTCACCACGGTCTGCACCGTGTCGACGTTGAAGAAGCTGCCGCCGGCGACATCGTCTGCATCAGCGGTTTCGACGAGCTGTTCATCTCCGACACCCTGTGCGACCCGTTGAACGTCGAGGCGATGAAGCCGCTGACCGTCGACGAGCCAACCGTTTCCATGACCTTCCAGGTCAACGACTCGCCATTCTGCGGTAAAGAAGGCAAGTTCGTGACCTCGCGTAACATCAAGGACCGTCTGGATAAAGAGCTGCTGTACAACGTTGCACTGCGCGTTGAAGAAGGCGACTCGGCCGACAAGTTCAAGGTTTCCGGCCGTGGTGAACTGCACCTGTCGGTACTGATCGAAACCATGCGTCGCGAAGGTTTCGAGCTGGCCCTGGGCCGTCCTGAAGTGATCATTCGTGAAGTCGACGGCGTCAAGCAAGAGCCGTTCGAGAACGTCACCATCGACATCCCAGAGGAAGCTCAGGGCAAGGTCATGGAAGAGATGGGCCTGCGTAAAGGCGACCTGAGCAACATGGTCCCGGATGGCAAAGGCCGTGTGCGTCTGGAATACAACATCCCTGCTCGTGGTCTGATCGGTTTCCGTAACCAGTTCCTGACCCTGACCAACGGTGCTGGCATCCTGACCTCGATCTTCGATCGCTACGCTCCAGTCAAGTCGGGCCACATGTCCGGCCGTCAGAACGGCGTACTGGTTTCGGTTGAAACCGGCAAAGCCCTGACCTACTCGCTGGAAACCCTGCAGGCGCGCGGCAAGCTGTTCGTCGAGCACGGTCAAGAGATCTACTACGGTCAGATCATCGGTCAAAACAGCCGCGACAACGACCTGGGTGTAAACCCAACCAAAGGCAAGAAGCTCGACAACATGCGTGCTTCGGGTAAAGACGAAACCATCGCTCTGGTTCCGCCGGTTCGCTTCACTCTGGAACAGGCTCTGGAATACATCCAGGAAGACGAGCTGTGCGAAGTCACGCCTAAGTCGATCCGTCTTCGCAAGAAGATCCTCGACGAAAGCGAGCGTACCCGCGCTGCCAAGAAAGCCAAGATCTGAATCCAGATCTAGCTGAATAAAAACGCCCCCGGTCGCGAGACCGGGGGCGTTTTTGTTTGTCTGGTGGCTTTAAGGGGGCGCACAGCAGCCCCGGCTATTCAGCGTCCAACCACCTTTGGCTTGTAAGCGCAGAAGCCCGGCCGTGGGCCGACCTTGGGGTGGTTGCGGCAGGTATCGGGGCGCTTGTCATAAATGGTGCACAGGCGGCTCTTACGATCCAGATAGAGACAATCATCGTTGCTCATTCGGGTCAAGGTGAAGATCCCCGACTTCTGATTGAAACGCTCGATGATGCCGTCCTTCTGCAGGCGCTTGGCAACGTTCTTGGCCGGCTCGTCCTTGTCGAAGTCATCGACCACGCCAATACGGATAAGGTCTTTGATCTTCACTTCCACCGGCAGCGTGCAGCAGGTCGAATGGCAGCCCCCGCACATATGGCTGGAATAGCGCTGCCAGGTATCGAGGCGGTCGACTTCAGCCGCGGCAATCAGGGTCGGTTTCATAGTTATAAGGAGCGAATCACGGTGTAGGGGCGCGCGATGATACCGGAGTTGTTCAAATTGTGAACAACCTTTCGCCCGATTATGCTTTTCGGCATGAAAACTGCGAACAACAACTGCCAGCCCCTGTCGAAGGGTCTAGTCTGAACACTCTCCTGCCTTTGCCCACTTGCCCGAGGATGTCACATGTCTCAGCAACCCAAAGCACGTGACGTCGAGGTCACCGAGTTCCGTGCCGCTGTATTGGCCAAGCTGACCTACGCGGTCGGCAAGGACCCGGAGCACGCCTTTGATCACGACTGGTTCGAAGCCATTGCCCTGGCTGCGCGCGACCATATGGTCGATCACTGGATGGACCACACCCGGCAGGCCTACCGACGTAGCCAGAAGCGCGTCTACTACCTTTCCCTCGAGTTTTTGATCGGCCGGCTGCTGTACGACAGCCTGAGCAACCTCGGCTACCTGGAAATCGCCCGCGAGGCGCTGGATGGCCTCGGTGTCGACCTCGATCGCATTCGCCTGCTGGAGCCGGACGCCGCGCTCGGCAATGGTGGCCTTGGCCGGCTGGCGGCGTGCTTCATGGAAAGCATGTCGACCCTGGGCATTGCCGCCCATGGCTACGGTATCCGCTACGAGCACGGCTTGTTCCGCCAGGCCGTGGTCGATGGCTGGCAGCAGGAGCAAACCGAGAACTGGCTGGATTTCGGCAACCCGTGGGAGTTCGAACGGGCCGAGGTGATCTATCCGATCAGCTTCGGTGGTGGCGTCGAAACCGTGACGGCTGCCGACGGCCAGCAACGGCAGATCTGGACCCCCGGCGAAACCGTGCGGGCGGTTGCCTACGATACGCCGGTAGTCGGCTGGCGCGGGTCCAGCGTCAACACTCTGCGCCTGTGGCGTGCACGCGCGCTGGAAGAGCTGCACCTGGAGCGCTTCAACGCCGGTGACCACCTGGGTGCAGTCGCCGAGGTGGCCCGCGCCGAGAGCATCTCGCGCGTGCTCTACCCAGCCGACAGCACCGAGGCGGGCCAGGAACTGCGCCTGCGCCAGGAGTACTTCTTTGTTTCCGCCTCGCTGCAAGACCTGCTGCGCCGGCACCTGAACATGCACAAGAGCCTGCTCAACCTGCCTGATGCGGCGGCGATCCAGCTCAACGACACCCACCCCTCGATTGCGGTTGCGGAGCTGATGCGGTTGCTGGTCGACCAGCATGAAATCCCATGGGACAAAGCCTGGGAAGTAACCGTCGGCACCCTGGCCTACACCAACCACACACTGTTGCCCGAAGCGCTGGAAACCTGGCCGGTGGCGCTGATGGAGCGCATGCTGCCGCGGCATATGCAGATCATCTATCTGATCAATGCCTACCATATCGATGCCCTGCGGGCCAAAGGCCAACACGATTTCGACGTGTTGCGCGCGGTGTCGTTGATCGAAGAAGACAACGGCCGCCGCGTGCGCATGGGCAATCTGGCGTTTCTTGGTTCGCATAGTGTCAACGGCGTGTCCGCGCTGCACAGCAAGCTGATGAAGAGCACGGTGTTCTCCGAGCTGCACAAGCTCTACCCGGATCGGATCAACAACAAGACCAACGGCGTCACCTTCCGCCGCTGGCTGCACCAGGCCAACCCGCAGCTTACTGCGATGCTGATCGAGGCCCTCGGGCGCGAGGTGCTGGATGACGCCGAGGTGCGCCTCAAGGATCTTGAGCCGTTCGCCGAGCAACCGGCGTTTCGCAAGCAGTTCGCTGCGCAGCGGCTGCACAGCAAGCGTGCCTTGGCGAGCATCATCCAGGACCGCGTCGGCGTGACGGTCAACCCCGAGGCGATGTTCGACGTACAGGTCAAGCGCATCCACGAGTACAAGCGCCAGCTGCTCAACCTGCTGCACACGGTGGCGCTGTATCAGGCAATTCGCGCCGAGCCGAGCACCGACTGGGTACCGCGGGTGAAGATCTTCGCCGGCAAGGCGGCCGCCAGCTATCACCAGGCCAAGTTGATCATCAAGCTGTCCAACGACATCGCCCGGGTGGTCAACAACGATCCGACTGTGCGCGGCCTGCTCAAGGTGGTATTCCTGCCCAACTACAACGTCAGCCTGGCCGAGAGCATCATCCCGGCGGCGGACTTGTCCGAGCAGATTTCCACCGCCGGCTACGAAGCGTCCGGCACCAGCAACATGAAGTTCGGCCTCAACGGCGCGCTGACCATCGGCACCCTGGACGGCGCCAACGTCGAGATGTGCGAGCAGGTCGGTGCAGAGAACATGTTCATCTTTGGGCTGACGGCGCAGCAGGTCGAGGCGCGCAAACGCGCGGGTGACTTTGGTGCCAGTGCGGCGGTGGCGGAGTCGCACCGCCTCAGCGATGTGCTGCACGCCATTCGCAGCGGGGTGTTCTCGCCGGATGACCCGTCGCGCTATACCCAGTTGATCGACTCGCTGATCGACCATGACCGCTTCCTGCTCTGCGCCGATTTCGACGCCTACTGGGATGCCCAGCGCAAGGTCGATGAGCTGTGGCACCAGCCGGAACAATGGTGGCGGGTGGCGGTGCTCAATACCTCGCGGATGGGCTGGTTCTCATCGGACCGGACCATACGCGAGTACGCGACCGAGATCTGGAAGGCATTGGATTGAGCTGACCATGGCAGGGCACCTGCCGACCACCGGCCGGTGCCGTGCTGAACTAGACTACGGTTCGACCGTCTGATCGGCCAGGCGAGTGTGTTTGCTAGCTAGCCTTTACGCCAAACCATCGGCATTACTGTAAACTGCGAGGGTTTTTCACCCTCTTTCCCTTTCGGAGCCATACATGTCCCGCGTTACCCTGAGTCGCTATCTGATTGAGCAGACCCGCAGCAACAATACTCCTGCCGATCTGCGCTTCCTGATCGAGGTGGTGGCGCGCGCGTGCAAGGAAATCAGCCACCACGTGTCCAAAGGCGCCCTCGGCGGCGTGCTGGGCAGCATGGGCACCGAAAACGTACAGGGCGAAGTGCAGAAAAAGCTCGACGTGATCTCCAACGACATTCTGCTCGAAGCCAACGAGTGGGGTGGTCACCTGGCCGGCATGGCGTCCGAAGAAATGGACAACGCCTACCAGATCCCGGGTAAATACCCGAAGGGTGCCTACCTGCTGGTGTTCGACCCACTGGACGGCTCGTCGAACATCGACGTCAACGTTTCGGTCGGCACCATCTTCTCGGTTCTGCGCTGCCCGCAGGAATACCTGAGCCAGAACGAAACCCTCAACGAAAACGCCTTCCTCCAGCCTGGCACCGAGCAGGTCGCCGCCGGTTACGCGATCTACGGCCCGCAGACCATGCTGATCCTGACCCTGGGCAACGGCGTCAAAGGCTTCACCCTGGACCGCGAGCTGGGCAGCTTTGTCCTCACTCACGAGAACATCCAGGTGCCGGAGAGCACTGCCGAGTTCGCTATCAACATGTCCAACCAGCGTCACTGGGAAGCGCCGATCCAGCGCTACGTCGGCGAGTTGCTGGCCGGTGAGACCGGGCCGTTGAAAAAGAACTACAACATGCGCTGGATCGCCTCGATGGTGGCTGATGTGCACCGCATCCTCACCCGTGGCGGTCTGTTCATGTACCCACGCGATTCGCGTGAGCCGAGCAAGCCAGGCAAGCTGCGCCTGATGTACGAGGCCAACCCGATGTCGTTCATCATCGAACAGGCCGGCGGCGCTGCCACCAACGGTGAGCAACGCATCCTCGACATCCAGCCGGACAGCCTGCACCAGCGCGTTTCGGTAATCCTCGGCTCGAAGCAAGAGGTCGAGCGCGTTACGGCCTACCACAAGGAATAAATCATGCTCGCACCTTGGCAGCCGTTGCTGGAGTGGTGGTTCGGTCCGGGCAAGAGCCCGCAGGCCGTGGCTGACGAGAAGAGCACGCTGTGGTTCGGCAAGCACCATGATGACGAGGCGCGCGAGCGTTTCGGCGCGCTGTGCGAGCAGGCCCTGGCGGGTGGTCTCGAAGACTGGCAGCAAAGCCCGCAGGGCTGGCTTGGCCTGATCCTGCTGCTCGATCAACTGCCGCGCATGATCTACCGTGACACGCCGCGCGCCTTTGAAGGTGACCGGCGGGCGCAGGTGGTGGCCATGCAGGGTTTGCAGCATGACTGGGATTATCAGTTGCTGCCGATCCAGCGGGTGTTCGTGCTGTTGGTGCTGGAACACGCCGAGGTGCTCGACTGGCAGCACCTTAGTGTCGAGCGCTATCGGCAGTTGCTGGACGAGCAACCGGAGGCCAACCGCCGTCTGTTCGAAGGCTTCCTTGACTACGCCGAGCAGCATCAGCGCGTGATCGAGCGCTTTGGCCGGTTCCCGCAGCGCAATCTGCTGCTGGACCGTCCGAGTACCGATGAAGAGATGGATTTCCTGCTCGAGCCGGGTTCACGGTTCTGACGCAGCGCTGAGCGGCTGCCCCACCTGCGTAGGCGAATGGGGCAGCACCCGGCTCAGATTCTGAAACTGCCAACCAACTGTTGCAACCGTTCGACCTGATGTTCCAGGTCGTTGCAGGCACGCAAGGTGCTCTGCAGGTTGTGCACGCCTTCCTGATTCAGCGTATTGATCTCGCTGATGTCGAGATTGATCGACTCGACCACCGCCGTTTGCTCTTCGGTGGCGGTGGCAACCGACTGGTTCATGCCGTCGATCTCGCCGATGCGCTGGGTCACGCTGCCCAGGCGTTCACCGGCCTGATTGGCAATCGCCACGCTGTGCTCGCTCTGCTGCTGGCTCTGGTTCATGGTGCTGACCGCCATCTGCGCGCCGGCCTGCAGCTCTTCGATCAAGCGCTGTACCTGCTGCGCTGATTCCTGAGTGCGGTGGGCCAGACTGCGCACCTCATCGGCAACCACGGCAAAACCACGCCCGGCCTCGCCCGCGCGGGCGGCTTCGATGGCAGCGTTCAGCGCGAGCAGGTTGGTTTGCTGCGAAATGCCGGTGATCACATCGAGGATCTGGCCGATGTTGCTGGTGTGCGAATTGAGCGTCTGGATGTTCTCGCACGAGTCACTGATGCGCGCCGACAGCTGATGCATGGTGCTGATGGTTTGCCCGACCACCTGCTGGCCTTCTTCGGCCAGACCGCGCGCGGCGGTCGAATGCTGCGAGGCGAGCGCGGCGTTCTGGGCGATTTCATGGGCGGCGGCACCGAGCTGATTGATTGCAGCGGCAACGCTGCTGGTGCGGCTCGACTGCTGATCGGCGTTGTTGATCGAGGCGTTGGAGGCAGTCACCACCTGGCCGGCCACGGCATTCACCTGGCCGGTCGCCGAGGCCACTTCGCGGATCGACTCGTGGATACGCTCGACAAAGCGGTTGAACGACTGGGCAAGGCTGCCGAATTCGTCCTGAGCATGGATGGTCAGGCGCCGGGTCAGGTCGCCTTCGCCCTCGGCAATGTCACGCATGGCGCGGCCCATGGCGTGCAGCGGCTGCATCAGCACGCGGATCAACAGGCCGAGCAGGGCAATGATGGCGATGATCGCGATCAGCGTCGCCACGGCTGCTGACGTGCGCAGCTCGCCGAGCATGGCGAAGGCGGCGTCCTGGTCGAGCACCAGCGCGACATACCAGTCGACCGACGAGATGCCGTCGACGTGGGTGAAGTTGATGAACTGCTTGCGCCCGTCGAACTCGACTTCCTTCAGCCCGCTGCTGATCTGCGGCGTGTCGCCAGGGAACAGATCGGCGAGGGTTTTCAGGGCCAGCTCAGGCTTGGGGTGGATCATGATCTTGCCTTCGCCGTTGACGATGAAGGCATGGCCATTGCCATCGAAGTCCAGCGCGTTGATCAGCTTGCTGATGGTCTGCAGGTCGGTGTCGACGCCACTCACGCCGAGCAGGCGACCGCCCTGTTGCACCGGCGTGGCCAGGGTGATCACCAGCTTGCCAGCCGAGGCGGAGATATACGGCTCGGTGACGATAGTCTGGTTAGCCGCAGTTGCTGCCTTGTACCAGCCACGCTGGCGCGGGTCGTAGTCGGCGGCGCGGTTGCCGGCGGGTACCGATTGCATGCTGCCGTCCTGGCCGCCGAAGTAGCTCAGCTGGAAGTTGTTGGCATACACCGGCAGTGCCAGGGCACGGTCCAGGCTCGGCTTGCCAGGGCCATCGACGGCCACTTGCTGGGCCAGGCTGTCGAGCACCTGCACGCGGCTGTCGAGCCAGTTGCGGATGTTGCCGGCAGTCAGGCTGCCCAGGTCCTGCAGCGACGTCTGCGTGTCGCTGCGCAGCGACTGGCGTTGGCGGTAGTCGTTGAACAGTACGAAGCAAGTGAAGGCGACCGCGACTACGAGGGCTGCGGCCAGCAGGATCTTGTGGCTGAACTTGAGATTTTTGGTCATGGCTGAGTCTGCGCGAATGCACGTCGAAGGGCAGGGGGTAGGGCAGGCTGCTGCTCCACTGCTCGTTGTGTCGACTTGTGCGGGTAAAACATGAGTCGTTGGCCAGTCAGACGACCAACGGCCGGCATTTAAGCGCTGCGGTCAGGGAACCACGGAGGCTTTTTGCTCTCCAAGGTCTCCACAGGCGCCTCGCCTGATGTCCGTGTCCAGGAGTGTCCCTTCATGTCGCTGCGTTCCCTCGCCCTGTTGTCGTTGTGCGTCGTGCTGACTGCGTGCAGCAAGATCAACCAGGAAAACTACTCCAAACTCAGCGCCGGCATGAACCGCGCGGCGGTCGAACAACTGCTGGGTACACCTACCGAGTGCTCGGGCGCGCTAGGCATGAGCAGCTGCACCTGGGGTGACCAGAACAGCTTCATCAGTGTGCAGTATGCAGCGGACAAAGTATTGATGTACTCCGGGCAGGGCCTTAAATGAGGCACCTGAGTCTGCTGCTTGGGCTGTGCCTGAGCCTGTTGCTGGGCGGCTGCGCCACGGGTAGCCATGACCCGTTGGCGCCGAAGACGGCAGGCGCCGTCGACCTCAAGCGCTATCAGGGCAAATGGTTCGAGCTGGCCCGTCTGCCGATGTACTTCCAGCGCGACTGCGCGCAGTCCGAGGCGCATTACAACGCCCGGCCAGATGGCAGCATCGGCGTGCTCAACCGTTGCCGCATGCTCGACGGCCAGTGGATCCGCGCCGAAGGCAGTGCCACGCCGCAGGAGGCCGGGCATACCGACAAGCTCTGGGTCGAGTTCGACAACTGGTTCACCCGCCTGGCGCCTGGTGTGGCCAAGGGCGAGTACTGGGTGTTGTACGTCGACTCGCGTTATCAGACCGCGTTGGTCGGCAGCCCGGACCGCAAGTACCTGTGGATCCTGTCGCGTACGCCGAGCCTGCCGGCCTGGGAGCGCGAGAGCCTGCTGGCCAGGGCGCGTCAGCAAGGCTACGACACCAATCGCCTGATCTGGCGCGTAGCCGACCGCGACATCGCCGCCGCACACTGAGCCCTCAGCCAAGCAGTTGGCCGAGCACCTCGGCAAATGCTCGGTTGCTCTCGGCTTCCTGAGCATGGCGGCCCTGGCGCACCACCCACGCGCCGTTGACCATCACGTCGCGGATCTGGCGGTCGCCGCCGGCAAACAGCCAGCGGTTGAGGATGGCGTCGCCTTCGGCAGTAGCGATGTACGGGTCCTCACCGTCGAGCACCAGCCAGTCCGCGCGCTTGCCCACCGTCAACTCGCCGATCGGCTGCCCCAGGGCTTGCGCGCCACCGCTGAGCGCTGCGTCATAGAGGGTGCGGCCAACCATTGGCTGGTCGCTGCGATAGAGCCGATTGCGGCGCTGATCACGCAGTCGCTGGCCGTATTCAAGCCAGCGCAGTTCTTCGACCACGCTGAGTGACACGTGGCTGTCCGATCCAATCCCCATGCGCCCGCCCCGAGCCAGGTAGTCGACTGCGGGGAAGATGCCGTCGCCCAGGTTGGCCTCGGTGGTCAGGCACAAACCAGCTACCGCACCGCTTTCGGCCATCGCTGCGACCTCGTCCGGCGCTGCGTGGGTGGCATGTACCAGACACCAGCGGCGGTCGACCTCGACGTTTTCATATAGCCATTGCAGCGGACGACGCCCGCTCCAGGCCAGGCAGTCGTCGACTTCCTTTTGCTGCTCAGCGATGTGAATGTGTACCGGGCAGTCCTGCTCGCCGCTGGCCAGCACCGTGGCAATCTGCTCGGGAGTGACCGCGCGCAGCGAGTGGAAGCACAAGCCCAGGCGCTGCGCCGGTTGTGCCGCCAGCACTGGCTTGAGCTGTTCGTGCAGGCGCAGGTATTGCTCGCTGCTATTGATAAAGCGGCGTTGGCCCTCGCTGGCGGGCTGGCCGCCGAAACCTGCGTGGCTGTACAGCACCGGCAACAACGTCAGGCCAATCCCGGCGGCGCTGGCGGCGGCACTGATGCACCGTGACAGCTCGGCGGGATCGGCATAGTGCTGGCCATCGCGATCGTGGTGCACGTAATGGAACTCGGCGACCGAGGTATAGCCGGCCTTGAGCATCTCGATGTACAGCTGGCGGGCGATGACCTGCAGTTGTTCCGGGCTGATCTGGCCAACCATGCGGTACATCAGCTCGCGCCAGGTCCAGAAACTGTCGTTGGGGTTGCCTGCCACTTCTGCCAGGCCCGCCATGGCGCGCTGGAAGGCGTGCGAATGAAGGTTGGGCATGCCCGGCAGCAGCGGCCCGGCCAGGCGCTCGGCGCCGTCTGCCGAGGCATCGACCTGCAGGCTGGCAAGCTGGCCTTGGGCGTCGACCTCTAGACGGACGTTGCGCGCCCAACCGCTGGAGAGCAGGGCGCGCTCGGCAAAGTACACGGACATGTAAGCATCTTCCTGTTCTTGTTAGCTTGTATATACATATACAGGCGTTTGCCTGCCCGGTAAACTGCGGCAAGCTACTGCTCACTCAAACCGCACAAGGATCAAAGCCGTGCCGACACCTCCTGTCTCCGCGCTGGTTGCCCAGATGGGCGAAGGGCCGGCGCCGCTGTATGCCCGGGTCAAACAGATGATCGTCCAGCAGATCGAAAACGGCAGCTGGCCGCCGCATCACCGGGTGCCGTCCGAGAGCGAGCTGGTCAACCAGCTGGGTTTCAGCCGCATGACCATCAACCGCGCCTTGCGCGAGCTGACTGCTGACGGATTGCTGGTGCGCATGCAGGGGGTCGGCACGTTCGTCGCCGAGCCCAAGAGCCGTTCCGCGCTGTTCGAGGTCAACAACATTGCCGACGAGATCGCCGGCCGTGGCCATCAGCATAGTTGCCAGGTGATAGTGCTCGGCGAAGAGGCCGCAGGTTCCGAGCGCGCCCTGGCGCTGGATATGCGCGAAGGTCAGCGGGTATTCCACTCGTTGATCGTGCATTACGAAAACGGCGTGCCGGTGCAGATCGAGGATCGCTACGTCAACGCCGCGATTGCCCCGGACTACCTCAAGCAGGACTTTACCCGGCAGACACCCTATGCCTACCTGTCGCAGGTGGCGCCACTGACTGAAGGCGAGCACGTGGTCGAGGCGATTCTGGCCGAGCCGGACGAGTGCCGCCTGCTGCAGATCGATGCCGGCGAGCCATGCCTGCTGATTCGCCGCCGCACCTGGTCGGGTCGCCAGCCGGTCACCGCCGCGCGCCTGATTCACCCCGGTTCCCGCCATCGCCTGGAAGGACGCTTCAGCAAATGAGCCAGATGCAGTTGCTACACGCGGCGGATTACCCGCGCATGCCATGGAAGAACGGCGGCGGTTTTACCGAAGAGATCGCCCGCGATGCTGGCGATGGCCTGGATGGATTTGGCTGGCGCCTGTCGATTGCCGATATCGAAGAGTCGGGCGGCTTTTCCAGCTTTGCCGGGTACCAGCGGATCATCAGTGTGCTGCAGGGGGATGGCATGCGTCTGCTGGTCGACGGCCAGCTCAGCCGGCCGTTGCTGGCGTTCGATGCGTTTGCCTTCGGCGGCCAGAGCCAGGTTCAGTGCAAGCTGCTGGGCGGGATGATCCGCGACTTCAACCTGATCTACGCGCCGCAGCGCTATCGGGCGCGGTTGCAGTGGTTCGATGGCACCAGCCGCCTGTATAGCTCGGCGTCGACGCTGTTGCTGTTTGCCGCGGGTAGCCAGGTTGAAGTGCAGATGGCCGGGCGCGAGCTGCACCGGCTGGGGTTGTATGACTGTTTGCGCCTGGAGGGCAACGACGGGTTGCTGGGGTTGGATGTGCAGGGGCGGTTTTGCCTGATTGAATTGATCACGGTTTGAGATTGCTGGGCCGCAAAGCGGCCCTTGGCAATCGAAAGGGCGAGCTCCGAATAATTTGGTTGTCCATGCTTGTACATACAAGTAAAGGTGTGTTTGTATATTGCTATCGACACCCGCCGTCGGATGACCGCAAAGGACCTCTCCCGTGACTGACAACAACAAATACCGTGACGTAGAAATCCGTGCCCCGCGTGGCAACA
This sequence comes from Pseudomonas sp. 1121_17, assembly GCF_052850745.1. NCBI lineage: Bacteria > Pseudomonadati > Pseudomonadota > Gammaproteobacteria > Pseudomonadales > Pseudomonadaceae > Pseudomonas > Pseudomonas sp. 1121_17. Next base: position 241,530 of record NZ_VXCX01000005.1, read on the forward strand.
AGCTGACCGCCAAGAGCTGGATGACCGAAGCTCCCTTGCGCATGCTGATGAATAACCTCGACCCACAAGTGGCCGAGAACCCCAAGGAGCTGGTGGTGTACGGCGGCATCGGCCGTGCTGCGCGCAACTGGGAGAGCTACGACAAGATCGTCGAGACCCTGACCCGCCTGGAAGACGACGAGACCCTGCTGGTTCAGTCGGGCAAGCCGGTGGGCGTGTTCAAGACCCACAGCAACGCCCCGCGCGTGCTGATCGCCAACTCCAACCTGGTGCCGCACTGGGCCAACTGGGAACACTTCAACGAACTGGATGCCAAGGGCCTGGCCATGTACGGCCAGATGACCGCAGGCAGCTGGATCTACATCGGCAGCCAGGGCATCGTCCAGGGCACCTATGAAACCTTCGTCGAGGCCGGTCGCCAGCATTACAACGGCAGCCTCAAGGGCAAGTGGGTGCTCACCGCCGGCCTCGGCGGCATGGGTGGCGCACAGCCGCTGGCCGCGACCCTGGCCGGTGCCTGCTCGCTAAACATCGAGTGCCAGCAGAGCCGCATCGACTTCCGCCTGAGCAGCCGTTATGTCGACGAGCAGGCCAGCGACCTCGATGACGCCCTGGCGCGCATCGCCAAATACACCCAGGAAGGCAAGGCGATCTCGATTGCCCTGCTCGGCAACGCTGCCGAAATCCTGCCTGAGTTGGTCAAGCGTGGCGTGCGCCCGGACATGGTCACCGACCAGACCAGCGCCCACGACCCGCTCAACGGCTACCTGCCGGCCGGCTGGAGCTGGGAGCAGTACCGCGACCGCGCGCAGACCGACCCGGCGGCAGTGGTCAAGGCCGCCAAGCAGTCGATGGCGGTGCACGTCAAAGCCATGCTCGACTTCCAACAGCAAGGCGTGCCGACCTTCGACTACGGCAACAACATTCGCCAGATGGCGATGGAAGAGGGCGTCAGCAATGCCTTCGACTTCCCCGGCTTCGTCCCGGCCTATATCCGCCCGCTGTTCTGCCGCGGTGTAGGTCCGTTCCGCTGGGTGGCGCTGTCGGGTGACGCCGAAGACATCTACAAGACGGATGCCAAGGTTAAGGAACTGATCGCCGACGACGCCCACCTGCACCGCTGGCTGGACATGGCCCGTGAGCGCATCAGCTTCCAGGGCCTGCCAGCGCGGATCTGCTGGGTTGGCCTGGGCCAGCGTGCCAAGCTCGGCCTGGCCTTCAACGAGATGGTCCGCAGCGGTGAGCTGTCGGCACCGATAGTGATCGGCCGTGACCACCTCGACTCCGGTTCGGTGTCCAGCCCCAACCGCGAAACCGAATCGATGCAGGATGGCTCCGACGCCGTGTCCGACTGGCCACTGCTCAACGCCTTGCTCAATACCGCCAGCGGCGCGACCTGGGTCTCGCTGCACCACGGCGGCGGCGTTGGCATGGGCTTCTCGCAGCACTCGGGTATGGTCATCGTCTGTGATGGCAGCGATGAAGCTGCCGAGCGTATTGCTCGCGTACTGACCAACGATCCGGGCACCGGCGTCATGCGCCACGCCGATGCGGGCTACCAGATCGCCGTTGACTGCGCCAACCAGCAGGGCCTCGATCTGCCGATGATCAACGCCTGATCAGCCGCCGCCGACAACGCCGATACTGAATAACAAGAAGGGGCCTGCGGGCCCCGCCAATGGAGTAGCGAAGTGACCGAACTGACCCTCAAGCCCGGTACCCTGACCCTGGCCCAGCTGCGCGCCATTCATGCCGCACCCGTCAAGCTGCGCCTGGACGACAGCGCGGGCCCGGCGATCGATGCCAGCGTCGCTTGTGTCGAGCAGATTCTCGCCGAAGACCGAACCGCCTACGGCATCAACACCGGTTTCGGCCTGCTGGCCTCGACCCGCATTGCCCGTGAAGACCTCGAGAACCTGCAGCGTTCGCTGGTGTTGTCGCACGCCGCCGGTATCGGCGCGCCGCTGGACGACGCTCTCGTACGGCTGATCATGGTGCTCAAGATCAACAGCCTCAGCCGTGGTTTCTCGGGCATTCGGCGCAAGGTCATCGATGCGCTGATCAGCCTGGTCAACGCCGAAGTCTATCCGCACATTCCGCTGAAAGGCTCGGTCGGCGCCTCCGGCGACCTCGCGCCGCTGGCGCACATGTCGCTGGTGCTGCTCGGCGAGGGCAAGGCCCGTTACAAAGGACAGTGGCTGGAAGCTAGCGAAGCCCTGGCTGTGGCTGGCCTCGAACCGCTGACCCTGGCCGCCAAAGAGGGCCTGGCCCTGCTCAACGGCACCCAGGCGTCTACCGCCTATGCCCTGCGCGGCTTGTTCCACGCGGAGGACCTGTTTGCTGCCGCGATCACCTGCGGCGGCCTGACCGTCGAAGCCGCGCTGGGCTCGCGCTCGCCGTTCGATGCGCGCATCCATGAAGTGCGCGGCCAGCGCGGTCAGATTGACGCCGCGGCCTGCTACCGTGACCTGCTCGGTGATTCGACCGAAGTGTCGCGCTCCCACGAAAACTGCGGCAAGGTCCAGGACCCGTACTCGCTGCGTTGCCAGCCACAGGTGATGGGCGCTTGCCTGACCCAGTTGCGTCAGGCCGCGGAAGTGCTGGCGATCGAATCCAACGCTGTCTCCGACAACCCGCTGGTGTTCGCCGCCGAAGGTGATGTGATTTCCGGTGGCAACTTCCACGCCGAGCCAGTCGCCATGGCCGCTGACAACCTGGCCCTGGCGATTGCCGAGATCGGTTCGCTGAGCGAGCGCCGCATCTCGCTGATGATGGACAAGCACATGTCCCAACTGCCGCCGTTCCTCGTTGAAAACGGTGGGGTCAACTCCGGTTTCATGATCGCCCAGGTCACCGCCGCAGCATTGGCCAGTGAGAACAAGGCGCTGTCGCACCCACACAGCGTCGACAGCCTGCCGACCTCGGCCAACCAGGAAGACCACGTGTCGATGGCGCCGGCCGCAGGCAAGCGCCTGTGGGAAATGGCCGAGAACACGCGTGGCGTGCTTGCCATCGAATGGCTCGGTGCCTGCCAGGGCCTGGACCTGCGCAAGGGCCTGAAAACCTCAGCCAAGCTGGAGCAGGCGCGCCGCGCCCTGCGTGCCAAGGTTGCCCACTACGAGCGTGACCGGTTCTTCTCGCCGGATATCGAAATGGCCAGCGCGCTGCTGGCCGAAGGCACGCTGACCGGGTTGTTGCCGGCTGGAGTATTGCCAAGCCTGTGAAGACGTTGGGGCCGCAAAGCGGCCCCCAACCGCGCTAATTCGTCCATAAAAATAAAAGGGACGCAGCATGCAACAATCTCAAGGTCTAAAACGCGGGCTGACGTCCCGCCACATCCGTTTCATGGCGCTCGGCTCGGCGATCGGCACCGGGCTGTTCTATGGCTCTGCCTCAGCTATCCAGATGGCCGGCCCAGCGGTACTGCTGGCCTACCTGATCGGTGGCGCCGCCGTGTTCATGGTCATGCGCGCACTCGGCGAAATGGCCGTGCACAACCCGGTCGCCGGCTCCTTTGGCCAATATGCCAGCACCTACCTGGGGCCGCTGTCAGGCTTTGTGCTGGGCTGGACCTACGCCTTCGAAATGATCATTGTCTGTATCGCCGACGTGACCGCCTTCGGTATCTACATGGGCTTCTGGTTCCCTGAAGTGGCGCGTTGGATCTGGGTGCTGGGCATCGTCTTCCTGATCGGCGGGCTCAACCTGTGCAACGTCAAAGTGTTCGGCGAGATGGAATTCTGGCTGTCGCTGCTCAAGGTCGGCGCGATTGTCGCGATGATCCTCGCCGGGCTTGGCATCATGGCCTTCGGCATGGGCCAGGTCGGTAGTGGCTCGGCGGTCGGCGTGAGCAACCTGTTCGAGCATGGCGGCTTCATGCCCAACGGCATTGCCGGGGTGATCGCCTCGTTTGCCGTGGTGATGTTCGCTTTTGGCGGTATCGAAATCATCGGTATCACTGCTGGCGAAGCCAAAGACCCGCAGCGAGTCATCCCCAAGGCAATCAACGCCGTGCCGCTGCGTATCCTGCTGTTCTACGTGCTGACTCTGTTTGTGCTGATGAGCCTGTACCCATGGCCGCAGATCGGCAGCCAAGGCAGCCCGTTCGTGCAGATCTTCAGCAACCTGGGCATCGGTTCGGCTGCTGCTGTGCTTAACGTGGTGGTGATTTCTGCGGCAGTGTCGGCGATCAACAGCGACATCTTCGGTGCCGGGCGCATGATGTACGGCCTGGCCCAGCAGGGCCATGCCCCGCGTGGCTTCGCCCAGCTGTCCAAACACGGTGTGCCGTGGCTGACGGTGGTAGTGATGGGCGCGGCGCTGCTGATCGGCGTGGTGCTCAACTATTTGATTCCGGAGAACGTGTTCCTGCTGATCGCCTCGATAGCCACTTTCGCCACAGTCTGGGTCTGGCTGATGATTCTGCTCACTCAAGTGGCGATGCGCCGCAGCATGAGCCGTGAGGAAGTCGCCAGTCTGAAGTTCCCGGTACCGTTCTGGCCCTATGGGCCGGCCCTGGCGATTGCTTTCATGGTGTTCATCTTTGGTGTGCTCGGTTACTTCCCGGACACTCAGGCCGCATTGCTGGTCGGGGTGGTGTGGGTGGTATTTCTGGTCGCGTCCTACCTGCTCTGGTGCAAGCCGCGTGCAGGTCAGGGTGAGTTGGCCGAGCAGCAGGCCGAGCTGCACCGCTAGTAACGGAGGAAGTGTATGGCAACGTTATGGCAGCACTGCCATGTGGCAAGCATGGTCGGCGGCAGCTATTCGATCATCGAGAATGCGGCGATCATCACCCGCGGCGGGCTGATCGAATGGATCGGCCCACGCGCCGAGCTGGCGCCGCAGGCTGGCCTGGAGACGGTCGACCTGGCCGGTGCCTGGGTCACCCCGGGGCTGATCGACTGCCACACCCATGCGGTGTTTGGCGGTAACCGCAGTGGCGAGTTCGAGCAGCGCCTGCAGGGCGTCAGCTATGCCGAAATTGCCGCCCAGGGCGGCGGCATTGCCAGCACCGTGCGCGCCACCCGCGCGGCCAGCGAAGAGCAGTTGCTGGCCAGCGCTCGGCAGCGGCTCGAGGCGTTGATGCGCGATGGCGTGACCACCGTTGAGATCAAGTCAGGCTACGGCCTGGACCTGGCCAACGAGCGCAAGATGTTGCGCGTGGCCCGGCGTCTGGGCGAAGCGCTACCGCTGACCGTGCGCAGCACCTGCCTGGCCGCTCACGCCTTGCCGCCGGAATATGCCGGGCGCGCCGATGACTACATCCAGCACATCTGCGATGAGCTGCTGCCAGCGTTGGCCGGCGAAGGCCTGGTCGATGCGGTCGATGCTTTCTGCGAACACCTGGCGTTCTCGCCGGCGCAGGTCGAGCGGGTGTTCATCAAGGCCCGCGAACTGGGCTTGCCGGTCAAGCTGCATGCCGAGCAGTTGTCATCGCTGCACGGCTCCAGCCTGGCAGCCCGTTATCAGGCGCTGTCGGCCGATCACCTGGAGTTCATGACCGAAGACGACGCCATCGCCATGGCCGCGGCGGGCACCGTCGCGGTGCTGCTGCCGGGCGCGTTCTACTTCCTGCGCGAAACCCAGCTGCCACCGATGGACGCGCTGCGCCGGCACGGGGTGAAGATCGCTCTGGCCAGCGACCTCAACCCAGGCACCTCGCCTGCCCTGTCGCTGCGGCTGATGCTCAACATGGGCTGCACGCTGTTCCGCATGACCCCTGAAGAGGCGCTGGCCGGGGTTACTACGCATGCCGCCACGGCACTGGGCCTGGGCAGCACTCACGGCACGCTGGAAGCAGGCAAGGTCGCCGACTTTGTCGCCTGGCAGATTGAACGCCCGGCCGACCTCGCTTACTGGCTGGGCGGCGACTTGCCCAAGCGGGTAGTGCGCGGCGGTGTGCAATCAACTTTTTGAGCGAGGCCTCATGGACAACGTATTGAGCTTTCACCAAGGCCGCCTGCCGCTGCTGATCAGCATGCCCCACGCCGGCCTCGGTTTGACCGCCGCCGTGCGCGACGGCCTGGTCGAACAGGCGCGCAGCTTGCCCGATACCGACTGGCATATTCCAAGGCTGTATGACTTTGCCCGTGAACTGGGTGCCAGCGTGGTCGCCGCGGAGTACTCGCGGTTCGTCATCGACCTCAATCGGCCAGAAGATGACCAGCCGTTGTATGCTGGGGCCACCACCGGGCTGTTTCCGGCCACCCTGTTCGACGGCGAGCCGCTGTTCGTTGCCGGCCTTGCGCCGTCAGCGGCGCAGCGGGCGGAGTATCTCGAGCAGATCTGGCGCCCCTACCACGACACCCTGCGCGGGGAACTGGCGCGTCTGCGTGAAGAGTTCGGCTATGCACTGCTGTGGGATGCACATTCGATCCGTTCGTACATCCCGCACCTGTTCGACGGCAAACTGCCGGACTTCAACTTTGGCACCTTCAATGGCGCCAGTTGCGACGAGGCACTGGCCGAGCAACTGCAGCGCACCTGCGCCCAGGCGCCGGGCTACAGCCATGTGCTCAATGGACGCTTCAAGGGCGGGCATATCACTCGACACTACGGTGCCCCGGCCGAGCATGTGCACGCAGTGCAGCTGGAGCTGGCGCAGTGCACCTACATGAACGAGGTCGAGCCGTTCGCCTATCGTGAAGATCTGGCCCAGCCTACCCAGGCAGTGCTGCGCCAGCTGCTCGAGGTGATGCTGGCGTGGGGGCAGGCGCGGTACGCGCGCTAGACGCGCACAGCGCAGGGGCTGCGCAGCCTTGGTCAGCTGCGATCAGGGTTGGCGAGGATGGTCAGTTCGCGGACAAGTAGGCGCTCCCTGGCCTGCTTGTCATCAGCCAGCGCCTGGTACTCGGCTGTCAGTTGCTCCAGCGGGCGGTCGGGGAACTGGTCGGGGAGCGCCAGAACCTGTTCCTGGTAGCGCTGCTCGATGGCCGCGAAGCGCTCGGCATGAGTGACCCGCAGATACCGCTGCCATTCGCTGTTGGCCACCGCGTAATCGAGAAATGGCTCGGCGCGTTCGTCGCGCTGTACCAGATCCACGGTCAGTGCCAGTTCGTTGCGACTGACGTCGGCAAAGGCTTCATAGAGCATGTTGTCATCCGGTACGCCGAGCTTGAGCTCCTGATTCAGGCCGCGCCGATAAGCCAGGCGCACTTCGGCTTCGTCGCGGCCCTTGGCATTGCCACGGGCGATTTCGTCCAGCCGATGCAGCCGATAGAGCCGGCGCAGCTCGCTGTACAGGCTTTGCTCGGAGTCGGCCGCTTCGGTCAACAGACGCTGTTGGTCGATCAGCAATTCGAGGTTCTGGAAGACCAGCAGGGCGCCGTCATGGCACGTCTGATTACCGGTGGCCGGGTCGACCAGTGCTTCTTCGGCTACCGCATTCAACAACAGCCGGTCGGATGCGCTGACCACGGCCGCCACCAGTACCTTGCGGATGCGCTGGCTGAATGCGACTCGCGTGCTGCCGTTGCGAAAAGGCGCCGCTTGTTGCAGACGCCCAACCATCGCCAGCAGATGCTGGGCATCCCCGCCTTGTTCCAGCTGTAGCCAGGCATCCGTCAGCGCTTCGTTCTCCACGGCTGACCCAAGCAGCCAGCCAGCCAGGTGTGGCTCGTCGCCAGCAATCGGCAATATCGGATTATGCAAATGGCCACCAGCCATTTCGTCGTCCGATGACGTCATCAGCAGCAGGCCTTCGGGCACGTCCATGGCAAAGGTGAAGTTGCGCTGGCTGTCCGATGAGGTGCGTGCACGGAACATGGTGTCGTGCGTCAGTGGGTTGCCGAACAGCGAGATCGACGACACCGGGAAGTCATTGTCGAGGTTGCTGAGGATGTGATCCGGCAACTCGGTAAGCTCGTTTTCGCTGAGATCCAACAGCTCCAGCGGCAGCACGCCATCGACCCAGCTTGGCCACTGCTGGATGCCCATGTTGTTCAGCTCCAGCCGCCGCAGGTTGCGCAGTCCGGGCGGTGCTTCGGCAATCGCTGCCAGGCGGTTGCCGGCAATTTCGAGGGCCGTCAGCTGGCTCAGTCGGGCAATGGTTGCGAGCATGCGCTCATCGATCTCCAGGCCCATATCACGGATCGACAGGTAGTTCAGCTGAGGCAGGCGCAGGAGCGCGTTGGGCAAATCCTGAGTGGCCTGGGCATGCTCGACGATGCGCAGGCTTTCAAGCCGCGTGAAGCGGCTGAAGAAACGCTCCAGCTGCGCGGTGCTGCCGCTCATGCGCGCCAGCGACAGGTTGCGCACCCGCTCGTAGAAGAAACCTGGAAGCTGCGGTGGGAAGTCTGCCACGTCAGTGTTTTCCAGGCGCAAGGTGGCGCGTGTCATGCCCAGTTCCTGGCTGCGCCAGAAGGCGTTGATGACCGCGCTGAGCCGATTGCGCCCGGTGATCACAGGCTGCGCCAGGGGCGCTGCCGAGCTGGAGGCGTTGCTCCAGTTATCGAGCGCATCGCGTAGTTCCTGACGGCGCTGAGTGTGCTCCAGCAAACGGGCGTTGAGTGCGGGCGACAGGTCGGCTTCGATGCGGCTGCTCATCTGGTCCTGATGCAGCATCACGCGCAGCAACTGTTCGTCGATGATCGGGTTGCCTTGCAGCAGGATGGTCGGCCCTGGGCCGATGCCAGGCTCATCGCCGAGCAGATAGCTGGGCAATGTACGAATCTGGTTGTCGCGCAGCGAAAGTTCTCGGATCTGCACCAGGGCATCGCTGCTCAGGCCCTGCGGCCAATGGTCGAACTGCATCCGTTCGAGGCCAAGGAAGTCCAGATTAAGCACGCTGAAGTCGGCTTGATAGCGTGCCGACAGGCGATTGCCGCTCAGCTCAAGGCGGCGCAACTGGCTCAGGCTGGCCAGGCTCTCGATGTCGACACCACTGAGTGGCAGGTTCTGGTTGGTCACACTGAGCGACTCCAGGGCCGGGAAGTACTGACCGATCAGCGGTACGCCGAACAGCAATTGTGACGGTGCAGCCTGGGCGGTGTACGGTCGGCTGATCTCCAGCGTGCGCAGTTCGGGAAACTGGCGAAACAGATTGATCAGCTGCCGCTCATGCACGGTCCAGTCGGTGGTGCTGCCGAAGCCAGGCTCGATCAGGTACAAATGCCTGACCGATGCGCCGAAAAAGTCCGGCAGGTTCTCTGGGAATCTTGCCAGATTGACGGCTTGCAGGCGCAGCGTCGGGGGCTCGCCAGCCAGGGATGGCAGGGCGCTGTCGTGCCAGTGCTGCATGAACTGATCAGCCAGCTGCGTCAGCGTGTCAGCCTCGGCGCTGGCGTCGGCGTGGCCGGAACGCCAATCGTCCAGCCGGCTGCGCAAGGTGCCGCGCTGCTCCAGCAGGCGCTGCAGCAGGGCATTGATATCGGCTCGATTCATACCGCTATCCAGCAGATGGTTGAGAATCTGGTCGGCTGACCATGCAGTGTGTTCCGGCAGGCCGGTGAGCCTGACCAAACGCAGCAAGGCATGCCGGGTAAAGCCGCCTGCAAGGCCGCCACCACCGCCCAGGGGATAGCCCAGACGGCCATCGGCCAGGCGCATCGGTGAGCGATAGCCGAGGCGTACGGGTTGCATGGCGAGCATTTCGCGCAATGCCTCGCGCGGCATCAGCGGGACCTGCTGGACGAACTCGCGCAGCTGCTGTTCATCGGTAAAGCCGGCGCTGGCCAGGCTTTGCTGCAGCGTTGCAGGCAGTGCCTGCAGCAGCGCGCCGTACAGCGATGAATGCACCTGCGGCGCAGCGTCGCTGGCAGGGTCGATGCACAGATAACCAGCAGCCGCGCTGATGAGGGTGACCGGTTGCTGCGCATCTTGCGGGCCGATGCTGTCTACGCTCAGTGGCGAGGTGATGCGTTGTTCCAAGCGCAGCGCCAGATCAGCCGGCCAGCCGGGCAACTGCTGCAAACAGCGCAGGATCAGCCGGTCGCTGTCCCAGTTGCGCACGCTTTGCAGATAGAGCCCCTCATAGGCTCGATTGAGGCGAACGTGTTGTTGATAGACACGAATCTCCTCGCCCAGCCGCCGCGGAATTTTTCCCGTGCTCAACGCTAGGGCTTCCACGGGGCTGGCATGGCGTAGCAGCTCTTCGATGATCGGCACCGGCAGGTGCGGATACTGATGCACGATGACTGTTGCGCCTTGGCTCTGGCTGAGCGACTGGAGGCGATACTGTCTGGCAAACTCCGCCTGCAGCAGGCCAGGTTCGGTCAGTGTCGTGCGCAGCTGTTGATCGAGATTGAAGCGGACCATGCTGTCTTCGAGGGCTGCGGGCAGCCGCTGGTTCTCGCTTAGAATCCGCCGCAGTGCGGCCTGGTCGCTGTCGGTGATCTGCAAGATGCGCAGGGCGCTGACGTCATCGAAGCTGGCGCTGAGATGGCCAAGCCGGCGGAACAGCTCAAGCCCCTGCCATTCGCGCGGGCGGTCCAGCCCATGCAGCCAGGCACCAGCGCCGTTGTGGCGCAGGGGCGGCGCATAGGCCGACGGCCGGCTGGGATGCAGGATGCGAAATTGCGCGTCGGCTGCGCCACGGCTCACCTCATAGGTCTGGGCGGGCAGGCGCAGCCAACTGCGGCCAGCGTGCTGATACAGTCCCAGCGCATCGGGTTCGAGGTCGGCAGGCAGACTGATGTCCTGGGCATAGGGGGTCAGGTCAGGCCGCCACAGGCGCAGTTGCCCCTCTTCTGGCTCGACTGTTTCCAGTTCTTCGATCCAGGAGGGCGTGTCCACCGGTGAGGGCTCTTGGGGTGGTTCCGTGACCCCTTCGGCACCAGGCTTGCCGATAGCCGCCTCAAGGCCGCTACCGATGGCATGGCTGCCAGCGGCGAAGGCCGCCATAAGTGCAACGTTCTCCACAACATCCATCAGGTAGGCATGGGCTTTTTCGCGATCATCGTGGCGCCAGCTTTCGATGCCTTCATACACCTCGTAACTCAGCTGCAGGGCGCACACACCCAGCATCACCTCGCCGAGGACCGGTACGAAAAAACCGGCCACATTGAGCCCTGTCAGCGTCTGGGCCAACAGATGCTCGCGGTGCTTGACTGCGGAAATGACGTCGATGATCGCCGTCGGCATGGCATGAAACGCGGCATCCTGCTCGTGGCGAAATACCCGCTCGGTCACCAACCCCTGCAGCAGCGATCCGGTCAGCTGGCGGGTTTGCAGGTGCAATTGTGCTTGCGGGTCCGGGATTCGCTCATAAGTACCGCGCACACTGAGCTTGAGGGGCAGCAGGCGATCCAGGAGTTTTTGCTGGATCATCGCCTTGTCGCGCTCTTTCAGGCAATGATCAAGATAGCCGATGTCACCAAGCAGACGATCACGCAGGCTGGCCTCGCAGGCCGCCAGCGAGGGGAATTGCTGGAGTGGGGTCTGCGGGTCAGCGGAAACATACAGCGCGACCACGGGCGCGCCACCCGCGTCGGCAAAGTGGATAAGGCGCAGGTCGGTCAATTGCGCATCCCATAGCGAGACGACGCTGAAACTCAACGGCGAAGCGGACAATGGCTGATCCAGCGGCGCCGCCAGTGCTGCCGTATACAGTGCCTTGCCGATGTCGCCCTTAAGGTAAGCCAAGTGCAGGCTCAGAATAAAACGGCAGCGTTGTACCTGGGCCAGCTTGGCGTAAGTGTCCGGGTTGGTGCTGCGGTTGTCGGCGTTGTCGAAGTAGATAGCCTGCAACAATGCTTGATATTGACCGCCGACATCCAGTGTTCGACATAGCTGGGCGAACCGTTCAGGTTGCAGCTCCAGCGCGTTGTGAATCGGCACCGTACCCATGAAGCCCTTGTGGTCGAGGATCACTGACTTTTTCAGCAGTGCCTCGTCATTGTCCATACCGCCAGGCAGCGCCGCACTCGCTTCAAAATTGCGCAACGCATAGTGCAGCAGCGAACGGGTGGCTTGCTTGTAGGCGGTGGCCGGATCCACTGCCGGGTCCTGGGCGAGCGACCTGACATCGAGCAAGTAGGTGGCCGTGACATCGATGTCGAATCCAAGCTGATCCTTGAGGGCGTCGCTCAATTGCTTGCGGGCAAATTGCTCAAGGCTGGGCAGGTCGCGGAACAACTGCGCCACTTCGGCGGCGGCGTCCTGCAACAGCGCATGCTGCTCGGCCAGGGCCTTGACGATATCTGGCTGCTGCAGGCGAGCTTCGCTCAGCCAAGGTGGTGGATTGGCCAGGGCCTTGCGCATTGCGCTGTGCACCGACGGCGATGCGTGGCTGAGCCAGGTCGGAGTCTTGCTGGCGATCAGACGGTAGGCGCTGCTGAGTTCGGTTGAAGCGTTTGCGACAGTAGTCATGGACGAGCCCGTTCAGTTGGGGAAGGCTCTGCAACTATGTCTGCGGCTTGCAACCCTGCGAGGTACATATATTGCGTGCAGCGATGCAGGGCTCAGGTGAGCGTCGTTGCTACGGTTAGCGTGTGTTGCCGATGCGTCCCGGCATGATTCGGGTTTATGATGGCGGCAGCCGAAGAATAGCCCTTCATGGAGTGCGCAATGCAGACCCTGTACCCGCAGATCAAACCTTACGCCCGTCAAGATCTGGCCGTGCAAGCGCCGCATGTGCTGTATGTCGACGAGAGCGGTTCGCCAGAAGGTCTGCCGGTGGTGTTCATCCACGGTGGCCCGGGTGCCGGCTGCGACGCGCAGAGCCGCTGCTACTTCGACCCGAACCTGTACCGCATCATTACCTTCGATCAGCGCGGTTGCGGCCGCTCGACCCCGCACGCCAGCCTGGAAAACAACACCACCTGGGATCTGGTCGAGGACATGGAGCGCATTCGCGAGCACCTGGGCATCGACAAATGGGTGCTGTTCGGCGGCTCGTGGGGCTCGACCCTGGCCCTGGCCTACGCACAGAAGCACCCCGAGCGCGTGCACGGGCTGATCCTGCGCGGCATCTTTCTCGCCCGCGCCCAGGAGATCCGCTGGTTCTACCAGGAAGGTGCCAGCCGGCTGTTCCCTGACTACTGGCAGGACTACATCGCACCGATTCCGCACGACGAGCGTGGCGATCTGGTCACGGCCTTCCACAAGCGCCTGACCGGCAACGATCAGATCGCCCAGATGCACGCCGCCAAGGCCTGGTCGACCTGGGAAGGCCGCACCGCCACCCTGCGGCCCAATCCGCTGGTGGTCGATCGCTTCTCCGAGCCGCAGCGGGCGCTGTCGATTGCCCGTATCGAATGCCACTATTTCACCAACGATGCTTTCCTCGAACCCGATCAGCTGATCCGCGACATGCCCCGCATCGCCCACCTGCCGGCGGTTATCGTGCATGGCCGCTATGATGTGATCTGCCCGCTGGACAACGCCTGGGAGCTGCACCAGGCCTGGCCCAACAGCGAGCTGAAAGTGATCCGCGACGCCGGCCACGCCGCGTCCGAACCGGGTATCACCGACGCGCTGGTGCGCGCCGCCGACCAGATGGCCCGGCGCTTGCTGGACCTGCCATTGGAAGAAGCGTGAAGGCCCTGCTGCAGCGCGTGCAGAACGCACGCGTCGAAGTTGCCGGCGAAGTGGTCGGTGCGGTCGAGCAGGGCTTGCTGGTATTGGTGGCGGTCGAGCCTGCAGATACGCGCGAGCATGCCGACAAACTGTTGCACAAGCTGCTTAACTACCGGGTGTTCAGTGATGCCGATGGCAAGATGAACCTGTCGCTCAAGGACATTGGCGGCGGCTTGCTGCTGGTGTCGCAGTTCACCCTGGCGGCCGATACTCGCAGTGGCATGCGCCCGGGCTTCTCGACCGCCGCGCCACCTGCACTTGGCGCTGAATTGTTTGAGTATCTTATGGGCCAGGCGCGGGCGTCCCACGACGATGTAGCCAGTGGCCGTTTTGGCGCATATATGCAGGTCCATCTGGTCAATGATGGCCCCGTAACATTTATGTTACAAATCTGAGGCGAAATAACCGCTTGTTTGTACAAAACAAGAGGGTTTTGACGATAAATAGTTGTTGCCGCCTGATGCGTTGTCACGCGGCCTGCTAGATAATCGCGCGGCTGTATGGACCTGCGTTCGCAGGTTCGTTGTACCAAGACTTGAGGACTGTCTGGAGCCGTTTGGGGAATCATTGAGCCCTTACGGGGTCCGAACAGTGCTCGCCAACCCGGCATTTGTAGCTGGCCGTTGGTTTCATGATCTGTTTTCGGCGAGGGTTGCTCGTGATTGTAAGTCCCCGTAATGCACCAAAGATCCCCGGCAATCGGTTGCGTACCGCCCTGGCGGCTGGCGTGGCCTTGGTCGGCCTGCTGAGCGCGGGTCAGCTGTGGGCATTCAACCTTGACGATGTCGCCGCCAAGGCGAAGGATCTGGCCGGTCAGAAGTACGAAGCACCGAAGAGCAATCTGCCGGCGGTGTTCCGTGACATGAAGTACGCCGACTACCAGAAGATCCGCTTCCTCCAGGAAAAGGCCGAGTGGGCTCAGGACAAGACCCCGTTCAAGCTGTCGTTCTATCACCAGGGCATGCACTTCGACACGCCGGTGAAAATCAACGAAGTCACTGCCTCCAAGGTTGAAGAGATCAAGTACGACGCCAGTCGTTTCGATTTCGGCGACGTGCCGCACGACGCCAAGACCGTGGAAAACCTCGGCTATGCCGGTTTCCGCGTGCTCTACCCGATCAACAAGGCTGACAAGCAAGACGAAATCATGACCTTGCTTGGCGCCAGCTACTTCCGCGTAGTCGGTAAGGGCCACGCTTACGGCCTGTCGGCGCGTGGCCTGGCCATCGACACCGCGCTGCCGTCGGGTGAGGAATTCCCGCGTTTCACCGAATTTTGGGTCGAGAAGCCCAAGCCTGCCGACAAGCACCTGGTGATCTACGCCCTGCTTGATTCGCCGCGCTCCACCGGTGCCTACAAGCTGACCGTACGCCCGGGCAACGACACCATCGTCGACGTCAAATCGCGCATCTATCTGCGTGACCACGTCAGCCGTCTGGGCGTTGCACCGCTGACCAGCATGTATCTGTTCGGCCCTAACCAGCCGTCCAAAGTGCTCAACTACCGCCCAGCCCTGCACGACTCCGAAGGCCTGGCGATCCATGCAGCCAATGGTGAATGGCTGTGGCGTCCGCTGAACAACCCGCGCCACCTGGCCGTGAGCAACTTCAGTGTGGAAAACCCGCGTGGTTTCGGCCTGATGCAGCGCCACCGCGCGTTCAGCGACTATGAAGACCTCGACGACAACTACCAGAAGCGTCCAAGCGCCTGGATCGAGCCGCAAGGCGACTGGGGCAAGGGCACTGTCGATCTGGTCGAGATTCCGACCGCTGATGAAACCAACGACAACATCGTTGCCTTCTGGAGCCCGGAAACCCTGCCTGAGCCAGGCCAGTCAGCGGATTACAACTATCGCCTGCACTGGACCATCGACGAGGCCAAGTTCCAGGCCCCTGATCTGGGCTGGGTGAAGCAGACCCTGCGTTCCACCGGTGACGTCAAGCAGTCCAACCTGATCCGTCAGCCGGATGGCAGCGTAGCCTTCCTGGTCGATTTCGCAGGTCCCGCGCTTGCCGCCCTGCCTGAAGACAGCACCGTGCGCAGCCAGATCAGCGTTGGCGACAATGCCGAGGTGGTCGAGAACAACCTGCGCTACAACCCGGAAACCAAAGGCTGGCGCCTGACCCTGCGGTTGAAGATCCAGGATCCGAAGAAGTCCACCGAGATGCGTGCAGCGCTGCTGCAGGACGTCCCGGTAGAAGCGCCAAAACCGGCCAAGGACAGCAAGCATGCCAAGGCTGCGGCCAAGCATGCCAAGGCTGAAAAGCCTGCCGAGCAACCTGCTGCAGACGCGGCAGCCACCCCTGCGGCCCCGGCCATCACCGAGAAAGTGTTGACCGAGACCTGGACCTATCAGTTGCCTGCCGATGAGTAATTCGAACCTACGGCCAGTCTCGGTTGCCGAGTATCTGGCCCACCTGCCCCTGAGTGATGAGCAGCGCGCGCAACTGGCCGACTGCAACTCATTCAGCGAGCTGCACCAGCGTCTGGCGGCCGATCCGGCCGCCGGCTCTGCCGAGGCGTCGGTGGCTGCCCGCCTGACCGTCGGCAGTGCCGGCGAAATGGAAGAGGCCGAGATGCTCGGCGTTGACAGCAATGGCAACCTGAGCCTGAAGATCGCTCCGCCGATCACTCGCACGCGTGTGTTGCCGGAGCCATGGCGGACCAACGTGCTGGTGCGCATGTGGCGGCGCATGACCGGCCGCCCGAATGCCCCGCAACCACCCCAGCGCGAGCTGCCGGCGGCACGCTGGCGCTGGGTCGGCTCGATGCGCCGTTACATCCTGCTGACCTTGATGCTCGGCCAGACGATTGTTGCTGGCTGGTACATGAAGGGCATCCTGCCGTACCAGGGCTGGTCGTTCGTCGACCTTGACGAAGTGTTCAGCCAACCGCTGTGGGACACCGTGGTGCAGGTCTGGCCGTATGCCTTGCAGACCTCGATCCTGATCCTCTTCGGCATTCTCTTCTGTTGGGTTTCGGCCGGCTTCTGGACCGCCTTGATGGGCTTCCTCGAGCTGCTCACCGGGCGCGACAAGTACAAGATTTCCGGCAGCAGTGCCGGCAGCGAGCCGATCGATGCCCAGGCGCGTACTGCGCTGGTCATGCCGATCTGCAACGAAGACGTGCCGCGGGTGTTCGCCGGTCTGCGCGCGACCTTCGAGTCGGTCGCCGCCTCCGGCAACCTCGACCGCTTCGACTTCTTTGTACTCAGCGACTCCAACGATCCGGATATCGCAGTGGCCGAGCAACAGGCCTGGCTTGAAGTGTGCCGCGAAGCCAAAGGCTTTGGCCGGATCTTCTATCGCCGCCGCCGCCGCCGCGTCAAACGCAAGAGCGGCAACCTCGACGACTTCTGCCGTCGCTGGGGCAGCGAGTACAAGTACATGGTCGTGCTCGACGCTGACAGCGTCATGAGCGGTGAATGCCTGAGCAGCCTGGTGCGCCTGATGGAGGCCAACCCGGACGCCGGTATCATCCAGACCGCGCCCAAGGCGTCGGGCATGGACACCCTGTATGCGCGTCTGCAGCAGTTCGCTACCCGCGTGTACGGCCCGCTGTTCACCGCTGGCCTGCACTTCTGGCAGCTGGGCGAATCGCACTACTGGGGGCACAACGCGATCATCCGCATGAAGCCCTTTATCGAGCACTGCGCGCTGGCGCCGTTGCCGGGTAAAGGTGCCTTTGCCGGCGCGATCCTCTCCCACGACTTCGTCGAAGCAGCGCTGATGCGCCGTGCTGGCTGGGGTGTGTGGATTGCCTATGACCTGGACGGCAGCTACGAAGAATTGCCACCCAACCTGCTCGACGAACTCAAGCGTGACCGTCGCTGGTGCCACGGCAACCTGATGAACTTCCGCCTGTTCCTGGTCAAGGGCATGCACCCGGTGCACCGTGCGGTGTTCCTGACCGGGGTGATGTCGTACTTGTCCGCGCCGTTGTGGTTCTTCTTTCTGGTGCTGTCGACGGCGTTGCTGGCGACCAACACCTTGATGGAGCCGCAATACTTCGTTGAGCCGTTCCAGCTGTACCCGCTGTGGCCGCAATGGCACCCGGAGAAGGCCATTGCGCTGTTTTCCACCACGGTGGTGTTGCTGTTCCTGCCCAAGCTTTTGAGCATCATCCTGATCTGGGCCAAGGGCGCTACCGAATTCGGTGGGCGCTTCAAGGTGACCGTGTCGATGCTGATCGAGATGCTGTTCTCGATGCTGCTGGCGCCGGTACGGATGATCTTCCACACCCGCTTCGTGCTTGCCGCGTTCCTTGGCTGGGCAGCGACCTGGAACTCGCCGCAGCGTGATGACGACTCCACGCCGTGGAGCGAAGCGGTGCGTCGGCATGGTCCACAGACTCTGCTCGGTGTGGCCTGGACGGTGCTGGTAGCCTGGCTCAACCCAAGCTTCCTGTGGTGGCTGGTGCCGATTGTTGGTTCGCTGATGCTGTCGATTCCGGTATCAGTGATTTCCAGTCGCGTGGGCCTCGGTCTGCGCGCCAAGGACGAGAAGCTGTTCCTGATTCCTGAGGAATACGCCACGCCAACCGAGCTGCTCGCCACTGACCAGTACACCCACGAGAACCGTTGGCATGCATTGAACGACGGCTTCGTGCGGGCTGTGGTCGACCCGCGGCAGAATGCGCTGGCCTGCGCCATGGGCACTGCCCGGCATGGCCAGTCGGCGGCGATCGAGGCTCTGCGTGAAGAGCGCATTGCCAAGGCGCTGGAAGTCGGCCCGGCCGCGCTGGATGGCAATACGCGCCTGGCGCTGTTGAGCGACCCGGTCGCGCTGTCGCGTCTGCACGAGCGGGTCTGGGCTGGCGAACATGCAGCCTGGATCGACGCCTGGCGCAGTTCGATCAACAGCGATCCGCATTCGCCGTTGTTGCCGTTGCATCCAGAGGGT
Organism: Pseudomonas sp. 1121_17; assembly: GCF_052850745.1. Taxonomy (NCBI): domain Bacteria; kingdom Pseudomonadati; phylum Pseudomonadota; class Gammaproteobacteria; order Pseudomonadales; family Pseudomonadaceae; genus Pseudomonas; species Pseudomonas sp. 1121_17. Next base: position 259,946 of record NZ_VXCX01000005.1, read on the forward strand.
GAGGCACAACCTGCGATGGTTGGCGTCTGATACAACGCTGGGGCCGCTTTGCGGCCCTATCGCGACCGGTCCGGCGCCCCGGCAAGGCCGCTCCTAAAGGTACAGCGCGATCCCTGTAGGGCCGGCCTTGTGTCGCGAAAAGGGCGCAGCGCGCCCTCCGATATCCCCATTCTTTTGGCCAACAAAGTCCCCCCAGCTCTAGGTCCCGGGACGCGCATGCGTTAGCATCGCTTCCGGTATTCCGAGCAGGCCAGTACGGCCGTGCCAACAATAAGATTCGTACTCTTTCTTTGCTAGGGGACTTGGTGATGATGAAGAAATACCTGTCGCGACTGCTGGTCGGCGTCACGGCGCTGGTCGCGGTGACTGCGGCCCAGGCCGGCGCCATCGACGATGCGGTCAAGAGCGGCACTCTGCGGGTCGGTATGGACCCCACCTACATGCCGTTCCAGATGACCAACAAGCGTGGCGAGATCATCGGCTTTGAAGTCGATATCCTCAAAGCCATGGCCAAGTCCATGGGCGTCAAGCTGGAGACTGTCTCCACCGCGTACGACGGCATCATCCCGGCGCTCCTGACCAACAAGTTCGACATGATCGGCAGCGGCATGACCCTGACTCAGGAGCGCAACCTGCGCCTGAACTTCAGCGAACCGTTCATCGTGGTCGGCCAGACCCTGCTGATCCGCAAGGAGCTGGCGGGCGAGATCAAGTCGTACAAGGACCTCAACAGCGACAAGTACCGCATCACCTCCAAGCTCGGCACCACCGGCGAGATGGTCTCCAAGAAGCTCATCAGCAAAGCCAAGTACCACGGCTATGACAACGAGCAGGAAGCGGTCATGGACGTGGTCAACGGCAAGGCCGATGCCTTTGTCTACGACGCCCCTTACAACGTGGTGGCGGTCGAGAAGGCCGGCGCTGGCAAGCTGCTGTTCCTCGAAGAACCCTTCACCTACGAGCCACTGGCATTCGGCTTGAAGAAAGGCGACTACGACAGCATCAACTTCATCAACAACTTCCTGCACCAGATCAAGCACGACGGCACCTATGATCGGATCCACGACAAGTGGTTCAAGAACAAGGACTGGCTCAAGGAAATGGAATAAGGGCCCAGGCCACAAGCCCAGGCTTTGACCCCCGACGCGCAGGCAAACCCTGCGCGTTCGCATTTACGGAAGTACCCACGTGATCAAACACAAGAAAGCCCAGTGGCCCTGGCACGGGCTGACCGCGCTGGTTCTGGTCGGTCTGGCCATCAGCCTGTACCTCGCCACGTCGATGATGGCCTACGAGTGGCGCTGGAACCGCGTCCCGCAGTATTTCGCCTACCAGGCTGAAGAAGCCCAGCGCGCCGCCAGCTATGGCACGGTTGCCGAGATAGTAGTCCAGGGCGACAACGCACGCGTTACCCTCAAGGGTGAAGACGGCGAGCCGCAAGTGCTGGACGTGGTCAAAGACAGCCTGCAGCTGAGCCGCGGCGATGACGTAGCCGAAGGCGACCAGATCGGTGTCACCCGCCATTGGGCGGCCGGGCCGTTGGCCTGGGGCCTGTGGACCACGCTGTGGCTGTCGGTGGTGTCCGGGGCGCTGGGCTTGGTGATCGGCCTGTTTGCCGGGCTGTGCCGGTTGTCCAACAACCCGACCCTGCGCGATCTGTCGACGGTCTACGTCGAACTGGTACGCGGCACGCCATTGCTGGTGCAGATCTTCATCTTCTATTTCTTCATCGGCACGGTGCTCAACCTCTCGCGCGAGTTCGCCGGGGTGGCCGCGCTGGCGCTGTTCACTGGCGCCTACGTGGCCGAGATCGTGCGTGCCGGGGTTCAGTCGATTGCCCGTGGGCAGAATGAAGCCGCGCGCTCGCTGGGCCTCAATGCCAGCCAGTCGATGCGCCATGTGATCCTGCCGCAAGCGTTCAAGCGGGTGTTGCCGCCGCTGGCCGGGCAGTTCATCAGCCTGGTCAAGGACACCTCGCTGGTCTCGGTGATCGCCATCACCGAACTGACCAAGAGCGGGCGCGAGGCGATCACCACCTCGTTCTCGACCTTTGAAATCTGGTTCTGCGTGGCAGGGCTGTACCTGCTGATCAACCTGCCGCTGTCGCACCTCGCCAGCCGGCTCGAGCGGAGGCTTGCGCAAAGTGATTGAAGTCCGTGATCTGTTGAAAGTGTTCGACACCCGCGGCCAGGTGGTGCGCGCGGTGGATAACGTCAGTACCGGTGTAGCCAAGGGCGAAGTGGTGGTAGTACTGGGCCCGTCGGGCTCGGGCAAGTCGACCTTCCTGCGCTGCCTGAACGGCCTCGAGCACTTCGATGCCGGCCACGTGTCGATCAACGGCATACCGCTGGCCGACCCGAAAACCGACATCAACGCCTATCGCCGCGAAGTCGGCATGGTCTTCCAGCACTTCAACCTGTTCCCGCACATGACCGTGCTGGAGAACCTGTGCCTGGCGCAAAAGGTCGTGCGCAAACGCAACAAGGCCGAGCGTGAGGCCAAGGCACGGGCGTTGCTGGACAAAGTCGGGATTGCCGAAAAGGCCAACGAATTCCCTTCGCGGCTGTCCGGTGGCCAGCAGCAGCGCGTGGCGATTGCCCGCGCATTGGCGATGGAGCCTAAGGTGATGCTGTTCGACGAGCCGACCTCGGCGCTCGACCCGGAAATGGTCGGCGAGGTACTCGACGTGATGAAGACCTTGGCCAAAGAAGGCATGACCATGGTCTGCGTGACCCACGAAATGGGCTTTGCTCGCGAAGTGGCCGACCGCGTGCTGTTTTTCGATCATGGCAAGTTGCTGGAAGATTCGGCACCGGCGGCGTTCTTTGACTCGCCCAAAGACCCGCGCGCTCAGGCTTTCCTGCGCCAGGTGCTGTAAGCGCAGGACCCGTCGCCAGCCGGACTGGCGACGGGCTCGGGTTACAGGCTGAAGCGGCCGACCATGCTGCGCAGTTGCCGGCCCAGCTGCTCCAGCTCGCCGCTTGAGGCGGCGGTCTGCTCACTTGCCGCGCTGGTCTGATCGGACACATCACGTACGCTCAGCACGCTGCGGTTGATCTGCTCGGCGACCACGCTTTGCTCCTCGCTGGCAGTGGCGATCTGCTGGTTCATACCCTGAATATTGGACACCGTCTGGGTGATCTGGCCCAAGGCATCGCCGGCTTTGCGGCTCAGCTCGACGCTGCGCTCGGTGAGCTGCTTGCTGTCGTCGAGCAGTTGCGTGACCTGATCGGTACCGCTGTGCAGGTTGTCGATCAACTGCTCGATCTCTTCGGTCGACTGCTGGGTTCGTTGCGCCAGGCCGCGTACTTCGTCGGCAACCACGGCAAAGCCACGGCCCGCCTCGCCAGCTCGCGCCGCTTCGATGGCGGCGTTCAAGGCCAGCAGGTTGGTCTGCACCGAGACTGACTTGATCACATCCAGAATGCTGCCGATGCGCTGGCTCTCTGCCGCGAGGTGGTGCATGGCCTGCAGGCAGTGGTCCATCTGCGCGGCCAGCTGCTCGATCTCGGCCACGGCCAGGGTCACTACCGCATCTCCCTGTTGCGCCTGCTGATCGGCACTGGTGGCCGCCTGTGCAGCGTGCTCGGCGTTCTGCGCGACCTCCTGCACGGTTGCGCTCATCTGGTTCATGGCCGTGGCGACCTGGTCGGTGTCCTCCTTCTGCTGGTTGATCCGCGCCTTGGTGTCCTGGCTGGCCACCGCCAGTTGCGAGGCAGCGCTGGACAGCTGGCCGACGCCCTGATCGATGCCGCCGATCAGCTCGCGCAGGCTCACGGTCATGTCGCGCATGCTGGCCTGCAGCTGGCCCAGCTCGTCGCGCCGCTCGACCGTGTCCAGCTGGCTGAGGTCGCCGCGGGCAATACGCGCGGCCTGGGCCAGGGTCTGGCGCAGGGGCTGAATGATCTGGCCGGTGATCAACCAGGCAGCGATTACCCCGACCACCAAGGCCAACAAGGCGACGCTGGTCAGCAGCGAACGGTCTTCAACCGCCTCATGGTCGCGCTGCTCGATCTTCTGCTTGGCCAGGGCAACGCTGGCGGCGCTCAGCTGGTCGCCGAGTTTCTCCATGTTGTCGTGCAGTTGCTCCACCTCGATCGCAGCGCTGCGGTACTGCTCGAGGCTGCTGCGATAGCGCGCCAGCTCGGCGCCTGGCCGCTCCGTCAGGGCGCGCGGCAGGCCCAACGGCGCAAGGGCACCGTGCAATTGCGCAAGCGTGCTGTCGGCGGCGGCCAACGCTGAGTCGCCTACCTTGGCGAAGGCCTCCAGCGGCGAGTAGGTATAGGCCGGCAGCAGGCTTTGCTGGTTGGCACCCTCGACATGCCGCGAAAGGCTGTCCATGAGGCTGATCAGGTTGCTCTGTTGGCCATCGGCCGAGAGCTTGAGCAGGGTCTGGTTCTGCAACTCGTCGATGGCCTCACCCAGCGTGTGTTCTTGCTGCTGCATACCGACGCGCAGCTGGCCGCGTTTGGCCACGGCTTGCTGGAGTAGGCCGAAGTCTTCGCGCAGGCGCTTGAGCTGATCCAGTTTTTGCGTGAGTAGCTGGCGTGACTGGTCGACTGAGCTGCGTTGCTGGAGGGTGGCGAGCATGCTCTCGAGCTGCTCGATGATGGCACTGATGCGCGTCCTGCTGGTCTCGTCGGCGAGCACCCGATAGGTGATCCGCTCTGCGCGCAAGTCCTTGCTCAGGTCATTGATGTGGGTGATTTCGCTGAGTTGTTGTGAGCGACTGATGGCGCCGTCGAGGGCGTTCCAGCCACTTATTGTGGTGGCCAGGGTAAGCAGCAGCACCACGCTGAAGCCCAGCGCCAACTTGAGCCTGACGCTCAGGTTGCCGAGCGTGCGATTGATAAAGCCGAACATGGCATACCTCCGTCCATTCAAGATGACCACGGACTGTGGCCATGCCTGCTCATCGGCGCGGAGGTTGTAGGACTTGACCTGCAAATACTGTAGGAAAGTTCGCTGCGCGCCCTAGGAAAATTCCTAGGGCGCACGCAGTTTGGCTGCTCGTCTAGAGCCGGAAGCGCCCCACCAGGCCCTGCAGGTGGGTGCCCAGGCGCGCCAGCTCGACGCTGGAGCTGGCGGTCTCTTCACTGGCTGCCGAAGTCTGGTCGGAGATATCGCGCACGTTCATCACGCTGCGGTTGATCTCTTCGGCGACCGCGCTCTGCTGCTCGGCGGCAGTGGCAATCTGCTGGTTCATGGCCTGTATCGACGACACCGTGCGGGTGATCGTCTCCAGCGAACCGCCAGCACGGCGGGTCAGCTCGACGCTGCTCTCGGTCAGGTCGCGGCTGGCGTCCATCACGCTGGCTACGCGCTGAGTACCGCTCTGCAGGCTGGCGATCAGCGCTTCGATCTCTTCGGTCGATTGCTGCGTGCGCTGGGCCAGGCTGCGCACTTCGTCGGCCACTACCGCAAAGCCGCGCCCGGCCTCACCGGCGCGGGCGGCCTCGATGGCGGCGTTGAGGGCGAGCAGGTTGGTCTGCTGAGCCACTGCCTTGATCACATCGAGCACGCTGCCGATCTTGTCGCTTTCGCCCTTGAGCTGATTCATCGCTTCGCTGGAGTTGTTCACTTCGCTGGCCAGACGCTCGATCTGAGCGATCGCTTCGCCGACCACACGATCACCCTCTCGGGCCTGCTGGTCGGCCGCCAGGGCCGCCTCGGAGGCCTGTTCGGCGTTGCGCGCAACCTCCTGCACGGTGGCGGCCATCTCGTTCATGGCGGTGGCGACCTGATCGGTCTCGACCTTTTGATTATTGACCCCGGCGCTGGTCTGCTCGGTGACTGCCGACAGCTCTTCAGCCGCACTGGCGATCTGGGTGACGCCGTCGCCGATACCGCCGATCAACTCGCGCAGGCTGACGGTCATGCGCTGCATGCTGGCCTGCAACTGGCCGAGTTCATCGCGACGGTCGATCTGCAGGTTCTGGCTGAGGTCGCCGCTGGCTACCCGTTCGGCTGCGGTCAGGGTGTAGCGCAGTGGCCCAACGATCTGGCGGGTGATGGCCCATGCCGCGATCAGGCCGAGCAACAGGGCCAACGCGGTGGCGCCGGCGAGCAGGGTCTTGGCTTGCTGGGTGCCTTGGTCGCGCACCTCGGTTTGCGAACTGGTCATCTGCTTGCTGGTGTCGATCAGCACAGCGCCTTGCTCGGCCATGCGCTGCAGTGCCTGCTGGGCGGCGGTCTGGGCATTGCCAAACTGGTTGACCGCATCGCGGTATGCGGCCAGCGCTGTGGAGGCGTCATCCAGGCCTGCGGCATATTCTGCTGGCAGCTTGGTCGGCAGCGCCTTGAGCACGGCCAAGGCCTGGTCGATGGCCGTCAGAGCGGTCTGTTGGAATTCAGGTTTACCGCTGTAGGTGTAACCGCGCACCTGGAAGCGTGCCTGCTGCAGCAGGGTGCTGACCTCGACGGCGTGTTGGTACTGGTTGACATCGCCGGCCGCTAGCAGGCGCTGCTGGACCTGGCTGATCAGCGCAGCGGCCTTGTCGGCACTGTCGCCGAGCACGCTGCGGCTGGCATCGCGTCGCTGGCCCGCCTGGCGGATGTCAGCAAAGGCTTGCTGGTATTGACGCACCGCCTCACGTTGCTGCTCCAGGCGCTGTAGGTCGGCAGGTTGCTCAATTTGGCCGAGCATCAGTTGGACCTGACGGTCCAGGTTGCCCAAGGCTGTTTCCAGCGCGGCGACGCCTTTCTCGTCGCGGTCACGCTCGTATTGCTGGCGAGCGATGCGCAGTTCCTGGGTGTACTGATGGATCACCGAGATGTTGCCCAGCGTGTCACCGCGCGAGGTAACGCCGTTGATGCCGGACCAGCCGGTCAAGGTGATGGCCAGGGTCAGCAACAGGACCAGGCCAAAACCAAAGCCGAGCTTGCGGCTGACACTCATATTTCCCAGAGACTGGGCAACCCACTGGAACATGTTCGACTCCCCCGGCGTTGGCGCTGCAGATTTTTTCTTGTGCTGCTCAGGGCATCGGCCTTGGCTGGGGAAACTTGACGGAAAAGTTCTGACCGATCAGTCAGAAAATGCGCGACAGCAGGGCAGTGACGGCGGTCTCGACCCGCAGAATGCGTGCACCCAACTGCACCGGTTGCAGGCCTGCCTTGGCCAGCAAGTCGACTTCATAGGGGATCCAGCCGCCTTCCGGGCCGATTGCCAGGGTGACCGGCTGCTGCACGGCGCGAGGGCAGGCCGGGTAGTCGCCGGGGTGGCCGACCAGACCCAAGGTGTCGGCGGCGATGGCCGGTAGCCGGTCTTCGACGAACGGCTTGAAGCGCTTCTCGATGATGATTTCCGGCAGCACAGTGTCGCGCGCCTGTTCCAGGCCGAGGATAAGGTTTTCGCGGATTGCCTCGGGGGTGAGAAACGGCGTTTGCCAGAAGCTCTTCTCGACCTTGTAGCTGTTGAGCAGGATCAGCCGTGGCACGCCGAGGGTGGCGATGGTCTGGAACAGCCGGCGGAGCATCTTTGGCCGCGGCACGGCGAGGATCAGGGTCAACGGCAGCTTGGCCGGTGGCTGCTGGTCAAGACTGACCTGCAGCTCGGCCTCGTGGCCTTCCAGGCGAACCACGCGGGCCTGACCCATCAGCCCGTTTATCTGGCCCACGCGCAGGGTGTCGCCCACTGCGACGCGATGGATCTCCTGCATGTGGGTGAAGCGCCGATCAGCCAGCACGACGCGGTCGGCCGCGATGAAGTCGGTCTGTTCAAGCAGCAGCAGGTTCATGGCTGGGTCGCTGGCGGCTGGTCTTCCGGATCGTCGGCAGCGGGTTCATCGAGCGGGCCACGCTTGCGGATCAGGCCACCACAGAGCACGCCGATTTCGAACAGCAACCACATCGGCACGGCCAGCAGGGTCTGCGAGAAGATATCCGGCGGGGTAAGGATCATACCGACCACGAAGCAACCGATGATCACATAAGGGCGGATCTTGCGCAGGTACCTGACGTCAACCACGCCGATCCACACCAGCAACACCACCGCCACCGGGATCTCGAAGGCCACGCCAAAGGCGAAGAACAGGGTCATTACGAAATCGAGGTAGCTGGCGATGTCGGTCATCATCGACACCCCTTCCGGGGTGGCGCTGGCGAAGAAGCCGAAGATCAGCGGGAACACCAGGAAGTAGGCGAAAGCCATGCCGGCATAGAACAACACGATGCTCGAGACCAGCAGCGGGATCGCGATGCGTTTCTCATGGCGATACAGGCCCGGTGCGATGAAACCCCAGATCTGGTGGAGGATCACCGGGATCGCCAGGAACAGCGAAACGATCATGGTCAGCTTGAACGGCGTCAGGAACGGCGAGGCCACGTCAGTGGCAATCATCGTCGCGTTGGCCGGCAGGTGATCGCGCAGCGGCGCCGAGACCAGGGTGTAGATCTGCTGGGCAAACGAGAACAGCCCGGCAAAGATCAGGAAGATCACCGCGATACAGCGCAGCAGGCGTGTCCGCAGTTCGGTCAGGTGCGAGACCAGCGGCATCGGCTGGTCGTGGTCCGGTCTATCGCTCATGGGGCTCGTGGCGTCTGGGGCGGCTCAGGGATGGCGGCCGGGGCAACAGGCGTGCTCGGCTCGGCGGGCACTGCAGTAGGGGCCTGCACGGCGGCTGCTGGCTCTGCCAGCGGCACGATCGGCGCGCCAGCGTCTACCGGCGGTTGGGCTGGCTTGGGTGGATCTGCCTGTGGGTTGAGAATGCGCCGGGCCTCCTGCTCCATCGACAGGATGTGCTCGTTGTGCAGCTGACGGCGAATGTCGTCGGCGCCGATTTCGCGCTCGACTTCCATCTTGATGCTGTTGAAGCTGCGCTTGAGCCGGCCGATCCACAGCCCCGCCGTACGCGCGGCGCCGGGCAGGCGCTCGGGGCCGAGCACCACCAGGGCGACCAGGCCGACGAGCAGCAACTCGCTGAAGCTGATGCCGAACATGGGTCAGTCTTTCCGCTGCTGCTCTTGGACCGGCTGGGCCTGGCCCTCGAGGGTGGTGTGCGGTTGAGTCAGCGGCGCTGTGGTATGCGGCTGTTGGGTTGGTGGCACTGGCTGCACCGGCGGCGGGGTCTGCTCGGCAGGTTTGTGTTCTTCGTCGCTCATGGCCTTGCGAAAGCCCTTGATCGACTCACCGAGGTCACCGCCGAAGTTTTTCAGCTTCTTGGTGCCGAACACCAGGACCACCACGACCAGCAGGACGATCCAGTGTTTCCAGTCAAAAATACCCATTTTGTACTCCTGAAAAAGGTGTGTCGGCTTCGCCAATACGCTCCTTGTATTGGAGCGGCCTTGCCGGGGCGCCGGATCGGTCGGAACAGGCTGCAAGGCAGCCCCATCAATCAGTGCATCACTATCAGGCCGAAGGCTGCCGCGCTGCCTTCTCATCATGCCCGGACAAACCAAAGCGGCGGTCCAGCTCATCCAGCACCGCCTGCGGATGTTGCCCCAGTGCCGAAAGCATCACCAGGCTATGGAACCACAAGTCAGCCGTTTCGTAGATGACATCACTGCAGTCGCCGCTGTGCGCAGCGTCCTTGGCAGCAATAATGGTCTCGACCGACTCTTCACCGACCTTCTCGAGGATCTTGTTCAAACCCTTGTGATAGAGGCTGGCAACGTAAGAGCTATCCGGGGCCGCGCCTTTGCGGGCCTCCAGTACTTCGGCAAGACGGGTCAGGGTATCGCTCATGTCAGTGGCCTGCGCGGTAAATTGCATCGGGATCTTTCAAAACCGGATCGACGCTGACCCATTGGCCATTTTCGAAGACGCGGTAGAAGCAGCTTTCGCGGCCGGTGTGGCAAGCGATCTGGCCCAGTTGCTCGACCATCAGGATGATCACATCGGCGTCGCAGTCCAGGCGCATCTCGTGCAGCTTCTGCACATGGCCGGACTCCTCACCCTTGCGCCACAGCTTGCCACGCGAGCGCGACCAGTAGATAGCACGGTTTTCGGCGGCCGTCAGGGCCAGCGCTTCGCGGTTCATCCAGGCCATCATCAGCACCCGACCGCTTTTATGGTCCTGGGCAATTGCCGGCACCAGGCCATCGCTGTCCCACTTGATCTCGTCCAGCCAGTCTTTCATCGTCGACTCCAAAACCGGGCCCGCTTCGCTACCGGGCCTGTTGCATTAGTGTGCCAGCCAGCAGCGTGGCTGGCTATCGGCGTACCACCAGGTACAGCCCGGCGCTGAGCATCAGCCAGGCCGGCCACGCCGCTGGCGCACCCAGGTTGACGGCGCCCGTGGCAAGGATGGCGCCACCAGCGAGCAGGCCGGCACCGAGCAGGCGCAGCGCCCATTGATCACCGTTACGACGGCGCTCGGGCATCTGCGGGTCGTGCAGGTGCGGTTGCGACAGGCGCTCGAGCAGGTCGCGGGTCATGTCGGCCAGGTGCGGCAGTTGCTCGGCCTGACTGTAGATATTGCCCAGCACCGCCTTGGGGCTCATGCGCTCGCGCATCCAGCGCTCCAGAAACGGTTTGGCCGTGCTCCACAAGTCCAGATCCGGGTACAGCTGACGGCCCAGGCCTTCGATGTTGAGCAGAGTCTTTTGCAGCAGGACCAGTTGCGGCTGGACTTCCATGTTGAAGCGCCGCGCGGTCTGGAACAGGCGCATCAGCACCTGGCCAAACGAGATGTCCTTCAGCGGCTTTTCGAAGATCGGCTCGCACACGGTGCGGATCGCGGCTTCGAATTCATTGACCTTGGTATGCGCCGGGACCCAGCCGGAGTCGATGTGCAGCTCTGCTACACGGCGATAATCACGGCGGAAGAAGGCGATCAGGTTGCGCGCCAGGTAGTCCTGGTCTTCGGCGGTGAGGCTGCCGACGATCCCGCAGTCGATGGCGATGTACTGCGGGCTCCATGGCTTGACCGTGCTGACGAAGATGTTGCCTGGGTGCATGTCGGCATGGAAGAAACTGTCGCGGAACACCTGGGTGAAGAACACCTCGACGCCACGCTCGGCCAGCAGCTTCATGTCGGTGCGCTGGTCGGCCAGGGCCACCATGTCGGTGACCGGCACGCCATAGATGCGCTCCATCACCAGCACCTTGGGCCGGCACAGGTCCCAATATACTTGCGGCACGTACATCAGATCGGAGCCTTCGAAGTTGCGCCGTAGCTGGCTCGAGTTGGCCGCCTCGCGGAGCAGGTCGAGCTCGTCATAAATGGTTTTTTCGTAGTCGCCGACCACTTCCACCGGGTGCAGGCGGCGGGCATCGGCGGACAACCGCTCGGCGCCCTTGGCGATCAGGAACAGCCAGGCCAGGTCCTGGGCGATGATCGGCTTGAGGCCAGGGCGCACCACCTTGACCACTACCTCTTCGCCGGTCTTCAGGCGTGCGCTGTGGACCTGGGCGACCGAGGCCGAGGCCAGTGGCTCGACATCGAAGCGGCTGAACACTTCGCTGACCTTGGCGCCCAGTTGCGCTTCGATCAGCGCCACTGCTTTTTGCGGGTCGAATGGCGGTACGCGGTCTTGCAGCAACATCAGCTCGTCGGCGACGTCGCTTGGCAGCAGATCGCGGCGGGTCGACAGCAACTGGCCGAACTTGATGAAGATCGGCCCCAGGTCCTGCAGCGCCAGGCGCACCCGTGCGCCTCGGCTGAGCGGCGAGGGCTTGCGTGGCAGCCAGCGCCAGGGCATGAGCAGACGCAGGCTCATCAGCCACCAGGGCAGCGGTTGCTCGAACAGAATGTCATCGAGGCGGTAGCGAATCACTACACGCTGGATACGAAACAGGCGGCGGACGGCGAGCAACTTCATGCGTTATCGCTGGTATCAAGGGATCGGGCAAGGCGGCGGATGCGCGCCTCGAGGCGTTCGACATCGACCTTGACGCGGTCGAGCTCGCTGAATGCGGCCTCGGCTTCGCGGCGGCCGACCAGGGTACGGGATTCTTCGGCAAGGTACTCGGAGAGGTTCTGGCTGAAGCGCGCCAGGCCCTGCCGGGTCCAGCGTGCACGCTGGCGCAGGTGGCCGGCGAGCAGGGCGGTGGGCACCGGGCCCAGCCAGCGCGACAGCTCGTACTCCCAGTCCAGCTCGAGGTCTTGCAGCACGGCCATCAGGTCGAGCAACACGGCGCTGTCACCGTGCAGCTGCACCTGCGGGCTGTGCAGTACAGCGGTCTTGTCCTTGGCCAGGGCCAACTGGATCAAGCTACTGGCCGGTGCGCGCAGGGTGCAGTCGGCTTCACTTTCCCAATGCGCGGCCAGCAGCAGGCCGTCTTCATCGGGCAGGATGTAGAGCTGCAGGGCCGGCTGCAGGCAGTCGATGGCGATCACCTTGCCTTCCAACGCGGCCAGCCGCGGCAAGGCCGTGCTGTCCAGACGCAGGACGCGGTTGAGGCCATGCTCGACGCTGGCGAGCAGCCCGGCCAGCAACATCAGGGTTTGATCCCCCGGTGCACGGCGACGATACCGCTGGTCATGTTGTGATAGGTGACACGGTCGAAACCGGCATCGACCATCATCGCCTTCAACGTTTCCTGATCGGGGTGCATGCGGATCGACTCGGCCAGGTAACGGTAGCTTTCCGAGTCATTGGTAATCAGCTTGCCGGCCAGCGGCATGAAGGCGAACGAGTAGGCGTCGTAGGCCTTGGACATCAGCTTGCTGGTCGGCTTGGAGAACTCCAGCACCAGCAGGCGACCACCGGGCTTGAGTACGCGCAGCATGGAGCGGATGGCATCGTCCTTGTGAGTGACGTTGCGCAGGCCGAAGGCGATGGTCACGCAGTCGAAGTGGTTGTCCGGGAACGGCAGCTTTTCCGCGTCCGCCTGGACGAATTCGATGTTGCCGGCCACGCCACGGTCGAGCAGGCGGTCACGGCCAACCTTGAGCATCGACTCGTTGATGTCGGCCAGCACCACCTGGCCAGTAGGGCCGACCAGGCGCGAGAACTTGGCGGCCAGATCACCGGTGCCACCGGCGATATCCAGCACCCGGTTGCCACTGCGCACACCGGACAGCTCGATGGTGAAGCGCTTCCACAGGCGGTGCATGCCGCCCGACAGCACGTCGTTCATCAGGTCGTATTTGGCGGCTACGGAGTGGAAAACCTCGGCGACTTTCTTCGCTTTCTGGCTTTCTGGCACATCTTTGTAGCCGAAATGAGTGGTGGGTTCGGCGTGTTCGCCTTTGCGCTGGTCGTTCATATCGCATCACCGGAAAAAAGTATCGCCATTCTAGGGGCAATGGGCGGATTTGTCTTGGCGGGGTGTGCCCTCGGGCAGGGGCGGGCATAATGGCGCCATTGTCTTTATATCCAGGATTGCCCGCATGACCCAGATCAGCGTTGAACGCAAACACGCCCTCGGCCGCGAAGCCGCCCGCGCCAAGGCCGAGGCGCTGGTCGACAAGCTGACCCGCGAATATGGCCTGGAAGCCAACTGGCAGGGTGATCGGGTCGAAGTTTCGCGCAGCGGCGCCAAGGGCAGCGTCGAGATCGGCGACGACCTCATCCGCGTGCAACTGAAGCTGGGCATGATGATGTCGATGATGAGCGGCACCATCAAGGGCGAGATCGAACGGGCATTGGACAAGGCCCTGGCCTGAGCCTCCAGTGTTGAGGCATGTGCCGCTGAGCTGCGCCCCAAATGTTGGACACCCGTCCACTTTTGGGGCGCAGCTCACCTTGCGTCGCGATGGGCTGCGCAGCCGCCCCAGTACCGCCACGCTCAGTGAGGCGTGCTATGGGGCGGAAAACGGGAACAGGTCTTCGATCTGCTCCAGGCGTAGATCCCCGCGGTAGATGCGCACCCGCTCAGCCGGGTTTACCGTGCGCTGCAGTTGTTCTTCCCGGCTCATCGCGCGTGGCTCCCAGAACTTCAGGTGGCCCTTGGCAAACGCGCGTGGCGCGGCTTGTGCGCTGGAGTAATGGAAGTGCGCTTCCCATAGCTGCTGGTGCGGCGTCGTGCGGTTGATGGCATAGACATCCAGGTAATCCTTGTCCTTGAGCCGTTTACGCAGCGTGGTCGGCACGCGCTGGATCTGTACCTCGCCTTGCGCCACCAGAAAGTGCAACGCCTGGCTGTCAGGGTGGCGGGTATCAAGGTAGGCCTGCGTCAGCAGGCGGCGCTTTTCACTTTGCATTTGCTCGATGGCCTCACGCAGTTGGATGGCAAGCGCTTGCTCTTGGCCGGCTTCAAGCTGCGTGGCAATGCCGTCCATGTCCTGGATGTGCCAGTCCAGCAGGTCGGCGAGGCTGTTGGGCTCGTTCAGGTAGCGGGCGGCCAGTGCGAGCCTGGCGTCCTTGCGCGCCAGCAGGCTTGAGCCAACGCGGCGCAGGTAGGCGTTACCGGGCGGGGTCGGCGCTGTCTTTGGCGCCTCGTCCCATTGGCCGTCACGCTGCTCGTAGTGGCTGACCGCCTGGTCGGTGACGGGGTCATGCTGGACAGCCTGCGTGCCTTGATCGTTCTGCTCGGCGAGCAGCGGCTTGCCGCGAGCGGTGCGGATCAAGCGACGGTTGCCCGGTCTTTCCCTGTGGGTCATCGGCGCAATCTGGGGCGTGGCGCCACTGTCGTTGTCGCGCAGGTTGTCGCTTAACTGTTCCACGGTCAGCGCTTCCAGTTGGGAAAGCTCGCGGATGTATTGTTCGACCCTGGGCTTGTCCACCGCAGGCTCGTCGAGCGACAACAGTTCGTGGGCCTTGCCTAGCGAGGCCCGGTATTCGCGCAATGCGTTGTCCAGCACCTCTACGCGCTCGGCAGACGTCAGGGCGCTCCCTTCGAGGCCGTCATGGCTGAGCAATGCCTGCTGGAAGTCCTTGTTGCGAAGGCCCACCTGCAGGCGCAGCAATGCTTCGAAGTTTTCCGGTCCCAGACGCGTCCTGTCCACCACCAACTGGGCGAGATCGCTGAAGATCTGCGCACGCACGATGAGGGTCGAATAGGTGCGATAGGCAACCGCCTTGCGCATCTTGACCTGCTTGTTCTCGAACTGGATCCGGTGGTCGGCGAAGATCGTGCGAATGTTGGCGTCTAGCCTCTCGCTCACGGTGAGCAGGCGCCGATGGGTGGTGAGGGCCGTGGCAACGTTACGGCGAAACGTGACGACGAAGTCGATCTGCCCCGGCTCGCTAGGCAGGGGGGCGAGTTCACGGGATTGCTGGTTGAGGACGTCATAATCGGTCAGCTCCAGTAACCGTTGATAAAGGTACTGATCGTTGTTGATGAGCTGCTCGTACCACTGGCTGACGGCATAGCTCGAGCGGCCTTGAGGATCCATACGCTGGTACTGCGGCTCGCCGAGCTCAGTGAACAGGGCGATATTAGACTCGATGATCGCCGCCTGTTTCTCGAAAATGGACGCCAGGATTCCGATGATGGGGCGGTGTTGCCTGCGCTGTGCATGCAGGTTTTCCAGACGGATGCGCAGATCATCCGGGAGCGCTGCGCGCGCATCAGGCGGCAGTTTTTCCATGTCGCTTCGAAAAGCTGCGGCTTCTTGATCATAGGCGCTGAGCAACTGCGCATTGCGTTCTGCCAGCGGCACCAGCTTGGTCAGCTCGCTGTCGTTGTTGCGGCGACGCTCCTGCAGCGAGTTGAAATGATCTACTTTCTCTGCGACCGCCTGGCGCCTGCTTTTCGGCATCCCGCCGGCCAGCCTCAGGTCGAGCCGCCACTCGCCGTTCCAGCGAGTTATCCAGGGGCCCTGGGCACGTTCTCGATCTGGCAGGTAGTAACCATCCGGCGCGCCGCCCCACTGCCCCGACCATTCACTCTGGTTCTGCTCGGGACCGATGACACGGACACCGGCAAAGGTCTCCTGGACTTCATAGGGCTCGTGCTCCAGCGCCACATAGTGACGCTCATTCACCTTGAACAGGCCGCGCAGGCGGCCGTGCGGCTCGGCGCTGTGCCCGGCGAGGGAGATCCTTGCGCGCAGGCCGGCCAGCGTCTCACGTTGCCCCGCGGTCAAATGGCCAAGGCCTTGCCCACCCTGCCAACCACTCACCCGCAAAGGTGCCGGACGGCCTTGGCCGACGGGTTCCTGCCAGGGCGCCGGAGAGGGCTCCTCACGGTTGAGCGTGGCGCCGGGTTCGTGCGGTCTGGGCCCTTCGAGACGGGGCTTGAGCGGTGTGGACAGTGTGTCCGGTTGCGCCCCGCTGGCATGACCGTGAACCAGCAGCATGGCCAGGTTGGTCAGTACGTCAGTGACAGCCAGGGCTTTCTCTTCAGGCGTACCCCGCTCCAGCGCGGCGAGGTCATCCTTAAGTGCCACCAGGCTGATGATCAGCCAGGCCACTGACGCGGCTGGACCGCGTAGCACCGATGCGACCGTGTTGAAGGCCAGCCAGGCCAGTTGGCTGATCAGTGCCCAGCGTTGTTGAGCGTTGGAGACGCTTTGCCTGGACGCCAGCAGCAGCAGGGCCTTGCCGCGGGCCTGGAACATGTGCTGGTCAAGATCGCCCTGCCAGGCGCTGAAGCGCACCCTTGCCGGCTGGCGCAATCGGCTCAGCAGTGCATCCAGCATGTCTGCAGGGGCCAGCAGGTGCGCCAGTTCCGACAGATTACGGTGCAGGTGCGGTCGCTGGAAACCACCGTCTTCGTAGATCGCGCGAGCGTCGTCGTCCATCCAGGCCAGCATGTCTTGCTGCAGGGGCTGATCGGCGAGAACGCTGTCCATCAGTTGCTCAAGGTCGTCGAATTCGCGTACGACCTGCTCGTTGCAAAGCGCCCGGTAAAGCACCCAGGGCCCGTTCGCCTGGAGCCGGATCAGGAACATGCCCTGGACCTCATTGGCCGCAGCCGCTTGCGGCGCACAGAGAAACGCCAGCGGGGCGATGGCGTGGACGCTGGAGCGATCCTCGGGCCGGTCACAGAAATCGGCCAACGCCTGCCAGCTGCGGTCCCGCAACTGGCCAGCGATCTTCGCCTGGAGGGCTCCGAGCAGCAGATGGCTGCGCCATTCGCGGGCGTGCAGCCGCACTCGGTGGGCCGTGTTGCGGGCATCCTGCAGCGCGGCGTTGACGTACGCCGGGTAGCGACCGCCGATGTCGACTGTCCGTATTAAGCTGTCGACATACTCAGGAGTCAGCCATTGAGGCGGTTGCGAGCCGTCGGCCAGAAGAATGCCGGTCACCGCTTCATGCTCGCCGACCTGCAGGCGGGTAATGGCCAGCGCGGTGAGCGACTCGGTTCTGAGGTATTGAAGCTCGAAGGTCAGCGAAGAGGTCTGCACCCTTTGGGCAATGCTCGCCAGCACCTGGTCTGGCTGTAACAGCCTCCCTTGGGGATGATCCGCGTGCATCTGTTCACGCAGGCAGCGTGAGGCGTACTGGTTGAGGTCTTCGATATCACCCCACGAGGTCTCGCCTTTGGCCAAGGCTTGGCTGGCGGCTAGCTGGAGCATGGCTGTCTGGTACTGGAAACGATCGCCCGCGCTGGCCTGGGCCAGCCAGCCCGGTACTTCGATGGTGGGGTGGGCCGCTGGCTGCCACGGCTGATCGAGAAAGCCGGCCGCAGGGTCACTGAGCAGGCTCAGCGCCGCTTCAAGTTCACGCGGGGTAGCGATATCGGCCAGTCGCAGGCGGCCAATCTCATCAAGGATGCCATTAAGCAGCTGGCGGGCCTGATGTGCGAACGCATCCTCCTCCAGCGGCGCCTTCGCCCACACCATCGATTCGAAGCGATACCGCTGTGCCAATTCGTCGCGCAGGGCGCAGGCGAGGGCGGACAGGTCGTGGTAACTGTGCACGGTGCCGGTGGGCTTGCACCAGAGCAGCAAGTCACGATCGGCGTGGCGTGCGCAGAGCAACGTGCTGCTGAGTGAGAGGCAGTGCTCGACCCCCGCGCTGTTCAGCCTGACCTGCAGGGCATGGCACGCCAGGCCATCGCTGCGCCCCTCGAGCAAGCCGTACAGCACGCTCTTCTCGGCGTCGCCGAGGCCCTGGCGCTGGATGTTGGCCAGCAGGTTTGCTTTCAATAACTGTTGCATCCAGCGCAGAGCGGAGATTTCCGAATCGTCGGGGGCGTTCCAGAAGCCGATCTGGGCTTGCTGGAAGCTGTCGATCACGCAGGCCAGCAGGGCGTCGAAATCCGGGTTGAGGTCGGCCATGCGCAGATCGATCTCTGGCTGGCCTGGTCCGGCTTGCTGCGGGTGAAACACCTGTCCCGTTGCCAGGCTGAGCTGATCGGTCGGCGCCAACGCCATGCGATTTCCGCTGAGCAGGTGGGCGATCAGCGTGTCGACCAGCGGGCTTTGCCCAGGCCCTGCGCCGGGGGCTTGGGCGTGGATAATGCTGAAGCCTTCGAGCGATTCGAGCTGAGGGTAGCTGGTACGAATCCACGGATAGCGCCTGGCAAGCGTCTCCAGACCTTCGTGGGCAATGACCTGGCGCAGGGTGGGGCGGTTGGCGAAGCGCGCCGCGACGAGGCGTTTGACCGAAGCGATGGGCGTTGGGGCGGCAAGCGGCATGGTGCGGGTCTCCAGTGCGAAAGGAGCTCGTACGCTAGGCCAGCGGCCGTGGTGGCCTGCGGTAAATACATCAAACGTGGGCCTGGCCGTTGCGGTTGCGTCGCTTAGGGTGAGAATTCTAATTTTTCTGCATACCGTTGTGCTCAAGCCCGAAGTCCGTGGGCAGTTCCTCCATCCCCTATGAGCGAGGCAGAGCATGGCCAAGATCAATCTGAAGAAAAAAGACGACGCCCAAGGCTCGCTGGACGAAGTGCGTAACTATGCGCGCAGAGTCTGGCTGGCAGGCCTGGGCGCCTATGCCCGAGTCGGCCAGGAGAGCACCGACTACTTCAAGGAGCTGCTCAAGGCTGGCGAAGGCGTCGAGAAGCGTGGCAAGAAAGTCATCGACAAAAAGCTCGATGCCGCCAACGAGCAGATCGATGAAGCCGGTGAAGAAGTCAGCCGCGTACGTGGCAAGGTTGAAGTTCAACTCGACAAAATTGAAAAAGCTTTTGATGCGCGTGTCGCGCGTGGCTTGAATCGCCTTGGCATTCCGTCTAAACATGACGTTGAGGCGTTGTCCATCAAGTTGGAACAACTCCACGAATTGCTCGAGCGTGTCGCGCGCAAACCATAAGGAGAGCAGGATGGCTGGCAAGAAAAATATCGATAAAGAAGGCGGCTCCTGGATCGGCGGAATCGAGAAGTACTCCCGCAAGATCTGGTTGGCTGGCCTGGGTATCTACTCCAAGGTCGATCAGGACGGCCCCAAGCTGTTTGATTCGTTGGTCAAGGACGGCGAAAAAGCCGAGAAGCAGGCGAAGAAGACCGTTGATTCGGCGGCTGATGAAGCCAAGTCGGCAACCTCTTCGCGCGTTGCCGACGTCAAGGAGCGCGCGCTGGGCAAGTGGGGCGAGTTGGAAGAAGCCTTCGACAAGCGCCTCAACAGTGCTATCTCGCGCCTCGGTGTACCCAGCCGCAACGAGATCAAGGCGCTGCACCAGCAGGTCGACACGCTGACCAAGCAGATCGAGAAGCTGACTGGCGCGTCGGTGACGCCGGTGTCCAAGGCGGCCGCAGGCAAGTCCGCCGCCAAACCCCTGGCCAAGGCGCCGGCCAAGCCTGCCGCTAAAACCGCAGCAGCCAAGCCTGCGGCGAAACCTGCAGCAGCCAAACCTGCCGCCGCCAAGGCAGCCGCCAAGGCAGCGGTGGCCAAGCCGGCAGCAAAAGCTGCAGCCAAGCCTGCCGCGGCGAAAAAGCCCGCCGTGAAGAAAGCGCCGGCCAAACCGGCAGCGGCCACGCCAGCTACAGCACCCGCCGCCAGCTCGACGCCAGCGACTGGTTCGGCCAGCGCCGGCGATACCCCGTCGGCGCCGCTGAACGCCGCTAGCCAAGGCTGATGTCAGCGCGGGGTCAACCGCAGCGATCACTCGCCGCTGTTGTCCCCGCGCTTGCCATGGACACTGGCGCTCAACCCTCCAGATACTTCATCGCCAACTGCTCCGCCGCTCGCCGCGCGGGCACTTGCAGGTGCGGTGCTACCAGCATCATCACCTGATACACCACCACCCCGACGTCGGCCGCGCGGCCGATCACGCGCTGATAGTCCAGCGAGAACATCAAGGTCATGGTGATCTGCTCGACCAACTGCCCCAATGCCTGGGTTTCACTGGTGACTTGGCCGTGCGCCTTGAGGCTGGCCAGCAGCGCCGCCAGGGTGCGCTTGATCGCGTTGATCAGGCTGCGCATGCCGCGGGCCAGCTTGGGCAGGCGCCCGGTCAGGTTCGACAGGTCCTGAAACAGGAAACGGTACTGGGCCATGCGCTCGACGATCAGGTGCAGGAACAGCCAGTAGTCCTCGGCGTCGAGGCGCACGTCCAGCGGCGGATCGAGCAGCGGCATCAGGGCCTCTTCGAAGCGCTCGAACAGGCCGTTGACCAACGGCTCCTTGCCGTGGAAGTGGTAGTACAGGTTGCCCGGGCTTATGCCTAGCTCGTTGGCGATTTCCAGCGTTGACACATTCGGTTCGCCCTGCTGGTTGAACAACTGCAGGGCACATTCAAGGATACGGTCACGGGTCTTCATCGAGTCAGCGCACCAATACGTAAGTGCCAGGTGCCGGCGCCAGGGGTGGATAGGTGGTGTTGCCCAGGCTGCTGCGCGGAGCCTTCAGCGGCCCCGAGCGCTGGCCGATCCACTCCAGCCACAGTGGCCACCAACTGCCTTCGCTGCGCTTGGCATCATGGAACCAGGCGCGCGGGTCGCTGCTCAGGCGTGGGTTGTCGAGATAGTAGGCCTTTGGGTTGCCGGGCGGGTTGATGATGCTCTGGATATGGCCGCTGTTGGCCAGCACGAAGCGTTGCTTGCCGCCGACCAGCAGCGCCGAGCGGTACACCGCATCCCAGGGTGTGATGTGATCGTTGCTGCCGGCGACATGAAAGCTGTCCAGCTCGACCTGCTTGAGATTGATCGGCGTGCCGCACACCTCCAGGCCATCGGCGTGGGCCAATGGGTTGAGCTTGAAAAAGTCCAGCAGGTCGCCATGCAGTGCTGCCGGCAGCCGCGTGCTGTCGGCGTTCCAGTAGAGAATGTCGAAGGCCGGCGGGGTCTTGCCGAGCAGGTAGTTGTTGACCCAGTAATTCCAGACCAGGTCGTTGGGCCGCATCCAGGCAAAGACCCGCGCCACTTCGGCGCCATCGAGCACGCCGCGCTGGTACGAGCGGCGCTTGGCCGCTTCGACTGTCTGCTCGTCGGCAAACAGGCTGGCCGGGCTGTCGAACTGGCTGTCCAGCAGGCTCACCAGATAGGTCGCACTGCGCACCTTGCGCAGTTGCTTCCTGGCCTGCAGATGGCCTTGCAAGGCCGCCATGGTCAGGCCGCCGGCGCAGGCGCCGAGCAGGTTCGGGTCGCGGTTGCCGGTAATGCTGCGGCAAGCATCGAGCGCTTCTTCCAGCGCCTGCACGTAGCTCGACAGGCCCCATTCGCGATGACGCGGTTCCGGGTTACGCCAGCTGACCATGAACACCTGCAGGCCGTTCTTGAGCATGTACTGGACGAAGCTGTTGCCGGGGCTGAGGTCGAAAATATAGTACTTGTTGATCTGCGGCGGCACGATCAGCAGCGGCCGCGCATGCTGTTGCTCGCTCATCGGCTGGTACTGGATCAGCTCCAGCAGCTCGTTGCGAAACACCACCGCGCCGGGCGTGTTGGCCACGTTGCCACCCACGGCGAAGGCGCTCTGGTCGACCTGGCGCGGCATGCCGTCGTTGTGGCGCAGGTCGTCAAGCAGGTGGCCAAGGCCGCGCAGCAGGCTCTGCCCGCCGGTGTTGAGCAGCTCTTTGACGGCCAGCGGGTTGAGCAGCGAGTTGCTCGGCGCCAGCGCGTCGTTGATCTGGTTGAGCAGAAACTGCGCGCGGGCGCGATCATCTGCCGACAGTGAACTGTGCTCGATCCACAGCCGCGATTGTTTCTGCCAGGCCAGATACGCCTGCAGGCCGCGTCGGTACAGCGGGTTGTCCTGCCAGGTCGGGTCAGCAAAGCGGGTGTCACGCGGGTGCGGCTGTAGCGGTGAATCGCCGAGCATCACCCGGCCCAGTTGGCTGCCCAGAGCGAGCAGGTGGCGGGTGGTGTGCAGCGGATCGCGCAGGCCCTGACGGCCAACCTGGCGCAGTGTCGAAATCAGGTCGCGACCGCGCAGGCCGGTGATGGCGTTCTGCACATTCATCACCGTGACCGGGGCGGGTGAGTTGCCTTTGGCCGGCTTTTCTTGCATGACAACACTCCCTCGTTGTGATGGCGTCGGTTGCACCAGCGCGGTCGCGGCGTCACTGCCCGCCCAGCGCCAGATGCACAGGCGTTGCTAGGTGCCGCTGGCGGGGCGCGGGTGCATCCGTGCGCGCTGCCGTTCCTGCTCGAGAAACTTCATTATGATCGGCGCCACCGCTTCGGCTCGGGTAATCAGGAACAAGTGGCCGTCGTCGATGATGTGCAACTGGGCGTTGGGGATGCGCCAGGCCAGCAGGCGCATGTTGATCAGTGGAATCAACGGGTCATCGTCACCGGCTAGCACCAGAGTCGGCTGGCTGATCTTGTGCAGCCAGTGAATGCTGGTCCAGCCAAGGCCGGCAAACAGTTGCCAGTAATAACCGAGCTTGCCGCCCGAGCGCACTTTTGCGGCATGCCGGGCAGCCAGTTGCGGGTCGCGGCGAAACGCGCCGCCGTAGATCAGCGGGGCGATACGCATCACATGGGATGGCTGCACATAACGCCGCGGGCTGGCCATCATCCACAGCACCTTGGGCTTGCCCGGCACCATCACCGCGCCGGCCGCCGTGGCCGCCAGCACCAGCTTCTTGCAGCGCTCGGGGTAATCATGGGCGAATTGCTGGGCGAGGGCGCCGCCCCAGGACACGCCGATGACGTTGACCTGGCCGTAGTCGAGGTAGTCGAGCATGCGCGCGGTCAGCTTGGCCAGGCCAGGAAAGCGATATGGCTGGCGCGGCGTCGATGAGCCGCCCACGCCGGGCACGTCGAAGGCAATTACCTCGAGGTCCGGGTCAAGCGCCTCGATGAATGGAAACACCAGCTCAAGGTTGGCGCCGATGCCGTTGAAGATCAGCAACGGCGTCAGGTGCGGCTTGCCTGGGCGAACCGCCGTGCGGATGGACTGGTCGTCCAGCTCGACGGTGCGAAAAACATAGGGTTGCGGCATGCGCGAAACTCTGTGAGGAACGAAGCGCCACGGCGCTAGGCCGTAGCGGTCATGCTCAACGTTCGTGAACGTAGGTGCCCGGTGCAGCTTCGCCGGCGACATAGGCCCGATTGCCCAGCCGCGCTGGTGCTTTTTTCAGCTCGCCCGCACGCTCGCCGAGCCAGGCTTGCCAGTGCAGCCACCAGGAGTCGGCGTGCTTGATGGCGTTTTCCTGCCAGGCCAGCGGGCTGTCCGGGCGATCTTCACCGGTCATGAAGCGCGCCTTGGGGTTGCCTGGCGGGTTGAGGATGCTCTGGATGTGGCCGCTGCTGGACAACACGAACTCGATCTTGCCACCGAACAGATGCGCCGAGCGGTAGCAGGCCTGCCACGGCGTGATGTGGTCGGCGGTGCCGGCCAGGCTGTAGATATCGCACTTGACTTGCTTGAGGTCGATGGCCGTGCCGCACACTTCCAACGCTTGCGGGCGGGTCAGCGGGTTGTTCTTGAACATCTCTATCAGGTCGCCGTGGAAGGCCGCCGGCAAGCGCGTGGTGTCGTTGTTCCAGAACAGGATGTCGAACACTGGCGGCTCGTTGCCAAGCAGGTAGTTGTTGACCCAGTAGTTCCAGATCAGGTCATTGGGGCGCATCCAGGCAAACACCTTGGCCATGTCGCTGCCTTCGAGTACGCCGGCCTGGTAGGAGTGGCGCTTGGCTGACTCCAGGGTCTGCTCATCGACAAACAGCGCGACCTGGTTGTCCATGGTGGTGTCGAGCACGCTGACCAGCAGGGTCAGGGCGTTGACCTTGTTCTCGCCGAGCGCGGCGTAGTGGCCGACCAGCGCGGTGCAGGTGATGCCGCCGGAACAGGCCCCGAGCATGTTCAGGTCCTTGCTGCCGGTGATCGCCAGCACCGCGTCGACCGCTTCCTTGAGCGCATCGATGTAGGTCGACAGGCCCCATTCGCGCTGGGCCTTGGTCGGGTTGCGCCAGCTGATGATGAAGGTCTGCTGGTGCGAGCGCAGGCAAAAGCGCGCCAAGCTCTTGTCCGGGCTCAGGTCGAAGACGTAGAACTTGTTGATCTGCGGCGGCACCACCAGCAACGGCCGGGCGTGCACTTGTTCGGTGATCGGCCGGTACTGGATCAGCTCGAGCACGTCGTTGCGAAACACCACTGCGCCTTCGCTGGTGCCGAGGTTCTTGCCCACTTCGAACGCGTCCTTGTTGACCTGGCTGGGCATGCCGCCATTGCTGACCATGTCCTTGGCCAGGTTGGACATGCCATCGAGCAGGCTCTTGCCGCCGGTTTCGAAGAAGCGTTTGACCGCTTGCGGGTTGGACAGGGTATTGGTCGGCGACATGGCCTCGGTCATCAGGCCGATGACGAACTGGCCGCGGCTGATGTCCTGTGGCGACAGGTCGCTGGTGCTGATCCAGTCGTTGAGCTCCTGGCGCCAGGCCAGGTAGGTCTGCAGGTAGCGTCGGTACAGCGGGTTTTGTTGCCAGGCTGGGTCATTGAAGCGGCGGTCGTCGCCGGCCGGTTGCAGGCTGGACTTGCCCAGCAGCACGTTTTTCAGTTCCAGGCCAAAGTGAGCGACGTGCTTGGCGCTGTGCAACGGCTGGCGAATGGCCTGGCGCAACACCGTACGCGCCGTGCTGAGCAGATCCTTGCGGCGAATGCCGATGATCGGGTTCAGGCCCAGGGTGTTTTCCGAGGCCTGGCGCTGCAAGTCATCGTTGTTCTTGTTACTCATCTACGACGCTCCGTTGTCCTGAGACGAGTACCGGCTGGCTGAGGCAGATACGCAGCACATGCCGGTACAGATCGCTCGGGTGACCAGTGATAAGGAACAGCGCTGCGGCGAGCGGATGCGTAGTGGTGATGAGCTGCGGGGGATTCTGCGTGTGAAGACAGCCTGCTTTCGCTCGCGACCTCTACAACAACCGGCTCGGCCCTGCTTGGCTGAATGCAATGCAGGGAGCTTGCCAGCTCCATTGGTTACCCGACTTTCATGTATTGCGCAAGACAGCCCAAACCCTGGCTGGCATCAAGCCATTCAAGCAGAGCAAATTAGAAAATGCGCTCTAAACATGACAATCCTTGCGCTAGAGCATCAGCTTAACCACCGATTCGGCAGGGTCGCGGGATTTTCCGGCCTTGCGCAGCTCGTCGAGATAGTCGGCCCACAGCTCGGCCTGACGCAGGCTGAGTTGTTCGAGGTATTCCCAGGTGAACAATCCGCTGTCATGGCCGTCGTCGAAGATCAATTTCAGTGCATATTGGCCGGCCGGTTCCACGCCGATGAGGCCGACGTTGATCTTGCCGAATTGCAGGATGGGTTTGCCGTGGCCCTGGACCTCGGCGGAAGGCGAGTGCACCCGCAGGAATTCGGCGGGCAGATGGTAGACCTCGCCGGGGGCGTAGGTCAGGGCGAGGGTTTTCGAGGCTTTGTGCAGGTTGATGGCGGTGGGCAGGCGGGGCATGGGTCAGGATCTCTGTAGGAGCGGCCTTGTGTCGCGAAAGGGCCGCAAAGCGGCCCCCGACGGTCTTACAGAATATACCGCGACAGATCTTCGTTCTGCGCCAGCTCACCCAGATGGCCGTTGACGTACTCGGCGTCAATCCGGATCGGCGTGTCGTCATGCGCGCTGGCCAGGTCGCCAGCACTGAACGAAACCTCTTCGAGCAGACGTTCAAGCAGGGTGTGCAAACGACGCGCACCGATATTCTCGGTCTTCTCGTTGACCTGATAGGCAATCTCGGCCAGACGCTTGATGCCGTCGGCCGCGAACTCGATGGTGAGGCCTTCGGTCTTGAGCAGCTCGCGGTACTGTTCGGTCAGCGACGCGTGCGGCTCCTGCAGGATGCGCTCGAAGTCTTCCGGGGTCAGCGCCTTGAGTTCGACGCGGATCGGCAGACGGCCTTGCAGCTCGGGTACCAGGTCGCTCGGCTTGCTCAGGTGGAATGCACCGGAGGCGATGAACAGGATGTGGTCGGTCTTGACCATACCCAGCTTGGTGTTGACCGTGCAGCCTTCGATCAGCGGCAGCAGGTCGCGCTGTACGCCTTCACGGGAGACATCGGCGCCGCCGACATTGCCGCGCTTGGCCACCTTGTCGATCTCGTCGATGAACACGATACCGTGCTGCTCGACCGCTTCGAGGGCCTTGGCCTTGAGCTCTTCTTCGTTGACCAGGCGGCCCGCTTCTTCTTCGCGGACCATCTTCAGCGCTTCCTTGACCTTGAGTTTGCGCGACTTGCGCTTGCCCTTGCCCATGTTGGCGAACAGGCTCTGCAGCTGGTTGGTCATCTCTTCCATGCCGGGTGGAGCGGCGATGTCGACGCCCATGCTCTCGGCTACTTCGATCTCGATTTCCTTGTCGTCCAGCTGGCCTTCGCGCAGGCGCTTGCGGAACAGCTGACGGGTGTTGGTATCGCTGCTCGACGGCGCGGCTTCTTCGGCAAAGCTGCTTGCGCTGCGGGCCTGTGGCAGCAGTGCATCAAGTATCCGGTCTTCGGCGGCATCTTCGGCGCGATGGCGCACACGGATGATTTCCTGCTCACGGAACAGCTTCAACGCAGCGTCGGCGAGGTCGCGAATGATCGACTCGACGTCGCGGCCAACGTAGCCGACTTCGGTGAACTTGGTCGCTTCGACCTTGATGAACGGCGCGTTGGCCAGCTTGGCCAGGCGACGGGCGATCTCGGTTTTGCCGACGCCGGTCGGACCGATCATCAGGATGTTTTTCGGGGTGACTTCAGCGCGCAGCTCAGCCGGCAGCTGCATGCGCCGCCAGCGGTTGCGCAGGGCAATGGCGACGGCGCGTTTGGCGTCGTCCTGGCCGATGATATGGCGGTTGAGTTCGTGGACGATTTCGCGGGGGGTCATGGACATGATCTATTCGGTCCTCAGGCACAGTAATCAGTGTGGAAAAGTCCCGCGCTGAGCGGGACGCCAGAACAACTGATCACTCGGCCAGGTCCTGCTCCTCGATGGTCAGGTTGTGGTTGGTGAACACGCAGATGTCACCGGCGATGTGCAGCGCGGTTTCGGCGATTTCGCGAGCCGACAGCTCAGTCTTGTTCAGTAGTGCGCGGGCAGCGGCCTGGGCGAAGGCGCCGCCAGAACCCATGGCGATCAGGCCGTCTTCTGGCTCGACCACGTCACCGTTGCCGGTGATGATCAGCGAGGCGTCCTTGTTGGCCACGGCGAGCATGGCTTCGAGGCGGCTCAGGGAGCGGTCGGTACGCCATTCCTTGGCCAGTTCGACGGCGGCGCGAACCAGGTGACCCTGGTGTTTTTCCAGCTGGCCTTCGAAGCGCTCGAACAGGGTGAAGGCATCGGCAGTGGCCCCGGCGAAGCCTGCAATGACCTGACCGTGGTACAGGCGGCGGACTTTTTTCGCGTTGCCTTTCATCACGGTGTTGCCGAGGGATACCTGGCCGTCGCCCGCCATGACGACTTTGCCGTGGCGGCGGACTGAAACGATGGTAGTCAAGGGAGAGTCTCCACGCAGCGGGGCGAAAATGCCTGATGCAGACTCATATGGGGGGAGGGGGGAAAGATTTCAACCTTGGCGGATGGATGGTTGGCTTCAGGCCCAAGCGATGCCCGATGGGGTACGCGGTCAGCGTAGATACCGTCTTGACCCTCACCCCGCAAGGGCGATTTGGGGGTCAAACGGTTTT
>NZ_VXCX01000006.1:0-265999 GCF_052850745.1 Pseudomonas sp. 1121_17
CTGCAAAGCAGCCCCCGACATTCTCCGACCAGACGCACATTCCAAAAACCTCCAACTGACTGATTCGAACAATACTGCGTAGCGTCCACCAGCGCTCATACCCAAATGAGCAAGACCATAACCAGAGGTAATGCCAATGCCTTCAGGCAGACCGCCCGCAGACCCCATGCTGTTCAAGCTGCGGCACATGGAAGTATTCCGCGCGGTGATGCTGACCGGCTCGATCAGCGCCGCGGCCAAGCTGCTCTATGTCTCGCAACCAGCGGTGAGCAAGCTCATGGGCTACATCGAAGGGCGCCTGGGCTACCGCTTGTTCGAACGAATCAACAATCGCCTGGTACCGACCGGCGAGGCGCAGGTCCTCTATCGTGAAGTCGAGCGGGTGTACCAAGCGGCGTTGGTGGTCAACGACTGTGCGCTGGCACTGGCCAGCGGTGCCCAGCGCACCTTGCGCCTGTGCTGCAGTGCCTCGCTGTCGACCGTGTTGATCCCGGCAGCGCTGGCCCAGCTCAAGCGCGAGGTACCGGGGCTGAACATCGAATGGCAAACCACGCTCATGGTAGAGATGGCCAATCAGATCCTGTCGAAAAAGGTCGACCTGGCCATCGCCGCCCTGCCGCTGCCGCACGACCACCTGCACTCGGTGCCCTACATGCGCGGGCGCATGGTTGCGCTGATGCCGTTCGACCACCCGTTGGCGCATCACCCATCCCTGTCATTGCAACAACTGCAGGGCCATCCCCTGCTGCTGTTCCGCCCGGACATGGCCTTCGGTCAATTGCTCGGCGAGGCCTTCAGCCGCTGCGGCGTGCAGCTTGATTCGCTGTTGTCGTTCACCAATGCAGTGGAGGCCGTGGCACTGGTCAAGCAAGGCATGGGCATGACCATCATCGACGAGTTCGTCGCCCAGGACAGCGGCCTCAAAACTGTGCCGCTAAGTGATGAGATCAGCTTCGATATCAGCTTTGTCTACTCGCGCTTCGAGCCACCGGCCCAGGCCACGCTGCAGTTGATGCGTATCTTGCAGGCGCAGGCAATGCAGCTGGGCCGGGCGATCGAACCAGTCGAACCGGCGCTCACCTGAGCTACGGGCGATAGCGCATCGCCTCGACAAAGGCGGTAAATGCTGGCGAGGGCTGGCGCCGATTCGGGTAATAAAGGTGAAAGCCCTGAAAGTACGGGCACCAGTCCGCCAGCACTTCCTGCAAGCGCCCCTCAGCGATCAGTGGCGCCGCCAGCGCGTACGGCACGTAGCCAAGGCCGATACCGTCAACCGCGCTGTTGAGCACGTGCATGATGCTGTTGACCACCAACTGGCCCTCGCCCTTCACGGTAAAGGCCTGGCCATCCTTCTCGAACTCCCACGCATAGATCGATCCAGCAGGACGGTGGCGGATATTCAGGCAGTGGTGCTCAGTTAGCTGGTGTGGCGTCTGCGGTATGCCGTGAGCGGCGAAATACTCGGGTGAAGCAACCACCGCAAGGCGCCAGTCAGGGCTGATGCGCACGGCGATCATGTCCTTGCTGATCGACTCGCCCATTCTGATCCCGGCGTCGAAGCGCTGCTCGACCACATTGGTGAAGCCGTAGTCGACCATCAGCTCCAGAGTGATATCGGGGTAGGCCTGCAGAAAGGTCTTCAGCTTGGGCCGGATGTACAGATCGATGGCGTCATCGGTGCAGGTGATGCGCAGAGTCCCGGCAGGCTTGTCGCGCAGCTCGCCGAGCGCCTCGACCTGCTCGGCGATCTGCTCGAACAGCGGCGCCAGCGACTGCAGCAAGCGCTGCCCGGCCTCGGTGGGCGCGACATTGCGGGTAGTCCTGGCCAGCAACCGCACGCCCAGGCGCTGCTCCAACACACGCATCGCATGGCTCAACGCCGACGGCGTGACGCCCAGCTGGGCCGCTGCCTTGGTAAAACTCTGTTCCTGGGCGACAGCGATGAACGCCTGCAGGTCGTTGATCTTGGCGTGCTTCATTGCTGAGATTTTCTCACAACCACATTCAGATTCCCTCTACTAATCAGCAGACGCTCTATCAGTCAAGATTTAAACCACGACACGTCAGCTGCATTGTCCTTCAAAAACGGAATCTATTATGTCCAGCCCAACCATCGAGGCCTCGCCGGGTATTCACCGCAACGAGGGCCAGAGCAGTGCGCCCGCTTACTGGAGCGGCATCTTTGCCATGACCCTGTGCGTGTTCGCGCTGATTGCCTCCGAGTTCATGCCGGTAAGCCTGCTTACGCCAATCGCTCGCGACCTGAGCGTCAGCGAAGGGCTGGCCGGCTACGGCATTGCCATCTCCGGCGCATTCGCCGTGCTGAGTAGCCTGACCATCGCCAGGCTGGCCGGCTCGCTCGACCGCAAGACCCTGCTGCTGTTATTGACCGCAGTGATGTGCGTATCTGGGCTGATTGTCGGCTCGGCCAGCAACTACAGCGCCTACATGCTCGGCCGTGCCCTGATCGGCGTGGTCATCGGCGGCTTCTGGTCGATGTCTGCGGCGGTTGCCATGCGTCTGGTGCCCAAGGCCAGCGTGCCCAAGGCGCTGGTCATCTTCAATAGCGGCAATGCGCTGGCCACTGTCATTGCCGCGCCATTAGGCAGCTATCTTGGTGGTGTCATCGGCTGGCGCGGCGCATTCTATTGCCTGGTGCCGGTGGCATTGATCGCGCTGGTCTGGCAATGGTTGAGCCTGCCGTCGATGCCGACGCATGAGCGAGCTGGCTCGTCGGGCAGCGTCCTGGCGCTATTGAAAAGGCCCATCGTGATACTGGGCATGCTCGCTGTCGGCGTGTTCTTCATGGGCCAGTTCATGCTGTTCACCTACGTGCGGCCCTTTCTGGAAAGCGTCAGCCGGGTAAATGTGACCACCTTGTCGATGATCCTGCTTGGCCTGGGCGTCTCGGGCTTTATCGGCACAGTGCTGATCGGTGCCTTCCTCAAGCGCAACCTGTACCAGCCATTGATCGTCATCCCCATGTTGATGGCCGTCATCGGCGTAGGCCTGGTCATGTTCGGCACTTCGGTATCCGCTGTGTTCGCCCTGCTCGCCCTGTGGGGCCTGTTTGCCACTGCTGCACCGGTGGGCTGGTGGGCTTGGCTGGCCGAGTCGCTGCCCAATGATGCAGAAGCCGGCGGCGGGCTGATGGTGGCGGTGATCCAGTTGTCCATCGCACTCGGCTCGACCGCAGGCGGGCTACTCTTCGACAGCAGTGGCTATCGGCTGACATTCTTTGCCAGCGCCGCACTGCTGGTCCTGTCAGCGCTGCTGACCCTGCGCGCCGCTCGGGCCAGCGGCTGAATCGAACACAGATCGGCTTGAACCTCTGGCGTGCTGGCCTGCTCAGAAAACCATTACTTGAGGAGAACATCATGACCCAGACAGCATTGGTAGTCGGCGCCAGCGGCATCGTCGGCAGCGCCATCACCCAGCTTTTGCTCGACAATCACTGGCAGGTGGCAGCGCTCTCGCGGACGCCAACGGCGGCGCCGGGGATCATCCCGGTGGCCGCAGACCTGCAAGACCCTGCCTCGCTGCAGGCGGCGCTGGCCGACCTCAAGCCCACCCACGTATTCATCACCACCTGGTCGCGCCAGGCCAGCGAAGCGGAAAACATCCGCGTCAATGGCGCCATGGTGCGCAATGTGCTCGCAGCGCTGCGCCCGGCAGGCAGTGTCAAACACGTCGCCTTGGTCACCGGCTTGAAACACTACCTTGGCCCCTTCGAGTCCTATGGCAAGGGCAGCCTGCCGCAGACGCCGTTTCGTGAGGAACAAGGCCGGCTGGATGTCGAGAACTTCTACTACGCCCAGGAAGACGAACTGTTTGCCGCTGCCGAGCGCGATGGTTTCACCTGGAGCGTCCACCGCCCGCACACCGTCACCGGCGTGGCCGTCGGCAATGCGATGAACATGGCAACCACCCTCGCCGTATACGCCAGCATCTGCAAGCAAAGCGGCCGCCCGTTCGTGTTCCCCGGCTCGCGCGTGCAGTGGCAGAGCCTGACCGACATGACTGACGCCCGCCAGCTCGCGCAGCAGCAACTATGGGCGGCGACTACCCCTGAAGCCGCCAATCAGGCGTTCAACATCACCAATGGCGATGTGTTCCGCTGGCAGTGGATGTGGGGCCGGATTGCCAAGTACTTCGGCCTCACACCCGCGCCCTTCCCCGAGTCGCCGGCGCCGCTGGAGGCGCAGATGGCCCATGACCAGGCGCTGTGGAGCCAGATCGTCGCCGAGCATGGCCTCAAGGAAGCCGACATCAGCCGCCTGGTCTCGCCCTGGCACACCGATGCCGACCTCGGCCGGCCGATCGAAGTCGTGACCGACATGACCAAGAGTCGGCTGCTGGGCTTCAGTGCCTATCAAGCAAGTGATCGGGCGTTTTTCGAGGTGTTTGATCAATTGCGAGAGGCACGTTTGATTCCCTGAGGTTTGCGCGTCAATCGCTCTGTGCACCGGGCAGCCGGCGTACACGCGCGAGCCGAAATCGCGATATCATGCCGGCGTCCACTCGCAGGTAGAAGCACATGAACCGCCAGAAAAAACTGCAACAGTTGTTCAAGGCCAAGGCGCAAAAAGCCAACGCCAAACTCGCCCCGAAAAAACCCAAGTACATCTGCAAGGCTGACCGTCTGAAAGCCGCCGCCGAAGCAGCTGAGGCCGCCGTATCCAGCCCTGAATGAAGCGGCCAGGCAGCTCTCGCGACCGGCATGCATCACTCAGCTGGTGCATTGAGGGCCTGCGACGATAGCGACATTGACATCCGACGAGAAATGTTTTGTAACAGACTCGGTAGCTTGCTATGCTTCTCGCTACCCGTGATGTCCAAATCAGGCCAAATGACGCCCTCGAGAGGGTCGGTCATTCAAGCCACGCGACTGCCAGGCTTCATATAAGAGCAGCGCCCAATTCAGTCTCCCCACACTTCGTAGAGCCGTTTTTGCTGTAACGCCTGACCAGGCACGCTGAAAGATAGCGCTATCTCATCTGAGACTATCGCGGCTTCTACAGGTAACGGATTACCGGATACATCTCGGGTTCCTCGTGAATAGTCATAGGTGAACCCGCATGCTGATTGCCACGCAAACATCGCGAAGAAAGTTTCTGCTGTCCTCGCTGATCGCCTTGCCCGCCATGGGCATCGCCCTCAACGGCCTGAGCGCCGCTGCCGCCGCCGAGCTGGCCGCGCCGAGCCTGGACAGCTACTCGCCGATCTTTTTCACTGCAGCCGAATGGACCTTCATCCTGGCTGCCTGCGACCGCTTGATCCCTGCTGATGGCCGCGGCCCCGGTGCGCTGGAGACCAACGTGCCGATCTTCATCGACCAGCAACTGGCCGGCGACCTGGGTAGCGAGGTGTACCTTGAGGGCCCGTTCGACGTCAACGCGCCGGCCACCCTCGGCTACCAGCTGCCGTTCACTGCGCAGCAGATCTACCGCCAGGGCATCGCCGCGCTCGAAGGCTGGTGCCAGGCCAAATACGGCCAGTACTTTGCCCTGCTGTCCCTGAGCGATCGCGAGCAGGTGCTCAAGCAGATGCAGAACGACCAGGTCGACTTTGCTGCCCACGGCGAGCCTGTGCTCAAGGCCAAGCTGCTGTTCAGCGAACTGCTCAACATCACCCGCCAGGGCTGGCTTGCCGACCCGATCTACGGCGGCAACAAAGGCATGAAGGCGTGGATTGCGATCGGCTTCCCCGGCGCACGTGCCAGCTACCTGGAATGGGTAGCCCAGCACAACGTCCCCTACCCTCTCGGCCCGGTCAGCCTGACCGGCCAGCGCGGTTGAACCCTTCGCCAAGCGACAGAGCATTCAAGGTTACCTATGCCAAACATTACCAATGACGAAGTCGATGTAGTCGTGGTCGGCCTCGGTTGGGCCGGCTCGCTGATGAGCATCGAGCTCGCCCAGGCCGGCCTCAAGGTGCGCGCCCTGGAACGTGGCGAAGACCGCAGCAATGCTGACTTCACCTACCCCAAGCCCGCCGACCAGTACGCTTACGGCGTGCGCAACAAGATCATGGTCACGCCCAAGGACGGCGCCCTCACCGTGCGCCACAACATGCAGAGCACCGCTCTGCCGACTCGCCAGTGGGGCGCATTCGTGCCCGGCACCGGCGTCGGCGGCTCGGGCCTGCACTGGACCGGCGTGCTGATCCGGCCAACGCCGACCGACATCAAGCTCAAGACCTACGCCGACCAGGCCTACAAACCCGGCGTGCTGGGTGAAGGTATGCAGATCCAGGACTACCCGTTCACCTGGGAAGAAATCGAGCCGTACCTGGATAAATTCGACAAGATCTGCGGCCTGTCGGGCAATACCGGCAACCTGCAGGGGCGCATCGTCGAAGGCGGCGACCCGTTCGAAGGGCCACGCTCGAGCCCCTTCCCGCTGCCGGCGCTGGAAGACACGCTGAACAACACGATGTTCGCCGAAGCCGCACGCAAGCTGGGTTATCACCCGTTCCCCAATCCCTCGGCGAACGTGTCGCGGGCCTGGAAAAACCCTTACGGCAACCAGATTGCGCCGTGCAACTACTGCGGTTATTGCAGCAAGTACCCGTGCCTGAACTACTCCAAGGCCTCGCCGCAAACCGCGGTGATGGACTCCCTCAAGCGCATGGACAACTTCGATTACCGCACCAACGCCAACGTCCTGCGGGTTGAGCTGCACGCCGACGGCAAGACTGCCAAGGGCGTGACCTATGCCGATGGCCAGGGCAACGAAGTGTTCCAGCCGGCCAAGATCGTCGTGCTGGCGGGCTTCCAGTTCGTCAACGTGCGCCTGATGCTGCTGTCGGGCATCGGCCAGCCGTACAGCCCGCTGACCGGCAAGGGCACCATCGGCCGCAACTATGCCTTCCTCAGCGTTGGCGGCAGCACCCTGTTCTTCAAGGACAAGACCTTCAACCCGTTCGCCACCGCCGGCGCCACCGGGCAGATGTTCAACGACATCTCGCCGGGCAACTTCGACGGCCCGGCACTGGGCGTGATCGGCGGCGCCAAGATCCACAGCTCGCAGGCCACCGGCACGCCAATCGGCACCGCCCTGCCCGCCGGCACCCCTGAGTGGGGCCAGGGCTGGAAAGAAGGCATGCAGGACTGGTACGGCCATTCGATGAAGGTCAGCATCTCTACCGGCTGCATGTCCTATCGCGAGCACTACCTGGACCTCGACCCGACCTACAAGGACCCGTGGGGCCAGCCGCTGTTGCGGATCACCTTCGACTGGAAGCCCAACGAGCTGAAACTGCAGCAGCACCTGCGTGGCATCGTTGGCGACATCACCAAGGAGCTCAACCCCGACAGCGTCAGCGAAAGCTACCTGGACATGGATTCGCACTGGGACATCACCAAGTACGTCTCCACCCACAACGTCGGCGGCGCGATCATGGGCGACTCGCCCGAGACCAGCGCGCTCAACCGCTATCTGCAGAGCTGGGACGTGCATAACGTATTCGTGCCCGGCGGCAACGCCTTCCCGCAGAACTTCCAGGCCAACCCGACCGCGCTGATCGGCGCGCTGACCCTGTTCGCCGCCCAGGCGATCAAGGACCAGTACCTGAAAAACCCTGGCCCGCTGGTGCAGGCATGAGGAGCGCTTCGATGAAATCGACCCTGATCCGTCTGCTCCTGCTCGCGGCCCTGCTGGCGTTGGTGGCCTGGGCCGTGAGCCTGTGGCTGAACCGCTCCGGCGACGCCAGCGCGCAGATGCCACAGCCGATCACCGAACAATTGATCGACAAGGGCGCCTACCTGGCCCGGGTGGGCGACTGCGTGGCCTGCCACACCAGCCACGATGGCGGCAAGGCGTTCGCCGGGGGCCTGGGCATTGCCTCGCCAATCGGCACCATCTATTCGACTAACATCACCCCCGACCACAAGACCGGTATCGGCGCCTGGAGCTACGGTGAGTTCGAACGGGCCATGCGCCGCGGTATCGGCCATGACGGCAGCGCGCTGTATCCGGCGATGCCCTACCCGTCCTATGCCAAGGTCAGCGATGCCGACCTGCAAGCGCTGTATGCCTACTTCATGAAGGGTGTGGCGCCGGTGGAACAAGCCAACAAAGCCAACGGCATTGCCTGGCCGCTGTCGATCCGCTGGCCGCTGGCGTACTGGCGCGCGCTGTTCTCGCCTACGCCCGAAACTGCTGCGGCCGACGCCGTGAGCATTGACGATGCCCAACTACAGCGCGGCGCCTACCTGGTTCAGGGCCTCGGCCACTGTGGCTCATGCCACACGCCACGGGCACTGACCATGCAGGAGCAAGGCCTGGACGAGCGCACTGGCAGCTATCTGAGTGGCGCTGAACTCAATGGCTGGGCGGTACCGGCATTGCGCGGCATGCCGCACTGGAGCGAGCAGCAGATCGTCGATTACCTGGGTAGCGGGCGCAACAGCATCGCCGCCGTGGCGGGCGAGATGAAGGATGTGGTCGCCAACAGTACCTCGCACATGAGCGACGAGGACCTGCTGGCGATGGCCGTCTATCTCAAATCGCTGGAGGGCACCGGTAAAGGTGAGTATCAACACGCCCCGCAGCGCAGCCAGGCCACCATCGCCAAACTGACGGCGGCCAAGGACCTGGATCTGGGTCAGCGGCTGTACCTGGACAACTGTGGCGCGTGTCACTTTGTCACCGGCCAGGGCGCCGAGCAGGTATTCCCGCGGCTTGACGGTGCTTCGGTGGTCAATGCCGAGAACCCGTCGGCGCTGATCCAGGTAATCCTCGCGGGTGCCATGACGCCGTCCACCGAACGTGCCCCTTCGGTGCTGCCGATGCCCGGCTTTGCCGAGCGCATGGACGATGCTGAAGTGGCTGAGCTGGCGAGCTTCCTGCGCCATGGCTGGTCGAACCAGGCCTCGAAGGTGACTGCGGCACAGGTCCGTGAAGTACGCGCCGCGCTCCAGCATCACTGAGGTGCCATAGCGCAATTGTCGCGGGCCGTCCTGGCCCGCGATAGCCGCTTGCTCAGGTCTGCAAACCCTCATACCACTGCGCATAGGGTGTGTTACGGACCTTGTGCCGATTGAAGTCGGCACTGCCATCGTCCCACCACACCGGGCCGCGTTCGCCCAAGGCTACCTTGGCCGCCTGCACGCCTGCTCGGGCCTCGCGTAGTGCCTCTGCATCGTCAGCGCCCTTGGCCGTTTTCACAGCGCGCCGAGCGCTCATCAGCTCATTCACCAGGCGTTGCCGCTCTGGCTCGGCCAGGCTGGGATTGGAGCAGCGCCAGAGCACCCCATCGATCACGAAATAACGACCATCAGGTGTGGTTGGCGCGGCCATCAGTCGGCCTCTTCTGGCTCGACCGGATCGATAACTTCCTGTTCCTCAACCACCTCGGTGTGGCCATGGTTGGCAGGCTTTTGCGGGTCGTTGATGAACGGCACACCGCTGGGCCCCTGTTCTTCCAAACCTTCCGTTGCTGGGTTCATCGTCAGTACCTCTCCAGTGATCAATGCGTACCGTTAGAGACCCGCGCGCCTGCCAACGTTCAACCCTGGCGCACGAACAGGCGCCGGTCGCGGGCCCAGACAATGGCCTCGCTGCGGCTGTGCTTTCATTGCCGTCAATTAATCAGCGCAGCGTTGCGATCCGGCGGTTACGGCTGGTCAGCGCAAAGCGACCGATAGCAAAGCTCAGCGCGCCACTGATAAGCAGGGTGATCAAGGTGCCCCAGGCTGCTTTGGACAGGTTCTTGGCGGCTACGTCAGCTGCTTCGCGGGCTTGTTGCTCAGCCTGTTGTGCCAGCGATATAGAAGATGAAACCGAGTTATTTTCGGCGGGAGGTGCAACTGTTGAAAGCGGCAAGCGGTCATTAAAGATGTCGACTACACACATACTATTGAGCTAGGAGAACGTCCATGAGCGGTACTTCTGACAAAATCAAAGGCATGGCCAACGAAGCTGTTGGTAAAGTAAAACAAGCCGTTGGCAAGGCCACCGACAACACTGAACTGGAAGTCAAAGGCAAGGTTCAGGAGAAGAAAGGTGAAGCCCAGCAAGTGGTGGGCGATGTGAAGAACGCAGTGGACAAACACTGATAGTGTCGTCAACGTAACCCAGAACGGTCGTCCTCGGACGGCCGTTTTTTGCGTTTTCGAGGTAGTCGATGAAGCTGATTCCCGCGCTCGCCGCCCCTGCCAATACACTGATCTGCGGCGCCAGCCAAGGCATTGGCCTGGCTCTGTGTCAAAGCCTGCTCGCCCACCCTGACGTCGAGCGGGTATACGCGGTAGCGCGGCAGGCCAGTACCAGCGCGGAGCTGGAGGCATTGGCCCAGGAGCATGGCCAACGCCTGCTGCGGTTTGACTGCGATGCCCGCGATGAGCAGGCGCTGGCGCAGTTGGCACGCGAAGTTGGCGCGAGCTGCCAACACTTGCACCTGGTGATCAGCACTCTGGGTATTCTTCAGCAGGACGGCGCCCGCGCCGAAAAGAGCCTGACGCAACTCGATCTCAGCGGCCTGCAAGCTACATTCGCGACCAATGCCTTTGCTCCCGTCTTGCTGCTCAAGCACTTGCTGCCAATGCTGCGCAAGCAAGCGGCAACTTTCGTTGCGCTGTCGGCACGGGTCGGTTCGATCGACGACAACCAGCTTGGCGGCTGGTACAGCTACCGCGCCAGCAAAGCCGCCCTTAATCAATTGCTGCGCACCGCCAGCATCGAACTGCGGCGAATCAACCCGGCATCCACCGTATTGCTGGTGCACCCTGGCACCACTGACACGCAGCTGTCCCGGCCCTTTCAGGCCAATGTGCCCGCCGAGCAGCTATTCACGACTGAATTTGCCGCCCAGCGCATCCTCGGCCTGGCACGCCAGCATGGGCCCGAGCAGAGCGGTAGTTTCTGGGCCTGGGATGGCAAGCCGATCAGTTGGTAAGTCATGAACTGCGCCAACCGATAGACAGTTCATCGGGAACTGCCTGCCACTCCTCATCCTCGAGTTCACGCAGCCGATAGCCTCCATGAGCCCTTTCGAGCACAGTAATCCATGTCCAACAGCTCTTCCAATGCTGTCAGCCTTTCCAGCGTACGGTTGGCCAGTGAGCCACTTTTCAAATTCGTTGCGCTGCTCGCTGGCGTGTTTTTGCTCGCCGGCATTTCGCTGGTCTATCTGGCGCAGGATCTCGACCGCACTGAGCAGGAAAAAAATGCCTTCTACGTGCGCAAGGCGGTGCAGTCGCTGGAAAAATCCTTGGCCGTAACGGTTCAGGATTATGCCTTCTGGGGCGATGCCTACCGCCATTTGCACGCCGAGGTCGACATTGACTGGGCCTACATCAATCAGAATATCGGCCCGACGCTGTACGACGACTTCGGCTTTCAGGGGCTGTTCGTGGTCGATGACCAGAACCGCACGGTGTATTCGGTAATCGATGGCAAACAGCGCAGTGAAGAAGCCAGCGACTGGCTGCGTCAGCCCATTGCCGGCATCGCCGACGCGGCCCGGGCCGGTGCCGAGGCGCAAACCTCCGTTACCCGCTATATCAATGTTGACGGTGCGCCCGCAGTGATTGCCGCAGCGGCCATCACTCCAGGCACCGATCCCACCGTCACGCCAGACAACCGAGCACACTCGGTGCTGATCTTTGTCGATGTGTTGGAGCCGAAAAAACTGGCTGCCCTGGGTACCGACTTCGGCGTAGCTCAGCTGCGTGTAGCAAGCCATGGCCAGCATTCCGCTGATAGCGTAGTAACGCTGGCCGATGACGGAGGCACCCTGCAATGGACCCCAGCTCAGCCGGGTTGGCGCCTGCTGGCCGGTGGTCTGCCGCTGATCGGCCTGGCCGCCTTGCTGGTGGTGCTGATGACCTGGGTGATCCTGCGCCGCACCACCGTCGCCGCCCAGGCGCTGGACGCAAGCATCGCATCGCTGAAACGCAGTCAGGCCGCCCTGGCCACCAGCGAGGCGCGCTTTCGCGATGTTGCCGAAGCCAGTTCCGACTGGATCTGGGAGATCGACGCGGCCCTGCGTTTCACTTACCTGTCCGAGCGTTTCCAGGGCGTGACTGGACTGTCCAGCGACACCTGGCTGGGCGCCAACATCGACGACCTGCTGACCACCGAGTTAGGGCTGCTTTCGCAGTGGCTGAGCATTCCCAACCGCCGCCCCGAGATCAGTGTGCAATGCCGCTATCTGGATGCCCGCGGGCAAGCACGGATTACCCGCCTGTCAGCACGCACCTTGCGCGACGGCGGCGTGCGCGGCACCGCTACCGATGTCACCGAAGAAGTCGAAGCGCGCCGGCGTATCGAGTTCCTGTCTCAACACGATGCCTTGACCGGGCTGCCCAACCGCACCCGCCTGCAGGCCTTCCTCGACGGCAAGCTGAAGGCCCAGCCCACTGTCGAGCAGCCGCTGGTGATGCTCTGCCTGGACCTGGACCGTTTCAAACCGGTGAACGACCTGCTCGGCCATGCCGCCGGTGATCGGGTACTTAATGAAGTGTCCAGTCGCCTGGCCGATTGCGTGCGCCATGCCGACCTGGTGGCGCGGGTGGGCGGCGACGAATTCGTCCTGATCGTGACCGATGTCAGTTCTCAGGAAGAGGTCGAAACCCTGTGCCGGCGGCTGATCGCCTCCATCGAAATGCCGATCGCGATCGAAGACCAGGAGGTGTTCATCAGTGCTAGCATCGGCATTGCCATGGCCCCGCACGATGCCTGCGAAGCGACCGCGCTACTGCGCTATGCCGACATCGCCCTGTATGAAGCCAAGAGCGGCGGGCGCAATACCTGGCGCTTCTATGCCGGCGACATGAACGCACGGATCATCGAGCGCAGACGCCTGGAAAGCGACCTGCGCCAGGCCATCAAGAACGGCGAGCTGGAGCTGCACTTCCAACCCCGCTACCGCATCGCCGATGGCCAGATGGTCGGCGCCGAGGCCCTGGTGCGCTGGCAGCATCCGCAGCGCGGGCAGATCGCGCCGGATGTGTTCGTGCCGATTGCAGAAGAGTCTGGGTTGATCCTGGCGTTGAGCAACTGGGTGCTCGAACAGGCCTGCCGCAATGCCGCCAACTGGCCCGTGCAGCTGTTTGTATCGGTCAACCTGTCGCCATCCGAATTCAAACGCGGCAACCTGATCGAGCGGATCCAGCATGTGCTGAGCGCCAGCAACATCGCCCCTGCTCGGCTTGAGCTGGAAATCACCGAAGGGGTCATGCTCGACGATGCTGCGGGTGCGCTGGAGATCATGCGCACGCTTAAACGCTTGGGCGTGCGCATCGCCCTTGATGATTTTGGAACGGGTTATTCGTCGTTGAGCTATCTGCGCGCGTTTCCGTTCGATGGCTTGAAGATCGACCGAAGCTTTCTTAGTCGGTTGGACCAGAGCGACAGTAACAACGAAAGTGATCAGGCGATCATTCAGGCCATCGTTGGCTTGGGCCGGGCGTTGTCTCTCACGGTTACCGCTGAAGGCGTGGAAACTGCGGATCACCTGAAACTGCTGCAGGCGGTGGCGTGTGATGAAGGTCAGGGGTATTACTTGAGTCGGCCGTTGGGCAGTGATGCGTTCAGGGCTTTGTCTGCGATTGCCGGTGGGGTGGATGCTTGAGGTGCCAGAGTCGTTGGCCGCTCTGGCACGCCACGAGCGATCATTAATGGATAAGCTCACCACAACAGGGTGAACATATCCGCCAACAAAGCCTCTGAAATAAATGCACCTACACATCCCAGCCCTGGAGAACAGCCTTACATGAAGATTCTGATGGTCCTGACATCCCACGACCAACTCGGCGACACCGGCAAGAAAACCGGCTTCTGGCTGGAAGAGTTCGCCGCCCCTTATTACACCTTCATCGACGCCCAGGCCGAGGTCACCCTCGCCTCGCCTAAAGGCGGCCAGCCGCCACTGGACCCGAAAAGCGATGAACCCGACGCACAAACCGAAGCCACCCGCCGCTTCGCCGCTGACAGCAAAGCGCAAGCGCTACTCGCCGACACCCTGCCGCTGGGCGAGATCGACCCGTACGACTTCGATGCAGTGTTCTACCCAGGCGGCCACGGCCCACTGTGGGACCTGGCCGAAGACCTCGACTCGAAAACCCTGATCGAGGCCTTTTACGCCTCGAACAAACCGGTAGCCGCCGTGTGCCATGCCCCAGGCGTGCTGAAAAACGTCAACGCAGCTGATGGCAGCCCGGTCGTCCAGGGCAAGCGCGTGACCGGCTTCACCAACTCCGAGGAAGAAGCCGTCGGCCTGACCAGGGTGGTGCCGTTTCTGGTCGAAGACATGCTCAAGGCCAAAGGCGGCAACTACTCCAAAGCCGCCGACTGGGCCAGTTACGTGGTCGAGGACGGCAACCTGATTACCGGCCAGAACCCGGCATCGTCGGAAGCGACGGCAGAGGCGCTGCTGGCGCGATTACGCCAGGAACAGGCTGACTGACACGGTCGTTCGCCGCTATCGCTCAGGCGCCGGCGGCGAACCGACCTCAACTACAAGGTCATGATCGGCCGCAACAACGCCTGCCCTTCATACAACGCCGACAAATAGCGTTCGCGCATCTGCTCGGTGGTCATCCGCGAGGCATGGGTGGTGATGGTCAGGACCGCCTGCAACTGTCCTTCCCGATCGATCAGCGGCACGCTCAGCACGCGCATCCCCACCTCGTATTCCTGATCCAGCAAGACATACCCGCGCTCGCGTGCCAGGTTGATCTGGGCGCGCACCTCTGTCTCGTCGATCAAGGTATACGGGGTAATCGCCCGCAGCGGGTTACGCGCAAAATAGCCCGCCAGCGCCTCTTCATCGAGGCTCGCCAGCCATAGCCGACCGCTGCCGGTGCAGTACATCGGCACCCGCGAGCCTGGACGGATCGACAGCGACGCGATGTGGCTGTAGCGGCTGCGTACGATATGCACGATGTCGTCGCCATCACGCACCCCGACCGAAACATGCTCCTGAGTGGTTCGCGCGACCTGCTCGACGATCGGCCGCAGCATGCGCGGCAAAACCGCCGAATCGACGTAAGCCTGGCCGATGCGCAGGGCTTTGGCAGTCAGCCAGTAATAGCGGCCATCGGTTTGCGCATAGTCGTCATGCACCAGGGTCAGCAGGAAGCGCCGGGCGGCGCTATGGGTCATGTCGGCGAGCCGCGCCGCCTCGGGCACGCTCAGGCGCGGGTGGTCCTGGGAAAACAACTGCATCAGCGCCAGGCCTTTTTGCAGCCCGACGATCAGATCGCGCGAGTGGATAGTGGGCTGCTTCATGGCGCCTGCGCTCATTAGAAGGATGAGTGCGATTATCGCATCGACAGCGCGATTATCAACCGATCTGGCATTCACGTTGATTGTCGCTGCAAGCCGCAGCTCGCACTATCGGCTCACAACAAAGCCAACCAGCGAGTGCTGCATATGATCAAGGGATCGACCCAACTGGTCGCCATCGTCGGCTCACCTATTGCCCAGGTGAAGTCACCGGAAAACTTCAATCGCTGGTTCGCCGAGCAAGGTCAGGACACCGCCATGCTCGCCATCGACCT
Source organism: Pseudomonas sp. 1121_17 (assembly GCF_052850745.1). Taxonomy (NCBI): domain Bacteria; kingdom Pseudomonadati; phylum Pseudomonadota; class Gammaproteobacteria; order Pseudomonadales; family Pseudomonadaceae; genus Pseudomonas; species Pseudomonas sp. 1121_17. Next base: position 15,509 of record NZ_VXCX01000006.1, read on the forward strand.
GCAGCACACGGCCCTTGATGGCTTTGTGACGATGCTGCGCGGCTGGCACAACCTGCGCGGATGCGTGGTCACTGTGCCCTACAAGCAGCAGCTAGCCAGCCGCCTGGACGACCTCAGTGAACGCTCCCAGGCGCTGGGCACGGTCAACGTGATTCGCCGTGAAGCCGATGGCCGCTTGCTCGGCGACATCGTCGATGGCGAGGGCTTTCTCAATGCCGCGCGCAAGCAGGGCTTCGATCCGCGCGATAAAAACGCACTGGTGATCGGCACTGGTGGCGTTGGCAGCGCCATCGCCTATTCGCTGTGCCAGGACGGACTGACCCGGTTGGCCATCAGCGACCTCGACGGCCAGTGTGTCGAAGCGCTGGCTGAGCTGCTGCGCACCTTCTTCCCGCATATCGCCATCAGCGCCAGCCCCGCCTCGCTGGCCGAATTCGATCTGGTGGTCAACGCCTCGCCGGTGGGCATGGGCGCTGCTGGCGACGGGCCGATGCCACTGCCGGTCGCGCTGATGCAGACCCTGCGCGACACCACCCTGGTCGCCGACGTAGTCACGGCGCCAGCGTTCACACCGTTCCTGTCGTTTGCCCGGGGCATGGGCTGCGCCATCCAGACCGGCCCGGAGATGGCGCTGGCGCAGTTGGGCAATCTCGGCCATTTCATGGGCGTGACCCCGCTGGATATCTGACCCGCAGGGTCAATCAGGTGACAGACATGAACAACAACACTTATGACCTGATCGTGCTCGGCAGCGGCGCTGCCGGTTTCGCCGCTGCGGTCAGTGCCAACAGCCTTGGCTTGAACGTGCTGCTGGTGGAAAAAGCCGACCGTTTTGGCGGTACCTCGGCGATTTCCGGCGGTGCGGTCTGGCTGCATGACACCGACCAGGCGCGCGCCGCCGGGCTGCAGTTGCCGGCCGAGCAAATGCGCGTGTATCTGCAGCAGGTCATCGGCGCCAACTATCAGCCCGAACTGGTCGACGCCTTTATCAAACATGGCCGTGAGGCGCTGCGTTTTCTGCAACAGAACAGTGAACTCAGATACAGCCTGCGGCCGTTGTCGCCGGATTATTACCCTGACTTGCCCGGCGCGACCCAGAGCGGGCGAGCGCTGGAGATCGACGAGTACGACGGGCGCCGCCTGGGCGCGCAGTTCAGGTACCTGAAACAACCACCGGACGGCATGCTGCTGTTTGGCGGGATGATGGTCAATCGGGTCGACATCCAGCATTTTCTCAGCTGCAAGCGCTCGCTGCGTTCGCTCGGCCATTGCCTGAAGCTGCTCGCGCGTTATGGCCTGGACCGCCTCAGTCACCCGCGCGGCACCCGCCTGACGGTCGGTAATGCGTTGATCGCGCGGCTGGCCACCACGGCATTTGCCAATGGTGTCGAGCTGTGGCTCGAGGCTTCGGCGCAGGCGTTGATCGTCGAGGACGGTGTGGTCAGCGGCGTGCGCATCCAGTGGCGCGGCGAGGAACACGCCGTGCGCGCCCGGGGCGGGGTGCTGCTGGCCATGGGCGGCTTTGCTGCTGGCGAGCACGCCGGGCAGTGGCGCCCGGCCAGTGCTGCGCCGCACTTGAGCATGTCGCCGCCAGCCAATGTCGGCGATGGCCAGCGCCTGGCGGCATCGGTGCAGGCAGCGCTGGGCGAGCAACTGGCAGCCAACTTCTTCTGGGCGCCGGTCTCGCGCCTGCGCAAGGCCGACGGCAGCGAGGAGCGCTTTGCGCACCTGGTCACCGACCGCGCCAAGCCGGGGGTGATTGCGGTCAATCAGGACGGCCAGCGCTTCGTCAACGAAGCCAACTCCTATCACAGTTTTGTCGAGGCGATGCTTGCCAACGGCGCAGCCAACGCGCCCTGCTGGCTGGTCTGTGACGGCGAGGCGCTGAACACCTACGGCCTGGGCCTGGCGCGACCGCGGCCGGTCGACAACAGCGCATTGATCGCAGCCGGTTACTTGCTGCGGGCCGACAGCCTGGCCGAGTTGGCCGCGCGGCTGGCGATCGACCCCAGCAAGTTGGCGCACACCGTACAGCGCTTCAACAACGACGCCGCGGCAGGCGTCGACCGCCAGTTCGGCAAGGGCAGCAATGCCTACAACCGCTATATGGGCGACCCGTTGCACACGCCCAACCCCTGCCTGAGGCCACTGAACAAGCCGCCCTACTACGCCATTCGCCTGCACACCGGCGACCTCGGTTCGGCACGCGGGCTGGTCACCAACGGCCAGGCCAATGTGCTCAACGCACAGGGCGAACCGATCGCCGGGCTGTACGCCGCCGGCAACGAAATGAACTCGATCATGGCCGGCACCTATCCGGGGCCGGGCATCACCCTCGGCCCTGCCCTGACCTTTGCCTACCTGGCAGCCAAAGACATCGCCGGACGCCTGAATGGCGCCACCGCAACCACCTCAACCCACTCAACACAGCCATCTGGAGAACAGCATGTTCTATGAACTACGCACCTACACCCTGAAACCGACCAAGCTGGCTGACTGGCTGGCGCTGTACAAAAGCGCTGCGCTGGAAGTACAGCAAGAGCACCTGGGCAATCTGGTGGGCTTCTTTACCACTGAAATTGGCGAGGTCAACCAGGTGATACACCTGTGGGCCTACACCAGCCTGGATGAGCGCACCGCCCGCCGCGCAGCAATGGCGGCCGACCCGCGCTGGCTGGAGTTCGCCCGCCAGAACAAAGCGCTCGATGCGGTAGTCACGCTGGAGTCGCGCCTGCTGCGCCCGACCGATTTCTCGCCGCTGCAATAACCGCGCAGGTCCCTAAGGCTCGCGCCCACTCGGGCGCAGCCGCTTCTTCAAGCCATTACAACGGAGGCTGCCTTGAGCGCTTTGCCGTCGAACACTGCTGCCCTGTCGGCCAGTCAAACCCTGCAATGCGATGTGCTGGTGATCGGCTCCGGCGCCGCGGGCCTGGCTGCAGCCGTCACCGCTGCCGAGCTGGGGCTGGAGGTCATCGTGGTCGAGAAGGAGCCGGTTTTCGGCGGCACCAGCGCCTGGTCCGGGGGCTGGTTGTGGGTCCCTGGCAATCCGTTGGCGGCCGCAGATGACGTGGCCGCCGATATCGAGCAGGCGCGGATCTACCTGCGCAACGAATTGCATTGTGATCAGCTCGATACGCGCCTGGAGGCATACTTGCGCCACGGCCCGGAGATGGTCGGGTTCTTCCAGCAGCACACCGAAGTGAAGTTTTTCTGCGGCAGCACGATGCCTGATTTTCACGCCAGCGCGGGCCATGCCAAAGGCGGCCGCTCGGTCTGCGCCGAGCCCTATGACGGCCGCGAGCTGGGGCTGTGGATCAACAAGCTGCGGCGCCCACTCGACCTGATCAGCCCTGCCGGCATGGGCATTGCCGGCGGCGCTGACCTGAATTATCTGCTCAATGCCAGACACCGCTGGCGCTCACTGCACTATGCCGGCATGCGCATATTGCGCCATGCCCGAGACATGCTTCGGCATGGCCGCGGCATGCACCTGGTCAACGGCAATGCGCTGGTCGCACGCCTGCTGAAAAGCGCCCTCCAACGCGATGTGCAGCTACTTGCCGAAACCCCTGTCCGCGCATTGCTCAGCGACGGCCAGCGCGTGCTCGGAGCGACGGTTGAGCACGGCGGGCGACGTGTCCAGGTACACGCCAGACGCGGAGTAGTGCTGGCATGCGGCGGCTTCCCCCATGATCGCCACCGCAGCGCCCAGTTGCTCGCTCACTGTGCCGACGGCAGCGAGCACTTGAGCGCCGCGCCAAAGGGCAACAGCGGTGATGGCCTGCGCCTGGGTGAGAGCGTCGGTGCGCAGGTGAGCGCCGACATGGCCCATGGCGCTGCCTGGGCACCGGTGTCGCGGGTGCCGCGTGCCGATGGCGGCTTCAGCGGCTTCGCCCACCTTATGGAACGGGCCAAGCCGGGCTTTATCGCGGTCCGGCAAAACGGCCAACGCTTCGTCAATGAGGCCGACTCCTACCACGACTTCATGTGCGCGCTGTTTGCCGCCACCGCGCCGAATGAAAGCCCGGTGGCCTGGCTGATCTGTGACCACCGCGCGCAGCGCCGCTATGGCCTCGGCTGGTCAAAGCCATGGCCGTTTCCGACCACCCCCTACGTGCGCCAAGGCTACCTGCACAAGGCACCCACATTGGCGGCACTGGCCGGCCAGTGCGGGATCGATGGCGAGCAATTGCAAACGACCGTGGCCCGCTTCAATCAGCACGCAGAACAAGGCCTGGACCCGCTGTTTCAACGTGGCGAATCAGCCTACAACCGAGCCCAGGGTGAACCGTTGCACGGCCCCAACCCGTCGCTGGGCAGTGTCCAGCAAGGGCCGTTCTACGCGGTCAAGCTGGTGCCGGGCAGCCTTGGCACATTCACCGGGCTGGTCACCGATGCCCAGGCCCGCGTGCTCGACCAACAGCAAACGCCGATCCCTGGGCTGTTCGCGGTGGGCAATGACATGAACAGCATCATGCGCGGCTATTACCCCAGCGGCGGCATCACCCTCGGCCCCGGTATGACCTTTGGCTACCTGGCAGCGCGGATGCTGGCGGGCCAGAGCCTTGGATAAACATGGCTGCAAGCCAGCACCAATGCATGGCCAAAGGGTGTTTGGCTGTAGGCATAAGCCTGCCCTGATGTAGGCAAGATAGACAGGTTTCGTGCGTATAATGCGTGCCCCAACCTGATAAGCCTGACTGATAAGCCTGACCATGAAAAAACTGCTGTATGTCCTCGGGCTGAGCCTCGCGGTCATTTACCCCGCCTTCGCCACACCACCTGCCACCTTCACCGAAGCCAAAGTCGTTGCCAAACAGAAGATCTATCTGGACCAGGCCAGCAGCGCCATGGGCGAGCTCTACTGTGGCTGCAAATGGACCTGGGTCGGCAAGTCCGGCGGCCGCATCGACCCGGCGTCGTGCGGCTATCAGACCCGCAAGCAGCAAAGCCGCGCCGAGCGTACCGAATGGGAGCACATCGTCCCGGCCTGGACCTTCGGCCACCAGCGCCAGTGCTGGAAGAACGGCGGCCGCGAAAACTGCGCCAACGACGATCCGGTGTTCAAGGCGATGGAAGCCGACCTGTTCAACCTCTACCCGGCCGTGGGTGAAGTGAATGGCGACCGCAGCAACTTCAATTACGGCATGGCCGCAAGCGTCGGCCCGCAATATGGCCAGTGCCAGACCCGCGTCGACTTCAACCAGCGCGCCGCCGAGCCGCGTGACCAGGTCAAAGGCCTGGTGGCACGCACCACCTTCTACATGTTCGATCGCTACAACCTGAACATGTCGCGGCAACAGCAACAGTTGCTGATGGCCTGGGACAAACAGCACCCGGTGACAGCCTGGGAGAAGGAACGCGACCGGCGTATCAGCGCCGTCATGGGCCATTCCAACCCGTTCGTGACCGGCGCCCGCAGCTGGACGCCGGGCTACAAGCCGGTGGCCGATGGCGTGGTCAGCAGTGTTCCGACCAAAGCCGCGCGCCCTGCTCTACAACCGTCACTGGCCAGTGCCAACACCGGCACAATCATCGGTAACCGCAACAGCCACGTCTATCACCTGCCCAGCGGCTGCCCGAGCTACAGCCAGGTCGCCAGCAAGAACCAGGTGACGTTCGACTCCGAAGCCCAGGCGCAGGCTGCCGGGTACCGCAAGGCAGGCAACTGCAAATAGCCGCTGGCTACTGCGCCAGGTGGTCCAAGGCAATCTCCAGCCGGGGGGCATGGCGATACCCGGTCTGCCCTGCCGCTGGCGCGTCCTGCGTCGCTGCGGTGAGCCGCGAGTGTGAGCGATAGGCCAACGGGCTCACGCCGAGCTGGCGCTGGAAGCTACGGCGCATGCGCTCTTCATTGCCGAAGCCGCTGGTTTCGGCAATCCGCTTGATCGGCTCCTGGCTGGTCTCGAGCAAGCGGCAGGCAGCCTCGAGGCGCAGGGTCTCGACCGTCTGTGCCGGGGTGCCGCCGGTGGCTGCGGTGTAGGCGCGGGCAAAATGGCGCGGGCTCATACCGAACTTCTCGGCCAGGCGCTCGACGCGCAGATCACTGTCGAGGTTCTCGGCAATCCAGGCATGCAGGCGCACCAGGCGCTGATCACGGTCACTGCGCAGGGCATCGCTCTGCGCCTTGAGCGGTGCGCTGAGCTGGGCCTGCTCGGCCGAGCGGCGCAGAAACAGCGTGAAGTAGCGGGCCAGGGCCAGCGCAGCATAGGGGCCGAGGTCCTCCTCGACCAACGCCAGCCCTAGATCGATCCCGGCACTGGCGCCACCACAGGTCCACAGCGCGCCGTCGTGCAGGTAAAGCCCGTTGTGCTCGACGGTCAATGCCGGGTAACTGCGCTGCAGGCTCTCGGCAAACTGCCAGTGGGTGACCACCCGCCGCCCGTCGAGCAGGCCGGCAGCGGCCAAGGCAAACGCGCCGCTGCCAATCGAGCAGACGCGCCGCGCACTCGGCGCACGCCGTTGCAACCACGCAATCACCTCGGCGTCACGCTCCAGCGCGGCCACCCCCGGCCCGCCAATCACGATCAGCGTGTCCAGCACTGCCTCGCCCTCGACCTCCTGCAACGAGCGGGTCATGACCCCAATACCGGAGATCGTCTCGACCTCGCCCCCTGCGGGCGAGGCCAACACCACCCGATACGGCGGGTTACTTGCCAACTCGCCAGCAAGTACCCGTGGCGCGGCGGCGAACACCTCCAACGGCCCGGCGGCGTTGAGCAGCAGTGCGCCGGGGAAGGCCAGCACCAGTACCGTTCGCGGCGCCGTCATGGCAGAAAACGAGGGGTGTTTGACATGGTGGGGACGAGGCCGCGTGGACATACTGAGTGCACTTTCCAATTCAAGAGCCAAGACGATGCCGACAAAATCGTTGCCTGCCAAGTACCTTGCGCGCCCCCTGGCACAGCTGTTGTTGACCAGCCTGCTGTTCGCCGCCCTGCCCGCTCAGGCAGAGTCGGTGGCCGAACTGGAGGTGGGTGACCAGAGCGGCTTGACCCAGGCCCTGCTGGCGGCAGCGAGTGAGGATCAAGGGCTGCCTTATCGCCTCGACTGGCATCCTTTTGCGGCCGGCACTGCATTGCTGGAAGCCCTGAACGCTGCGGCAGTCGATGTCGGCGTAGTCGGCAATGCTCCGCCCGTCTTCGCCCAGGCCGGCGGCTTCGATGTGCGGGTGGTAGCCGCTGCCGAAGGCGCGCAGAACAATAACGCCCTGCTGGTTCAGGGCAACTCGTCGATTAGCCAGATAGCCGAGCTCAAGGGCAAACGGATTGCCGTGGCCAAGGGCACCAGCGGTCACTATCTGCTGCTGGCAGCGCTTGCCCAGGCCGGGTTGCGCAGCAGCGACGTCGAGCTGATCTACGCCAGCCCGGTCGATGCGCAAAACGCCTTCGCCAGCGGCAAGCTGGATGCCTGGGCGGTGTGGTATCCATTTGTCGGCCAGGCCACCTCGCGCGGTGCGCGCAAGCTGCTCGACGGCAGCCAATGGCCAGAAACCGGCCTCAACTTCACCGTCGCCAGCCTCGCGGCGCTGCAAGACCCGGTCAAGGCCGAGCTGCTTGGCGACTTCATCCGGCGCCTGGCGCGCGCGCAGGACTGGGCCACCGCGCATCCCGACGCCTGGGCGGCACAACTGGCCACAGTCACTCGCCTGCCGTTGCCTTTGCTGCAGGAGATGCTCGCCAGCCAGCAGCTGCACTACGTGGCGCTGGACCCGTGGGTGATCGACCTGCAGCAACGTCTGGCTGACCGCTTCACCGAGGCGCGCTTGCTGCCCCGCCCGATCAAGGTCGCCGAGGCCTTCGACGACCGCTACAACCCACTTTTGCCCCACCGCCCCTGATCTGAACCCCGCGCAGCATGCCGCACTCGTCGGCAGGGCTGCGCTCATCTGGAGAAAAGCCATGCCCGCACTCGACCGCACTACCTTGCGTCGCCATGCCACTGGCCTGATCGGCGCCGACGCCGAACGTTCGGCTGGCGGCTACACCCTGTTTGCGCCGCAGACCGCCGACGGCAACGTGTACCTGATCAACCTGCGCGGTGAGCAGGTCCACCACTGGAAACTGCCGCTGCGGCCCGGCCGCGATGCGGTGATCCTGGCCAATGGCAACCTGGGCTACAACGGCAACCATCCAGACTCGGCAGAGCTGTTCGGCGGCTGGTCGGTCTGGCATGGCGGTGCCTTCAGCGAGGTTACGCCGGACGGCGAGGTGGTCTGGGAGTACACCGACCTGGCGCACCACCACGATGCCCAATGGCTGGCCAACGGCAACCTGCTCTACACCACCGTCGAGCCACTGCCGGCAGGGTTTGCGCAGCGCATCCAGGGCGGTATCACCGGCAGCGAGGCCGCAGGCGGGGTGATCTACGGCGATGTGGTCAAGGAGGTCGACCGCAGCGGCACGCTGGTCTGGCAATGGCGCAGCTGGGAGCACCTGGCGCCGGAAGACTACCCGCTGCACGCCTGCTTCGAGCGCTATCACTGGCCGATGACCAACGCAGTTACTCCGGGCCGCGACGGCAAGGTCATCCTCAGCCTGCGCAGCGTGTCGGCGGTGATTGCCGTGGACAAGGCCAGCGACCGCGTGCTCTGGCGCCTGGGTCACGATGTGGTAGCCCAGCAGCACTGCCCAAGTGAACTTGAGGACGGGCGCATCCTGATCTTCGACAACGGCATCTCGCGGCCACATGTGTCGATGCCGCATTCGCGGGTCATCGAAGTCGACCCGCATACCCAGCGCATTGAATGGCAATACGCCGACAGCCCAGGCTATGCCTTCTTCACCCCATTCATGGGCGGCGCCCAACGCCTGCATAACGGTAATACCTTGATCACCGAAGCCAACTTCGGCCGGCTGTTCGAGGTAACCCGCGCCGGCGAAGTGGTGTGGGAATACATCAATCCGCACTTTGCCGCGTACCCGGACGCCGCCTCGCGTGCATACCTGCCCGGTGAAAACAACGCGATCTTCCGCGCCCATCGCTATCAGGCCGCCGATATCCCCTGGCTGCGCGACTGAGCCAATACCCCCCAACCCTTGCGATCACGCTTACGCAAACCACGCGCAGCGAGAGGTGCCCCATCACTGGAGTTACCGATGAACCTACGTTTTTCTCATCAGCGCCGCGCGTGCCTCTGGCCGCGCGTTAACCCCGGCCTGTTCGCGCAGGCGTGTGGAACTCACCGAACGGTGTCTACACCGGGGGTGTTGGGGACACCCGCACACTTGGCGTCACTGGCCGCTACGACTTCTGAGCAACCGCCGCCACCTGCAGCGGGATACGCACGTTGAAGGTGGTGCCTTCGCCCGCAGTCGACTCGACCTCGATGCTGCCCTGATGAGCGCTGACGATGGCCGAGGCAATATACAGCCCAAGCCCAAGGCCCGCGCCAGCACCATATTTGCCCGCTTCGTCGTGGATATGGCGAACCATCGAACAGGGTGGCCTTGGCGGCAGCGTCAATCACCGGGCCCCGGTTATGCACCGACAACAGCGCATCATCGCCTGCAGCTTTGAGGGCTTCCTCGACCATGCTCCGACAGGCGTGGGCAAAATCGCCAGTGCTCAATGAAATGGTGAAACCGGTGGCCTGGCGGATGTCGGCGTGGGTTTGCGCGGCGGTGGTCTCGCCCAGTTCCGGGCCTTCACCGTGCGACTTGAGAATCCTCTCGGCATGGCTCTGCGGCGTCTGCAAATCGGCTGCAATGGTGCGCAGCATCTGCTCGGCATGGTCGCGCAGGCCGACTGAGTCCAGGCCATCGGCGGCCGGCGTCAGGGTCCGGGCGAAGATTTCCCACTGTTCGAGGATGGGTTCGATGTTGTCGAGGATGAATTCAGCCAAACGCATGCCGTGATCCTCTTTTCAAAAACTCTAGGGTGATGAACCGACGCCCCGCGCGATGCATCGAATCACAATAGACCATACCCGCGGCGCCTGCCCTGAAGCACCGCGCTCCTACCCGTGCGCGTCAGCGCGGCTGCCACCGGTCGGCCTAGTATTAGTCTGCTTGCTTAGTACCCCCAACATGACTAATAGTTTGGCATTGCCATCGGAGGCACCAGCATGCGCGCACGTTTCGTCGTGGTTTCGGCTTTACCGATCAAGGAATATCACTACCGCAGAGCGGTAGGATTTTGTACCGCGCCGTCGTGCAACGGCTTTGACTTGTATGACAATGTCGCCAAGTTGCGTTTGAGCCCCACCTACTCCAAGCGCGCAGATGCCCAGGCGGAATGCGCCAGGCGCAACGAAACCGCCTGCGCTTGAGCCATTCAGGCCATCAGGGCAGGCAGCGCACGGGCCATCAAGGCTGAAGCGCTGGGGTTGAGTTGAGTCTTTTTAAGCGCAACGCGCTTGACCCATTTGCAGGCGACAATCTCGTTGCCGGGTGCGGGTTTGGCACCTTCGAACAATTGCGTGGTGAAGATGTGATGGAGCACGCTGCCCTCTTCCAGGGTGCATAACTCCAGCAGTGCTTCGCAGTCGATCCCAGTCTCCTCGCTCATCTCCCTTGCAGCCGCCTGACCCGGCAGCTCGCCCTGCCCGATCGCGCCGCCAGGAAATTCCATTTGCCTCCCGTGGTTCAGCTCGTCTGACTCAGCGCCATCATCTGCTCTGCGCAGCATGCAGACCTGCGACGTAACCTAAGGTCATGGCCGGCCCGAGGTTGATCCCGCCTGACGGATACATGCCGCCCATGATGCTGGCCATATCGCTGCCCACTGCATACAACCCTGCAATAGCCACGCCTGCGCTGTTCAGCACCTGCGCGTTGCCGTTGGTTTTCAACCCGGCGAAGGTGCCGAAGCTGCCAGGGCGGACTTTGACCGCATAGAACGGGCCATGCTCGATCGGTGCCACGCACGGGTTGCCCTCGGTCACCAGCGGGTCACCCTGCTTGCGGTTATAGGCACTAAGCCCACGGCCAAACTCCGGGTCCTCACCCTTGCAGGCATGTTCATTGAAGCTGCGCACGGTTTCGAGCAAGCCTGCCGGGTCGATCCCGCAGGCTTTCGCCAGCCCCTCGAGGGTGGCGCAGCGTTGCAGATAGCCGCTGCGCACCGACGGCCCAACCGGCAGTGGGAACGGCCGCGAATGGCCAAGGCCGAAGCGGCGCTGGAAGCGATGATCGCAAATCAGCCAGGACGCAACCTCCTCGCCAGCTGGCGCGGCAGCCACCATGGCTGCGGTGTAGTCGTAGTAACCGTCAGCCTCGTTGACGAAGCGCTTGCCGTTGGACAGCACGCCGATCAATCCCGGCTTGGCCCGGTCGATGATATGCGGGAAGTGGCCGCTGCTGCCGTCCGCATGGCGCACCAGCGACACCGGCGCCCAGGCTGCCGGTGAAGCAACGTCGAGTTCGAGCACGCCGCCAACCGCCTCGCCTAGCGAAATACCATCGCCGCTGCACTGAACCGGCGGCAGGGCCAGGTGGTCTTCGGCGGCCGAGGTGCGCGGGAACAGCGCTTGCCGGCGCTGCAGGTCGTTGGGGAAGCCACCAGCAGCCAGCACCACCCCGCACCGCGCATGAATCTCGGTGGGCCCAGCAGGCGTCTCGACCAGCGCGCCGATCACTCTGCCCTGCTCCTGCAGCAAGCGCTGCGCCGGCGCCGACTCGATCAGCGTCACGCCCAGGTCTTCGGCTGACTTGGCCAGCCGGCCCACCAGTGCCACGCCATTGACCAGGTGCATGGCCCGGCCATGCACGGCCAGGTCGCGCAGGTGCCGGAGCATACGCTTGCTGACGTGCAGCAGTGACTTGAACGAGCGGGTCATGCTGAGGAATGCCGACAGGTCAGCACCGGCCATGATCGGCATGCCCATGAACGAGGTCTCGCGCATGGTCTTGCGCATGCGCTTGATCAGCGGGCCCATGGCGCGCGCATCATACGGGGCGGCGATCACCTGATGCCCCTGCGTCGCCGCGCCCGGCAAATGCCCGTGAATATCCGGGATGCCATTGCCATCGGCCCATTGCAGCGCAGTGTTCTCTTCAAAAAATGCGACCATCTTCGGCGCATTGTCGAGAAACGCATCCACCCGCTCGGCGTTGTAGCGGGCGCCGAGCTGGTGTTTGAGGTAAGTGCGTGGTTGCTGCGGGTCCTCATGGATACCGGCGCGTTTAGCCAGCGGATTGCCCGGCACCCACAACCAGCCACCGGACCACGCCGTAGCGCCGCCAAAGGATGAGTGTTTCTCCACTACAATGACCTTCAGCCCCTGCGCCGCAGCAGTGACTGCCGCCGCCAGCCCGGAGGCTCCCGAACCAATCACCAGCAGGTCGCAGTCCAGACGTCGCATGCTCATGCCTGGCCCTCCGGAGTGAGGCTTAGAGCGGTCAGGCCTGGGCTCATCAAGGCTGGCGAGCCTGGTATCAACTGCTGGATGTCTGTCACCGCTGCGATCAGCGCCGGCGCGATCTGGTGCAGCCGTGCCTCCCCAAGGCGAAAGACCGGCCCGGCCACGCTGACCACGCCGATCACCTCGTGGGTGACCGGATGATGCAATGCCACTGCGATGGCCGACATCCAGTCGGCAAAGGTCTGCACAGCCAGCGCGTATCCTTGCTCGCGCGCGGCCTGAATATTGGTCAGCAGCGCTTCCACCGTCTGTGGTGCGTTCGGACCATAATTCTGCACTTGCCCCAGGCCCTGCCTGAGAATCAGAGCCAGGGCCTGCTTGTCGGTCATGCTCGCCAACCACGCATAGCCACTGGCTGAACAGGACAGCCTGGCCTCCATGCCCATGTCCGGGTCATAGCGCAGCCCGGAGCGTGCGCCTTGCGCACGGGCAACCCAGGTCAGGCGCTGCTCGTCCACCACCGACAGCCGCACCAGCTCGCCGACCTCGGCCGCAAGCCGGTTGAGCACCGGTTGCACCGCATCGATCGTGCCGTCGGCGGCCAGGTGAGTAAACGCCAGCGCCTGCAGTTTGGAGGTCAGCACATAAGTCCCGCGCTCGTGCTCCTGCCGGGCATAGCCGGTGTCGCACAGAGTGCTCAGCAGCCTGTGGGTGGCGCTGCGGGGGATCTGCAGTTGCTCGGAAATGTCCGTCAGCGAGCTGCCTTCGGCGCTGCTGGCGAGCAGTTCCAGCACCGCAAGCCCGCGATCGAAGAGGCCTGCGTAGGGTGATTCTGCGGTGCTTGCGACGTTACTCATCAAGGTCTCCTGGTCCCGGGCTACATAACTCAGCCCAAATGGGTTTTCTTTGACTGGAAAACTATTCCAGCAATGCAGAAGGGTCAATCAATGGGCAGCGTTTGGCGGATTAATCGGGGCGATTATCGAACGAAAGCGCCGCTTAGGCGCGCTTTTCAGGTAGTCCTCAGTGAGGAATTTGTTTACAACTGGAACTCGATTCTAACCGGCGCACACCAGACCAGCGCCGCTACACAATTAGAGAGCCAAGCATGAGCGACCAGATATTCTCCCTTGCTGCCCTGACCGTACTTGAGCTGTCCCCGCCCGATATGGTCGAGGTTGCAGCGCGCGCCGGCTACAGCCATGTGGGCCTGCGCCTGGAGCCTGCTACCCCTGAAGAGCACCATTTCCCGCTGGTAGCCGATGCGCAGTTACGGCGCCAGACCCTTCAGCGCCTGCGCGACACCGGGACCAAGGTACTGGATATCGAGATCCTGCGGCTCAAGCCAGACACCCAGGTGCAGGCGTTTCTGACCGTGCTGGAGGCCGGCGCCGAATTTGAAGCAAGTGACCTGCTGATTGCCGGCAACGATCCGGACCCAGTGCGCACGGCCGACAATTTCGCCGCGCTGTGCGAGCTGGCCCTACCCTTCGGTATCCATGTCAATCTGGAGTTCATGCCCTGGACCGATGTGCGCAACCTGACCGAGGCCTGGCACATCGTCGAGCAGGCTGGACGCAGCAACGGCGCGGTATTGATCGATGCCTTCCACTTCGATCGCTCAGGCTCGTCCGTGCAAGCACTTGCTGTCGCCAGCGCAACTGCGCCGCAGCGCCTGCGCTACGCCCAGCTGTGCGACGTGGTGGGCCCACGGCCGGCGGAGATGGCCGAGATCCTGCGCCAGGCTCGCCAGGAACGACGCTTCCCAGGGGATGGCGATTGTGACCTGCACGGTCTGCTCAAGGCACTGCCGAGCGGTATCCCACTAAGCCTGGAGATCCCCACCCGGCAACTGATGGAGCAAGGCGTCTGTGCCTATGACCGCGCCAGACTGGCATTGGACAAGGCGCGCGAGGTTCTCGCCAGCCTGCGCTGAAATTGACGCCAAGCCTGAGCTGCCGGCGGCCAACGCTTACTACGAGCGGTTGAGCACGCGGTAAGGTTTTCGCTCGTATGGGCGTAACGACACGCCGTGATCCTGCCCTGCACTCACTGCGCGGATGGTACCGCAGCCCGCGCATGGTGCAGCAGGTTGGTCAGGTGCAGGCGCATGGCTGCACGCGCTACGTCGGCGTCCTTGCGGGCAATCGCAGCGTAAATTTGCTCACGTTCGCGCACTTGCAGCGTGCGCAGCTCGCTCTCTACCGCCCGCGCTGGCGGCGCAGCACTCATCAAGGTGCTGCCGACATGGTTCATGGCATCGATGAAAAAGCTGTTGCCGGTGCACAGGGCGATCTGCAAGTCGAATTCAAAGTCGATACGGGTGCTCTGCGCACCTAGCTGCTGCAGGTCATTGGCTTCGTCCAGGGCGGCACGAATCGTCGCCAACTGACGAGGACTCGCGCACTGGGCGGCGATCGCAGCAGCCTCCACTTCAAGGCTCAAGCGCAGTTCGATGATCGCTACGGCATCGTAAGCACTGCCCTGCTGTGGCTTGCTCTCGTGAAACTCGGCAGGTCGCATACTGTCGACGACAAAAGTGCCGATGCCGCGGCGGGTTTCTACCAGGCCCTCGGCCTGCAACCGCGACATCGCTTCGCGGACCACCGTGCGGCTGACTTTGCGCTGTTCGGTGAACGCCTGTTCAGTGGGCAGTTTGCTACCCGGCGGCAGCTCGCCGGCGAGGATCTGCCGGGAAAGGTCAAGTACCAGTTGCTGGGCCAGGCTCACGCGTCGGTCAGGGGCAGCAGGGGCCATTGCTTGGATCCATTGAAATCAGACGATGCCAGCATTATACCCGCTGCTTTGCCGTGGAAACCCTTTATAATGGCGATTGTTCACACGCGAGCAGAACAATGCCGGATCAAACTTCAACCGCCCCGCAAAAGCCACGCCGCCTAGCCGAGTCGCTGGTCGAACGCTTCGCTCAGCGCATGCGCGACGGCACCCTCAAACGTGGCGACAAACTGCCCACCGAAGCCTCCATCATGGCCAGCGAAGGCGTCAGCCGTTCGGTGGTGCGCGAAGCCTTGTCGCGGATGCAGGCGGCCGGTCTGGTCGATACCCAGCACGGTGTCGGCACTTTTGTCCTCGACATGCCGGCGCCCGAAGGTTTCAACGTCGGGCCCGCCACCATCGTCTTGTTGACCGATGTGCTCGATCTGCTCGAGTTCCGCCTGAGCCTTGAAGTGCAAGCCGCCGGCATGGCTGCCGAGCGCGCTTCGGCGCAAGCGCTGGAGGAGTTGCAGCAGGCATTGCAGGCGTTGCTGCAGGGGCCGGAGAAGTCAGGCAGCACCACCAATGCCGATTTTCAGTTCCACCTGAAAATCGCCAAGGCGGCAGGCAACCATTACCTGATCGACATCATGAAACACCTGGGCACCAAGATGATCCCGCGCACCCGGATGAACTCCGCTTACACCGGGCAGAGCAACCGCAGCACCTATCTGGCCGGGATCAACGCCGAACATCAGCAGATCTTCGACGCGATTGCCAGCCGCCAGGTGGATGCCGCGCGCGCGGCGATGTTCCTGCACCTGAGCAACAGCCGCATGCGCCTGCGCGAGGCGCAGCAGGTTCAGGCGTTCTACAGCGAGTAAGCAGATATCGGCTCAGGGCTGTGCCGGCGCGGGCTCGACATCCTGAAACGCCAGCCCGTCGCTGTCTTTGACCTGCCACGGGTTGGTGCCGCCGGTTTCACTGAAGCGGATGGTGTCAAAACGTGAGTCCTTCAAACCATCGATTCTGGCCAGTGC
The DNA here is from genome assembly GCF_052850745.1 of Pseudomonas sp. 1121_17. NCBI lineage: Bacteria > Pseudomonadati > Pseudomonadota > Gammaproteobacteria > Pseudomonadales > Pseudomonadaceae > Pseudomonas > Pseudomonas sp. 1121_17. Next base: position 31,568 of record NZ_VXCX01000006.1, read on the forward strand.
CGAACCACTGAAGCGGACCCGTTCGAAGCTCAAGCCCTGGTGATAGGCACCATGCTGGCTGTCGCCCTTGACCTCGATTGCCGCCATTTGCGCGTTTTCGACACTGACATCACTGACCCGCACATCACGGAACTGCCCGGCGATGGTCGAGCGTTGGTAGTCGAGTTTGGCGTTTGGGTCGTGGTAATCAAGGGTGAAGATGAACGCCTGCTTGACCGTGTTGCGTATCGCCGAATCGCGGAAGGTGACATTGCGCGCGCCGCCGCCCATGAAGTTGGTGCTCTTCATGCGCAGCCCGGCATCGGTGCCATCGGAGACATTGTCCTCGGCGAGGATGTTCTCGATCCAGGCGCCGGTGTGACTGCCGGCGACGACCATGCCATGGCCCTGGCGGAAGAAGTTGTTGAAGATCCAGGCATCCTGCTGGGCCTTCTGCTTGACTGCTTCGGCACCCGTGCCGGCCGCGAAGTTGACGCAGTCATCGCCGGTATCGAAGAAGTTGTTGAACACCATCGCCCCACGGCTGTTGGCGAACTCGATACCGTCGCCGTTGTTGGCGTCGTAGGTCTTGTGCGTGGTGTTGGCCAGCACCACGTTCTCGGTTTCCAGGTTCATGATGCCGTGGTAAGCCGGGTTGAGCACGGTGAAGCCGCCATAGAAGACATTTTTCACATCACGCAGGGTGATCAGCGACGAGCGCATCTGGCCATAGGCGTCCTTGACGTTCATGCCTTCGGCCACGGCGCGCTCGACCTGAGCCTTGGCCAGCAGCCCGTCGAGCATGTAGCGGGTATTGTCGCTGGCCAGGTACACCGGTAACGGCTGGCCGCGCTCATCGATGGCGTCGGCCTTGCGCTTCCAGCCGTTGCCGTCGATGGTGCCCTTGCCGACGATACGGATGTTTTCAAAGGCCTGGTGCTGGCGCGGATCACGTGGCAAGGCATTGATCAACGAGGCCGGGCGCACCGTGGTCGAATACGGGTACTGGATGTAACCCTCACGCGGGTAGTCTTCGGCGCGCTCGGAGCCGAGCAAGGTCGCGCCCTCGGCGATCTCCAGGGTCATGTTGCTCTTCAGGTACAGGGCGCCGCTCTTGTAGGTGCCCTTGGGCAGCAGTACCTTGCAGCCGACCGTGCAAGCATCGATGGCGCGCTGGATAGCGGCAGTATCAAGGCTGCTGCCATCGCCTTTGGCACCGTGTTTCTTCACATCGAACAACGCCGGCACGGCGGTGGTACGTTGCACAACCACCGGGCTGTCGCCTGACTCCTTGCCGTCGCGCCCCACTGATCGCACGCTGAAGCGGTATTCGGTATCGGGTTTGAGACCGTTGGCGGTGAAGCTGTGGATGGCGATGCGGTGGTGGAAGTTGCGCGTGTCCTGCTGGTAGAAGCGGTCGATGTAGGGTTTGGCGGGCGACACCTGGTCGTTGTTGGCGTTGCTGCTGCCGAGCAACTGACCATTGGCGTAGACGTGGTAATCGTTGATGTCGGCATGACCAGCGGGCTTTTCCCAGACCAGAATGATCTGCTGGTCGTCGTAGGCCAGGGTCGGCACCTGGACCTTGCTCGGCGCTTCCAGTGCCCATAGCGGCAGGCTGCAGCCCAGGCTCAGTGCGGCCAGGGTCGATTGGGCAATGGAGAATTTCCTTGAAGAAGCGGCGCTTGCATACGGCATGTTTTTATCTTCCTTGTTTTTTCGTATTCAAGATTTTTCGGGCTGCTTCGCAGCCCTTCGCGGGTGAACCCGCTCCTACAGGGTTCACCGCAGTCCTTGTGGGCGCGGGTTCACCCGCAAAGGGCCGTAAGGCGGCCCCAAAGATTTCAGGCAACTGCAGGGCGAGCTGACTCAGCACTGAAATCGCGGCTGGCCTGGACCAGCATGCGGGTGTACTCATGGTTGGCTAGGTCCTGGCTCAGGGCCTGGCTGTCGAGGCGCTCGACGATGCGCCCTTGTTGCATCACCGCGACCTTGTCGCACAGGTGGCTGACCACACCGAGGTCGTGGGTGACCATCAGGTAGGTGAGTTTCTCGCGCTGGCGCAGGTCGGCCAGCAAGTTGAGAATCTCGGCCTGCACCGAGACGTCCAGCGCCGAGGTCGGCTCATCCAGCAACAGTACCCGCGGCTGCAGAATCAGCGCGCGGGCAATCGCCACGCGCTGCCGCTGGCCACCCGATAACTGATGCGGATAGCGATAGCGAAAGCTGTCGTTGAGGCCGACCTTGAGCAGGATGTCGTTGATGCGATCATCACGCTCGCCGATGCCATGAATGGTCAGCGGTTCGCGCAGCGCGGTATCGATGGTGTGGCGCGGGTGCAGCGAACCGTACGGGTCCTGGAACACCATCTGGACCTTGCGAAAGTGTTCCTTGGGGATCTTCTGCTGCAAGGGCACACCGGCAATGCTCAGCGCCCCGCTCCAGTGCCGGTACTGCCCGGCCAGGCAGCGCAGCACGGTGGTCTTGCCGGAACCGGACTCGCCGACCAGGCCGAACGACTGGCCGTCCTCGACGGTCAGGTTGACGTCATGCAGCACCTGGTTGACGGCAGCGCCGACGCCAAAGCTGAGGTTCAATGCGTGTGCTTGGATCATGGACATGGGCAGTTACCTCAGCAGGTGAGCCAGAGCGGGTCGCGTTGCAGTACCGGCAAGCGCGGGCGACGGTTGTCCATGCTCGGCAAGGCTGCCAGCAGGCCACGGGTATAAGGGTGTTCGGCGTACTGCAGGTCACACGCGGCAAGTGACTCGACCACCCGCCCGGCGTACATCACCAGCACCCGATCGCAGTAGTTGCGCACCAGGTTGAGGTCGTGACTGACGAAAATCAGGCCCATCTGTTGCTCGACCACCAGCTCTTCAAGCACGCTGAGCACCTGCTGGCGTACCGAGACGTCCAGCGCCGAGGTCGGCTCGTCGGCGATGATCACTTCCGGGTTGGTGATCACCATCATGGCGATCATGATGCGCTGGCCCATGCCGCCGCTGACTTCGTGCGGGTACAGGTTGTAGACGCGCTTGGGGTCACGGATATGGACTTTTTCGAGCATCAGCATGACCCGCTCACGGGCCTCGCTGCGGCTGGCCTTGTGGTGCGCCAGGTAGGCTTCGGCGATCTGCTCGCCGACCTTGACCACCGGATTGAGCGAGTATTTGGGGTCTTGCATGATCATCGAAATGCGCTGACCACGGATCTTCTGCATGGCCTTTTCACTGGCACTGAGCAGGTCGACATCGCCGAACTGCAGGGCCTTGGCGGTGATCTGGGTGCTGCCTGGGTGCAGCTTGAGCAGGCTGCGGCCAACCGTGGACTTGCCCGAGCCGGACTCACCAACAATCGCCAGCTTCTCGCGGCCCAAGGTGAACGACACATCGCGCACCGCGTGCATTTCTTTCTTGCCATTGACGAAGCGCACATTGAGCGAATCGACATTGAGTTTGAGCGTCGACATAAAGCCTCCAGTTACTCGCTACGCGGGTCGAGAATGTCCCGCAGGCCATCGCCCAACAGGTTGAACGCCAGGCTCACCAGCATGATCGCGGCGCCCGGTACGGCTACCAGCCACCAGCACTCGAGCATGTAGCGGCGCCCGGTCGAAATCATCGCGCCCCACTCCGGTAGCGGCGCCTGCGCGCCGAGGCCCAAAAAGCCCAGCGCTGCGGCGGTGAGGATGATCCCGGCCATGTTCATGGTCAGGCGGATGATCACCGACGACATGCACATCGGCACGATGTGACGGAGGATGATCCGCGTCGATGACGCGCCCTGCAGCTCGACGGCAACAACAAAGTCAGCCTTGCGCAGCGACAGGGTTTCAGCCCGCGCCAAACGCGCGATTGGCGGCCACGACGTCAGGGCGATCGCCACCACCGCATGCTCCAGGCCAGGGCCAAGGGCCGCAATGAACGCCAGCGCCAGAACCAGGCTGGGGAACGAGATGAAGATGTCGGTGATACGCATGAACACCGTATCGACGATACCGCCGAAGTAGCCGGAGACGGTGCCGATGAACAACCCGATCGGGCCGACGATGATGGTCACCAGGGCAATGATGTAGAGGGTGATCCGGGCGCCATAGACCAGCCGGCTGAAGATGTCGCGGCCGTACTCGTCAGTGCCGAACCAGTGCGCGGCACCCGGTGCCTGCAGGGCATTGGCAAGGTTTTGCACGACCGGGTCGTGGGTGGCGATCCACGGTGCGAACGCAGCTACTACGACCAGCAGCAGCGCGACCATCAGGCCAGCCAGGGTCATCGGGTTGCGCAGCAGGTGGCGCAGCACGCGCAGGCTGCTTTTGTAGAGGGCGTCGAGGCTGGACGCCGGGATGTTGTCGGCCTGCCGTTTGGCAGCGGTTTCAGTGGTAGAGATGTTGGCTATCATCGGCATGCTCTCTCGGTGCAATCATGGCCCGGCAGGACGCCCGCAGGCGTCCCGGCGGGGTTCAGCGTTGCTTGTAGACGCCCAGGTAACGGGTCGCCTCGGCGTCGTCGCCGGTGAAGCCCTTGACGTCGGCCGCGCTGACCGCGGTGTCGGTCATCTGCGAGATCATCATGATCGGCCCGACCTGCTTGTCGTACAGGGTCTGCGCCTGGTGGTAGAGCTTGAGACGCTGGTCGGCGTCGCGCTCGACCCCGGCTCGATCGATCAGCTCGTTGAGCTGCTGGTTGAAGAACGATGCGCGCCAGCCCTGGAAGTTAGGCAGGCCGGCGGCGTCACTGTTGTCGGGGTTGTAGACAAAGGTGCGCAGGCTGAAGTACGGGTGCGGGTAACGCTCGGCACCGCGCGCGACGATCATCTCGAAGTTGCGCGCGCGCATGGCGCCGTACACCTGGTTGCCGGTGCCGGTGACGATGGTGGCCTTGATCCCGCCCTCGGCCAGGGTCGCTTGCATACGTGCGGCAATGTCGATGAACGGCGGCTCGGACAAGGTCCGAATGGTCGTATTGAAGCCGTTCGGGTAGCCCGCTTCGGCGAGCAGCGCCTTGGCCTTGGCGACGTCCATGGTGTAGCCAGGATCAGGCAGGCGGGCAGCCAGACCCAGCTGCATCGGTTGCTGATTGAGGGTGCCGTAGTGGGGCATGACCTGCTGGTCGATGCCTTGGTAATCGATCAGGTTGCGCACCGCTTCGCGTACTTGCTGCTTGGCGAACTCGGGCTGTTTCATGCTCATCGCCACGTAGTACATGGTGCCGCGCTGCAGCGCCTGGACCTGCAACGCGTCCGAGCGCTCGATTGCCTTGATATCCGGTGCAGCCATGCCGTAGGCCAGGTCGAGGTCGCCGCGCTCGAGCATCAAGCGCAGCGACTGCGATTCGGTCATGTGCCGCACCAGCACGCGCTTCATCTTCGCCGGCCCGGCCCAGTAACCGTCGAAGCGGGTCATCACCAGGCTGTCATTGGCGCTCCATTTGCTCAATGTGAACGGGCCGCTGCCGGCTTCGTTGGTGACCAGCCAGGCAGCACCGAGGTCGCCGTTTTTCTCGTGTTGCAGGGCCTGCTTGCGGTCTACTACGACCGCGCTGGGCGAAATCGCCAGCGAGTCGATCACCAGCAAAGGATCGGTCGGCTGCGGCAGATCGATCACCAGCGTGTGCGCGTCGGTGGCGCGGATAGACGCCTGAATGTTGTCGAGGTTGTAGCCGTAGGCCTTCCAGGTGGTGGCCAGGCCGAAGTTGAGCTTCATCACCCGATACAGCGACCAGGCCACGTCTTCAGCGGTCAGCGGGTTACCGGAGTGGAACTTGACGTCGCTGCGCAGCTTGAAGGTGATCTGCTTGCCGTCTTCACTCACCGTCCAGCTTTCAGCCAGTTGCGGCACGTGCCGCTCGGGGTTGCCGTTGTCGCGCTTGACCAGGGTGTCGTAGAGGTTGGCGTTGATCCCGGAAGCGTCCAGGCCAGGCGCGTTGGCCGGGTCGATGGAGAACAGGTTGACCATGCTCATGCCGACGATCAACTGGTCGGCGGGGGTTTTCGCCTGGGCTGCCAGCATCGGGCTCAGCGCCAGGATCGCGCCGAACAGGCCGTTGCGCAGGGTCGGAAACACAATATTCATGGGGCATCCTTTTTATAGTTATGGGTTCGCGCTTGCCGCGCAGGCTTAGCGGGTCCTTGGATCGAACACCTTGTACAGCGCGTCGCTGATCAGGTTGAGGGCAACGAAGATCAAGCCGATCACCAGCACACAGCCCATCACCGCATTCATGTCGCCGAGCATCAGGCTGCTGGTCAGGTACTGGCCGAAGCCCGGCCAGGCAAACACCGTCTCGATCAGCACCGCGCCTTCGAGCAATGAGCCGTAGGCCAGTGCGACCACGGTCAGCAACTGCACGAGGATGTTGCGAAAGGCATGGCCCCAGACCACCTGACGGCGCGACAGGCCCTTGACCCGGGCGGTGATGATGTACTCCTGAGACAGCTGTTCGAGCATGAAGCTGCGGGTCATGCGGCTGATGTAGGCCACCGAGTTGAGGCCAAGGATCAGCGCCGGCAGGACGATATGCCGCAGCGCGCTGGTGAAGGCTTCCCAGTCGCGGGCCAGGGCAGTGTCGATCAGCAGCAGGCCGGTGACGTCCGGCACCATGCCGTCGTAGGCAAGATCGATCCGCCCTGCCCCGCCAGCCCAGCCGAGCCAGGCGTAGAACACCAGCAGGCCCATCATGCCGACCCAGAAGATCGGCGTGGAGTAACCGAACAGAGTGATTACCCGCGCCAGGTGATCGCCCATACGCCCCTGATTGCTGGCCGCGACAACGCCCAGCGGCAGGCCGATGAGGATACCGAACAGGATCGCCAGGGTGGCCAGCTCGATGGTCGCCGGGAACACCCGTTTGATGTCTTCCAGTACCGGGTGACCGGTCAGCAGGGCGTTGCCGAAATCACCGTGCAGGAGGTCGTTGAGGTACATGCCGAACTGGGTCCAGATCGGCTGATCCAGACCCATCGCCCGATAGACCTGGTCATAGGTGGAGCTGTCGGCGTCTGGACCGACCACGGCCAGCACCGGGTCCAGCGGCATTACCCGACCAATGAAGAAGGTCAGCGCCAGCAAACCGAGCAGGGTCACCAGCACCGTACTCGCCCGGCGGGCAGTACCGGACGCGCGCGCGCCCAGCACAGAGGCAGTCGAAACAAACATAACAGGCTCCTGAAAAAGCGTTTACCAATCACCGACCGGCCTGGGGCAGTGCGCCCCGGCTCGACTCAACGCGATTTGTAGACATCCTTGTAACGGGTGGTGGCCGCGGTATGGCCGTGGTAATCCTGGATATCGTGGTACAGCACCACGGTGTCGGTCATTTGCGACACGGGCAGGATCGCCCCCACCTGCTCGTCGAGGGTGGCCTGGATCTGCTGGTACTGGGCCTGTTGCCGGGCTTTGTCGGGTTCGACTTCGGCTTGCTCGATCAGGCTGTTCAACTCAGGGCTGTAGAACGACGTACGCCAGCCCTGGAAATTGCTCAGTTTGGCTTCGTCGCGGTTATCCGGGTTGTACACCAGGGTGCGCAGGCTTGAATGCGGATGGCGCTCGGCCCCGCCGCCGCCACGTCCGACCAGGATGTCGAAGCTGCGCTCACGCATGGCGCCGTAGATCTGGTTACCGGTACCGGTGACGATGGTTGCCTGGATGCCGGCCTGGGCCAGGGTGGCTTGCAGGCTGGAGGCAATGTTGATGAACGGCGGCTCGGTGAGGACGCGAATGGTGGTATTGAAGCCGTTCGGGTAACCCGCGTCAGCCAACAGCTGTTTCGCCTCGGCGACGTTCAAGGTGTAGCCCGGATCATCCAGCCGCGCCGGCAAGCCGAGCGGCAGCGGGCGCTGGTTGAGCTGGCCGTAGTGCGGCATGACCGTCTGGTTGATGCCCTGATAGTCGATCAGCGAGCGCACCGCCTTGCGTACGCGGGCATCGTCATAGGGTTTGTTCTTGACGCTCAGCGCCACGTAGTAAAGGGTGCCGCGCTGGACGGTCTGGGTGCGTACCTTGTCGGACTTTTCCAGTGCTTCGATATCCGGTGCCGACATGCCCTTGGCCAGGTCCAGATCACCGCGCTCGACCATCAAGCGCAGCGACTGCGATTCGGTCATGTTGCGCATGACGATGCGCTTGAGCTTGGCCGGGCCACCCCAGTAACCGTCAAAGCGGGTCATCAGGATCACATCGTTGGCGCGCCAGTCATTGAGAATGAATGGGCCGCTGCCGGCCGCATGAGTGGTCAGCCAGGCGCCGCCCATGTCATTGCCTTTCTGGTGCTGCTGCACCACTTTGCGGTCGAGGATGAAGGCGCTGGGCGAAGTGGCCAGGGTGTTGAGCACCAGCATCGGGTCGGTCGGGCGTGGCAGTTCGAGGACGAAGGTATGCTCGTCGCTGGCGCGCAGATACTGCTCGGCATTGCCGGCATTGAAACCATAGGCCTTCCAGGTCGACGCCAGGGCCAGGTTGAGCTTGAGCACCCGTTGCAGCGACCAGGCTACGTCTTCGGCACTGAGCGGGTTGCCGGACTGGAACTTGACGTCCTTGCGCAGGTTGAAGGTGAGGATTTTGCGGTCAGCGCTGACCTGCCAGCTTTCGGCCAGGGCCGGCAGCAGCTGGTCGGGTTGTTTGACATCCTGCACCAGCAGCATGTCGTACAGGTTGGCATTGACCTCGGAGACATCCAGCCCGGTCGCCGCAGCGGGGTCGAGCGAGAGCAGGTTGATCATGCTCATGCCGACGATCAACTGATCGGCCGGGGTCTTGGCAAACGCTGCAGGGACCGAGGTGAGTGCCAGCGACGCGGCAAACACCCCTGCCCAGAATGTGGGAAGTACGTTCATGTGAGATAGCCTTTTTATAGTTATTGGACTCTCGGGCGGCACGCAATGGCGCGTGCCGCCATGCACGAATCAGAAGCTGTGCAGCGTATTGGTCTCGACGTAGTCGAAGTCGATCTCCTCACCCAGGCCCGGCAGGTCGGACAAGTGCACGAAGCCGTCCTGGTCCATCGGGTCGACCAGGCGCTTGAGGTAGGCCGGGACGTCGTCGTACTCGAGGAACGGGTGCAGCAGGCCGCGCTCGTACCAGCTGCAGTTCTTGATGGCACCGACCACCGCCAGGTTGGCCGCGCCGTTGCCGTGGATCTCGCAGTCCATGCCAAACGCTTCGGCCATGTGCGCAACCTTCAGGCACGGGGCAATCCCGCCGACACCGGCAACCCCGGCGCGCAGAATGTCACAGACATCGTTCTTGACCCAGCTGGCGCGGCTCAGGTGCTTGCCGCCCAAGCTTTCCGGGCCAAGGATAGGGATGTCCAGCTGGCCCGCTAGCCAGGCATAAGACTCGGCCGAGTCTTCCATCATTGGCTCTTCGAACCAGGCGAAGTCGAGCTTCTCCAGCGCGCGGCCAACGGTCAGTGCTTCGGTCCGGCTGTACCAGTGGTAGCCATCGATCATCAACGCGATGTCCGGGCCAACCGCCTCACGCACCGCGGCGCAGGCCTTGATATCCATGCTCACGCTCGGCGCGAACGACACCGGCGGCATCCAGGTGTGTAGCTTGATTGCCTTGTAGCCACGTTTGACCAGCGTTTCGGCGAAGCGGCCGTACTCTTCCGGGGTCGACAGCCCACCTTCGAGCTCATCGCCACACATGGTTGAACCGTAGGCCGGAACCTTGTCGCGAAACCCACCGATCAGCTTGTGCACCGGCAGCTTCAGCTTGCGCCCGGCCCAGTCCCACAGCGCCTGTTCAACCAGCGCCAGCGCGCGGTCGGTCAACTGACTGGCACTGCCGCGCTGCCAGTGTGCCAGGTCGTGCCAGATCTTTTCGCGGTCGAAGGCGTTGGCGCCGACCAGCACTTTGCGCACGAAGCCATCCAGCACATACGGGCGAATCAGCTCGGGCGCACCCAGTGCAAAACCTTCGTTGCCGCATTCGGTCTTGATCCGCAGCAAGGCCATTTTGGCCTGGGTGACATCGCCCGGATGGGCATGGCCGGCGCTGTCTACGGCGCGTCGGGTGGGGTAGGAAAATACCTGAACGTTTACTGCAGTGATGATCATGGACGTCTGAGCCTTCTTATTGGAATTGTGGCGGAAAGGTCACGCTCTGGGGATGATCCTACGTCATCATACAACAATTGAAAAGCACCCCTTTGAAACTTTATAAACCGCGCAAAAGCTCCCTTCTCTATACGCCATGAGCGACCTAGCACCCCGCTATAAACCTTCATAAATCACGTTTTAGACGGCCTAAGCCATGTCATCAGACAACATCTCAATAAAAAATAGACAACCATAAGGTTGTACGATAACTTATTTGAAACATTTGCCACGGAGGGCATCCCCCACCCCGCACTCATCCTCACTGCCCGACCTCATAACGACCTCAACAAAAACAAAAAAAGAAGATCGCATGAACACCACACTCCGCACGCTTATCGCTGTCAGCACGCTTGGCCTGTCGCTCTACGCCCACGCAGATTCGGCCAGCATCAACTACCGCCACAGCTTTACCGAAGACGACAGCATTCACTCCGATCGGATCAAGCTGAACTACCGGATGGACAGTGGCCTGGGTTTTGGCGCCGAGATCAAATACAAGACTGCCGGCGACCGCGAAGACGTCGCCTACGACAACATGGTCAACAACGGCCATGAATTCACCGTCGACTACAACCACAAGCTCAGTGCCAAATCGACGCTGACCCCGGCGTTCCAGATGGACAGCTCGAAAGACGCCACCACCTACAAGTTCGGCCTCAAGTACAGCTACAAGATCAGCGACACCTGGTACGTCGCCAGCCGCGTACGGCACGACGCGCGCAGCCTCGACCGTGATCAGATCGATCACAGCAAAGAAGACCGCGCCAAGGACAACCAGAACACCACGCGCCTGGAAGGCTGGCTCGGCTACACCCCCAAAGGGCCGTGGGCGTTCGAGTATCAGTACATCCACTTCAGTACCGATTACATCCGCTACGACAACAAGAAGAGCGACTACGAGCAGAACCTGATCATCAAGTACAAGCTCAACAAACAGTGGGCACCATTCATGGAAGTCGGCGACATCAAGGTCAATTCCTACACCGATGACCGCCAGGCGCGCTGGCGCCTGGGCATCCAGTACAACTTCATGTAAGGCCTCGCTGGCGGGCGGCCACAAGGCCTGCCCGTTGCTACCGAGCACCGCCGAACCTGCACCTCCAACTACAGGCACCCGCCATGACTGCACCCTCCTCCACCTCGACCAAACCCTTCAACCGCCTGCTGCTGACCGGCGCTGCCGGCGGCCTCGGGCAGATCCTGCGCGAGGCCTTGCAGGCGCACGCCAATGTCGTGCGAGTATCCGATATCAGTGAGATGGCGCCCGCTGCAGGCGACCATGAAGAAGTAGTCAGCTGCAATCTGGCCGACAAGGCCGGCGTGCATGCGCTGGCCGATCAGGTGGATGCCATCGTCCACCTGGGCGGTATATCCACAGAGCGGAGGTTCGAAGATATTCTCGACGCGAACATTCGCGGCACGTTCCATATCTATGAAGCGGCGCGCCTGCACGGTATCAAACGGGTGGTGTTCGCCAGCTCCAATCACGTCACCGGGTTTTACCCGCAGGATGTCCAGCTCGATGCTCACTCGCCGCGCCGACCGGACTGCTATTACGGGCTGTCGAAAGCCTACGGCGAAGACCTGGCGACGTTTTATTTCCACCGCTACGGCATTCAGACCGTGAGCTTGCGCATAGGCTCGTCATTCCCGCAGCCGCGCAACCTGCGCATGCTCTCGACCTGGCTGAGCTACGCCGACCTGGCCCACCTGGCCGAACGTGCGCTGCTCGCCGAGGACGTCGGCCACACCGTAGTGTATGGCGTGTCGGCCAACCGTGACCTGTGGTGGAACAACCGCTACGCCGCGCACCTGGGCTTTGCGCCGCAGGACAGCTCCGAGCAGTTTCGGGCCAGGCTGGAGCAACTGCCCCAAGCCGCGGCGGACGAGCGCAGTGCCCTGCTGCAAGGCGGCGCCTTTACCAGCGCTGGCCCATTCGATTGAGCCCGTTCAGGTCGCAGCGGATTAGCCATGCAACCCGGCAAGCACCTCGGCCCGCGTGGTGACCTGGCGAAAGTGGTGCTGCCACAGCTCGATGCCGAGCTTGCCGGAACGGTCCAGCGACGAGCCGATGGTCAGATCGGTGACCAGCGTCGGCGACAGGCCGGCATCGAACAGGGCAAAGCCTGCGGCGAGCACGCAGGTTTCAGTTTGCAGACCACACACCAGCACACGCTCGACGTCCATCTGCTTGAGATAGTCGAGCATCGCTGCAGTGGGCCCGTAGCCGTGCTTGATGAACACCTGATCGACTTCCACCAGGCATTCATCCTGCACCGCAGGGTGCCAGCCAAGCTGACGCTCGAAGGGCGTCACCTGCTCGTCATGCAACTCGACCGAGGCAATGGTGGGGATGCGCGCAGAAAACGCCCGCACACCATCAACCAGCCACTCCGGCGGGCTGAACGTGGCCTGAACATCGACAACAAGCAAAACCTGACGCATAGGTTGTTCCGAATACCTGCAGAAGCCGGGCATTATATCGACGGATCGGCATGCTGGGTGTTTCCCGCCGGCATTGCCTCTGTTCTTTAGCTGCGGCGCACGACAAAGCGCTGCAGCATGCGCTGCTCGCCCGCGCGCCAGGAGACCCGAATGCACCACCCCACAATCGCCCGCGGCGCAGTCGCGCAGGGCCCGCACGCGCTCTATCGCAGGGTTACCTGGCGGCTTATCCCGTTTCTGTGCCTGTGCTACCTGGCGGCCTACCTGGACCGCATCAACGTCGGCTTCGCCAAGTTGCAGATGCTGACTGACCTGCAGTTCAGTAGCGCCGCCTATGGCCTGGGCGCGGGCTTGTTCTTCGTCGGCTATATCCTCTTCGAGGTACCCAGCAACCTGATCCTGCAGCGGGTCGGCGCCAAGCTGTGGATCGCCCGCATCATGATCACCTGGGGCCTGCTGTCGGCTTGCACGCTGCTGGTAACCACCACAACTCAGTTCTACCTGGTGAGGTTTCTGCTCGGCGTGGCCGAAGCGGGCTTTCTGCCGGGCGTGCTGTTCTACCTGACCCAGTGGTACCCAAGCTACCGGCGCGGGCGGATCATTGCCCTGTTCATGATTGGCCTGCCGCTGTCGAGCGTGATCGGCGGGCCGTTGTCTGGCTGGATCATGAGCAGCTTCGACCAGTTGTACGGCCTGCGCGGCTGGCAGTGGCTGTTCTTGCTGGAGGCGATCCCCAGTGTGCTGCTGGGCGTTGCGACCTTGTGGATTCTGCCCAACAGCTTCCAGCAGGCACGCTGGTTGTCTGATGACGACAAGGCGCAGCTGGCTGCCGACCTCGCGGCAGACGATGCCGAAGACACAGGCAGCAAGCAGCGCTTTCGCGATGGCTTCTTCAACCTCAAGGTGTGGATGCTCGGTGGCATCGACTTCTCGATTTTGCTCAGCGCTTATGCCATGGGCTTCTGGATGCCGACCTTCATCCACGACGCGGGGGTCAGCGATACCTTCCACATTGGCCTGCTCACAGCCATTCCGAGCCTGGCAGCGCTGATCGGCATGCTGCTGATCGGCGCCAGTTCCGACCGCTATCGCGAACGCCGCTGGCACATCATCGTGCCCTTCATTGTCGGCGCGATTGCCATGGTCAGCAGCACCTTGTTCAGCCATAACCTGCTGATGACGGTACTGCTGTTTGCCATCGCTTCAGCAGCGATCATCGGTGCAGTGCCGGTGTTCTTCAGCCTGCCGGCGACCTTTCTCAAGGGCACTGCGGCCGCCACTGGCTTCGCCCTCGCCTGTTCGCTGGCGAACATCGCCGGGCTGGTCAGCAACTCGCTGATGGGAGTGATGACCGACCTGACCGGCAACGCCCATGCCGCGCTGTGGGCATTTGCCGTCTGCCTGCTGCTCAGTTGCCTGCTGGTGATCGCTCTGCCGGCCAGGCTGGTCAACCGTTGATAGCCGCCGTAGCGGCGCGGCGTCATCCCATCCCCAGCTGGGTGGTAATGACCGCGCAAAAGCCCAGCAGGCATACCAGCGCAGCCGCGTAGCAGATCGTTCGCCACGGCTGTACACCGGCCAGATAGGTCAGCGTGTGCAGCACCCTGGCGAGGGTGAAGACCACGCACAGCCAAGCGCTGAAAGTAGCCGGCGCATCGAGCGCCAGCGCCAGCCCGCCAAGCACGAAAAAGGCAGGTATGTTCTCCAGATCGTTGGTCCAGGCCCGCGCAGCGCGAATCACCTGCGGGCGCTCTGCCTCCCGCGCCCGCCGTTTGAAAAACGCGGCGTCCTCGGGGTTGTGAAACGCCAACACGCTTAAGCGCAGGTAGCCCTGATAACAAGAGATCGCAAGCATCTTGAGAAACAGCAGCACAACACACAACGCATACACCTGCAGGGCGTCATTCATGCTTGACGCTCACTGCTAACGCCCCGGATGGCCAAATAGAGCAGCGGCCCCAGCGAGACGAACACCGTGGTCAGCAGCAAGTAAGGCAGCACAGAAATCCATGTTCCACGACGGCGATAGTTATCGCTGACCATCCAGCAGCAGCCAAGCCCTGCCATCAGATACAGGTCGATGACGACCTGAGCTGTATCAGGGCGCGCCATCAGCTCCAGACCAAACGCCACAAGCGACTGCTCGGCATTCAGCAGGGTCCAGCCGGTATACGCCGCAAACGGCACCAGCAAGGTCAGGGCAAGCAAACGCAGGGTCATCAGCCACTCCTAGGTAGGGTTCGCCGGCAGAGTAGTGATAGTGTTGCGCGCTCTCAATGACCTGACAGGTCATGGACACAGGGCACCAAGGACGGTCAGAGTCGACGTATGAAGCAGCCAATTTTCCATCGCCAGCAACCGGCCCCGAGCGCCTCTGCCGGTCAGCAGGTCCGCCAGTTGCGTCAGCAGGCGCGTCTCAGCCAGCTCGAACTGGCGCTGCTGGCCGGGGTTTCGCAGCGTCACTTAAGCTGCGTCGAAACCGGCCGTGCCAAACCCAGCCCGAGCACTCTGCATGCCCTGCTCTCGGCGCTGGCCGCACCGCTGGAGCAGTGCAACCAGCTGTTCGTCGCCGCCGGCTACGCCCCGCGCTACGCCACATCGCCGCTGGATGCGCCGGGGCTGAAGATGGTCCACGAAGCTATCGAACATATTCTGCACGCGAACAACCCGGCGCCGGCCATCGTCATCGCCAGCAACTGGGATGTCACCGCGGCCAATGCCAGTGCCGGCTTGCTGTTTGCCATGGCCGGCATCGCGCCTGAGGCGACTGCGCGGCTGAATTTGCTCGACACACTGTTGCGCCCCGGCGGGTTGGGTGATCAGCTGGCCAATGCCGACGAGATTCGCGCAGTCGCCTGGCAGCGTGCATCGCGGGAGGCCGTGGCTAGTCCCGAGCTCGCGCAGTTACTGCGCGAGCTGCCGGCTCCTGCTGCTCAACTGCACGCGCCCGCAGCCATGCCGGTGTTGCTGACGCGGGTGAATACAGCGGAGGGTGAGCTGAGGTTTCTGTCAACCTTCACCACCTTTGGCATGCCGCTGGACATCACCGTGGAGTCGCTACGGATCGAGCATCTGATTCCGGCAGATGCGCAGACTCGGCAGCGGATGACGGCGGCGTATGAGCACTGGCTCGCTGATTAACGCGCCGAGCCGCCAGCAGCCGCGCTAAGCAGCAAACCGCGAAGCTGCTGCATGGCGGGCGTTTCCTGACTGGCCTGGCGTGTCACCAGCTCATACGGGTCGCTCACCGATTGGATCGCCAGCGGCAGAATGCAGATGCGGTGATGCTGCAGACACTGCTGGGCCACATCGATAGACACCAGCGCGACGAATTCAGGCTGGTTCTGCAACAGCGACAACGTCGCCAGAATCGACGTGGTTTCCACCAGGTGCAGCGGGAAGCGCAGGCCGGCATCGTGGAATTCACGTTCCAGTTGCACGCGCATGGGCATGTTCGCCCGGTAGACAATCCAGCGGTTCTCGGCCAGTTGTTCAAGGCTCAAGGTCGCGGCGTCCTTGAGCGGATGATCGACGCTGGCGATCACTGCAAGTGTCTCGTGCTGGACGAACTCACTGGCGAACAAATGCGGTGAGCTGCTGACAGAGGTTCGGCACACGGCCATGTCCAGGCGGCCACTCTCGATCTGGCTAAGCAGAAACTGGCTGGTGCCCTCAACGATCTCGAAGGACATTTCCGGCTGGATCGCCGTGAGTTCTGATACCGCCTTCATCAGCAGCGGCACGGCGCCCATGATCGCGCCCACGGCAAGCCTGCCGCCGACTCCACGCAAAATCGCATCGAGGTCATGCCGCAGATTTGACAGGTCGGTCTGGATCACCCGAGCGGATCTGATCGCACAGTGGCCGGCAGCGGTCGGCTCCAGGCCACGGTTGGTGCGTCTGAACAGCAGCGTGCCAAAGGTCGTCTCGATCTCCTGCAACGCTTTGCTCGCACCGGGTTGAGTGAGCCCGACGCTGTCGGCTGCGCCGAGCAGCGAGCGGTGCGCATCCAGCTCTATCAACAGGCGCAGATGCCTGGCGTGCAGCCGGGACATGATCGAGTTCAACGATGGCGTCATTGGCTATGAGTCCTGGTTATAGCTGTATGGATTGTTCTCAGTACCACAGCCGTCTGCGGATTTCTATACTGGCCCCGCACGATGACGCACCCGGTGCGCCAGGACGGCCCTGAGATTGGCCAAGATAACAACGCTAAAAGGCTCCAGGAGAGCGCATGTCCTTGATCAACTACATCACCCAAATCCAGTTCGAGGTCGGCGCGATTGCGTTGCTGCCCGCCGAGTGCCAGCGCATTGGTATAACCCGACCTTTGATCGTGACCGACCGCGGTGTACGCGCCGCCGGGCTGGTTGACCGGGCGCTTGACGCCTTCGAAGGCGCTGACATGGCCTTGCCGATCTACGACGCCACGCCACCCAACCCAAACGAGAGCGCAGTCCGCGAAGCGGTCGCCATGTTCCGCGAATGTGACTGCGACGGCATCATCGCCATTGGTGGCGGCTCGGCCATCGACCTGGCCAAAGGCGTGGCCGTCTGCGCCCGCCATGAGGGCCCGCTGAAGCGCTTTGCGGTGATCGAAGGCGGCCTTGCCCACATCACCGCCGCCACTGCGCCGGTGATTGCGGTACCGACCACTGCTGGCACCGGCAGCGAAGTCGGTCGCGGCGCCATCCTGATCCTCGATGACGGTCGCAAAGTCGGCGTGATCTCACCGCATGTAGTCCCTAAGTCGGCCATCTGTGACCCAGCGCTGACCATAGGTTTGCCCGCCGCAATGACCGCTGCCACCGGCATGGACGCAATTGCGCACTGCCTCGAGACGTTCATGGCACCTGCGTTCAACCCGCCGGCTGACGGTATTGCTCTGGACGGGCTATGGCGCGCCTGGCGCTTCATCAGCGCCGCCACCGCCGACCCGCACAACCTCGAAGCGCGCACCAACATGATGAGCGCGTCACTGCAGGGCGCCCTGGCATTCCAGAAAGGCCTGGGCTGTGTGCATAGCCTGAGCCACGCGCTGGGCGGCATCAATCCGCGCCTGCACCACGGCACGCTCAACGCGATCTTCTTGCCGGCGGTGATTACCTTCAATCGTCAGGCGGCGACGATGACCGCTGAACAGAAGACACTGCGCATTGCCCAGGCCATGGGCCTGGCCGACGACAGCCAGATCGAAACGGCCCTGCGTGACATGACCCGTGCCCTGGGCTTGCCGATAGGTCTGCGTGAGCTGGGCGTCAGCGAAGCGATGTTCCCAGGCATCATCCAGGGTGCCCTGGCCGACCATAGCCACCGCACCAATCCGCGTGAAGCCAGTGCCGAGGACTACCGCTGGATGCTCGAGGCGTCCATGTAAGCCCAAGCCAACAGCGAATCCCAATAACAATAAAAGTGAACAGCCATGACCAGTAAATATGCGCAAGCCGAGCTTGACCGCACTGCGGATACGGTAGCCAGCCGAAACCCGTTCAAGAAATACCAGTTCATCACTGTCAGTCTGCTGCTGGTAATCGGCATCATCAACTATGTCGACCGCAGCGCTCTGTCGATTGCCAACACCTCGATCCAGCGCGACATGGCCATCACGCCTTCGCAGATGGGCATTCTGCTGTCGGCGTTTTCCCTGGCCTATGCCTTCTCGCAACTGCCGCTGGGGGTGATCATCGATCGCCTGGGCAGCAAACTCTCGCTCGGCGCCGCCCTGTTGGGCTGGTCGGTGGCGCAGACCGCCTCGGGCCTGATCAACAGCTTCTCGGCATTCATCGGCCTGCGCATCGCGCTGGGGATCGGCGAAGCGCCGATGTTCCCCTCGGCGGCCAAGGCCCTGGCGGAATGGTTCGAGGCAGAAAAACGCGGGACGCCCACCGGCATCGTGCTGTCCTCGACCTGCATCGGCCCGTGCATCGCCCCGCCACTGCTGACCCTGCTGATGATCAACTGGGGCTGGCGCGGGATGTTCATCGCTACCGGCGTGTTCGGCATCGTCATCGCGCTGTGCTGGTTCGCGTTCTACAAGAGCAAGGAGCGTTACCTGGCCGAATTGCCTGCCGAAGAACGCGAGCGCCTGCTGGCGTCGCAGACTCAGCAACAGGCCAACGTGGCGCCAAAACCAAGTTTGAAATCCCAGCTGAGCGCCTGGGCTGAACTGTTCCGCCACAAGAGCACCTGGGGCGCAGTGCTGGGCTTCATGGGCGTGATCTACATGCTTTGGCTGCACCTGACCTGGCTGCCCGGCTACTTCGAGCGCGAGCACGGTCTGGGCCTGTATCAGACCGCCTGGGTGGTGTCACTGGCTTACGTGTTCGGCGCCCTGGGCACCATCGTCGCCGGCCGGCTCTGCGACCGCCTGGTGAAAAAAGGCGGCACGGTGCTGGGCAGTCGCAAACGGGTGGTGGTCAGCGCGTTGCTGGCCGCAGCGGCGTTCACCGTGCCCCTGGCCTTTGGCAGCGGCATTGTGCTCAGCCTGGCCCTGCTCTGCTGCGCCTTGTTCAGCATCAACATGGCCAGCTCCACCGCCTGGATGATCGCCAACACCATCGTCGACAGCCGCCAGGTCGCGTCATTCGGCTCCATTCAGAACTTCGGCGGCTACCTGGCAGGATCAGTGGCACCGATCGTCACCGGCTTCAGCATTCAGCAATCGGGCTCATTCGCCTCGGCATTCCTCATCAGCGCCGTCGTCGCAGCGGTCGCCGCCATGGCTTACCTGTTGCTGTTGAAGCAGCCGATTTCTTCTGACAAGTAACAGGTTTACGGAGTACACCAATGCCACTTACCGGCGAACAAATAATCGGGCATCAACTGATTCGTGGCCAAGGCCGTGAACTGCTGGCGATCAACCCCGCGACTGAAGAGGCCATCCCCGCCCCTGTGTTCAACTGCGCCAGCGCCAACTTGGTAAATCAGGCGTGCGAGCTTGCCGACCAGGCCTTTGACAGCTTGCGTTCGACCAGCCCGGAACGGCGCGCGCAGCTTCTCGAAGCGATTGCCGACGGTATCGTCGGCCTGGGCGCAACGCTGCTTGAGCGCGCCCACAGCGAAAGCGGGCTGCCTCTGGCCCGCCTGGAAGGTGAGCGCGGGCGTACCGTGGGCCAACTGCGGCTGTTTGCCTCGGTGCTGCGTCAAGGCCGCTGGCAGCAGGCGACCTTCGACTCTGCCCTGCCCGACCGAGCGCCACTGCCGCGCCCGGATCTGCGTATGTGCAAGGTGGCGCTGGGACCTGTGGTGGTGTTCGGCGCCAGCAATTTCCCTCTGGCGTTCTCGGTCGCGGGCGGCGACACGGCATCGGCACTGGCCGCAGGCTGCCCGGTGATCGTCAAGGCGCACCGGGCACATCTGGGCACCAGTGAGCTGGTCGGGCGCGTGATCCAACAGGCTGTGCAGCAACTGGAACTGCCCGAAGGCACTTTCTCGCTGGTGGTGGGGGACGGCAATGACGTTGGCCAACAACTGGTCTCGCACCCGGCCGTCAAGGCCGTTGGCTTCACCGGCTCGCGCAGCGGTGGCCTGGCCCTGCTACGGGCAGCCGCGGCGCGTGCCGAGCCGATCCCGGTGTACGCCGAGATGAGCAGCGTCAACCCGGTGTTCCTGCTGCCAGGCGCACTGGCAGCGCGAGCCGAGACAATAGCTGCAGGCTTTGCCGACGCGCTGGCACAGGGCGCCGGCCAGTTCTGCACCAACCCAGGCATCCTGCTGGCCGTTGCAGGGCCTGAATTGGAAACGTTCGTTGCCCGTGCCGGTGCCTGCCTGGCTGACAAGGCCAGCCAGACGATGCTCACAGCAGGCATTCACCAGGCATACCTGACCGGCCTGCAACGGATCGCTGCGCAGCCCGACACAGCACTGGTCGCCGCTGGCCAGCCGCCTTCAGGCGCGACGCAAGCGCAGGGTCATCTGTACCGCACGACCTTCGCCAATGTCGCGGCCAACCCGCAGCTGCTGGAAGAAGTGTTCGGCCCTGCGGCAATCGTCATCAGTTGCCAGAGCGTGGACCAGATGCTGGCCTTCGCCAGGTCGCTTGAAGGTCAGCTGACGGCAACCCTGCAGTTGACGGAGCAGGACCTGGAGGTTGCGCGCAGCCTGGTGCAGACGCTGGAGAAGAAAGCCGGCCGGCTGCTGGTCAACGGCTTTCCTACCGGCGTCGAAGTCTGCGATGCGATGGTCCATGGCGGCCCCTTCCCGGCCACCTCCGACAGCCGCAGCACGTCGGTCGGCTCGACCGCCATCGAGCGCTTCCTGCGACCGGTGTGCTATCAGAACCTGCCGGATGCCTTGCTGCCTGACGCGCTCAAGCAAGACAACCCACTGCAGATCTGGCGCCAGCTTGACGGGGTACCCACAGCGCCGCTTGGCTGAATGAGCTTCGCCAGTAGCCAGCGCGCACGGTGCCCTGGTTACTGGCATCCGCCTGTCAAATACTCACCAGCTCAGTCACCGGCAGTCGATTGGAAGTCTTCAGCTCACGCAGGGAACGCACTGGTGAACATGGACCGGTTCGAGACGGCAGGTGTGACGGTGGTCACGCAGTTTTGAGGTGTTGGTGAACCTTGCCTACTGAGGCCGCTGCGTAACTGCCTCAGCGGGCGACCAGCCCCCACCCAACGCTCGGTACGCCGCAATTGCCGCACGAGCAGCTTCCGTTTGTGCCACCGCCCTGGCATCCGAAGCACGCAGCAGTTGCTGATCAGCATTGAGCACGTTGATCAGGCTGGCAGCGCCCTTTTGATAGGCCGCAAAGGACGACCGCCGTGCCTGCTGCAGCGATGACTCGCCAGCCGCAAGCGTAGCGGCTTGCGCCTGGCGGTTGAGCAACGCTGACAAGGCATTCTCGACATCTGCCGACGCCCTCAGCACCGACTGCCGATAAATCGCCAAAGCCTCGGCCTCACGCCCCTTGGCTCGATCAATCTCAGCGTTGATCCGGCCAAAGTCGAACAGCCGCCAGCGCAGCCCCAGCAACACAGCTGACTGACTCGCCCCACCACTGAACAACTGGCCACCCGAGGTCGTCGCACTGCCAAGCAACGCCCCCAGGGAAAACTTCGGATAATACTCGCTGATCGCGCTGCCAATGGAGGCATTGGCAGCGGCCAGTCTGCGCTCGGCGGCAATCAGATCAGGCCGGCGCCGCAACAGATCAGCGGGTGCGCCGATGTCGGTGAGTTGGGGTGCCTGGGGAATCGCCATCCCAGCCGCAAGCGCTGCACGATGGGTCCCCGGCGGGCTGCCGAGCGTTACATCAAACGCGTTGAGCGCCGCGTCCAGCGCCGTGCGCAACAGCGGCGCACGGGCCTCGACTTGCGCCAGCTCACCCTCGGTCTGGCGCAGTTCGGCATCTGCGGCAACGCCCTTGCGGTTGAGCAACTGCACTTTGGCCAGCAGCTCACGCTGCGTCTGCACCTGCTGTTCGACGATCGCCAAACGCGCCTGCAGCCCGCGCACGCTGGCATACAGGTCAGCGGTCTGGGCGGCCACGGCAAGCCGCGTCGCCACTGCCCCGGCTTCAGAAGCCTGGTACTCGGCCAGTGCGGCTTGGCGGTCGCGGCGCAGCCCGCCGAACACGTCGATTTCCCAGCCGGCAACCAGGTTGAGCTCATAGCTGTTGCCGTAACGGTCATAGCCAGGCGTTGAATCGAGCACCTGACCCAAGGGTGTCTGAATCGACTGATAGGCACGGGCCGCTTGGCCATCGACTCCGGCAGACGGTGAAAGCGCTGCGTTGGCTGAACCCAACGCAGCCCGAGCCTGAGCAAGCCGCGCCTGAGCCTGGGCCAGGTCGAGGTTCTGCGCCAGCGCCTGGCGGACAAACCCGCTGAGGGCCGGATCAGCAAAGCCTGTCCACCACTGATCGAGGTTGGTTACAGCACCTGCCGATTGTGCCTGCGTCCCCGCCCAGCCCTGATAGTGATCGGCAAGCGGCGCCTGCGGCTGTTTATAATCAGGCCCCACCATGCACCCTGCAGACAGGCTGGCGCTCAGGATGAGGGCGATGCTTCGATAAAGCTGCATGATGATTCCCATGACCGTTACAGATTGTGACCATATTATAGATTGGTCACTTACTGTCAATCCGGCCCTCAGCAGAGTACGCTTTGAGCATGACGACAAATACTTCCCCAGCACCCACTCGCGGCCCAGCCGACCATGATGTCCGCGATCAGGTCATCCAGGCGGCCATGCTGCATTTCGCCCATTACGGCTATGAAAAGACCACGGTCTCGGACCTGGCCAAGGCCATTGGTTTTTCCAAGGCATACATCTATAAATTCTTTGATTCCAAGCAGGCCATTGGTGAAGTGATCTGCGCCAACCGGCTGGCGATGATCAGGCAACTGGTGACCACCGCCATCGCTGATGCGCCTACTGCCTCAGAGCAGATCAGGCGGCTATTCCGCGCCATTGCTGAGGCGGGCAGCGACTTGTTCTTCCACGAACGCAAGCTGTACGACATCGCCGCAGTGGCCTCGCGCGACCAGTGGCCGTCAGTCCAGGCACATGAGGCGGACCTTCGCCAGGTCATTCAACAGGTCTTGATCGAGGGTCGCGAAGCAGGCGAATTCGAGCGCAAGACACCGCTGGATGAAACGACCGAAGCGATCTATCTGGTGCTCAAGCCCTACGTCAACGCAGCGCAACTGCAGTACAACCTGGACTCGGTTGAAACGGCCGTGGTGCAGCTGCCAGCGCTGATTCTGAGGAGCCTGGCGCCTTGAAACTCAAAATGTGACCATTGACAGATTTA
The DNA here is from genome assembly GCF_052850745.1 of Pseudomonas sp. 1121_17. Classification (NCBI taxonomy): domain Bacteria; kingdom Pseudomonadati; phylum Pseudomonadota; class Gammaproteobacteria; order Pseudomonadales; family Pseudomonadaceae; genus Pseudomonas; species Pseudomonas sp. 1121_17. The sequence continues at coordinate 54,852 of NZ_VXCX01000006.1, forward strand.
GTCACTAGAACAAAAATGGGATTCCTTGATGCCTTTGAGTAATGGATCCCATGCGCCTGCACCCTGCCGCATTTGCCAGTTGCCTGCTGCCTATCGTCCTGGTGGCGTGCGGCGATTCGTCGGTCAGTAAAGACCCCCGCGACCAGCCACCGCTGGTCAGAACGGCGCCAGTGGCAAACGCCTCTGCCGCAGCCCGCGCCTTCACCGGCGTAGTGGTCGCCCGCACGCAGAGCGACCTGGGCTTTCGCGTGCAGGGCAAGATCCTTGAACGGCTGGTCGACACCGGGCAAACGGTGCAGCGCGGGCAGCCACTCATGCGCCTCGACCCGGTTGACCTGAAGCTGCAGGCACGTGCGCAGCAAGAGGCGGTTGCAGCTGCCCGGGCACGGGCCAAGCAGGCCAGCGACGACGAAGCACGCTATCGCGGGTTGGTGGCTGAAGGCGCTGTGTCCGCCTCGGCCTACGACCAGCTCAAGGCGGCTGCAGACTCGGCCACGGCTCAGCTCAAAGCAGCCCAGGCACAGGCGGACGTGGCCAGCAACGCCACCAGCTACGCGGTATTGCTGGCCGATGCCGACGGCGTGGTGATGGATACCTTGGCTGAGCCTGGGCAAGTCGTCAGCGCCGGCCAAGCGGTGGTCAGGCTGGCCCGCGCCGGCCATCGCGAGGCCGTGGTCCACCTCCCGGAAACGCTGCGCCCAGCCGCTGGTTCGGTCGCGCAGGCCACGCTGTACGGCCTTCAGGCTCAGAAAGTTCCGGCCAGATTGCGCCTGCTGTCCGAAGCCGCCGACAGCACCACCCGCACCTTCGAAGCCAGGTATGTGCTGGCTGGGCCTCTGGCAAACGCGCCGCTGGGCGCGACCATTACTCTCGTGCTTGCCCCCCAGATCACCGAAGAGAACGCCCGCCAGGTGCCGATTGGTGCGCTGTACGACCCTGGCAGCGGCAGTGGCGTCTGGGTCGTGACCGGGCAACCGGCCAAGGTCGCATGGCGCCCGGTTCAGGTGCTCGGGATCAGCGACGATGCGGCGCGGGTAGTCGGCGATCTAGCTGCCGGCGAACAGGTCGTCGCCCTCGGCGCGCACCTGCTACGCAATGATCAGCCGGTGCTGGTCGCCCCCGCAGTTAACGTTGCCGGGAGCCAGCCATGAGCGCGTCGCGTTTCAATCTGTCGGCGCTGGCGGTGCGCGAGCGCGCCATCACCCTGTTTCTGATTGTGCTGATCGCCTTCGCCGGCGCGCTGGCGTTCTTCAAACTCGGCCGCGCTGAGGACCCACCCTTCACCGTCAAGCAGATGACCATCGTCAGCGCCTGGCCCGGTGCGACAGCGCAGCAGATGCAGGACCTGGTCGCCGAACCGCTGGAAAAGCGCATGCAGGAGTTGCGCTGGTACGACCGTAGCGAAACTTACACCCGCGCCGGGCTGGCCTTCACCATGGTCTCGCTGCTGGACCGCACGCCACCCTCCCAGGTGCAGGAGGAGTTCTACCAGGCGCGCAAGAAGCTTGGCGATGAAGCCAAGGCGCTGCCGGCCGGCGTGATCGGGCCGATGATCAACGACGAATTCTCCGACGTGACCTTTGCCCTGTATGCGCTCAAGGCCAAAGGCGAGCCACAGCGCCAGCTGGTGCGCGACGCCGAGGGGCTGCGCCAGCGCCTGCTGCATGTGCCGGGGGTGAAGAAGGTCAATATCATCGGCGAACAGGCCGAGCGGATTTTTGTATCATTCTCCCATGATCGCCTGGCGACCCTGGGCGTCACCCCGCAAGCGATCTTTGCCGCGCTCAACGAGCAGAACGTGCTGACCCCGGCCGGCTCGGTCGAAACCCATGGTCCGCAGGTGGTGGTGCGGGTCGATGGTGCCTTCGATCAACTGGCGAAGATCCGTCAGACTCCGGTTGCAGCCCAAGGGCGCACATTGACCCTGGCCGATGTGGCCGACGTCGAGCGCGGCTATCAGGACCCTGCCACCTTCCTCGTGCGCAACGGCGGTGAGCCGGCCCTGCTGTTGGGCGTGGTGATGCGCGAAGGCTGGAACGGCCTGGAGCTGGGCAAGGCGCTGCAAGCAGAAACAACAAGCATCAACCAGGCCATGCCGCTGGGCATGACGCTGAGCAAGGTCACCGATCAGGCGGTCAATATCAGCGCCTCGGTTGACGAGTTCATGGTCAAGTTCGTGGTCGCCCTGCTGGTGGTGATGCTGGTGTGCTTCATCAGCATGGGCTGGCGGGTGGGTATCGTGGTCGCGGCCGCCGTGCCGCTGACCCTGGCCATGGTCTTTGTGGTGATGGCGGCGACCGGCAAGAGCTTTGACCGGATCACCCTGGGGTCGTTGATTCTGGCGCTGGGCCTGCTGGTCGATGACGCCATCATCGCCATTGAGATGATGGTGGTGAAGATGGAGGAAGGCTACGACCGCTTCCAGGCCTCGGCCTACGCCTGGAGCCACACCGCGGCGCCCATGCTGGCCGGCACGCTGGTGACGGCCATCGGCTTCATGCCCAATGGCTTCGCCCAGTCCACCGCCGGTGAATACACCAGCAACATGTTCTGGATCGTTGGTATCGCGCTGATTGCCTCGTGGATCGTGGCGGTAGCCTTCACGCCCTACCTTGGGGTCAAACTGCTGCCGGACATCAAGACGGTGCCAGGCGGCCACGCCGCGATCTACAACACCCGCCACTACAACCGCTTTCGCTCGCTGCTGGCGCGGGTGATTGCGCACAAGTGGCTGGTAGCGGGCGCGGTCATCGCGGCCTTTGTGGCCGCGGTGCTGGGTATGGGCTTGGTCAAGAAGCAGTTCTTTCCCACCTCCGATCGGCCAGAGGTGCTGGTTGAGCTGCAGCTGCCGTACGGTACTTCGATCGAGCAGACCAACGCCGCAGCCATCAAGGTTGAAACGTGGCTACGTAAGCAGGAAGAGGCCAAGATCGTCACCTCGTACATCGGCCAGGGTCCGCCGCGGTTCTTCCTGGCGATGGCGCCCGAGCTGCCTGACCCTTCGTTTGCCAAGATCGTTGTGCTCACTGACAGCCAGGAAGCGCGCGAGGCGCTCAAGCATCGCCTGCGCCAGGCGGCCGCCGAAGGCCTGGCCGCCGAAGCCCGCGTGCGGGTGACGCAACTGGTGTTCGGCCCTTACTCACCGTTCCCCGTGGCGTTCCGGGTAACCGGCCCGGATACCGCGCGACTGGGTGAAATCGCCGCGCGCGTGCAAAGCGTGATGCAGGCCAGCCCGCTGTTGAAGACGGTAAACAATGACTGGGGCACGCGGGTGCCGACGCTGCATTTCTCCCTGGATCAGAACCGTTTGCAGGCGGTTGGCCTGAGCTCTGCAGCGGTCGCCCAGCAACTGCAGTTTTTGCTCAGCGGCGTGCCGGTCACGGCGGTACGCGAGGACATCCGCCTGGTGCAGGTCGAGGCGCGCGCGGCTGGCGACACCCGGCTGGATCCGGCCAGGATCGAAAACTTCAGCTTGGTTGGCGCCGCCGGGCAGCGCATTCCCCTCGGCCAGGTTGGCGAGGTCAGTGTGCGCATGGAAGACCCACTGCTGCGCCGGCGTGACCGCAGCCCGACCATCACCGTGCGCGGTGATACCGCCGAAGGCCTGCAGCCGCCGGATGTGTCCGCGCAGATCTGGCAGGCGCTGCAACCGATCGTCACGACGCTGCCGGCGGGCTACCGGGTCGAGATGGCAGGTTCGATCGAAGAGTCGGCCAAGGCCAGCCAGGCGATCGTGCCGTTGCTGCCGATCATGATTGCCCTGACCCTGCTGATCATCATCCTGCAGGTGCGCTCGATCTCGGCGATGGTCATGGTGTTTCTCACCTCACCGCTGGGCTTGATCGGTGTGGTGCCGGTGCTGTTGCTGTTTCAGCAGCCGTTTGGCATCAACGCGCTGGTCGGGCTGATTGCGCTGTCGGGAATTCTCATGCGCAACACGTTGATCCTGATCGGGCAGATTCATCAGAACCAGATCACCGGGCTGGATCCGTTCGATGCAGTGGTCGAGGCCACGGTGCAGCGCGCCCGGCCAGTGCTGCTGACGGCACTGGCGGCGATCCTGGCGTTTATCCCGCTAACTCATTCAGTGTTCTGGGGCACGCTGGCGTATACCCTGATCGGCGGCACGCTGGTCGGTACCATCATGACGTTGGTGTTTCTCCCGGCGATGTATTCGATCTGGTTCAGGATTGGGGTGCAGCCACGCAGTGTGGAGGTCAGGGCCTGACGATGTGAGCGTGGGAATTTGGGGCTGCTTTGCAGCCCTTTCCGACCGGTCCGGCGCCCCGGCAAGGCCGCTCCACATCCCCTGTAGGAGCGGCCGTGTGTCGCGAAAGGATCGCGTAGCGGCCCCAATCCCCACGACTCGACCAGCCAATCACAATTGGCTACGCTGCCACTTCGCTCCCTTGGAGAAGCACATGACCGAAACCCATCGCGGCAGCTGCCTCTGCGGCGCCGTCAGCTACCAGCTACTCACGCCGGCAAAAGCCGTCAGCCACTGTTATTGCAGTCAATGCCGCAAAGGCCACGGCGCCGCATTCGCGTCATACGCCAGCGTGCCACGCGACGCGCTACGCATCCTCAGTGGCGAGTCGAGCATCAGGGCCTATGCATCATCAGCCACAGTAAAACGTGAATTCTGCAGCGAATGCGGATCAACGCTGTTCTGGTCGCGCTCAACGGGTGAGTTCGCTGACTGGGTTTCGATTGCACTGGGCACGCTCGACACACCGTTGCTGCCAGCCAAACAGAAACACGTTCATCTCGAGTCCGCAGCACCTTGGTACACCCCCAACTCAAGCCGGGGCATCGGATGACTTCTGTGATTCGACCGGCAACCGTGGCGGACGCAGCAGCAATCAGCGCGGTCGTGATTGGCGCATTGCGTGAGTCCAACGCCAGGGACTACTCAGCAGACATCATTGAACAGGTGCAACGCAGTTTTTCACCCGCAGCGGTCGAGCAACTGATTGCCTTGCGTGAGGTGTATGTCGCAACTCTGCAAGATCAGGTAGTAGCTACGGCGAGCCTGGATGGCGGTGTGGTGCGCAGTGTGTTTGTGAGCCCTGATTTTCAGCGCCGCGGGTTTGGGCAGCAATTGATGCGTAAACTTGAGGCAGTGGCGCAGGCCAGAGGCCTCGGCGTGTTGAGCGTGCCCTCGTCGATTACTGCTCAGGCATTTTATCAGCGCTTGGGCTTCAGCGAGGTTCGCGACGAATTTCACGGTTCCGAGCGCACGATCATCATGCAAAAGACGTTGCGATAGAGGCACAAGCGGCCCAACTTCCCGAGCGCAACGCGAATCCTTAGTCGAAGCTCGCCAAAAACGCCTGGGTATCTTGATCAGAACGCAAGCAAACCACCCGGCAACCCCGCGGTGCATCCGCCACCAACTGCTGCATCTTGCGCCGCGCCGACTGCCTGGTTTGCCACATGAAGCGGAAAAACTCAGGCAGATTGCCCAGCAACTCAGGGCAATCTGCCGGCAGGTCAGGCCGGGTTCGACCACGATTGAGCAACGTCCTTCGCAACACCCGCCAGAACCGCAGCGGAGTCGATCGGTCAATCCAGATCAACAGGTCAGCGCGCGCCAGCCGATTTTCCCAGGTCGCCGAATGCCCTCCTTCAAAGATCCACCGCTCACCCGCCTCGACCTCGCCGCACAGTCGGGTCTTCTCGTCCCGGCTGCGTTCAACCCAGCCGGGCTGCCAGTGAATGGTGTCGATGTGCACGACCGGCAAACCAGTGCGTTCACCAAGCTGCCGCGCCAGGGTGCTTTTGCCCGAACCCGGCTGGCCAACAATCATCACCCGTTGCATCGAAGCTCCTTTTCACTGTGCGTGCTGAATCGAGGGCGCGCGATTGTAAGGGGGTGACCGGCACTGTCAATGCTGATCTGCCAGTTTCAGTCAAGAGACAAGCTCGCGCATGCCTGGCACTGGCAGCCGCTCTGTTCAGCACCTTTCATCGATACCACTGATGATTACTATCGAACCGCACGCCTGCCCGCTTGCCGCAGGCGACTTCTATAATGCCCGCCAATCCGCCCTCTCCCGCCTGCTCAAGGCGACCTCATCCTTGGAACCAAGCCTCATGCCAAGCGCCAGCCAGGCCCCTAGCGGCCTCCCTGAACACAATCAACAAAGCGTCGCACAGCAGTGGCTGGCGATCCTCTCGGTCGCCGTGGGCGCATTTGCCCTGGTTACCAGCGAATTTCTGCCAGTGGGCGTGCTCAACGACGTCGCCCGCGACTTGGGCATCAGCGCCGGCCACGCCGGGCTGATGGTCACCGTGCCGGGCATCATGGCGGCCCTCGCTGCCCCGCTGCTGTCAGTCGGCATCGGCACTATGGACCGCCGTTACCTGCTCATCGGTCTGACCCTGATCATGATCATCGCCAACGCAGTTGTGGCTTACGCCAGCGACTTCAGCCTGCTGCTGTTCGGCCGCGTGCTGCTGGGCATCAGTATTGGTGGCTTTTGGGCCACCGCGATTGCCCTGAGTGGCCGCCTCGCGCCCAAGGGTGTCGGCGTGGCACAGGCGACCTCGATCATCATGGTCGGCGTAACCCTGGCCACCGTGCTCGGCGTGCCGGTCGGTACCTGGCTGAGCGGGCTGATGGGCTGGCGCATGACCTTCCTGGTGACCGCACTGGTGGGCATTCCGGTGCTACTGGCGCAGGTGCTTTTGCTACCGCGGCTCAATCCGGAAAAGGCCATCCGCGTCCGTGACCTGCCGGCGTTGTTCATCAATCCGCAGGCGCGGATTGGCCTGATTGCCGTGTTGCTGATTGGCCTGGCGCACTTTGCGGCATACACCTACGTGGCGCCGTTCTTCAAACAGAATGCCGGCTTCGACGGGCCGACCATTGGCTCGCTGCTGTTGCTGTACGGCGTGGCCGGTGTGCTGGGCAATATCTTCGCCGGCTTTGCCGCCAACCGCAGCGTGCGTCATACCTTGATGCTGGTGGCAGTAATGATCGGTATCAGCACTGCACTGTTCCCCCACTTCGCCACCGGCATGACCGGCGCGGCCATCTTGATTGCGCTGTGGGGCTTCGCCTTCGGTGCGTTCCCGGCCTGCGCCAGCATCTGGATGTTCATCGTTGCACCCAAGGACGTCGAACGCGGCATGCCGCTGTTCGTGGCGATGTTCCAGGTGATCATTGCGCTGGGCTCGTTCTTTGGTGGGCAGATCGTCGATCAGCTGGGTACTGCAGCGTTGCTCAGCCTGGCAACCGCCTTGGTCGCCTGCGGCTTCATGACGGTGCTGGTGCTGGGCCGCAAGGTCAGCAACCGTCTTGCCGTGCAGCCCTGCTGAGCCCCGATCAGCTTAGTGCCCAGAGCAGTTGCGCAAGCCTGGAAAGGCCATCGTTGAAACGCTGTAACGGCCCGTCTTTCAAGTAAACAGCGGGCACCAACAAAGGGGCATTTTGCCAAATCCTGGAGAGGTTTTTCAGATGACCCCTTAATGTTTTCCGTTCTGTGTTCGATAACTTGAGAATCTCCCCGCCTGGTCTTCCAGGCATCGAATGGATTCTTCGACATGCTTCTGGGCAATCTGCGCCTGCAAACCAAGCTGTTACTATCGCTCACCGTGGTCAACCTGATCAGCATCACCGCCTTCATCAGTTACGCCCAATACTCCAAGTCGCAGGACATTCGCGAGCAGATCGACAACCGCTTGCGCACCGTCGCCTACGCCGTCCCACGGGTACTGGGTACTGACTATCTCAGCCGCACCCGCGAGGCCAATGGGCTGAAAGCCGGTGAATACGAAGCGCAGGTACGCAATCTTGGCGAGTATGCGCAGGAGGTCAATCTCAAATATGCCTACAGCTTGATGGTGGATGCACAGGGCAAAGTAATTTATCTGGCCGACAGCGCCAGCGCCGATGACATCGCCCGCGGCACTTATTCCAAACACCTGGAGCACTATAGCGACGCAAGCCCCGCAGCGGTCGAGGCGTCACGTAGTGGCCAGGAGAAGTTCGATGAATATACCGACAGCTTCGGTAGTTTCCGTTCGATTTTCCTGCCTTTGCACAACGCCAGCGGCCAGCAGTACATCGTCGGCGTCGATGTCACTCTAGATGCACTAAATGAGGCGATTCAGGCCAGTCTGCATCGCTTGCTGCTGATTGGGGCGGCGTCGTTCCTGGTCGGTTTGCTGTTGTCCTGGTTTGCCGCCCGCATGTTGGTGCGTGGCATTCATCACCTGACCCGCCAGTTGAATGACATTGCTGAACGGCGTGATCTGTCGACCACCGTCACGGTGGTCAACGGCGATGAAATGGGTCAGATGGGCAAGCACTTGTCCAACTTGCTTCAAGACCTGCGCCAAACCTTGGGCAGCGCCTCCGGCATGGCCGAGAGCAACGAGCGGCTGGCAGAAATTTTTCTCCAGCTCGCTGACGAAATCAACCAGCGCATCAAGCACGCCGGCGTGCAGTTGGCCGATATCAACGAACACGGCCAATCCATCCGCCAGGCTGCCGAGAGCTCATCGAGCCTGGCCGATACGGTACGCGTCGACCTCAAGTCCGCCGTTGGCGAATTGAGCCTGACTCATCAAGAGTTGAAGCGACTGATCGGTGACGTGCACGGCAGCACCTCGGCCAGCATCGAACTTGCCAGCGACCTGCAGCACCTGTGCTGTGAGGCTGAAAAGATCAGTCAGGTGCTGCAGATGGTCGCCGCCATTTCCGACCAGACCAACCTGCTCGCACTCAACGCCGCCATCGAGGCCGCACGGGCCGGTGAAGCCGGTAGAGGCTTCGCAGTGGTGGCTGATGAAGTGCGCAAGCTGGCCGGACAGACCCAGGGCGTGCTGAACGATGCCAACCAGGTCATCAGTGCCGTCACCAGCGGCATCCGCCAGATCGCCGAACGGATGAACAGTACCGCCGAACAGTCGCGCAGCTTGGCGCAGACCTCCGACAATACCCTCGGTGTAATCGATGGTCTGGTGCGCCAGATGGGTCAGGTCAGTAGCGCGATGGACCGTGCCCTGAGCAGCAGTGAAGAGATTCAGCACGCGGTCACCGACATCGCTGGCCGGCTGGGCGGCATGCACGAAACCTTTGAACATACCTCGCAGGGCATCGCCGAGATTCACGATTCGGCGACGACCCTGGGCAGCACTGCCAGTGCACTGAAGGGCGGGCTGAGTGCATTTCGCACGTGATGGCGTGAACGTGCCAAAACTACGAGGCACAAGCAGCCCTCGTCAGTGGCGTAACGCTTCTGCGCTCAGCGTCGACTTGCTCATCGCAGGCCTAAGGCAGTTAGTACGTCGGTTTGTACTTCACAAAAATATCGATGTATTCGCCAGCCAGTGAGTTTGTTGCTTGCACTAAGCCTTACCCTAAGTGCTCACTAGGCAATCAGCCGGCCTGATCACCGGCATCTTCATGGAGTGAAGCCCAATATGCCGTCGTTCAAGCACATGATCGAAAGCAACCGCGATGCCTGGAACGCCTCTGCCGATGCGCATCGCCACAGTGCCACCTGGCAGAGCTTGTTGGCGGAGGCTGCCCATGCGCAGTTCTCATGCCTGGACCCGACACTCACGGCGCTGCTCAAGCAGGTAGACCTTCGCGGCAAACAGGTACTGCAGTTGGGCTGCAACAATGGCCGCGAAGCGCTCTCGCTGTATGCGCTAGGCGCCGAGCATGTGGTGGGCGTCGATCAGTCCGCCGCATTCCTGCAGCAAGCCCATGAACTCGCCGCAAGGTCGCCCCACGCTGTCGAGTTCATCGAAGCCGACATCCACCAGCTACCAGCCTCGGTGACCGCGCGCTTCGATGTGGTGCTGATCACCATCGGCGTGCTCAACTGGATGCCCGATCTATCTGCGTTCTTCCGCCACGCCGCCAGCACGCTTAAGCCGGGCGGGACGCTGGCCATTTACGAAACTCACCCGTTTCTGGAGATGCTCGAACCTGAGTCCAACGACCCCTGGCTCATCAGCGGCAGCTACTTCCAGACCGAGCCGGTGGTTGAGGACAAGGCCATTGTTTATGAGGGCCAGGGTGAGGCGAATGGGGTGACGTCGTATTGGCACATCCACCGCATGAGCGACATCGTTACCGCTGTGCTGCAAGCGTCGCTGCAACTGCAGGCGTTTACCGAGTACCCGCACTCGAACCGCGAAGAGCTCTATGACGTTTATGAGAGCAACGAGCTGCAGGTGCCGATGTGTTACACCTTGCTGGCTGTGAAATAGCTGCAATCGCAAACAGGAACAAGCGCACGCTAATTGCGATAAAAAGCAAACAACAACCGATAAACTCTCTAAAAAAGCAACATCTAAGCAGAATAAATCTCCTAACGGTAACATGTTGCAATAAATCGCCACCAGCCAACGGTATAATCAGATCCCGTCAAACGGAGCGATCCATGCAAACGCTGGGAAGGGATTATCAACACGGCGAGCACGTTGCCCATCACTGCCACGGCGAAGACCAGCTGATCTACGCCGCCAGCGGCATCATGCGTGTCAGCAGTGACGGCGGTAACTACGTCATCCCCGGCGGGCATGCCCTGTGGGTACCGGCCGGGGTCAACCACGCGATCGCCATGCAAGGCCAGGTGCGCATGCGCACGCTGCTGCTTGAAGCGCACATCGACCGCTGTCAGGTGATCGTCGTTTCCGGCTTGCTGCGCGAATTGATTCTGGCCGCGTCACACTTGCCTGACCGGCAGGACGGCGAGCACATCCGCGCCCTGATCAAACACGAACTGGCCAACGCGGCCCACCTCGATGCCTTCGTAGCGATGCCGCAGCATGCGCGGCTGCGAGCGTGGTGCGAGCGCTTTCTCGACAACCCGGCCCAAGACCTCACCCTGGAGCAATGCGGCACGCAGCTCAACCTCAGTGCCCGCAGCGTGGCGCGGTTGTTTCAGCGGGAAGTGGGCATGTCCTATGGCGAATGGCGGACTCGCGCGCGGGTCATGCTCAGCCAGCAGAAGCTCGCCGAGGGCAAGCCGATCCTGACGGTGGCGCTGGAGCACGGTTACGAAAGCGCCAGCGCCTTTGCGGCCATGTTCAAGCGCACGCTCGGTCAGGCGCCGAGCGATTGGCAGTTGCGCCTGCTGGGCAGCAGCGACTAGCCAGCAGGTTGTCCCGTTTGCACGCATGGTTGGCGCGCTTGCGGCAGCGGCGCAGCGGGCGCGCTGAGTAACCTCGCATCACAGCCCCTGATGCGACATTTGTGATGCCTTTACGCCAATCCTCCCCCCGCCCTACCCGGCTTGCCTTGGCCATGCTCTGTGCGCTGACTGCCTGCACCCGGCAACCTGTGCCCGCGCCGCCACCCTTGCAGATTGATGCCCTGGCCAGCGTGCCCATCGGTACCAGCAGGCAGGCCCTGCCCGAGGACTGGTGGCGGCTGTTCAATGATCCGCAACTTGACCGCTGGGTACAGCGCGCCCTGGCGCGTAATCAGGACCTGGCCCAGGCCAAAGCCAACGTACAGGCGATGCTGGCGGGCATTGCCGAGTTCGACGCCCAACGCTGGCCCGCCACTGCACTTGGCCTGGCAGCTACCTACGGTAAAACTGCTGATGATCAGACCCTGGCCAAAGCCACCGACAGCCACGCCTCGGCGCAGTGGCAACTCAATCCGGGTATCGAGCTTGCCTATCAGGTCGATATCTGGGGGCAGGTACGCGCTGCCATCGAGCGCGCCGCGGTGCAGGCCGACGCCAGCGCCGCCGCACTGGACCTGGTGCGCCTGAATGTCGTCACTCAAACCAGCCGCGCCTACGTCCAGCACTGCACCTACAGCGCCCGTCTGAAGCAGACCAGGCAATCCCTGCACAGCCTTGAGCACAGCGTGCAACTCAGCCAACGCCAGCAGCAAGCGGGCATCGCCACCGAGCTGGACCGTGAGCGCCTGCTCGCACTGCGAGAGCAGCTGCGCGCCGAACTACCGTTGCTCGAAGCGCACCGGCAGATGGCCGTGTATGAGCTGAACATGCTCAGCGGCCAGGCTGCGCCGGCAGAGGCCATAACCTGCGACAGCCCGCCCACGCTGGCGGCTGCGCTGCCGCTCGGCGATGGCTGGCAGTTGCTGGAACGCCGCCCGGATGTGCGCCAGGCCGAGCGTGAGCTGCGCGCCGCCGGGCTGGGCATCGAGATCGTCACTGCCGACCTCTACCCCAAGGTCAGCTTTGGCGCTTCGCTGACGGCTGCCGACCAACACCTCGGTCACCTCGGCGACAGCCGCGCGGTGATGTTCGGCATCGGCCCGCTGATCACCTGGCAGTTCCCCAACGTGCGCGCCAACCGCGCCCGAGTGCGCAAGGCCGAAGCCTTGCAGCAGGCCCAACGGGCTCATTACCAAGGCGTCGCGCTGGCCGCATTGAAGGATGTGCGCCAGGCCCTCGCTCGCTTCGACGGTGAGCGGCAAAGCCTGCTGGCCGTTACCGCCGCGCTGGAGCACGGTCAACGAGCGCATGCGTTGGCCGACTTCAGTTACCGCGCCGGCGCCCTTGATGGCCTGGCGTTGCTTGACAGCGAACGCGAGCTGATAGGCCTGCGCGCTCGCCAGGTCGACGCCCAAGGTCGTCTCGCCCAGGCCCAGATCAACCTGTTGCGCGCCCTCGGCGGCCGCTGGCAGGCATCCATCAGTAAAACCGGAACCCAACCATGAACAGTGCCGTACAACCCACCGTGCCCAACGCTGCCGAGCAGCGCATTAAAACCACAACCCGGCGGCGCCTGGCGCTGACGGTAGCGCTCGCCGTGACCGTGGTCGCGCTGCTGGCGCTGGCCAGTTATTGGTGGGCCACAGGCCGCTATCTGCAGAGCACCGATGACGCCTACATCAAGGCTGACTGGTTGGCGCTGAGTTCGCGCGTGGCGGGCAATGTGGCGGCTGTTGAAGTCGAAGACGACCAACCGGTCCAGGCCGGAGACGTGCTGGTACGCCTGCACGATCGCGACTACAACGCTCGCCTTGATCAGGCACGGGCCGGAGTTGCCCAGGCGCAGGCGGCACTGCTCGCAGCCGCTGCCAGCCAGCAACTGGCGGCCGAGCGGATCACCCTGCAACGCCAGGCCATCCTCCAGGCGCAGGCCGCCCTGCGCAGCGCCAAGGCCGAAGCACGCCGCAGCCAGCTCGATATCCAGCGTTATCGCGAACTGGTGCGTGACCACGCCGCCACCGCGCAACGGCTGGAAACCGCCACCAGCCAGGCCAGCCAGGCGCAAGCGGCCGAGCAAGGCGCCCAGGCTGCACTGCAGCAACAGCAATCGCAACTGAACATGGCCAAACTGCGCGCCGCGCAGGTCGATGCCGAACTCAAGCAGTGCCAAGCGACCCTTTCCCGCGCCCAAGCCCAACAACAGCAGGCCGAGCAGGATCAACAAGACACCGTGATTCGCGCCCCGATCGCCGGAGTGGTCGGCCAACGCCGGGTTCGCGCCGGGCAATATGTGCTGCCAGGCCAGCCGCTGCTGGCAGTGGTGCCGTTGCAGCAGGCCTACGTCGTGGCCAACTACAAGGAAACCCAGCTGGAGCACATGCGCCCGGGCCAGCCGGTACGTATCGCGGTCGACAGCTTTTCCGACCACGACCTGCGAGGGCATGTAGCGAGCTTGTCGCCGGCCTCCGGCAATGTCTTCGCGCTGCTCCCGTCCGATAACGCTACCGGCAACTTCACCAAGATCGTGCAGCGCTTCCCGGTACGCATCCTGCTCGATCAACCGTTGCCGGATCTGCCGCTCCTGCCCGGCATGTCAGTTGTGACACAGGTCGACACGCGCCCAGGGGCAAGCACCGATGAGTACTGAGCAATCAGTATCGTTGCGTGCCTGGGTGGCAGTGCTGGCGGGGCTGTTCGGCTGCTTCATGGCCGGCATGAACGTACACGTCACCAGCGCGGCGCTGCCCGAGATCCGGGGTTCACTGGGGGCCAGCTTTGAAGAAGGCTCATGGATATCCACGGCCTATCTGGTCGCAGAAATCGTGATGATCCCGCTGACCGCCTGGCTGGTCGAAGTGTTCTCCCTGCGCCGAGTGATGTGGACCGGTTCGTTTATCTTTCTGCTCGCCTCGGTAGCCTGCTCGGCGGCACCCAATCTGGAGACGATGATCTTTATCCGGGTCATTCAGGGCGCGGCTGGCGCGGTGCTGATTCCGCTGTCGTTCCAGCTGATCATCACCGAGCTACCGGCGCGCAAGATGGCCATGGGCATGGCCCTGTTCAGCCTGGCCAACAGCGTCGCCCAAGCCGCCGGCCCGTCGCTGGGCGGCTGGCTCACCGACGCCTTTTCGTGGCGCTGGATCTTCTACCTGCAACTGGTGCCGGGTATTGCCTTGCTGCTCGCCATCGCTTGGTCGATCGAAGCCAAACCGATGCAACTGGCGCGCCTGCGCCAAGGCGACTGGCTGGGCATCGCCGCCATGGTCATCGGCCTGGGCGGGCTGCAGATCGTGCTGGAAGAAGGCGGCCGCCTGGACTGGTTCAGCTCGCCGTTGATTGCCGGCCTCAGCCTGATTGCCGCCATTGCGCTGGTGCTGTTCGTGGCGACCCAGCTGTTTGGCTCACGTGCCTTCATCAATCTGCGTCTGCTCGGCCACTACAACTTCGGCGTGGCCAGCGCGGCAATGTTCATCTTTGGCGCGGCAACCTTTGGCTTGGTCTTTCTGGTGCCCAACTATCTGTCGCAGCTGCAGGGTTTCAGCGCCCATCAGGTCGGCGTAGCGCTGATTGCCTACGGCGTGGTGCAGCTGCTGCTGGCGCCCCTGATGCCACGCTTGATGGGCTGGACCAGTGCCAAGTTCATGGTCGCCAGCGGTTTTTTGATCATGGCGCTGGGCTGCTGGTTGGGCGCGTGGCTGAGCGCCGATGCCGGCAACAACGTGATCATTCCCTCGACCGTGGTGCGCGGCATTGGTCAGCCGTTCATCATGGTGGCGTTGTCGGTGCTGGCCGTCGCTGGCCTGGACAAGCGCCAGGCCGGCTCTGCCTCGGCGGTTTTTTCCATGCTGCGCAACCTCGGCGGGGCCATCGGTACGGCGGGGTTGACGCAGATCGTCGCCAGCCGCGAACGGGTGCATAGCGAGCGCTTGCATGAGCATGTCACGCTGTTCTCGCCCGCCCTCCAGGAGCGTATCGGCCAACCGATGCAGAGCTGGCTGCTGCAGCAGCAACAGCTGCTCGAAGGGCTGGCCGGGACGATCCGCCGCGAGGCCTACCTGATGGCCTACAGCGATGCATTCTATGTCTCGTGCCTGGCGCTTACGGCCTGCGCACTCGCGGCCCTGCTGCTGCGCTCGGAACGGGCAAAGTGAATTTACAGCCCCGTAGCCAAGGCATCACTCAGCTTGCGCGCTTGCGCCCGCAGCGCCTGGCAGAAACGATCGACCGCCGCCGAGCCGGGGCGGTGGTCTGGGCGAACCAACATCACCTTGTAGGGTACGCAGACACTCAGCCTGCGTATCGACAGGCCACTGCGCGCAGCGTCCAGGCCACTTAGCGGATTGATGACCGCTACGCCCAACCCTTGCCTGACCATCGCACACACCGAGGCGGCATTGGTCGTCTCGATGACGGTGCGCCGGTTGACGCCTGCCGCGCTGAAATGCTGATCCAGCTGCTGGCGATAGGTATCCAGGCTGGAGAGGTTGATGAAATCAGCCTGGTGAAAGTCACTGAGCTCAAGCTGGCGCTTGTCGAGCAACGGGTGCTGATCCGGCAATAGGCAGACCATGCTTGCGCTGAACAACAACTCAGCGACGGTCCCGTGTGGCGTTTGCTCGACCTCGGTAAGCCCAAGGTCATGCTGTTGTGCAATCAGAGACTCTTCCAGCAGTGGCGACTCTTGCGCTTCGATCCGCACGCTCACGCCGGGGTAGTGTTGATGAAAGCTTTGGCACACCTCTGGCAGTAACGTCTGCGAAAACAGTGGCAGGCAAGTGATCGCCAACCTGCCCTGCTCAAAGTTGCGAATGGCCTGGGCGCAGCGATCGATACGCTCCAGAGCGATGTACGACCGCTCCACTTCCTCCAGCAGCAGCAGTGCCTGCGCCGTCGGCTTCAAGCGCCCTGCTTCGCGGTCAAACAGGCTCAACCCCACCAGTTGTTCGAACCTCGCCAGCTCACGGCTGACGGTAGGTTGCGAGGTGAACAGCAGGCGTGCAGCCCCGGTCACGCTGCCGGCTGCCATGATGGCGCGAAAGATCTCGATATGACGAAAGGTAAGCTTCACAGCGGCACCGACGCAGCAGAATTGCCATATCAGATATGAATTGCTGACACATAAAAAGCTATTTTTATAAATACGCCCCTTACCACAACCTTGGACACCTCCCGTACAAGGATTACCCCATGCCTGAATCCGCCCCATTCCACTCGCTGGCCAGCGCAGTTCGCCGCCATGGCTCGCCGTTGTGGGTCTACGACGCAAACACCATCAACGCCAGGATCGACCAGTTGCAAGGCTTCGATCTGGTTCGCTATGCGCAAAAAGCCAACCCGAATCTGCATATCCTGCGCCTGATGCGCGCGCGAGGCCTGGCCCTGGATGCGGTATCACTGGGCGAAATCGAACGGGCCCTGGCTGCAGGCGCCACCCTTGATCGGCAGCCAGCAGAGCTGGTGCTGACCAGCGATGTGCTGGATCGCGCGACGCTGGCGCGGGTGGTCGAAGCGGGCATCGAGGTCAATGCGGGCTCGATCGACATGCTCCGACAGCTGGGCGAATGCTCCCCCGGGCACCGGGTGTGGCTGCGGATCAACCCGGGCTTCGGCCACGGCCACAGCCGCAAGACCAACACCGGCGGCGAAAACAGCAAGCATGGCATCTGGCACGAGCAACTCGGCGAGGCTCTCGACTGCATCCGCGCCCACGGTCTGCACCTGGTGGGCGTGCACATGCACATCGGCTCAGGTGTGGATTATGCGCACCTGGAGCAGGTTGCCCAGGCGATGGTCGAGTTGGTCGACCGGCTGGACATGGATATCGAGGCGTTCTCCATCGGCGGCGGGTTATCGGTACCGTACCGGGACGGTGACAGCCCGGTCGACATCCAGCGCTATGCCCGGACCTGGGCGGCGGCTAAAAGCCAGATCGAAACAATGCTTGGCCATGAGGTGCACATGGAGATCGAGCCCGGGCGGTTCTTGCTTGCCGAGTCGGGCTACCTGGTGACCGAGGTGCGTGCAGTCAAGCAGATGGGCGGCAACCGCTTCATCATGGTCGACGCCGGCTTCAACGATTTGCTGCGCCCGGCGTTGTATGGCAGTTATCACCGGATGACTGTGCTGGATGCCGACGGCAATCCAGTCGAGCGCCCGTTGCAATTGACTCAGGTGGCTGGGCCGCTGTGCGAGTCAGGCGATGTTTTCACCCAGGACGAGCACGGGCTGGCGGCGCAGTTGTTGCCCCAGGCCTGTGTCGGCGACCTGCTGGTGATCCACGACGCAGGGGCCTACGGCGCCTCCATGTCGTCGAACTACAACAGTCGGCCGTTGTTGCCCGAAGTGCTGATCGAGGATGGCGATATTCGTCTGATCAGACGGCGACAAACCATCCAGGCGCTATTGGATCTGGAACTGTAAGGCCCACGCTGATCGACTCGGGCCGAGCCGATCAGCGTGATTTCAGAAGCGCCACTCCTCAGCGGGCACCACGCGGCAAAATGCACCGGCCAGCGTTGCATTGTGATGAGCGACGATGGCCTCGGCACCGAGCGCGGGGGTGTCGGAGCAGGTATGACCGTCGGCAATCAGCACTGCATCAAAGCCACTGTCGCGAGCCGCCCGACACGTGCTGTCTACGCAATACTGGGTTTTCATCCCGGTCACGATCACGCCTTCACAGCCATGTTCACGCAGTTGCTCGGCTAGATCGGTGTGGGTAAAGGCGCTGGGCCGGCGCTTCTCGAAGATCACTTCGTCACCCTGCAACTGCAACTGCGGGATGATCTGCGTCAGTGGACTACCCGGCTCTATTGCAGTCCCTGCTGGCCCCACATGGCGGGCGAGAAAGACAGGCGCGCCCTTGTCTCGAGCCTGCTCCATGAGCACGTTCAAATTATCGATGACCTGCCCGATGCGCCACGGCTTGTCCGGCCCATGCACCAGTCCAACCTGCATGTCGAGAATCAGAAGTGCATACATGCTCGTATCCTTACGTCAGTGATAAAAATCAGGGCAAAAAAAAAGACCCGATCCATTGCTGGCGGGTCTTTGGGGGCGCTGTTCGATCAACTCACGCAGGCACCCTCGACCCGTCACTGGTGGTCGTGGTGGTGGTAGTCGAAGTGCTGCGCAGTGTGCTCATGACAACGACGTTAACCGCCAGCCCTCTGTTTAGCAAGCCGCCTCGCCAGAACACCGCACTTGCCCCGCCCGCCCAAAAAATAAAAGTCGCCCTTACTGCATCCAACTCACCGGCCCGCGCGTATATCAAGCACGGACAGACCTTCCTGGCCGATACCTCCTGCAAGGATCACCACCATGAAACGCACTGCATTGAAAACGCAGCTGGTCGCCAGCCTGCTGACGCTCGCCTTCGCCGGTAATTTCACCATCAGTACCGCGCAAGCGGCGAGCATGAACCAGGACAGCGTCATGGTGGGCGGCCAGAGCATGTTGCCGAGCAAGGACATCATCGACAACGCGGTGAACTCTGCAGATCACACTACGCTGGTCGCCGCAGTGAAAGCGGCAGGGCTAGTCGACACCCTCAAAGGCAAAGGCCCGTTCACCGTATTCGCGCCGGTCAACTCAGCCTTCGCGGCATTGCCCGCGGGCACTGTCGATACGCTGCTGAAACCGGAAAACAAGGCCAGCCTGAGTAAACTGCTCACCTATCACGTCGTTGCCGGCAAGCTCGACATGGCTGCCCTTGCCGCCAAGATCAAGGCGGGCGGCGGCAAAGCCGAACTGACCACCGTGGCGGGCGGCAAGTTGTGGGCGATGATGAACGGGCCGCACAACATCACCCTCAAGGATGAAAAGGGTGACGTGGCCGACATCACCACCTACGACGTGTACCAGTCCAACGGCGTGATCCAGGTTATTGACAAGGTCCTGATGCCCAAAGGCTGAGCCCTGCCGCCGCGCCAACGGACGAGGTGCGGCGGTATTGGCCAGGCGCCGCTCAGTAAATGGCCCGTCCCCATTTCCTACACTATTCTCTGACTGCAATCGAAGCCTCGCATCACTCAACCTGATTGCCTGGAGAACAGCTATCTCAATCGCCGAAAGTGACCAGTTGGCGCAGCTCCTGGCATCCACTGCGCTGGGCGACCGTCGTGCCTTCGAAACGCTCTATCGCAGTGTCAGCCCGCGCTTGCACGGGATTGCCCTGCGCTTCATGGGGCGCGGCGATCTGGCTGAAGACGTGCTGCAGGAGAGTTTCGTGCGCATCTGGCATAACGCCTCCCGCTACCAGATGCACCTTTGCGCGCCAATGACCTGGATGATCAACATCACCCGCAATCAGGCCGTGGATCACCTGCGCAAGCAGCGTGAACGCTCCCTGACCGATGTCGAAGCGCAGCTGCTGGAGGATCAAAGCCCTTCCGCGCATGAGCAATTGAGCACTGCCCGCGAGGCTGGCGCGCTGAACCGTTGCCTGGACACGCTTGAAGGCATGCAACGCCAGTCGATCGCCGTCGCGTATTTCCAGGGTTTGTCCTGTGCCGAACTCGCCGTCCACCTTAAAGCTCCATTGGGCTCGGTCAAGTCGTGGATCCGCCGCGGTATGGAGCGCCTGCGCAGGTGCCTTGAATCATGAACTATCAAACCCCTGCCCTGCGCCGTGCCTTGGCTGGCGACTACGCCGTCGGTTTGATGCCGGCGTTGGCGCAGCGGCGCTTTCAACGGCTGTTGCTTGAGGACAAGGCGCTGCGTGCAGAGCTTGCCCAGTGGCAAACCTGCCTGGCCAGCATGACCGAGACTATCCCAGAGTCGCCCGTTGCAGAACATGTCTGGCAGCGGATCAAGGCACGCATCGAACAGCAGCCCGTTACCGTACCGAGCAAAGGCAGGTTCTGGAGCTGGCTGCGCATCAGCGTGGCGGTGTGTTCGCTGGCGCTGGGGATATTGATCGGGGTGATCTACAACCAGGACGACAATCGCTACAGTGCAACGCTGCTGAGTGACAGTGCGCAGCCGGTGTTCAAGGTTGAGGCCTCTGAAAAACGCCTGCAAGTCCAGGCTCTGGCGTTGGCTGCAGTCACCCCACAGCAAAGCCTGCAACTGTGGGCGATTGCCGAAGGCAGCAAGCCTGTTTCGCTTGGCCTGATCGCCGCCAGCGGCAACAGCACGCTCGAACTTGGCCAAGCACAGAGAGAGCTGCTTGGCAAAGCCGTGGTGCTGGCAGTCAGCCTGGAACCCAAGGGCGGCTCGCCGACCGGTCAACCGACCGGGCCGGTGCTGTACAAAGGTGCGCTGGCGGATCTGTAGGCCAGACCCGCCACTGGCCCGGCAGCGGCTTCAGAGCTCTCGGCGAACGATCTCTGCACCCGCACTCAGCGCGCTCAGCTTGCCCTGGGCAACCTGCCGGGGCAACGGCGCCATGCCACAGTTGGTGCACGGGTACAGCTTGTCGGCATCGACGAACTGCAGCGCTTTGCGCAAGGTGTTGGCCACCTCTTCGGGCGTTTCGATGGTGTGATTCGCAACATCGATCGCGCCGACCATTACCTTCTTGCCACGGATCAGCTCGATCAGGTCCATTGGCACATGGGAGTTGTGGCATTCCAGCGAGATGATGTCGATGCTGGACTTCTGCAGTTTCGGAAACACCTCTTCGTACTGACGCCATTGCGTGCCGAGGGTCTTCTTCCAGTCGGTGTTGGCCTTGATGCCGTAGCCGTAGCAGATATGCACCGCAGTTTCGCACTTCAGGCCTTCGACTGCCCGCTCCAGAGCAGCGACGCCCCAGTCGTTGACTTCGTCGAAGAACACATTGAAGGCCGGTTCGTCGAACTGGATGATGTCGACGCCGGCCGCTTCCAGTTCTCTGGCTTCCTGGTTGAGGATCTTGGCAAATTCCCACGCCAGCTTTTCCCGGCTTTTGTAATGGCTGTCGTAAAGCGTATCGATCATGGTCATGGGGCCCGGCAGTGCCCACTTGATCGGCTCATCGGTCAGCTGGCGCAGGTACCTGGCGTCTTCGACAAACACCGGTCTTGTCCGTGCAACAGCGCCGACGACGGTTGGCACGCTGGCATCGTAACGGTCACGGATCCTGACAGTTTCGCGCTTTTCGAAATCAACCCCGCTCAAATGCTCGATGAACGTGGTGACGAAATGCTGGCGGGTTTGCTCACCGTCACTGACGATATCGATGCCCGCCAATTGCTGCGCTTGCAACGCCAGACGCAGAGCATCCTGTTTACCCTCGGTCAGTTCATCGCCCTGCAGCTTCCAGGGCGACCAGAGCGTTTCGGGCTGGGCCAGCCAGGAAGGTTTCGGCAGGCTGCCGGCAGTCGAAGTGGGTAGCAGTTTTTTCACGGTTGATAACCTTATTCTGTTAACGGCTCAAACCGCGTAGTTGGCGGCCCACTGTTCGAGAACAGCGCGGTGAGGTTTGATGAAGTGTTCAGCGACAAACTGGCCCTGTTCTTGCGCCAGCCGACTGCGCTCTTCACGGTCATAGACAATGCGGGTCAATGAATAATCCTCATGTTGCAGGCTTGGCCGGTACGACTTGCCTGCCACGGAATTGGCGTTGTAGATCTCGGGGCGATAGATCTTTTGGAAGGTGTCCATCGTGCTGATGGTGCTGACCAGTTCAAGCGTTGTGTAATCGGCCAGCAGATCACCGGAGAAATAAAACGCCAGCGGCGCAACGCTGTTGGGCGGCATGAAGTAACGCACCGTCAATCCCATCTGTTTGAAGTATTCATCGGTCAGCGAATACTCGTCCTGGCGGTACTCGATACCCAACACCGAGTGATGATTGTCAGTGCGCTGATAAGTCCTGCTGGTGGAAACGCTCAGGCAGATAACCGGAGGTTTGGCGAACTTTTCGCGGTAGGCGCTGGAATTGACGAAGTGCTGGAACAGCTTGCCATGCAGCTCGCCGAAGTTCTCCGGAACGGCAAACCCGGACGCGTCTTTGTTGTGCTGCAACAACAGCACACTGAAGTCGTAATCGCGCACGTAGGAGGAGAAGTTATTGCCCACCATGCCCTGGATACGCTCGCCGGTGATGCGATCAACCACGGTCGCCTTCAATATCTCGATCAATGGCAGGCCGCGCGCGCTGTCAGACGCACCGAGGTCCATTTCAACCGAAATGATATCCAGCTCGACGCTGTAGCGATCCGCTGTCGGGTTGTCCCAATGGGCCAAGGCATTGAAGCGGTTGTCGATCATCTGCAGGGTATTGCGCAAGTTCTCCCGGCGATTACTGCCGCGCGCCAAATTGGCAAAGTTAGTGGTGATGCGGGTCTTTTCGCAGGGTTGATAGTGTTCGTCGAAACGAAGACTTTTCAGGGTAAAGGCAAACTGGTTATTCATCGCAACCTGACATCCTGTTGAGCGAGATGAAACCCGAAACCCGAACGCACATTTCCAGCAGTGGGCAACTCGGGCTTCAATTTTATCGCGTAACTAAGTAGGACGTAGTCTAGGTTGCTGGCTGTGTGCGAACTAATGAAACGATTTCACAGCATCATTAGGCATATTCATGCAAGTATCCAGAGATCCTTGGATCATGCTCCAAGCAGCAAACCGCGCAGCAGCATCTCCAATGCCGCGCTGGCCCGCTCCAGCCGACGGGAGCCTTGGTCGCCCTCCGCGATCCAGAACGCCGCCTCCGACAAACTGCCGTAGATCAACGATGCCATTGCTTCGGAGTCGGTCTTGGCTACTACGCCCTGCGCCATCAGTTCATTGATCAACCCCGTCATCGACTCGACACAGTGGCGCTGCGCCTCGGCCGAGGCAGGGCCCAGCACCGCTCGGGCATCCCGCAGCAAAAGGCGCTGGATTTCCGGCTCGAGGGCCATCTGCAGATAGGCCTGGCAGCGACCGCTGAAGCCTTCCCACGGATTCTCAGCTGAATCAGAAATGGCCTGCAGCCGTGCGTCAACCTCGCTGTCGACCTGCTCGACTACCGCCGCCAGAAGCCCTTTCTTGTCACCAAAGTGGTGATATAGCGCGCCGCGGGTAAAGCCCGCCTGGGCGGTCAGGTCATCCATTGAAGTGTCGGCATAGCCACGCTCGGTGAACACCTTGCGCGCGGTGGCGAGCAAGGCTGCGCGGGTTTCTTCCATCTCGACACGGGTGCGACGAACCATCTGCGTTCTCCTGGCTAAGGCCTGAATGATGATTTACATACGCAGCGTATGAATATACGATCACTTTCATACACAGCGTATGTATTTTCCCTGCATGGGCAATGCACATGCAAGTCGGCATTTCAGGAGATCCCCATGGCCCCCACCTATCGAGCACTGTTCACCGCACCTGGCAGCCCTGCTTTTACCGCCGCAGGCCTGCTGGCGCGGCTACCTCTGCCAATGACCGGTATCGGCATCATCACCCTGTTATCCCAGCTCTACGGCAGTTATGCCCTGGCAGGCCTGGTCTCGGCGACCTTTGTGCTGACCTACGCCCTGCTCTCGCCGCAGCTGTCGCGGCTGGTTGATCTGCATGGGCAACGCCGCGTGTTGCCGGTCGCGACCGCGATCAGCGTGGTCGGCCTGTTGATGCTGGCCGCCAGCGCCAGGTGGCAGGCGCCAGTCTGGTGTTTGTTCATCGCAGCACTGCTCGCCGGGTTCATGCCAAGCATATCGGCAATGGTGCGGGCCCGCTGGACCGCCCTGTATCGCGGCCAGCCCTGCCTGCAAACGGCGTATTCGCTGGAAACGGTCTTTGACGAAGTGACGTTCATCCTCGGGCCACCGCTTGCGGTCGGCTTGTCTGTGGCGGTGTTTCCAGAAGCTGCGCTGTTGGTGAGCGCAAGCGTATTGGCGCTTGGCGTGACTGCGCTGCTGCTTCAACGTGCTACCGAGCCAGGCGTTGCTGCTGCCGATAATCTGGCTGCACCATCATGCTCGGTCATCCGCCTGGGCAGCGTGCGCCTGCTGACGCTGTTGATGGTGTGCATGGGCATCATTGTCGGCACCGTCGATATCGCCAGCGTGGCATTTGCCGAGCAGCTTCAGCGCCCGGCAGCTGCGAGCGTGGTACTGGCCGCCTATGCGCTCGGCTCTTGCGCGTCCGGCTTGCTGTTTGGGGTTTTGCAGACGAACTTTGCGCTGCATCGACAGTTGCTCATCGGTGCAGCCGCTGCTGCCGTAACCACGCTGCCGCTGATGCTTGCGGGCAGCATCCCTGCCCTGGCGGGCGCAGTACTGGTGGCGGGCCTGTGCTTCGCACCCACCATGATTGTGGCGATGACCCTGATCGAGCGGTTGGTCCCTGAACAGCAAGTAACTGAGGGCATGACCTGGCTGCTGGCTGGGCTGAATGTTGGCGTGGCTATGGGCGCTGCGGGTGCCGGGCGAATCGTTGACAGCGCGGGTGTCCACGCTGGATTCGCCCTGGCCTTGGTAGCAGCCTGTGCAGTGCTGCTGGTGGCACTGCAGGCATCGAGAAAGCTGCACAGCCAGCAAACGGCTGCGCTGATGACTGAGTGAACGGTTCGCGCCATCCAGCCGCAGCCAGCGCCGAACTGTCGCGCCTGGCGGTGGACATGAGCAAGTTGGTGGCTAGGTTCTCCCTCTAGGCAAAACTGCGCGTCTAACTGGCGCGCCTTGATAACAGACCGTTGGATGGTTGGGTGCTGCCGCGCAGCCCCCATGCCGAAATCCGGATCACGCCAACAGCGCTAGCAACCGCCCCGCCAGCTCAGCCGCATCCTGCTGATAATCCTTACCCCAGCGCACCGACCAGTCTCCAGGTCGCCCCTGCTCATCCCACTCGGCCAATGCCAGCGCATTGACGACCTCAAGTTCAAACCACAGCGCCTGCCAGGCATCGCTGTCCTTGACCAGCGCAGCGTCCTGCCAGAGAAACTCCGTGGCCGCGACGAACGCCGACCAGGCATAAATATCCTGCGCCGCGCGTCCACCTAGCGCTAGCCAATAGGCCCGATCCATCAACGCAGCCTCCTTGATCAAAAGCTTGCCTTCACCGACGCCATGAAGTTGCGCGGCTCACCGTAGTAGTTGCCGAACGCCTCGGTGCCGATGGTTGCATAGTAACGCTTGTCGAACAGGTTATTGGCGTTCAGTGCCAGCGACCAGGTGTCATCGATGCGGTAACCGATCCGTCCATTCCAGACCGCGTAACCTGCCTGGGTGATTTTCTCGCCGCTGGCAGGCGAAAGGCGGAAATTGTCACTTTGCGCATTCACCCCCGCCCCAACCGTGAAGCGCTCGAGCGCCCCGCCCAAGGCGTATTCACCCCACATCCGCAGTACATGCCGCGGCACGTAGCTGTTGAACGCTGCGCCGTTGAGGCTGGCGTCGATGTCGTCGAGGGTCTTGGTCTGGGTATAGGTATAGCCCGCCATCAGTTGCAGGCGCTCGATGACTTCGCCGCTGATTTCAGCCTCGAAACCCTGCGCACGAACCTTACCGGCGTTGACATAGCAATAGCCGTCGGAAGACGGGCATGACGAAAAGTAATCCGTCTGCGCCTGGTCCTTTTGGAGGGTGCGGAACAGGTTGAACGCGCTGTTGAGGCGACCGTCGAACCAGGCGCCCTTGATCCCCAACTCGTAACTCTGGCCTACCAACGGTTTGAGCGCCGAGCCGGCTTCATCGCGGTAATTGCCTTGCGGGGTGAAGATATCCGAGTAGCTGGCGTAGGCCGTCAGGTTGTCATTGAGGTCCAGCAGTACGCCGGCAAACGGGGTCACCTGGCCGGTCTCGCGGCTGCGCGAATACTGTGGGGCAACGCCGTTGAGGAACTCCGAATCGGTCTCAGAGCTGTACCAACTGACCCGTCCACCAACCACCAGCGTCAGCGGATCGGCCAGTTTCAGGCGCAGCGTCGAGTACACGCCTTTCTGTTTGGTAACCGATTTGACCGGGCCACCGCGCGACGCATTGTCGATGAAGTAGCTGTCATCCGGCTCAGGGATATTCTTGTCAGGGTTGAATACATTCTGTCGTTGCGGCAGAAACGCGACCGAATAGAAGTCGTCCTTGTCGGCGCGGCTCGCATTGGCGCCGAACACCAACTCGTGCTGCCGGCCAAACGCTGCGAACTTGCCATCGACATAGGCATCCAGACCATAGTCGACCTGGTCGTAGTCATACATGCTGCCGAGCATACCGGTGGTGTCGACGCCGGGGGTAACAGCGCCGGAGGCGAAAGCGTATTTGATATCCTGGGTGTTTTTTGAATAGACGCTGGCGACCTTGAGCTGCCAGTCATCATTGAACTGGTGCTTGAGGTCACTGAATACGGTAGTGCGTTGGCTGCGCCAGGTATTCCACGAAGGGTCCAGGCAGGTCGAGCGGCTCAGCTTTAGGTCACTGCGATCGCGATAGCGCGGCACGCCACCCCAGCATGGATTGGCGTCGACGTCTTCATAGGCGATACCGAGGCCCAGGGTAGTGTCAGGGCCGAGATCGAAATCGAGTGCGCCGTAATAGACCTGATCCTTGCGGCTGGCGTCATCGGTGAAGTAATGCCGGCTCTGCTGCGCGATCACCGCCCTGCCGCGCAGCGTGCCAGACGCATTCAGCGGCCCGCCCGTGTCGACCTGTCCACGGTAATTGTCCCAACTGCCGCCCGACAGGGTGACATCGGTGTGGGCAGCGGCCAGGCCACGCTTGCGCACAAAGTTGACGCCACCGGCGGTGCCGCCCGCTCCTTTCATCATGCCGGCGGCGCCGCGCAGGACTTCGACCCGGTCGTAATAGGCCATGTCACTGCTGAAGCTGTCGGCCTGCACGTACAGGTTGCCCATGTCCAGCGGCACGCCGTCGTACTGGTACTGGCCCGACATGCGAAAACCGCGAGAGTAAAAGTATTTTCCACCCATGGTCGAGTCATACACGGTGATGCCCGGGGTCTTTTCCATGACTTGGTCGATGGTGTTGAGATTCTGGTCATCGAGCAGCTTGCGGGTCATCACCGTGACCGACTGCGGTGTTTCCTTGAGCGAGTGCTCACCCTTGCCGATGGTGACCGCGCCGGTAGTATACGAGCCGCTGTTCTCGGTAGTGGCACCAAGCACCTGGCCGTTGATGGTGGTGGCGCCCAGCTCCATTGCCGAACCAGTAGCGGGCGCAGCACGCAGCACATAGGTGCCGTCAGCCTGCGCTTCGGCCTGCAGGCCGCTGCCGGCAAGAATCCGCGCAAAACCTTCGCCAATGCTGAACTGCCCATTGAGCCCTGGCGACTGCAGCCCGGCTGTTTGGCGGCCATCAAAAGAGATCGCAGCACCCGCTGCGCTGGCGAAGCGGCCGAGTACTTCGGTTAGGCTGCCCGGGCCAATCGCGAACGCCCGCGCCGCGCCTTGCTCCTGCGCCGGAGCGGCGAATGTTGCCGTCGACCATACATTGGCCATGCTTGCGGCCAACAGACCAGCCCTGATTGCGGTCGCCAGATGACCCCGTTTGTGCATTGCAGACATGCCTACCCTCCCCCTGAACATTGCTCAATAAACGTATTGGGGGATGAGCCGAACGGCGTCGGTAAAAAGTGCACATGCCTGCGAAGTTTTTTCAATGGGGCACGGCCGCTGCCGAGACATGCACCCAGTAGCGGCTGAAGCGCGTGACCCGCAGCGACAGACCACTTTCCAGTGCGGTAAGGGCAAGGTCGGTGTCATCGATCGGGAAAGCTCCGGAGACCTTCATCCGGGCAATCTGCGGATCGCAACGCAGCACGCCGCGGCGATAACGTGACAGATCCGCCAGCAGCTCAGCCAACGGCCGTTCCACGGCAATGATGCTGCCCTGCTGCCAGGCGCCCACGGACGCATCACTGCGCTGCACAGCCCCCGACGAGCGTTTATTGAAGTCCAGCCGCTGCCCCGCTTCGACTCGAATGGCTCCGCCAGCGCTGGCCGTGCGGACCTCTACCGCCTTCTCGATTACGGCGACCTCGGCGTTCTGCTCGTGGGTGCGAACGATGAAGCGCGTGCCCAGCGCCAGTACCTCGCCGTGACGGGTGTGGATTTTGAACGGCCGCTGCGCAGCGTCAGGGGCCGTGCTGATCAGAATCTCGCCCTGCAGCAAATCCAGCAGACGCTGGCTGCCGTCGTACCTCAAGTTGACTGCCGAATCGGTGTTCAGCCACAGCCTGCTGCCATCCGCCAACTGAAACTGGCGACGCTCACCAACCGTGGTCCGAAAATCGGCAAACAGCTGCTGCGGCGTATCACTGCGCCAGCTCAGCCAACCCAGTGACGCAGCAGGCATCAGGATCATGACGCTGCGCAGCACCTGTCGGCGCGAGCGCTCGAGGCCACGCAATGCCGGTGCCGCCACCGCACCTGGCACGCTGGCCATCTGCTCGGCAACGGCAGTCATGCGCTGCCAGGCCTGCAGGTGAACAGGATCGGCCACCAGCCAGGCGTTCCAGGCCGCCCGCTCGGCGTCGGTAGCGACCCCTGATTGCAGCGCTGCGTACCAGCGCGCTGCGGCGCTGATCGCTTGCCGTTCAGCGAGGGTCAGGCTCATGCCAGCTGCATCTGGATCTGCATCAAGCAGCAGTGCTCCATGGCCTTGGCCATATGCTTGTTGACGCTGCGCAGGCTGATACCCAACTGCGCGGCGATCTGCGGGTAAGTCAGGCCGTCGAACTGCGACAGGATCAGCACCTGTTTGACCTTGGGCACCAGGCCTTGCAGCAAGCGGTCAATCTCGACCAACGCCTGCAGCATGATCGCCTGTTCTTCCGGAGACGGCTGCAGCGCTTCAGGCATGGCGGCCAGTGCCTGCAGGTAGGACTGTTCCAGCGAACGGCGCCGAAACAGGTCGATCAGCAAACCGTTGGCGATCCTCGACAAGTACGGCCGCGGCTCGCGGATCTCCAGGGCGCTGCGCGCCTTGAGCACGCGCACGAAGGTGTCCTGGGTCAGATCGGCGGCATCGAAAGCATTGCCCAGGCGCTGGCGCAACCAGCCATTGAGCCAGCCGTGATGCTCGCAATACAGGTCATTGACGGCGGTGTGCAGGGACGCATCATTGGCGGACATGGCAATAGAACGTTTCGCGAGTGGTAATGACTCTTATTGTCGTGCGGTGACCGGTAGCTTTGCAATAGCCAACCGATTCGCACCTGTTGCGCATCGCCCCGAGCCATATATATGATAAGCATTATCGTTTGCGACACTTCCAATCGGCGCCTGCAGATCATGCTCCCATCCTCCCAACCTGTCCTGTGCAACGTGGCTGTGCTCTACCGTCAGCAACACAGCTGGTTGACGGGCTGGCTGCGGCAACGCCTGAGTTGCTCGCACAGCGCAGCGGATCTGGCCCAGGACACCTTCATGCGCCTGCTGGCCACAGAGCAACTGCCAGCGCTGCACGCACCGCGGACCTTTCTAGCCAAGGTGGCGCAGAGCGTGCTTTGCAACCATTACCGTCGGCAGAAAATCGAACGCGCCTACCTCGAAGCGCTGGCGGCAATGCCCGAGCCGGTTGCGCCAAGCCTGGAAACCCAGGCAATCCTGCTCGAGACCTTGATCGCCCTCGACACCATGCTCGAAAGCCTGGAGCGGCCGGTGCGCGAGGTGTTTCTGCTGTCGCAGGTCGATGGCCTCGGCCACGCCGAGATCGCCGACCGGCTCAAGCTTTCGGTAACCACCATCAAGCGCTACATCATCAAAGCCAGCGCGCTGTGCATCGTCCTCGATGACAGTCTGGACCTGCCGTGACCAGCAGCCCGCCGCCGATTGCCGCAGAAATAGCAGAGCAGGCCATGCACTGGCATTTCGAGTTGCAGGAACCTGACGTCAGCCCGGCAACCCTCGCCGCGTGGATGGCCTGGAGGCAGGCGCAGCCGATGCATGAACATGCCTGGCAACGCGCCGAAGCATTCGCCCAGCGCATGGGCGACCTGCGTAACCCAAGCCAGCGCCGATTGGCCCAGGCGGCATTGCGTCCAGACTCGTCGCGACGCAGCATGCTCAAGCAACTGAGCGTGTTGATGGCCGCCGGCGCCAGTGCCTGGTACATGAAGGACACTGCCCTGGTGCAAGACTTCAGCGCTGATTATCATAGCCGGGTCGGCGAACAACGGCGCATCAGCCTGGCCGGTGACACTGAGCTGCAATTGAACACTGACACGGCGATCAACGTTGCCACCGAACAGAACCAGCGGCGGATACAACTGCTGCGCGGCGAGCTGCTGATCACCCGTAGCAACGCCAGCGCCGGGCGTTTGCTGTCGGTGCACACCGCTCAGGGTCGGCTTGAGGCGCAACTGGCGCAGTTCAACGTCAGGCAACGCGCGGGTCTTACTCAGGTCAGCGTCTACCGCGGCGAGCTGGTATTCAGCCCTGCCCTGCTGGCACACCCGCCGATCATCCTGCAAGCCGGCGAGCGAGCCACCTTCGCCGAAGCCGGCATAGTTAGCCGGCAACCTGAACCGCTCGCCATCCCTGCCTGGAGCCAGGGCATGCTGGTCGCTCAAGACCAGCCACTGGCAGAATTCATCGCTGAACTGAGCCGTTACCGACGTGGCCATCTGACCTGTGATCCCGCTTTGGCCAGGCTACGTGTGTCCGGCACCTTTCCGCTGGCCGATACCGACAAGGTCATCCTCGCCGTGGCCAACACCCTGCAGCTTGAGGTCGAGCATTTCACCCGGTACTGGGTGACATTGAAGCCACGCATCGCCTGACGCAAAAAAATCTGCGCAAGGGTGGTCCATTTTTGATTCTCGCGAGACTTAACCCCCAGACAATCATTCAATCGGGGAACAACGCGTGAATCTCAAGCATAAACTGGCCGGCGCCGTGGTCCAGGCCATCGCCTGCATGACCGCCACCGCACCGCTGCTGATGCTGCCCACCTGGGCCAGCGCCGCCGAGCAGGCCCAGGCCGACTTCGACATCCCGGCCGGCCCGCTCGCGCCAGCCCTGAGCCGCTTTGGCCAGGCCGCCCATATTCTGCTGAGCTACCCCAGCACCCTCACCGACGGACGCAGCACCGCCGGCCTGCACGGCAACTTCGACGTTGACCAGGGCCTGGCCATGCTGCTTGCCGGCAGTGGCCTGGAGGCCAGCCGCAGTGCCAACGGCATCTACACCCTGCAAGCCAGCAGCAGCGGCGCGATGGAGCTGAGCGCGGTATCCATCTCCGGCAAAGCCCCCGGCTCGACCACCGAAGGCACCGGCCTCTACACCACCTATTCGTCCAGCAGCTCGACCCGCCTCAACCTGACCCCGCAGGAAACCCCGCAGTCGCTCACCGTGATGACCCGCCAGCGCCTCGATGACCAGCGCCTGACCAACCTCACCGATGCCCTCGAGGCCACCCCCGGCATCATCGTCGTGCGCGACGGCCTCGGCGCCGAGAGCGACTCGTACTGGTCACGCGGCTTTGCCATCCAGAACTACGAGGTCGACGGCGTGCCCACCAACACTCGTCTGGACAACTACTCGCAGAGCATGGCGATGTACGACCGCGTCGAAATCGTCCGCGGCGCCACCGGTTTGATCAGCGGCATGGGCAACCCTTCGGCGACCATCAACCTGATCCGCAAGCGCCCGACGGCCGATGCGCAGGCCAGCATTACCGGCGAGGCCGGCACCTGGGACCGCTACGGCACAGGCTTCGACGTCTCGGGCCCGCTGACCGAAGCGGGCAACATCCGCGGCCGCTTCGTCGCCGACTACAAGACCGAGAAGGCCTGGATCGACCGCTACTCTTCGCAGTCGCAGCTGATCTATGGCATCACCGAGTTCGACCTGACTGAAGACACCCTGCTGACCCTGGGCTTCAGCTACCTGCGCAGCGACGTCGACTCGCCGCTGCGCTCGGGCCTGCCGTCGCGCTTCAGCACCGGCCAGCGCACCAACCTCAAGCGCTCGCTCAACGCCGCCCCGGACTGGTCCTACAACGACCACGAGCAAACCAGTTTCTTCACCTCCATCGAACAGCAACTGGGCAACGGCTGGAGCGGCAAGATCGAGCTGACCCACGCCGAAAACAAGTTCGACGAAGTGTTCAACTTCGCCAGGGGCGACTTGAACACCGACGGCAGCGGCCTGTCGCAACTGCCCGTGCGCTTCTCCGGTACGCCACGCCAGGACAACCTCGATGTCTACGCCACCGGCCCGTTCAGCCTGTTCGGCCGCGAGCACGAACTGATCACCGGGATGACCTTGTCCCAGTACAAGGAAAGCGTGCCCGGCTGGGGCGGTTGGGGCTATGACTATGCCGGCTCGCCTGCCGGCGCGATCGACAACCTGTTCGACTGGGACGGCAGCTCGGCCAAGCCCACCTTCACCGAGAGCGGCAAGTCGTCGATCGATGAAGACCAGTACGCTGCCTACCTGACCTCGCGCTTCAGCGTCAGCGAAGACCTCAGCCTGATCCTCGGCAGCCGCCTGATCGACTGGAAGCGCGACACCTCCGACCGCCCGTACGGCGGCGCCGAGACCGAGGTCAAGCGCAAAGAGAGCGGCGTGTTCATTCCGTATGCCGGGGTGGTCTACGACCTTGATCAGACCTGGTCGCTGTATGCCAGCTACACCAAGATCTTCAACCCGCAAGCGTCGTGGGTGACCGATGAAGACAACAACCCGCTCGACCCGATGGAAGGCGTCGGCTACGAGATCGGCATCAAAGGCTCGCACCTCGACGGCAAGCTCAACTCAAGCCTTGCGCTGTTCAAGCTGGAGCAGGACAACCTTGCCATCTGGCAGCACGACAACGTCTACAGCGCCGAGCAGGACACCACATCCAAGGGCATTGAGCTGGAACTGAACGGCGAACTGGCCGAAGGCTGGCAGGCGTCCGCCGGCTATGCCTATTCGATCACCACCGATGCCGATGACCAGCGCATCAATACCAACCTGCCGCGCAACAGCGTGAAGACCTTCACCAGCTACCGGCTGCACGGGCCGCTGAACAAACTGACGATTGGCGGCGGGGTGAACTGGCAGAGCAAGGTTGGCGCTGACTTGCACACCTTCAGCCAGAGCAGCTATGCGGTTACCAACCTGATGGCCCGCTACGACATCAGCCGCAACCTCAGTGCTGCGCTGAACATCAATAACGTGTTCGATCGCGAGTATTACAGCCAGTCCGGGTTGTATAGCGTGTACGGCGCGCCGCGCAATCTGATGACCAGTTTCAAGTACAGCTTCTGAGGTTGGCTTGGGCAGACGCAGGTTACAGACCGAGAACTCTAGAAACTCGACGCACGTGAGGTGCCCCACGTACAACCGCCATAGGAGGTGCACGTGTTCCAAAGATTGTGACGGCCTGTCAAAGAATGGCAACGACCGGAAAAGACTAGGCTGTGCTCCCCAGAGCATGCAATGGTGCAAAGCCGTGAAAAGGATGATCGGAAACCGCCTACACGGTAGAGGGGAAATCCGATCCATATCTGCAGGCGCAACATATATTTACTTCATCTGTAGCGGATTACCGGCTTTGAAAAGCTCCGCCACCATGAAGTCGATGAACACGCGCAGCTTGGGCGCACGGTGCTTGCTCGATGGCCAAAGCATGCGAAAGGCGCCCTGATGCTGGATAAAGTCATCCAGCACCGTCACCAGTTCGCCAGCCGCAAGCGCATCCCGCACCATGAAATCTTGCAAACAGGCGATCCCAAGGCCATCGCGGGCGACGTGCAGCAGGGCCTCGGTGGTGTTGCATACCATCGAGGCCCCGAGCACGGGTTCAACCGCGTCCTGCTGCCTGCGTAAGGGCCACGGCTCGAACTTCCCCGTACTCGGAAACCTGTGTTGCATACAAGCGTGGTCTGCCAGATCAGCAGGCTCAAGCGGCGTGCCGCGCGCGGTCAAATACTTGGGTGAGGCTACCAGCAGCAACTTGAACGTGCCCAATGTGCGCGACATCAACCGGGAATCCGTCAGTTCTCCGGTGCGAATGACGGCATCGAATCCCTCTTCGATGACATCGACCATCCGATCCGAGAAATCCACGTCCAGTTCGATTGCGGGGTAGCGGTGCATGAAGGCCGTCAGCGCCGGCATCACCAAACTGCCTACCAGCGGCATGCTCACACGCAGCTTGCCTTGGGGCGCGCGTTGGGTTTCCGACAGCTCCAATTCGGCCGCCTCGACCTCGCACAGGATGCGCCGGCAACGCTCCAGAAACAGTGAGCCCTCAGCGGTCAGCGTGATGCTACGCGTGCTGCGGTGGAGCAGACGCACGCCCAGCCGCTGCTCCAGCCGGGCCACGCTCTTGCCGACGGCGGAAGACGAGACACCGAGCACGCGACCGGCTTGCGAAAAGCTGCGGGCTTCTGCCGCCTGCACAAAGAACGCGATGCCACTGAGAGAATCCACTCATCACCGTTTAAAGAATATTTGTCCGATATGCTCGGAACCTTAGCCTATTTTTCCGTGGCAGACTTGTCCTTACGCTGATGGCTGACATTTCGCGGATAACTTCCATGACACCAGCACTCACAGCCGTAAGCAGCACTTCTCGACGCGATTGGCTGCAACTGCTTGCCGCCTGCCTTACCGGCGTCCTGATCCCGCTGTGCTTTACCGGCCCAGCCGTTGTGCTGCCCTCAATCAATCAAGAGCTCGGCGGCTCAGCGGTTCAATTGAACTGGGTAGTCAATGGCTACATCCTCACCTACGGTAGCGCCATGATGGCAGCCGGCAGCCTGACCGATACTTACGGCCGCAAGCGCGTATGGCTAATCGGCCTGGCGCTGTTCGTGTTGATGACAGGCTTGATTGCCCTGGCGCCGACGGTCGCCTGGATCGATGGGCTGCGTCTGGCGCAAGGGCTGGGCGGCGCTGCGGCTTTTGCGGGGGCCATGTCCTCGTTGGCACAGACTTTCCACGGACCGATCCGTACACGGGTATTCAGCCTGCTCGGTACCACCTTTGGCATCGGCCTGGCATTTGGGCCGCTGGCAGCAGGCTGGCTGGTCGAGATGGCAGGCTGGCGCTGGGTGTTCTTGGCGACAGCGCTGATTGGTGTAGCGGGTTTCCTGCTGGTGTGGGTAAGCGCCACAGAGTCCCGCGACCCAGACGCTACAGGTTTGGACTGGCCCGGCGCGCTCACTTTCACGGCCGCACTGAGTTTGTTTACCTACGCCATTCTGCTGGCACCGGAAGCAGGCTGGCGCAGCGCGCTGGTGCTCGGCCCGCTGCTTGGTTCAGGAGTGCTGTTCATCGTATTTGTACGTATCGAACGCCGAGCCGCCCGGCCGATGCTCGACCTTTCGCTATTCAGCTCCAGGCGCTTCGTCGGGGTGCAGGTACTGGCCGCCTCGCCAGCCTTCTTCTTTGTCACACTGATCGTAATGCTGCCGGGGCGTTTCATCGGGATTGACGGACTGAGCGCGCTGGCAGCGGGCCAAATGATGATCGCCCTGGCTGCACCGCTGCTGGTCGTGCCGTTTCTTGCCGCTTTGTTATCGCGCTGGTTCAGCTCCGGCACGCTGTCTGCCGTCGGGCTGCTGCTATTGGCGGTCGGGCTGGTCTGGTTGGCTGAGGTGTTATCCGCCGGAGCCGGCCCCGCGCTGGTGGCGCCGCTGGTATTGATCGGCGCAGGCGTAGGTCTACCTTGGGGGCTGATGGATGGCATGGCAGTCAGCGTGGTGGAAAAACAGCGCGCCGGCATGGCGACCGGAATCTTCAACTGCGTACGTGTTTCGGCCGACGGGATTGCCGTCGCAGTGGCGGGCGCGTTGCTGGCGTTATTAATCCAGGACGGATTGTTCGACGCTTTACCCGCAGCCGATCCAGCCGTTGTGCTCGAGGCCGCCAACCGCGCCGCGCTCGGCGATCTGGCGCATGCCAGCGCTTTGGTCAACAGCGAGAGCGCTCTGCTGCTGAGCACTTACGACCGAGCATTCAGCAGGATCTTGTACATCCTGGCGGCATCGTCGCTGTTGACTGCATTACTGGTGCTCGCTTTGCTGGGGCGATCGCGAGCGCATGAAGAAGTGGGCGCTGCAGCATGAAATTACTGGCACGCCACCCCGGCTTTCGCCTTTGACGTGCGCCAGCACAGCGATGCCTGCTCTCGATCCACCCGCGACTCAGGAGGCCGAGCGCAGGTCTTGTGGCGTGCCAATCCTGCTCACTGGCTTCTATCCGCCCTCACCGGCTGTCCTGCTCGGATCCGACCAGAGTCATCAGGTATGCTGAACCGCGCCCGCGAGCTGAACGAACCCGCAGGCTAATACCCGGTCCAACTCCCTCCATGCCATTCTTCAAGAAGACCGATCGACCATGCACCTCGACCTTATCCAGAGCCTGAGCCTGGCCGGCAAGCCAGACGTCGCCAACGACGACCGCATTGGCAGCGCAGACCTGCACGCGTGGGTGATCGACGGCGCCACCGACCTCGGCCCGCCCGGCCTGCTCGGCCAACGCGGCGGCGCCGCATGGTTGGCGGCGACCGCGCAGCGGGCTTTCGCCGGCGCCGAGGGCAGCCTGGAGCTGGTGTGTGAATCGGTTTTCGCGCAAGTTGCCCGTGACTACGAGCGCCAGCGTCAGCGGCTTCCGGTTGCGACCTGGGAACTGCCCCGCGCCTCGTTCGCGGCAGTAGCGCTTGAAGGCGATCAATTGAGCTGCGGCTTTCTCGGCGATTGCGCAGTACTGCACCGCAGTGCGCAAGGCATTGCCTTCCTCACCCCCGAGCCAGATCGCCAGGCCGAGAGCGCCGAAGCCGCAGCCCTGGGCCCTGGCACTGGCGCCCATGGCGTACGCACACCGGCCATCATCGCTGACCGCAGGCTGGCGCGGGAGCGGCCCAAGGCAGTCCTCAGCGTAGATGCCCAGGCAGCCCGCGCTGCCCTGCGCTACACCCGCACGCCAGTGGCAGCGGGCGACGACCTGGTCCTGATGAGCGACGGTTTCAGCGCGTTGCTGGACAGCTACGCGGCCTTCACCCCCGCTGACTTCATCGCCCATCTGCTGCACCACGGCCTGGCGGATCTGGCACTGCAGCTACGTCGGATCGAAAAGGAAGATGCCGCCTGCCTGCGTTACCCCCGGTTCAAAGCCAGTGACGATGCCTCCGCCATCTGGCTCCGGGTAAGCTGAAGCCCCAACGGCAATGCTTGGGAAACGCCCTACAAACGCTTAGGAAGGTTCAACCCTCCGAGCTCTTCCCAGGCCAAATCGATGCGCCGCATGATCTTCCCTCACACCAAGGTGATGTTTCCGAGGGAGGAATCAGGTTTGTCGGACTATCAAAACAAGCTGCGCCACTTGAGCGCTGAACAGGTCGAAAAGCTCTACCAGGAATACCTCGGTGGCGCGAAAAACGCCGCTCTGATTCAGCGCTATAACCTCGACCTTGCACCCAACTGTCTGATCAAGAGCTTTCCGCCTATCGCGTCGCCGGACGTGACCTGCCCTTACTGCGCCGTGCCGATGTACGAGCGACGCAGGGGCAAGACGGCGACCAGCTGGGATATTGATCCAGCCTTCTGCAAGGGCTGCGATCATCGTCACTACCCGCCTGGCCGGACCCGTCTGCTGCGTTATTGCACCTGCGCGCCCTGCCAGACGTCACGCATGGCACAGCAAAAGCAACAAAACCTGGAGCGTCGTCAGCGGATTCGAACACAGTGGTCGCTGGATGATATCCCCGGCGTGCCGCTCGCCTCGCTGGACTTCACCAGCAAAGTGCAACTGCTGGCCTTGCTCATGACCCATGCAGACCAGGCCAACCAGCGTCTGGCGCCCTTGGCCGAGTTGCGCGGCGATGCTCGCCTCACACCCACGCAGGATATGGACAGCGCGTTGTTGCAGACGCTGCGCGAGCGAAAAGTGCTGGTGATCGATCCAGGTTCAGCCCTGGATGCCTTCAGCACCGGCTCGGCACTGGTACCGCGGCTGGATAAAGTGTGCTGGATCGTCAATGTCTACCTGACCGGTCCGCAGCGGGCGAGCCTGGCGCAACTGCAGCAGGCGCTGCTCGATGACTTGTCACAGGGGCCGCTGGCGGCCTGGCATGGCGAGATCGTCGAAGTACTCCACCGCTTGGCTGTGGAAGAAGTGTATGCCTACATCCTCAGCCGAGCGGCCGATCACGGCCTGCCGTTCGATGCGTGGAAAAAATCCCGTGAGGTGGCCGCGCAGCTCCTGTTACAACTGCCCATACGCAGTATCTGGTCGCTGACCAACACGGCTATTCGCGGCGCCCTGGCGTTCGCCGCGCAGTGTCAGGTAAACAAACACATCACCTCCAATACCATCCCCGGGCGGATGCTCTCGCTCGGCCAGCGTGCGGTCGACGAGCGCTGGCCGTTTCGTTGGCCCGGCTACGAGGTGAAGGCGCCGCGATCAGGCTTCAGCCATGTGCTGCATGGCGTGGTATTGAAACTGGATGATCAGGGCCTGGACAAGACCCTGTTTGCCTATATCAGCCAATTGACCACGCCTGGCGGCGCAGCAGCCCCGTCAGCAGGCGGCACCAGGCTGCACTGCGTAAGCTGCGGTTCAGCGGCTGTGCATGCGCAAGCCAACCAGATTGAAACTGTAGTCAACTGCAAAGACTGCATGGCTCGCACGGTAATCATCAACGCGCAGTGACGCCTTTTCGTCCAGACCACCCAATAACCCGCTCCAACGCAGTCAATTAGTTGACAGCCGTACTCAATCGACCGCCGGAGTGCCCAAGGTCAAATCAACCAGACTAATGCTGTTGCGTCCTGCCCGCTTGGTTTCATAAAGCGCATTGTCACCCTGCTCGATCAACGCCGTGAGACCACTGGGCGGCTGATCGAACAAGCTGGCACCAATGCTCAAGGTTACCGCCGCAGGTGTTGCATAAGAGCCTGAGGTAAGTAGTTGGAACTGCTCGCGCAGGCTGTCGCCCAACTGGTTGACCCGTTCACGGCTGGTGTTGCCAAGCAAGATGATGAACTCGTCGCCGCCGAACCGGGCAGCCAGTGCATGGGCAGGCACCAACCCGCGAATCATCTCGCTCAGCGCCACCAGCAGGCGATCGCCGGCAGCGTGGCCGAACAGGTCGTTGACCATCTTGAAGTTGTCGATATCGATGATCAACAACGCCCCAGGGCGCGCGGCGCTGACCTGGCTCAGCAGGCGCGGCGCCCGCACCTCCAGAGCACGCCGGTTGTACATTGCGGTCAGCGGGTCGCGCGCGGCCAGGCGGGCGATCTGCTGTTCGCGGCGATAGCGCTCGGTGCCGGTCATCGACAGTGCGATCAGCATGATCGCCATCGCCCCTTCAACCAGCGAAATCTGGATGATCTCGCCACGGAACGCCGCCAGGTCAATCAACGTGCCGGGCATCAATGGCGGGATCATCTTGGCCAGGTAGAACAGCCCGTGCAGCAGCAGCACAAAGCGCAACTGCACCGCACCCACGCTCAGCGACAGCCCATGCGGGCGCAGCAGCGAGCTGGCCTTGAGCGTTGTGACCGCCACCAACAGCGAGTTGGCCAGCAGCATCAGCTTTGACCATTCAGGCCCTTCAGGCAGCAGCAACAGTGCCGTCCAGATGACAAAAATCGAATACCAGCCTCGCGACAGGCGAGTTTCGGTGAAGCGCGCCACCCCCAGCAGGAACAAGAAGTGCGCCGTCACTAGCAGGCCATTGGCGAACCAGATGCCGATCAACAGCATTCCCTGCAAACGCATCAACGACAGCACGCAGCCGACCGTGATCGTGGCGAAGCCTGCGCTCCAATACAGCAATGAAGATTCACGCACGGTGCGCCACTCGACCGCCAGGTACAGCGCCGCAGCGGCGGCAAGGGCTATCGAAATGGTCAACATCGTTGGGGGGTCGAGCGCCATGGACTGACGGGCCTGTATGCAGAAGTGATGAAATGGCACGGTGTAAACCGCTCTGCGCGACCCTGCGCGGTATGCCTAGCGCACGATTTCCGTCGTGGCGATTTGTTCATGCATCATCCGCACCAAAACGCCATTGTCCAGTGGTTTGCTCAATAAAAATCCTTGTACTTCATGGCACTGGTCATCGCTAAGCAGCGCCAGTTGCTCGGCAGTCTCGACGCCTTCGGCGGTGACCGTCATGCCCATGGCATTGCCCATGTTAATAATGGCCTGGATCACGCTGCGATCGCGTTCGCTTTTGCCCAGCGACTGGACGAAGCGCTTGTCGATCTTGATGCTGTCGAATGGATAGGTCCGCAGGTAGCCCAGCGACGAGTAGCCGGTGCCGAAGTCGTCCATGTTCAGGCGGATACCCAGCTCCTTGAGCGCGGTCATGGTCTGCAACGCGCCCTCGATGTCGTTGAGCATGACGTTCTCGGTGATCTCCAGCTCCAGTCGATGTGCCGGCAAGCCGGTCAGGCGCAGCGCCTCGGCGACATCCTGGACGACGTCGCTGCGGCTGAACTGGGCCGGCGACATGTTCACCGAGACCATGATCGGCAACGGCCAGTCCCGCGCCTGGGCGCACGCCTGGCGGATGACCCAGTTACCTAGCAGTACGATCAGGTCCGACTCTTCGGCCAGCGGGATGAAACTGTCCGGTTTGAGCAGGCCCTGCCGCGGGTGTTGCCAACGAACCAGTGCTTCACCCGAAGCGATGGTGACACCGTCAACCTTGTAACGCGGCTGGAACTGCAGCCTCAGCTCACCGCGCGGGATGCCCTCGCGCAGGTCGCGCTCGAGTTCACGTTTGTCGACCAGCGCTGCATTCATCTGCGTGGTGAAGTAGCGCCAGGTGTGCTTGCCGGCATGCTTGGCACTGTACAGGGCCATGTCGGCGTAGCGGATCAGATCGCCCGGCGAACCCGGATACTCGGCTGAAAGCACCACGCCAAGGCTGACCCCGACCTGGGCCAACTGGCCGTCGATGTCGATGGGCCGACCGATAGCCTCGACCACCCGCGCACAGAAGCGGTCGATGTCCTCGCGCCGACCTGGCTTGGCCAGCACGATGATGAACTCGTCACCGCCCAGGCGGGCCACCAGATCGCTGTCGCGGGTGACGTGCCCCAGCCGCGCCGCGACCTCGAGCAACACCGCATCACCGGCTGGATGACCAAGGCTGTCGTTGACCGGTTTGAAGTTGTCCAGATCAAGCATCAGTACGGCAACCGACTGGCGCTGACTGGTTTGCTCGACATGTTCGAGATAGCGGAACAGTTTGTTGCGGTTGGGCAAACCGGTCAGCGGGTCATGCAATGACAAATGATGGATCTGCGCATGCGCAGCCACTTCATCAGTGATATCGCTGCAGGTGCCACGAAAGCCCTTGCACTGTTTGTGCTCGAGGATCGCCCGTGCAGCAATGCGGCAGATCCGCTGCTGGCCGAGGTGATCATGGTAGTGGCAACGCAAGGTAGCTGAACCACCGCTGGTAGCCAGGCCGTGCAGCCAGTGTTCGAGATGGGCGGTATCGCAGTCGAGCAAGGCGCTGATCGGCCGCCGCAACCATGCGTGCAATGGATGCCCGGTGAGTTCGCTGAAGCGGGCTGAAAGGTAGATCAGGTGCAGCTGCAGGTCGGTTTCCCAGATCCAGTCCGAGGCAGCCTCGGCAACGGCCCTGAAGCGTTCTTCGCTGGTTTCAAGAGCGGCGTTGGTCTGTTCCAGCTGTTGATGGCTACGGTCGATGCCACTGCTGGTGCGAATGGCGTAGCGGGCGAGCAGCGCCACCAGCAAAGCGATGCACAGCACCGCCAGCAGCAGCGCCGGGACCACGCTACGAATCAGTTCGCGGCCCGGCTGAGGAATATGCCAGCTCAGGCGCATGCCAGTCCCCTCCAGCGGCAACACACCGTAACCGGCGCCGCCCGCCTGGCGATTACTGAGGGCAAAGCCAGACAAGCCTACGGTTTGCCCCAGTGGCTCGAGCACCGCAGCATCGAGCATGCGCACGAACACCAACACCGCGCTCGGCGCCTTGAGGTGATGAGGCATGTTGGGTGCACGGATCACGGCAGCGGCGAACAAGGCAGGCAGGTCACGGAACAGCATATAGCCCGAGGTTGCCCGCGGCGCCTGGCGGGCCTGGGCGAGGATCCTGTCGGCACTGCTGCTGAACTGATCAAAGCGCTGCTGGCTGAGCTCACCGTCGACCACCGCATAGTGGGTGCCATCATCATCGAGCACGAATACCCCCGCGTAGCCGTCCTCGCTGTACAAGGTAGCGCCAACGTTGTCTTCGGCGAAGGCCCAATGGGCGTCCACCGGCCCGGCCAGATGATCGTACGCTGCTTGCCAATCGGAATGGCTGAGCAGGTACGTGCGCTCACTTTTATGCAGTTGGCGCAGCGCGGATTCTGCGTGAAACCGGCTTTGTTCCTGCTCGCGCAGGTCAAGGTTGGCGGCGATCCGATACAGCGACACCAGGCCGACCAAAAGAGCCAACAGCAACAGCCCGGCGAATACCAGGATCAGTTGCCGGACCAGATGACTGCGGGTGGAGGGGGCATTGGCAGAGAGAGCGTCCATTCAATCACCGATTCGCCAGAGGTTCCTCGATTGACTGGCACGCAGCGGTGATGATCGACGCAACTGACGACCGGGGCTCTGGGCGGCGCCTCACTGCCCGGTCAGAAAGCTCACCAACAGCCGTCCATGCGAGCTGAGGCCTTCCCAGCTGCGAAAGCACACCCTGAGCTCCAGCGTGGCCCACCGCTCCTGCAGTGGCAGCCAGCGCACGGCCAACTCCTGCTCGGCGCGCACCGCAGCGGTCTGCGGCACGATGGCAATGCCGGCGTGTTGCGCGACCAACTGCGCTATCGCCTCGAAGCTGGGCGCCCTGACCCGCACCTTCAATGGCATGGCCAGGTTCATCGCCAGCTCCTCGACAAAGCGTTGCATGGCGCGTTCGGCCGGCAGGCAGACAAAAGCAAAATCCAGCGCGTCGACCAGCCGCAACTGCCCACGCTCAGCCAACGCATGCTCGGCAGGCATCAGCAGAACCAGCCGTTCGGTGCGAAACGGCAGCGATACCACGCCGTCGTTGATCAAGTTGCCGTCGTACACACCGATTTCACACTCGCCGGCCAGCACCACGCGCAGCACGTCGATGCTCTTGTGCTCGACCAATTGCAGATCGACCTGCGGGTAGTCCGCCAGGAACGGCCCCAGCACCGCCGGCAGCAACGTGCTGTTGGTCACCGTCGATGCGGCCAGATGCAGGGTGATTCGGCGTTGCCCGGCCAGTTCGTGCAGGGTCGCCTGCAGCTTGCTTGCCTCGCCGAGCACGCCACGGGCGGCTTCCAGCACCAGCCGCCCGGAGGGCGTCAGTTGCATACCGTCGGCGCGGCGGCTGAACAAGGTCAAACCGCTGCGCTGCTCGAACAGACGCAGGCGGTTGCTGGCAGCC
Source organism: Pseudomonas sp. 1121_17 (assembly GCF_052850745.1). Classification (NCBI taxonomy): domain Bacteria; kingdom Pseudomonadati; phylum Pseudomonadota; class Gammaproteobacteria; order Pseudomonadales; family Pseudomonadaceae; genus Pseudomonas; species Pseudomonas sp. 1121_17. The sequence goes on from NZ_VXCX01000006.1 coordinate 98,254, forward strand.
GAGATTGCTACCGGAAAGGTAGCCGCGGCTTTACTCAGGCTTCCGCTGCTGGCGATCGCCGCGATCAGACGCAGATCAGCAAGGTCGAAGTGCATCGTGTCTTCTCCAAAAACGAAAGCCTTGTTCGCTAAATAGCGATTCTACAGTGCGCCGCGTTATGCGCAGAATAAACCTTACCAATTGTTTCCGGATTCGCCATGCCTCGCTTACACGCCATGCTCAAACGCCAGATTGATAACGGCAGCCTGTTTGCAGTGCTCGCGGCACTGGGCTTCAGCTTCAAGGCGATCTTCGTCAAACTCGCCTACGCCGCAGCTGCAGTGGATGCAATTACCCTGCTGGCGATGCGCATGGCGCTGGCCCTGCCGCTGTTTGTCTGGTTGCTTTGGCTCAGCCAACGCCAGGGTGGCGAACGGTTGACGGTGGCCGATGGGTTGCGGGTGGCAGTGTTGGGGCTGCTTGGGTACTACCTGGCCAGCTGGTTCGACTTTTATGGCCTGCAGTACATCAGCGCGGGGCTTGAGCGGCTGATCCTGTTCACCTACCCCACCTTGGTACTGCTTATCCAGGCCGTCGCCCTGCGTGAACGGCCCAACCTGCGCACGATGTCGGCGATGGGGCTGTGCTATCTCGGCCTGGGCATCGCATTCGTGCACGATGTCAGCAGTGCCAGCGCAGGCCAGCAGATCATTGTCGGCTCGTTGTGGGTGTTTGCCAGCGCGGTCACTTACGCGATGTATTACTGCGGCACCGGCATGCTGCTCAAGCGAATGGGCTCTATGCGCCTGGCCGGGTTGTGCGGCACGGCTTCAAGTTTGATGGTGCTGGCCCACTACCTGCTGGTGGCGGATGTAAGCCAGCTGGCGCAGTTGCCGGCTGCGGTGTGGGCCAATGCTGGACTTATGGCAGTATTCTCCACGGTGCTGCCGATCTACTGGCTGGCCCTGGCGATTCAGCGCCTGGGGCCTACCCAGACGGCGGCTGTCGGCAACCTCGGTCCGGTACTGACGGTGCTGGCGTCGTGGGCGATTCTCAGTGAGCAGATTTCACTATATCAGGTGGCGGGCATGGCACTGGTGCTGTTGGGTGTAACCCGGTTGAAGCCGCCGGCGAAGAAATCCGCCGAGGCTCAGGCCGAGGCACCCGCCAGGTAATTTACGGCGATGACAAGCTGCTGCGCGTGCAGGTCTTCGAGCAGCGCCAAGCCCTGCGCCTGAACCTGCTCGTCGCCCAGCGCCTGCAAGCGCTGCCGCCCGCTGCCGTTGAGCCCGGCCAGTAACTGGTAGGCCATTGGGGTGAGCCGGGCGAAACGCACCTGCAGGTGCTGATCGCGATAAACCAGCAACAAGGTTGGCGATGCAGGTGGCGCTGAAGGCTGATAGCCGGGGCCGATCCGATCGACCGGCCAGCGGTACGCCAAGATCCGCGCCAGGCACGACAGTGTTGGCTCGCCCTCCAGCAGATCGGCTGTATCCAGCTGGGTGAAGGCCTCATCAGCGCTCAGGAAAAGCTGCGCTTCGATCCATTCGTAATGGGCCAGTTCCAATTGCCACGGGGCGTCCAGATCAGCCTCGTGCAAGTAATCGATGAATGCCCCCCCGATCTCGGTAAACAGCGGCGTCGGGCTACGGTAAGCGGCATAGAAATCACGCACTCTCGCGTGCCAGACCAGCTCGCCCAGGGTTGCTCGCATCACCGGGAAACTGGCTGCCAGCAGCCCTTCGATGCTGCTAGAGAACAGCTCGCGATAGACCCGCAGGCGCCGAGCCTCGATATCGGCCGGCGGCGGGTTGCGGACCGGGTCGCGCACGTAGCTGGCCATCTGCAGTTGCTGTTGATGCAGGTTCATGCTGCACACCTCACACTAGCCTGCTGCGCCATCGCAATGCGCGCCGTTTCGGCCAGAAGCTCGGCCAATGGCGGGTAGTTGAAATCGCGTTCAAGAACCGTCGGCTGCACGCCAAAGCGCTCGCAGGCCACTGCGTACAAGCCCCAGACGGGCTCTTTCACCGGCGCGCCGTGAGTGTCGACCTTGAGGTCGGGGGCTTCGTCATAGTGACCCGCCACGTGCATGGCAGTGACCCGCTCGCGGGGCAAACCGTGAAGAAAGTCGAAGGGGTCATAGCGATGATTGCAGGCATTGACGTAGACATTGTTGATATCCAGCAGCAGATCGCAGTCAGCCTCGTCCAGCACCGCGCGGATAAACGCCAGTTCACTCATGGCCTGGTAAGGCGCGGCGTAGTAGCTGATGTTTTCGACCGCGATTCGCCTGCCCAACTGCTCCTGAGCCTGACGAATGCGCGCGGCGACGTGGCGCACGGCTTCATCGGTGAAGGGTATCGGTAACAGGTCGTAGAGGTGACCGTCATCGCTGCAATAGCTGAGGTGTTCGCTATAGTGCCGGACCTCAAAGCGATCCAGAAACTGCCGGGTGCTGGTCAGCAAGGTTCGGTCCAGCGGCGCGATGCCGCCAAGTGACAGCGATAGCCCATGGCAACTGATGGCAAAGCGTTCAGCCAGCTGGGCCAGGCTGCGGCCATGGCTGCCACCGACACCGATCCAGTTTTCCGGGGCGCATTCGAGAAAGTCTACCGCCCCCTGGGGCATCGTCAGCAATTCGGCTAGCAGGCCGCGACGCAGGCCGAGACCGGTGCGCAGATGCGGGTTGTTCATGCTTGGCACTCCGGGCAAGTGCCGCAGGCCTGATCCATACCGAGGGTCGAGGCCTGCGGACGTTGGCGGTCAGGACTTGGCTTTGCCTGCCTGTTTCTCGCTGGCACCGCATTTGCCCTCACCGCACTTGCCTTCGGCCTTGCCGGCTTTGGCATCACCGCCGCATTTGCCTTCGGCTTTGCCAGCCTTCTCACTGCCGCCGCACTTGCCTTCGCCGCATTTGCCTTCCGCGTCGGTCTTGGCGGCGGCCAGTTGATAACCCTGGCTCATCGGTTCGACGGCGAAGGCACTATTGCCCAGCAACAGGCTGCCGACGACAGCTGCGCCAAACAGGCCAAGGGTGTTTTTCGACTGTTTCATGGTGGTGCTCCACTTGCGGTTGGTAGTGGAGCTATTGAGCCGCAGTGGTGTGTCGGTGATGTATCGGCACTGCGGTGCTTTTGTATGGGAGTGGATCAGGAATAGGTGTGGATACAGAGTGATACACGCGGGCAGATGGACCGCTACGCAACCCTTTTCGGCCGGCTGGCGTCCGGTGAGACAGCTTGGTACCGCGTGTATACCTTTCTTTGCGCTCAATCCTCCAGCGGCTTGGGTGGCGCCGCTGGCTTGGCTGGCTTGGCTGGCTTGACGTTCTTGGCCTCCTTACCCTTGGGCTCCGGAGCAGCTGCCGCAACCGGTGCCGCAACCGCAGCAGCCTTCTCGCTGGCAGGCAACTCGTCCACCGCCTTGAAGATCACCTGCGGATCAAGCTTTTCGCCGCTGTCGTCATCCTTCAACACATGAAACTCGCCGTCTTTGCCCACCAGAATGACCTTGGTGCCTTTGCTCGCACCCAGTTTCAGTTCGCGAATCAGGGCCATGGTGGTCTGCTGCTCGAGGTTTTTCCCCTCGCGCGTACCCGCTAGGCCAGCAACGCTGTAGAGCACCAACTGGCGCTCTTCAAAGGCCTTTTTGGTCGCCGATTCATTCAGTGCCTCGTTAAGGCCACGCAAGGTCGGATCAGCTGGGCTGGGGGCAATCACCACCAACGGCCTGGCCTTGCCCAGCTCCTTGGCCAACGGCGCATCGCTGTCGGCGGCAAGCAAAGGGCCAGCTACGGCTAGCAACGTGGCGAGGGTCAATGACCGGACAAGCATGCACATCTCCTTATTCTCTCGATGAACCAAAGACTACAGATCGGGGAGAAAGATCCTGCCGGCGAGCCTAAACCAAGTCATCCAACACCCGCTTGGCTCAAGCGTAACTGCCGATTTCCAATACCTTCGCAGATCAGGACGACAGCACCTACGGAAAATGCCTACGCCCTGTTTGAGCATAGCCGATTGCCGCCAGGCGATTAATTTTTCCCCGTGGCCACACGTCCTTCCCCTCATAGCGTGTGGCTTGAGCCACGCCCGGTTACCACCCTGATCCGAGATGGCAATGAACATACGATTGCGCAACAAGGCGCTGTACCTGGGCCTGCCCCTGCTGCTGGCGCTGGGTGGCGGCGGCTACCTGGCCTGGGACCACTGGAGCAACCGCGGCTACCCCGCCGAGGTGACCCAGCAGGCGGACGCGCTGCATGAATACATGCTCACCTTTGACAGTCATATCAGCCTGCCGCTGGACTACGCCAGCGCCGGCAACGAGTTCGATAAGGACGGCGCGGGCCAGTTCGATCTGGTCAAGCTCAACCGCGGTCGGCTGTCCGGTGCCGCGCTGAACCTGTTCGGCTGGCCAGAGATGTGGAACGGCGACAACGCGCCGCACAAGCCAACCGCCGCCTTTGTCGATGAAGCGCGCCACCAGCAGGAAGTGCGGTACCGGATCATCACCGGCCTGGTCCGCGACTTCCCCAATCAGGTCGCCATCGCCTACAGCCCCGACGACTTCCGCCGTCTGCACGGCGAAGGCAAGTTCGTGATCTTTCTGAGCATGCTCAATGCCTACCCACTGGGTAATGACATCGATCTGCTCGACACCTGGGCTGCGCGCGGCATGCGCATGTTCGGCTTCAGCTATATCGGCAACAATGCCTGGGCCGACTCTTCGCGGCCGATGCCGTTTTTCAACGACACCCCGGATGCACTCGGCGGCCTGTCGGCGATCGGCAAGCAGGCCGTGCAGCGGCTCAATGACCTGGGCGTGATCATCGATGTGTCGCAGATGTCGACTCCAGCGCTGGAGCAGGTCGCCCAGCTCAGCCGCGCACCGCTGGTAGCTTCTCATTCGGCGCCGCGGGCGTTAGTGGACATCCCGCGCAACCTCAGCGACCGCGAGCTGCAACTGATCAAGGACAGTGGCGGCGTGGTCCAGGTAGTGGCGTTTTCGCAATACCTGAAACCGCTGACCCAGGGCACCCGCGACAAACTCAACGCGCTGCGCCAGCGCTTCGACCTGCCGCCCCTGCAAGACCTGGCCATGGCCCTGATGCCTGGCGATCCGATCATTGCCGGCTGGCCCGAGCAGCGCTTCGGCGAGTACGCAGGCGCGCTGTACGGCATTCTCGAAGACGAGCCCAAGGCCACGTTGCAGGATTTTGTCGCGGCCATCGACTACACGGTGGCCAAGGTCGGCATCGATCACGTCGGCATCAGCTCGGACTTCAATGAAGGCGGCGGTGTGCAAGGCTGGGATAACGTCGGCGAGGTCCGCAACGTCACTGCCGAGCTGATCGCCCGCGGTTACTCAGAGGCCGATATCGCCAAGCTCTGGGGCGGCAACTTCATGCGCGTCTGGGCGCAGGTGCAAAAAGCGGCGCAACCGGTCGCCAGCCTGCAATCGGCCAGCTCTGTCGTGGAGGCACAGCCATGAATCCGCGGCGCACCTTTCTCAAGCAGGCCGGGGTGCTCGCCGCCACGTTGCCGCTGGGCCAATACGCGCTGGCTACGGCTACGGAAAATCCTGCGACCAGCGCCAGCGGCGACAAATGGCGTGACCTGCAACAGCTGTTCGAACAGGACCCAAGCTACCTGCACCTGTCCAACTTCCTCGTCACCTCGCAGCCGCGCCCAGTCCGCGAGGCAATCGCCCGTTACCGCGCACAGATCGACCGCAATCCGGCCCTGGCAATGGACTGGGACCTGCAGGAAACCTGGAAGCGCGAGGGCCAGGTCCGCCGCGCCGCCGCTGAATACCTGAAGGTGAGCCCGGCCCAGATCGCCCTCACCGGCAGCACCACCGAAGGCCTGGCGATGGTCTACGGCGGCATCCAGGTACGCCCGGATCAAGAGATCCTGACCACCGTGCACGAGCACTATTCAGCCGAGACCAGCCTCGACCTGCGCACCCGCAAGCAAGGCACCCAGGTGCGCCGCATCACCCTGTTCAAAGACCCGGCGTTGGTCAGCGAAGACGAAATTCTCGGCAATATCCGCCAGGCCATCCGCCCGCAGACACGCGTGCTGGGCATGACCTGGGTGCAGTCGGGCAGCGGCGTCAAACTGCCGGTTGCGCGTATCGGCGCCTTGGTGCGCGAGGCCAACCGCGACCGCGCCGAACAGGACCGCATCCTGTATGTGATCGACGGCGTGCATGGCCTTGGCGTGGAAGACCTCGACGTGCCGAGCATGGACTGCGACTTCTTCATCGCCGGCACTCACAAATGGTTGTTCGGCCCACGTGGCACCGGCATCGTCTGCGCCCGCAGCGCCAAGGTCGAACACCTGACGCCAATGGTGCCAACCTTCTCCGAAGACACCGACTTTGCCACCACCTTTACCCCCGGTGGCTACCACGCATTCGAGCACCGCTGGGCGCTGGATGAAGCCTTCAAGTTGCACCTGCAATTGGGCAAGGCCGACATCCAGGCGCGCATCCATCAACTCAACAGCTACCTCAAGCAGCAGCTGTCGACGGTGCGAGGGGTCGAGCTGGTAACCCCCCGCAGCCCGACGCTTTCCGCCGGTTTCTGCTTCTTCCGGGTCAAGGATCGCGACTGCGACGAGGTCGCCGCCTACCTGCAGAAAAACAAAGCCATGGTCGATGCGGTGTACCGCGACGTCGGCCCGGTGATCCGCACCGCGCCGGGCCTGCTCAACGACGAAGCCCAGCTCGAACGCTTTGTCGCCCTGCTGCGCAAAACGGTGTAACCCATGTATTCGCCAACGAGAATTGCCATGTCCCAGCCCACCTCGCGCCCTACCCTCGCCCGCCTGCACGGACTGACCCTGGCGCTCGCCGCCGGCATGCTGCTCAGCAGCGGCGCCCAGGCCGCAGCGCCCGGCACGGTGATCCGTGACTGCAAGGACTGCCCAGAGCTGGTGGTACTGCCCGCAGGCAGCTTCAGCATGGGCACCGCCGAGGGTGAAGTCGGCCGCCAGCCCGATGAAGGCCCGCAGCATGAGGTGACCTTCAAGCGCCCGATCGCCATCAGCCGCTTCCAGGTACTCAAAGGCGAGTGGGATGTTTACCTGCGCGCCAGCGGCTATCGCATGCCCAGCGGTGATGACCGCGAAGGCCGCCAGTGCATCGCCGGCATCCCACGCTACAAGTACGAAGCGCGCAACCCGGCGGTGTGCCTGGACTTCAACGAAGCCCAGGCGTACATCCAATGGCTGTCGAAAAAGACCGGCAAGCAGTACTTCATGCCCAGCGAAGCCCTGCGTGAATACGCCGCCCGCGGCGGCAGCAAAGGCCCGTTCCCGTTCCCGCTGGACCCGGACAAGGAATACAGCATCGCCCTCAATGCCAACACCTACGGCCCAGCCGACGGCTTTGCCAATATCGCCCCGGCCGGCAGTTTCAAGCCCAACGCCTTTGGCGTCTATGACATGCACGGCAACGTTTCCGAATTCACCCCTGACTGCTACCGCGACAGCTATGAAGGCGCACCCAACGACGGCAGCGCCTGGACCGAACCTGGCTGCAAGGTGCTGTCGATGCGCGGCAACGACTGGATCGAGCCGCCGATCTTCTCCCGCTCCGGCAACCGCAACGCCACCATCCCGTCCGACCGCGGCGACTGGCTGAGCTTTCGCGTTGCCCGCGAACTGTGACCGCCACCCCACCCGTGCCCCGAGGGAGCCCTGCCATGCCCGCACCACTGTTCAGCCTGACCTTGCCTGATGGCCGCCGCGCCAGCACTCACGGCGACACCGCCGAGGGCGTGCTGCAGGTCGGCGACCTGCCCGCGCTCAGCTACCGTTTCGACGGCGAGCGCGTGCTGATCGACAGCCCGCTGCCCGCGCATTACCCCGCCACCGCCTTGCTGGCAGTGATCGGCAGCCACTTTGCCTATCGCAAAAAATCCGCGGTGCTCAGCATCAACCTCAAAGCCCCGCAGGCATTCGCCGTTGCGGCAATCCGCCAGGGCGTGTTCGACACGCAGCTGCCCAGTGCAGATGGCAGTCTGGAGTTGCAGTGCCGCCGCGCCACCTTCTGGCAGAACCCGCTGCCGTGGCTGACCGCGCCCGCCAGCATGCACACCACCCTGCATTACTGCTTCAGTGGCGAAAAACGCCATCCGCAGCGCCCGCCCATCCCTGCCGGCGAAGTCTATCGGCGCCACCTGCCGGGCCTGAACAGCACCTTCAGCCTGCGCACCATCGACCCCGACCGCGACCTCGAAGCCTTCAACCGCTGGATGAACCTGGAACAGGTGGCGTACTTCTGGGAGCAGACCGGCAGCCTCGAAGAGCACGCCGCCTACCTGCGCGAGATGCTCGACGACCCGCGCGTGCATCCGCTGATCGGCTGCTTCGACGATGAGCCGTTCGCCTACTTCGAGGTGTACTGGTGCAAGGAAGACCGCATCGCGCCGTTCTATGACGTGGCCGACTACGACCGCGGCTGGCATGTGGTGGTCGGTGAGAGCAAGCACCAGGGGGTAGGCAAGCTCAAGGCCTGGTTCAACTCGCTGATGCATTACATGTACCTGGATGACCCGCGTACTCAGCGCATTCTTGGCGAGCCGCGCATCGATCACACGCGCCAGATCGAATTTCTCAAGTCGCAGGGCTTCGGCCACTTGAAAGACATCCAGTTCGTGCACAAGAAGGCCGCCTTGCTGCGTCTTGAGCGTGAATACTTCTTCGAACGCAGCCTCTGAATCTGCGTCGTTAGAGGGTTTGGCCTGCCATCAGGCCGAACCCGCTAAGCAACCGGCTGCCCGCCACCTCCCCCGTTGAATCCCCGCCTCTCCTCTGGGCAAACGCCCGCCTGACCGTCCGTCTCCCGCCGTTGCCCTGCACCAGATTCCCCCTGCGCAGTTGTCGCAAGTCGTCAAAAGGATTGCGCATGGACGCTATCAGAACAGGCGGCGTGAACAGGAAATGGATAATCGGCGGGCCTCCAGTGCGTACTGACGTCGGACTGTTTGCAGCGTTACCGAGAAAACAAGAACAAAGACCTGCAAAATTTCAAGGTGGGTAGTTAATTTATGGCAATGGAAAACAACGCTGAAACCCTCGCACTCGGCGTAACCGACCCCTCCAAAACGGAAGAAGCGCGGCAAGATCGGCATCTAGAAGGCAAGATCGACTGGATCGTGTTCGGCATTACCAGCATCACCGCAATCGCCTTCATCCTGTGGGGCTTCCTCAGCCAGTTGACTCTTGCCGCCAGCGCATCAGCGGCGCAATCCTGGGTCATCATCAATTTCGGCTGGTTCTTCGTGCTGACCTCGACACTGTTCGTGATTTTCGTGCTCTGGCTGGCGGCGAGCCGGTACGGCAGGATCCCACTCGGACGTGACGGCGAGGTGCCCGAGTTTCGGACCGTGTCGTGGGTCGCGATGATGTTCAGTGCCGGCATGGGCATCGGCCTGATGTTTTTCGGCGTCGCTGAGCCGCTGTCTCACTACATGACGCCACCTCCCGGCTCTGCGGCTCCCCAGTCCAACGAAGCGATGCAGGTGGCGATGGCTACCACCCTGTTCCACTGGACGCTGCACCCGTGGGCGATGTACGCCATTGTAGGCCTGGCGATTGCTTACGGTACGTTTCGGCGTGGCCGCTCGCAGCTGGTTTCGAATGCATTTCGTCCCCTGATCGGCAAGCATGCCAACGGGCCGCTTGGGCGGGTAATCGACATGATGGCCATTTTCGCCACCTTGTTTGGCTCTGCCGCTTCACTGGGGCTTGGGGCGCTGCAGATCGCCGGCGGCCTGGAATACAACGGCTGGATCGAACACCCTGGCAAAATCTTTTACCTCGCCATCGTGACCGTGCTGACCATCGCCTTTGTTGCCTCTGCGGTGTCCGGGATTGGCAAAGGCATCAAGTGGCTGTCCAACGTCAACATGATCCTGGCACTTGCCTTGGCCGTGTTCGTATTCCTGGTCGGCCCGACGTTATTGATGTTGAACCTGCTGCCGACCTCTATCGGTGTCTACATCAAGTTGCTACCGGAAATGATGGCGCGTACCAGCGCCAGTGGCGGCCCGCAGATGGACAGCTGGCTGGCCAGCTGGACCGTGTTTTACTGGGCATGGTGGATTTCCTGGACGCCTTTTGTCGGCATGTTCATCGCCCGCATCAGTCGCGGCCGGACCATCCGCCAGTTCGTCAGCGGCGTGCTGCTGGTGCCAAGCCTGGTCAGCCTGATCTGGTTCACCTTGTTCGGCGGTGCAAGCATCGATGCAGTGCGCGAGGGCAGCCTGCTGCTGGTGGACGGCGTGGTCAACAGCAACACCGCGCTTTACCAGCTTCTGGACGGATACCCGCTGGCAAGCCTGACGTCGGTGTTGGTCATGGTGCTGGTGGCGATTTTCTTCGTGTCCGGGGCGGACGCTGCTTCGCTGGTGATGGGCACGCTATCGGAGCGCGGGACGACGACACCGTCGCGGTCCACGGTGATTTTCTGGGGCGGCCTGACCGGCACCGTTGCGGCGATCATGCTCGCAATTGGCGACCCGGCGAATCCCGGCGCGGCCCTTACCGGCCTGCAGAACCTGACTATCGTCGTGGCCCTGCCCTTCGTGATCGTGATGGTATTGCTGTGCGTGGCGCTGTATCGCGACCTGCGCAGGGATCCGATGATGCTGCGTCACGTGCGTGCCAGCGAACTGATCGAAAAGGCAGTGCTGTACGGCGCGGTGAAGCATGGCGAGGAGTTTTACATCGTCGTTCAGGAAACCAAGTCTGCACCTAAGCATGCGAGTGAAAAACAGCGCGTAACCGAGCCGTAACGGCTATCTGAACTGGCTTCAACCTGAGCTGCTCTGCGAGTGGTGGACATTTCTGACCACCATTTGCGCGAGCAGCTCACCCTCCCCTCTCTCCTCGCTAAATCCCCCTCCTCCCGCTTCGTCCTCTCTGCAGGGATACGCCAGCCTTGCGCGCACGGCTATCTGTCTTTTTCTCGCCGTTCGACTCAGGAGTTTCCATGATCAGCCCTCCACGCAGCCGCAGCGCCTTCGCCGACCTGTTGCGCCTGCTCAAGCCGTTCTGGCCCCTCGTGACTGTGTCCATCGTGCTGGGCATGGTCGGTGGGTTGTCGATTACGGTGTTGCTGGCCACCATCAACAACGCCCTCAACAGCGAGGCTGGCTTGACCGGCAACGTCGTCGCCGCCTTCGCCGGCCTGTGTCTGCTGGCGCTGTGCTGCTCGATCCTGTCGGACATGAGCAGCAACCGCGTCGGCCAGTACATCATCAGCCGCCTGCGCCTGGAGTTGGGCGAAAAGGTCCTCAGCGCACCGATTGCGCAGATCGAACGCTACCGCAGCCACCGCCTGATCCCGGTGCTGACCCACGATATCGACACCATCAGCGACTTCGCTTTCGTGTTTGCTCCGCTGGCCATCTCGCTGACCGTCACCCTCGGCTGCCTGGGCTATCTGGCCATGCTGTCGTGGCCGATGTTCCTGATGATGCTGGTGGCCATTGCCATCGGCTGCACCGCGCAGTTCGTCGCCCAGAACAAAGGCCTGAAAGGCTTTCTCGAAGCACGTGATGAAGAAGACAACCTGCAAAAGCACTACCGCGCGATTGCCGATGGCGCCAAGGAACTGCGCATTCACCGCCCGCGCCGCCAGCGCATGTTCACCCAGCGCATCCGTGAAAGCGCTTCGCTGATCTGCCGCAAGCAAATCGAGTCGGTGAACATCTTCATCGTCGCCAAGACCTTTGGCTCGATGCTGTTCTTCGTGGTTATCGGCCTGGCCTTGGCCATGCAGGCCTACTGGCCAGACAGCAACAAGGCGGTGATGAGCGGCTTTGTGTTGGTGCTGCTGTACATGAAAGGCCCACTCGAGCAGTTGATTGCCAACCTGCCGATCGTCAGCCGCGCGCAAATTGCCTTCCGGCGCATTGCCGAGCTGTCCGAGACGTTTTCCTCGCCGGAGCCACATCTGCTGCTCGACGCCCCGGCCAAGCCCGCGCAAGCGGTGCACGAGCTGGAACTGCGCGACGTGCGCTATGCCTTCCCGGTAGTTGACGGCGCTACGCCGTTTGCCCTCGGGCCGGTCAACCTGAAGATCCGCCAGGGCGACATCGTCTTCATCGTTGGCGAAAACGGCTGCGGCAAGACCACCCTGATCAAACTGCTGCTGGGCCTGTATGAGCCGCAGCAAGGCGAAATACGCCTGAACGGCCAGGCAGTAACGGCACAAAACCGCGATGACTACCGCCAGTTGTTCACCACCATCTTCGCCGACTACTACCTGTTCGACGACCTGGTCCAGGGCGACGGCGACCTGCCGGCAGACGCTGCCCGTTATCTGGAACGCCTGGAAATCGCCCACAAGGTCAGCATCCGCGACGGCGCGTTCACCACCACCGACCTCTCCACTGGCCAGCGCAAGCGCCTTGCGCTGGTCAATGCCTGGATCGAAGGGCGGCCGGTGCTGGTGTTCGACGAATGGGCCGCCGACCAGGACCCGACCTTCCGCCGCATCTTCTACACCGAGCTGCTGCCGGACCTGAAACGGCTGGGCAAAACCATCATCGTCATCTCCCACGACGACCGTTATTTCGATGTGGCCGACCAGCTGGTACGGATGGATTCGGGCAAGGTGCGCAGCGATCTGGAGCCGGCCTGAAAAAAACTTTTCCGGTTTTCAGCGGGTCATGCGTTCCATTGTAAGTTGAGACGCAATCTCATTAACACTTACGCCATATATAAGAGCCGACACAATGCCAGCACCACACCGCCTCACCCCACTAGGAAAAGCACTGCTTCTGCGCCATGCCTTGCGCCCATCGTTGAGCATGAGCGCTCTTGGCCTGGCCCTGGCCCTGCCCTACGCAACAGTCGCTCAGGCGCAGGACCTGGCTTTCGACATTCCGGCGCAGCCGCTGAGTAGCGCGCTGCTCAGCTTCGGCAAGCAGACCGACCTGCAGATCCTGTTCAGCCAGGACACCGTGCAAGGCCGCCGCAGCGCAGCAGTAGCCGGTCGCCTGTCGCCTGAACAAGCACTGGCGCGACTGCTGCAGGGCACTGGCGTCAGCTACAGCGTGCAGGGCAACGTCGTCACCCTTGGCGCTCCGCGGGCGGCGGATGATGCGGCGATGCAGTTGGGTGCAACGAACATTTCCGGGGCGGCGTTGGGGATCACCACCGAAGGAACAGGTTCGTACACCACCGGTGAAACCGCAGCGGCTACGCGCTTGCCCCTGAGCCTGCGCAAAACGCCGCAGTCGGTCAGTGTGGTGACCCGCCAGCAGATGGATGATCAGAACCTGCAGAGTGTTTCCGATGTGCTCAAGCAGACGCCGGGGATTACCGTAAACCAGGAGAGTTCGGAGGCGTACAGCTTTTACTCGCGGGGCTTTCAGCTGGAGAACTTTCAGTTTGATGGTGTGCCGAGCTTGTCTTCCGACGGTGGCTCGCTGCGGGACAACTACAGCATTGGTAACACCATCATCTACGACCGCGTTGAAGTCCTGAAGGGCGCTACCGGATTGGTCAACGGTGCTGGGTACCCATCTGGAGTCGTCAATCTGGTACGCAAACGTCCGACCAGCGAATTCAAGGGGCAAGTCGGTGCTGGCGCAGGCTCGTGGGATAAATACACCACTGATCTGGATCTGTCTGGACCACTGACTGAAAACAAGAACATCCGCGGGCGGATGGTTGCCGGGGCCCAGACCAACAAGAGCTACATCGATTACCTGGAAGGTGATCAGTACATCTTCTACGGCGTTGTTGAAGCTGATCTGAACGATGACACCATGCTGACCGTGGGTTACGACACCCAAAAGGATCAGCATAACGGTTCGACAACTGGTGCGTTGCCCGCCTTCTACGTGAATGGCCAAACAATCAAGTTCGATCGGGACATGAACGCTGCCGATAAATGGGCATGGCGCAACCAGGAAACTCAACGTGCCTTCGCGGAGATCAGCCATGATTTTTCCAACGGATGGGAGCTGAAAACCCAAATCAGTGGCAGGAAGTACAGTTCACGCGAGCTCATTTCCGGCCTGACCAGCGCACCGGTGAACCTGGATAACAGCGCTCAGCACGGTTTCTATCAAGGCGGTGCCTCGAAATTCAATACCACGACCAAGGAAAAAGGTCTGGATATCTATGCCCGTGGTCCGTTCACATTGGGCGGCAGGACGCATGAGGCAGTGTTTGGTTACAGCATCGCTCACACCCGCTCGGTGTCTACGCGGTTCGACGGCAACACGGATGCTACCGTGGACGATGTATTTGACTGGGACAACAATGCGTCCAAACCTGATGCCTACGACTGGTGGCTCAAGTTCGATATCGAATCGCGTCAAAAAGTAGCGTTTGCTTCCACCATTCTCAAGCCGACCGACCAACTTTCGCTGATCCTCGGCGCGCGCGTGGTTGATTACAAATGGCGTAACCAGAACGTCTTTGCAACGTTTAACCCTGAGGACCCGAAGGCTTCGGTTTCCGGGGAAGTTGTGCCGTATGCCGGCCTGACCTACGACCTGGACGATCATCACACGGTCTATGCCAGCTACACCGACGTCTTCAAACCGCAACCCTTCAACTTGACTCCGAGCGGCACTGCACTGGACCCGCTGACCGGGCAGAGCTACGAGATCGGCATCAAAGGCGCGTACCTGAATGACCGCCTGAATGCCAGCATGGCCCTGTTTGAGCTCCAGCAAGATAACTTCGCAGAAGCGATTGCTGGCGATAATGGCGGGGCGTACCGAGCCGTTCAAGGCGTGACGACCCGTGGTGTGGAGCTGGAGGTTGCGGGACAGGTATTGGAAGGCCTGCAGGTGCAGGGGGGCTACACCTTTGCCGAATCGCATGATGCGGATGACCGTCGCGTTGCGGCCAATCAGCCTCAGCATATGTTCAAGGTAGCGACCAACTATCGCCTGCCCGGCGATCTGAACAAGGTCACGGTGGGCGGTAACGTGTACTGGCAGAGCGGGACCTATTTCCTGCCGGGCGACTGGTACACCGTCAGCGATCCTACTGCCAAGTTTGAGCAGAAGGCTTACACCCTGGTGGGCCTGGTGGCTGGGTATGATGTCAGCAAGGACCTGAAGACCACGGTCAACGTCAATAACCTGTTCGACAAGCATTATTACAGCGGCATTGGTAACTACGGCACGACCTTCTGGGGTGCACCGCGCAACGTGATGTTCAATGTGAAGTACAGCTTCTGATCTGACTCGCAGTCTCGCGAGTTCAAAGCCCCCACCGGGATTCCGGCGGGGGCTTTTTGTTGCCATGCGTTTTGCAGGGCAGCGAGATCCATGCACGCCTAAGCCAGCGAGCAAGCACCTGCCCCCTCTCCCACAACCTTCCAAGGGGTTGCGCTAGCGCGCGGAATGCATCTATGCATTTTATGCTTGATATAATGCATTTATGCATATAGAGTGATTTCACCTGCTTGAAAAGCAGGCCGGAGCAAAACTGCTCCGCCATCTAGTACAGCGAGGAATATCACCCTATGCAAATCAATCTCCCAGCAACCTTTGTCGGTGCACAGCCTCCCGCTGGCAATGATCCTTATGGGATCGGATTCAATGTACATTCTTTCCAATTCGGCGGTTCTCAAGCGTCTACACACATGGCTTATGCAAAATATGAGCTTCAAGATGCAAACAGAGGCTTGGCGAAAGAAATCGGCCGTATAGAAGCAGAGGTGAAAAAAACCTTTGCCGAGACCTCGAAAGGTCTCGACCAACACCTGAGCAATCAACTTACCGCCGTAGGCGCCACCACAGCAAATGCAGCCAGTAATACTGTAAAAATAGAAAAACTTATTACAAGTCTGGGTGAAGACCGAGCAGTTGCACTGGAAAAAGCTAATGCTTTTTTTGGCAGCAATCCCCTTACGATTTCGATGAAGGTCAAAGCGAGCAAACTTAGAGTAGCAGGCCATCCTCGTGGCTACATGGCCATGGCACTGCGCATTCAGACGGAATACGGCTTGTCGTACGCTGAAGCGCACAAGGTCCTTTGGCTGGATGCTGCAATCGAATCCATGAGTAAGCGTCTCGCTCAAGAACGCGTCAAAGCACAACAGCAACGCGAGGCGGAAGCTAAACGTCTAACCGAGGAGAAAGCCAAGGCTGAGGCTGAAGCCGACCACATGGCAGCGGTCAAATTCGTTGTCGACTTTTATGGCGAAGTAACAGACAAATTCGGCAAGCAACTGGCCTCGCAAGCTCGGGAACTGGAACAGGCTGCTCAGGGTAAACGCATCCGGTCCGCAGCTCAGGCGATCAAGGCATTCGACCAATACCGGGAAGGCATTCAAAGGAAGTTCGGCGCCGCAGATAGGGCTGCAATCACCACAGCGCTGAAGGCCATGGACAAGAAACAAATGTCGGAGAACCTTGCACGTTTTGCAAAAGGTTTTGGCGTTACTGCCCTAGTCATGGATTTACAGGTCTTACATACCGCTGCAGTCGAAGGCTTCGAGACCAATAACTGGAATTCTTTTTTCCTGGCAACCGAAACTTTCGTGGCAGGGAAGCTCGCAGGAATACTGTTAGCAGCCGCCTTTAGTATGACTATCGGTATGCCGGCAGGGGCTGCTGGAATCCTAGCCTTCGCCGTACTAATGGCTGTAGTCAGCGCTACAATTGATGACAAGCAAATGAAGAAATTCAACGATTTTGTTTTGTCTCTCAAACCTTAATCGAACAAGCTGCCTTATTGAGTCAGCTTTTTCTCGCACTCGCACAGAGAAAATACAGCCCGCCAACTGGCAGCGCTACGACCAAACAAAAGACGTGATAGAGCATAATAAATCCGTTATTTCTGAGGGTTTCGACACCAAAACATCTATGCCACAGGCTATAGGTACGCGTAACATGCGCAAGCTGCTCGAAACACTTAGTAGCATAGGGAAACAATAAGCAACTGGCGACTACCAGCAAGGTATAGACGACATTAGCACCTAAGGGATACGCATCACGCCAATACCAGTTAATCAAAAACACGCCGCTATAGAGCAGCCCACGTTTACATTGCCGAAGATAATATTGAGTGTCCATTTTTGGTCTATCCTGACGTGCTTCAAAAAAAGGCCGCGCCCCTCTTTCGCGGCCTATCTACCTGAGCAATTCACCTGCATGATACCGTTTGGCACAGATGCATGCAAAATGCATATACCCATGCGAGTCTCCCTCATTCAGGTCTCTACGCAAAGCCAAGCGGCTGGGTCGCAACGACTTCAGGCAGCGCAAGTGAGCTACTGCTAACGGGTGCCGCCCATAAGTCATCGCAAAAAAAAGAGGCACCTTTCGGTGCCCCTTTTTCCACCCTTCACGACAAGCCATCACGCCGCCAACGGTCGTTTGCCCAATACCTCCCCCAGGTTGCGATCAACTCGCCCATCCACCAACTGCCACAGCACCTGCAACAATTGCTCGTTGAGCAGACCCACCGCATCCTCAGCGAATGCATCCAGTCGGTAGTCAAAGCGCAGCTGCAATTGGCCTTTCAGCTCCACATACAGCGTCAGCGGGGTATTGGCCTGTTCGACACTATTCATGGCCTGCAAGCGCAAGCCGCGACTGTCACCGCTCGCTTGTGCGGCGCTGACCGGATAGTTCTCAAAGACAATCACGGTATCCGCCAGAGCACCGCCCAGACCCGCCCAACCTTCGATCTCAGCCGGTGCGTTATAGCCATGCTCGCGCACTTGCAGGTTGCGCGCCTGCAAATCCTGCAGCCAGTCGCCCAGCCCTTGTAGGCGATCTATTTCGGCCACCAGCGGCACATCGTTGATATACAGGCCCAACTGCCGCTCGATATCGCGCAAGTGCGGCGGTCGTCCAGACAAGGTCACGCCGCAGGCGACTGTCGATTCACCCGTGTGATGGTGTAGCAGCAACAACCAGGCGGCCTGCATTAGCGTGTTGACGGTGATTTTCTGCCGGCGGGCAAAACTGGCAACCTGCTCGGTCTGCAGTGTGTCAAAGCGGTAGGCCAACTCGCCATGCCCTCCTGCCGCTGCCGCAGTGCGGCCGATGGCGCAGCGCTGCAGCAAGGTCGGCGTGTGCAACAAGGCCAGTTGCCCTTGCCAGAAGTGCTGATCGGCAGAACGGTCACGGCTTTGCAGCCAGGCAATGTAATCGCGATAGCCACCACCACTGCGCACCAGCGCCTGCCCGGTATAGGCAGCCAGGACATCGTTGAACAGCTGAAAACCACTCCAGCCATCCAGCAGAATATGGTGATTGGTACACAGCAGCCGATAGCGCGCGCCACCGCGGTGAATCAACACCAACCGCAACAACGGCTCAGCATCCAGTTCAAACCCACGCAGGCGCTCATCATTGGCCAACTGTTCAAGCTGAGCAGTGCTCAGTTCGCAACCATCCACCTGCCGCAACGGCAACCGTACCTGGCGATGCACCACCTGCACCGGAGCAGCCAACGGCGCCGCCCAGGCAAATCGGGTACGCAGGATCGGATGATGATCCATCGCCGCCTGCCAGGCCTGGCGCAGCCGCTCCGGGTCGACGCCATCGAGGTCCATGCACATCTGGTTGACGAAGTCGCCCGCCACAGCTTCATGCCGCTCATGTTGCAACAGGTACTGTTGCATCGGCGCCAGCGGATAGATGTCTTCGATGGCCGCAGGCGCGACGCCAAGTGCGTCCAGCTGGGGCTGCGCAAGCCCGGCCAAAGGGAAGTCGGACGGGGTGACGCCGGCGTGGCGCTCGTCACAGCAATGTTCGATCAGCTCGGCCAGCGCCTGCACATAGGCATCCGCCAACGCCTGCATCGGCGCAGGGTCGAACATCGTCTGGCTGAAACTCCAGTCCAGGCGTAGACGGCCGTCATACACCTTGCCACTGATCGACAGCCAATTGCCCAGCGGCGCCTCAGCGCTGGAATCGCTGCCATGGGCTTCGCTGGCCGGGCTGAACAAGGCATCATCCTGGCTGAAGCTGCCGTCGAACTGGCCGAGGTAGTTGAAGGTGATGCGCGGTACCGGCAGCGCAGCCAGTTGCCGACGAGTGTCCGCCGAACCGAGGTAACGCAGCACGCCGTAGCCCAAGCCTTTGTCGGGGATGGCGCGCAGTTGTTCTTTGATGGCTTTGATAGAGCTTGCAGGATCGTTAGCCGGTGTCAGCTTCAGCGGAAACACCGAGGTGAACCAGCCGACTGTGCGGCTGAGGTCGATGTCGCCAAACAGCGCCTCGCGGCCATGGCCTTCGAGCTGGATCAAGGTCGAGCCGGCGCCGGTCCACTGGCCGACCACCTGAGCCAACGCGGTGAGCAGCAGGTCATTGACCTGGGTCCGATAGGCTGCCGGCGCCACCTGCAACAGGCGACGGGTCTGTTCGGTGTCGAGCTTGGCGTGCACGCTGGTGGCATCGAGGCCGCTGGCGATCGCGTTGGCTGCAACACCGGGCAGACCGGTAACCGCGCCGCTGAGCTGGCTGCACCAGTAATCCAGTTCGGCCAGCGCGTCGGCGCGCTGCGCATGAGTTTGCAAGCGCTCGGCCCAGCGCTGATAGGCGCTGGATTTTGCCGGCAGTTGCACTGGCTGGTTTTGCAGCGCTTGCTGGTAGGCCTGTTGCAAGTCTTCGAACAGCACCCGCCAGGACACGCCGTCGACCACCAGATGATGCACCACCAGCAACAAGCGCTGGCTGCCATCAGTCAAGGTCGCCAGCACTGCCCGCAACAACGGCCCGGCAGCCAGATCAAAACTGCGCTGGGCAGCTTCGCAGCGTGCTTCCAGTTCAGCGGTATCCGCCACCTCGACCTGCCACAGCAGGCTCTGAGCAACGTCTACGTCACGGTAGTGCGCCTGCCAGCCATCGGCTTGCTCGACAAACGCCAGACGCAGCGCATCGTGGTGTCCAACCAAGGCCTGCAGCGCCTGCTCCAGCGCAGCTGCCTGCAACGGCTCACGGCCTTTGAGCAGTACCGACTGGTTCCAGTGATGCCGGCTCGGGATCGGCTCCTCGAAGAACCACTGCTGCACCGGCAGCAGCACCTGCGTGCCGGTTACCGGGCCTTGTTCGACCTGCTCGCCATCACCCACTTCGGCAACGGCAGCCAAGGCCTGAATGGTTTGCTGCTCGAACAGGTCTTTGGGCGTAAAGCGAATCGACGCCTGCCGCGCACGGCCAACCAGTTGCAGCGAGATGATCGAGTCGCCACCGAGTTCGAAGAAGTTGTCGCTGACGCCAACCTGCTCGACCTTGAGCACGTCCTGCCACAACGCAGCCAGCGTGCTTTCGACGTCATTGCGCGGCGCTACGTAGCTGCGCGCAGCGTGGTCAACCGTCGGCAGCGGCAAGGCCTTGCGGTCGAGCTTTCCATTGGGTGTCAGCGGCAGTTGCTCGAGCAGCAGCCAATGCGCGGGCAGCATGTAATCGGGCAACGCGGCCTTGAGTTCGGCCTTGATCGGCTCGAGCAAGGCTGCATCGGTATGCGCCTGGCGTTGGCCAGCGGCGGCCACCAGATAAGCCACCAGCCTGCGCCCTTGGGCAGTTTCCTGCGCCAGCACCACGGCTTCGCTGATGGCGGCAAAGCCCATCAGGCGCGCTTCGATCTCGCCTAGTTCGATACGGAAGCCGCGAATCTTGACCTGGTTGTCGATGCGGCCGAGGTACTCGAATACCCCCGCCTCGTCCTGGCGCACCACATCGCCGGTGCGGTACAACCGCGCACCGGCTTCGCCATAAGGATCGGGCACGAAGCGCTCGGCACTTTGTCCAGGGCGGTTGAGGTAGCCGCGAGCAAGGCCGGTGCCGCCGATGTACAACTCACCCGCCACACCGACCGGCAACAGGTTGAGGTCGGCGTCGAGCACGTACGCGCTGCGCTCGCCCACGCAACTGCCAATCGGTGCATAGGCCGCGCTGCAGACGTCATTCAAATCAGTGCGCCAGACCATCGGCGTGACCACGGTTTCGGTCGGGCCGTAGCCGTTGATCATCATCTTCGGCTTGAGCACCTGCTGCACCAGCTCGAAGCTGGCCTGCGGCATGGCATCGCCACCAAAGCTGTACAGACGCATCGGCGGTGGATTGCCGACCCGCTGCACGTGCTCGGCCAGCTGGTGCAGATAGGCCGGCGGGAACCCAGCCATGGTCGCGCCGTACTCGCGCAGCGCCTCGCAGGTCTGCTCCGGGGTCCACAGGCTGTCGTCGCGCAAGAGGATGCTGCTGCCATGCAGCAAGCCGGTCAGCCAGCGTTCATGAGCGCCGTCGAAGGCGAACGAGAGAAAGTGCAGTTCGCAATCGGCCGGCGTCATGCGATAGGCCTCGCCGGTGCTGCGACAGTGCATCGCCAGCGGGCCGTGGGCGACAGCGACGCCTTTGGGGCGGCCGGTGGAGCCTGAGGTGTAGATGAGGTAGGCCAGGCTTTCGGGTGCAACCTCGACGACAGGTGTGCTGCTCGCGTGCTGGCTGAGGTCAAGGTTGTTCAGCTCAAGCACCGCCAGCCCCGGCGGGATCGGCAGTTGCGCGCGCTGTGGCGCCACGGTCAGCAGCAGGCTGATGGCGGAATCTTCCATCAAGTACGCCAGACGCTCTCGCGGATAGCTGAGGTCCAGCGGCACGTAGGCGCCACCGGCCTTGAGCACGGCGAGCAAGGCCACCAGCAAGCCGTCACTGCGCGGCAACGCCACGCCCACCCGCAGCTCCTGGCCGACGCCGCGGGCGATCAGCTCATGGGCCAGGCGGTTGGCACGCTGGTCGAGCTCGCCATAGCTAAAGCGCTGGCCGTTGAAAATCAGCGCCTGACGCTCTGGCCAGGCCCTGGCCATGGCGCCAATGCCCAGGTGTACCGGCGGTTCGGCGAAGCGTGGCCAGTTATGGCACAGCGCAGCGCGCTCCGCTTCGGTCAGCAGTTCGATGCTGGCCAAGGGGCGCTCGGCGTCGACCATGAAGGCGGCTAACAGCTGCAACAGATGGCCATTGAGACGCTCGATGGTGACGCGGGTAAACGCTGCGCGGTCGTAGCCGTAGCTGATACTCAGGCGGCGTTCGGCTGCAACTGCCACGGCCAGCGGGTAGTTGGTCCGTTCGCGGCTGGAGACGTCGCCAAAGCGCACGCTACTCTCGGCTTGTTGGCCCAGTGCCTCGGCCACGGGATAGTTGTCGAACACCAGCAGGCTGTCGAACAGTGCCTCGCCGCCGGTGCCGGCCCAGCGCTGGATATCGTTGAGCGGCGTGTGCTCGAACTCACGCAGGGCGAGGTTTTCGGCCTGGACGCTGTGCAGCCAGTCGCCGACGCGCTGGCCTGCCTGCGGGGTGGCAATGACCGGCAAGGTGTTGATGAACAGCCCGACCTGCTGCTCGATCCCCGGCAGCTCTGCCGGCCGCCCGGCCACCGTGGCGCCAAAGGCTACGCTGGCTTGGCCGGTATAGCGCTGCAACAGCAGCAGCCAGGCCGCTTGCACCAGGGTGTTGACGGTGACTTTCTGTTGCCGGGCAAACGCCTGCAGGCGCTTGCTGTTGGCTTCGTCCCAGTCATGGTGGAACTCGCCATGACCGCTCGCACCCGTACCCCGGGCCAGGCTACCGGCCAACCGGGTAGGCTCGTCCAGGGCCGTCAGGCGCTGGCGCCAGAAGCTTTCGCAGGCGGCGCCGTCCTGGCGCTGCAGCCAGCCGATGTAGTCGCGATAACGACCAGGCTGACGGGCCGGCTGCAGGCCGTGATAGCGCTGCATCACTTCGCTCATCAGCTGCGAGCTGCTCCAGCCGTCCATCAGGATGTGATGGTTGGTGTAGATCAGGTGTTGCTTGCCGCCGCCCAGCTCCAGCAGGAGCAGACGCAGCAATGGCGCCTGATCAAAGCGCGAACAGGCCTGCCGCTCGGCAGCGGCAAGTGCCTCCAGATCCACGCCTTGGCCATCGAGCACCTGCAACGGCAGCTCGACCTGACGATGGACAATCTGCACCGGCTCACTCAGCTCGCCCTGCCAGTGGAAGGACGTACGCAGGATGTCGTGGGCTGCAATTGCATCCGCCCACGCCTTGCCGAAACGCTCGGCGTCGAGGCCTTGCACCGGCACCTGCAGTTGATTGACGTAGTCGTCCGAGGCGTGTTGGTAGAGGGTGTGAAAGAGCATGCCCTGCTGCATCGGCGCCAGTGGATACAGGTCGGCGATGGCCCGCGGTGCTACCGGCAAGACATCCAGCTGAGATTGCTCGAGCGCTGCCAGCGGGAAGTCGGACGGCGTAACTCCGCCGTTTGCCACCTGGCAGCAGTGCTCGATCAGCGCCAGCAGGGTCGCCTGATAGTCGTCGGCCAGCCGCTGCACCGTGGCATCGTCGAACACCTCGCTGCTGAAGCTCCAGCTCAGCGCCAACTCGCCGCCGTAGACCTGGCTGTTGAGGGTCAGCCAATTGCCCAGCGGGGCACGTCTGTCGCGCTCGTCCCCGGCGTTTTCCGCTGCCGGCGCAAACAGCGAATGCTCGTCGAAGCTCTGGTCGAACTGACCCAGGTAGTTGAAGGTGATCGCCGGTTTCGGCACTGCCGCCAACGCGGCGCGGCAGGCATCGTCACCGAGATGACGCAGCACACCGAAGCCCAGACCATTGCCCGGTACCTGGCGCAGTTGCTCCTTGATTGCCTTGATCGAACTGGCGATATCGTCGGCTGGGGCCAGACGCACGGGGTACAGGCTGGTGAACCAGCCCACCGTGCGTGACAGGTCGATTTCAGGGAACAGCTCTTCGCGGCCGTGACCTTCCAGTTGCACCAGCACATCAGGGCGACCGGTCCAGCGGCATACAACGTCGGCCAGGGCCAGCAACAGCAGGTCGTTGATCTGCGTGCGGTAGGCTCGTGCAGCGTCCTGCAGCAGGCGGGTGGTGGCCTCACGTGGCAGACGGGTGTTGATAGCGCGGCCATGGCAGGCCAGGTTGGCGCCGTGTGGGCGGTCCAGTGGCAGGCTGGCATCAGCGTCACGCAAGCGTTGCCAGTAGGCCAGTTCAGCCGCGGTCAGCGGACCGCGGGCGTGCTCGCGCAGGCGCAGGGCCCAGCTCTGGAACGCGCTGGTCTTGGCCGGCAGACGCGCCAGCGTGCCTTGTTGCAGATCCCGGTACAGCTGCTGCAAGTCTTCCAGCAACACCCGCCAGGACACGCCATCGACCACCAGATGGTGGATCACCAGCAATAGCCGCTGGCTGCCATCGGCAAGGTCCATCAGCACCGCGCGCAGCACTGGGCCGTTGCTCAGATCCAGACTGGCTTGTGCACGCTGGCCGAGATCGCGGACAGCGGCATCGTCGGCCACGGCTTCGTGCCACAGGCAAGCCTCGATGCTGTCGACGTGGCTGGCCTGCCATTGCCCGGCAACCTGCTGATAGCGCAGGCGCAAGGCGTCATGGTGCTGTTGCAGGCTGTTCAGTGCCTGGGCCAGCAGTGCCGCTTGCAGCGGGCTGCGTGGCGTCAACAGCACGGACTGGTTCCAGTGCTGCAACTGCGGGATGTCGCTGGCGAAAAACACCTGCTGGATCGGCGTCAGCAGCATCTCGCCGCGCACTGGGCCCTGGTCGATCTGCAGCACCTGGATACTACTGGCAACGGCTGCCAGCTCAAGGATGGTCTGGCAGCGGAAGACGTCTTTGGAGGCGATATGAATGCCCGCCTGACGCGCCCTGCCGACCATCTGGATGGCGATGATCGAGTCACCGCCAAGTTCGAAGAAGTTGTCGCTGATGCCCACCCGCTCGACACCGAGCAGCGCTTGCCAGATTTCTACCAGTTGACCTTGGACGTCGTTGGCGGCAGCGCGATAGTCGGCCTGGCTGCTGACGTCGGGTTGCGGCAGTGCCTTGTGATCCAGCTTGCCGTTGGCGGTCAGCGGCAGCGTGGGCAACAACAGCAGATGGCTCGGCACCTGATGCGCTGCCAACCGCTCGCCCAGCCACTGACGGATCCCGGGCAGATCGGCCTCGGCGGCGACCAGATAGGCCACCAGCTGTTTGCCGGTCGGGCCGTCCTGAGCAACCACGGCGCATTCACGCACCTGTGGGTGGCTCTGCAGGCAGGCCTGCACCTCGCCAGGTTCGACCCGGTAGCCGCGAATCTTGACCTGATGATCGACCCGGCCAATGAACTCCAGCAGGCCATCGGCGCGGTAGCGCGCCTGGTCACCGGTGCGGTACAGCCGTGTGCCGTCGGTGTTGAACGGGTTGGGCACGAAGCGCTCGGCGGTCATGCCCGGGCGCAGGTGATAGCCACGGGCGACGCCGGCACCGCCCAGGTACAGCTCACCGGCACAGTTCACCGGCAGCGCGCCAGCATCACTGTCGAGCACGTAGGCGCGCAGATTGGCCAGCGGCCGCCCCAGCGGCAGGCGTGTAGCGTGCGCCCAGTCGCCATCGAGGCTTTGGGTGATGGCGCCGACCGTGGTCTCGGTCGGGCCGTAATGGTTGACCACGCGGCAGGCCGGGGCCAGCTGCTGAATGCGTTGCAACAGGCTCGGCGGGCAGGCTTCGCCGCCCAGCACCAGGCACTGCCGGGGGATGACTGCGGCGTTGTCTTCGCCAAGCAGCGCCGCCAGGTGCGACGGGACGATCTTCAGCACATCGATCTGTTCGTTGTGCAGATAAGCACCCAGGGCGCTGCCATCGACCGCCATGTCGTTGTCGATCAGGTGCAAGGCCTGGCCGTGGCACAGCGCGCCAAACAGCACGGTATGACCAAGGTCAGCAGCCATGGTCGAGACCAGCGCCATGCTCCGCGCCTGAGTGATCGGCAGGCGTTCGCCGATGGCTGCAACGTAGTTGGCCAGCGCGCCGTGGCTGACGGTGACGCCCTTGGCGCGACCGGTGGAGCCGGAAGTAAAGATGACATAAGCCAATTGCTGCGGGTCGCTGATCGGCGCCAGCGCCCAGCCTGCGCCGGACAACGCCTGGGTCGGGTCGGGCAGCAGTTGCTGGTGCACGCCTGTCAGGTCGGCAAAGCGCTCAGCCAGCGGCGCCTGCACCAGCAGGTGCTCGAGGGCGCTGTCGGCGATCATCTGGTTGAGACGTTGCTGCGGGTACTCGGGCGCCAGCGGCACATAGGCGCCGCCGGCCTTGAGCACCGCCAGCAGGCCGACGACCATCTCCAGCGAACGCTCGGCAGCGATACCGACCAGTACATCGGCGCCCACTCCCTGCTCGCGCAAGCGCCCGGCCAAGGCTTCGGCCTGGGCGTCGAGTTGGGCATAGCTGAGGCGCCGTGCGCCTTGCACCACAGCGATGGCCTCAGGTGTGGTTTGCGCATGGGCACTGATCCGCGCCGGCACATCGAGGGCGCGCTGCTGCAACGGGCCGCCTTCGGCCCATTGCGCTAACTGCTGGTGTTCTGCCGGGCTGTACAGCGCAAGGTCGCCAATCGCCTGCTGAGGATCGCGCAGTGCATCAGCGAGCAGATTGCGCCAGTGCTTGGCTAGGCGGGCAATGGTGCTGGCGTCGAACAGATCAGTGGCGTACACCAAGGCTGCATACAAGCGGCCATCGGCTTCGCGGGTGCTCAGGGTCAGGTCGAAGCGCACCGCTTCATGCCCGCTGCCCTGCACCTCGACGGTCAGGCCCGGCAATTCCAGGCGGCCGGCGTCGGCTGCGTCGACCAGATGGTTGTAGAGCACTTGAAACAGCGGGCTACTGTCCAGATTGCGCTCGGGTTGCAGGGCATCGACCAGTTGTTCGAACGGCGTGTCCTGATGCGCCTGGGCCTCGAGGACCCGGCTTTTGACCTGGGCCAGCAGCGCGGCAAAGGTCTGCTGGGGCGTGATATCAGCCTGTAGCACCTGCGTGTTGACGAAAAAGCCGATCAACCCCTCGACTTCAGCGCGAGTACGGTTGGCCACGGGCGTGCCGACGCGGACCTGAGCGGCGCCACTGTAACGGTGCAGTACGGCCTGGAAGCTGGCCAGCAGCAGCATGAACAGCGTGCTGCCGGTCGCCGCCGACATAGCGCGCAGGCGCGCGCCAAAGGCTGCATCGAATTCGATTTCATGGCGCGCACCGTGGTTGCTGCGGCTGGCCGTGCGTGGCCGGTCCAGTGGCAAAGCCAGCTGCATGTGCTCGCTACCGAGTCGCTCGCGCCAGTAGCCCAGCTGCCGCTCGCCCTCACCGGCCTCCAGCCACAGCCGCTGCCAGTGGGCGTAGTCGGCGTAGTGTACGGCCAGAGGCGGCAACGCAGCGCGCTGCCCCTGCAAGGCCTGGCGATAACCTTCGCTGACTTCGCCAACCAGGATCGGCAACGACCAGGCATCGCAGACAATATGGTGGCTGCAGAACAACAGCACATGCTGCTCGGCATCGAGCTTGATCAGCGTTGCCCGCAGCAGCAAGTCACGCTCCAGATCGAAGGGCTGCTCGGCCAGCGCCGTCATCTGTTCGGCCAATAGCGCTTCGGCGCCCTCACCCGCGGCACTGAGGTCGAGCCGGGTCAGGGCAAACCGACGCTGCGGGTGGATCACCTGCAACACCTGCTGCTCGTGCCAGCGGAAGCTGGTGCGCAGCACTTCGTGCCGCTCGATCAACTGCCCGATCGCCTGCTCCAGCGCGGTGCTGTTCAGCTGTCCACGCAAGCGCAGCAGCGCGGGTTGGTTATAGGCGCTGGACTGCGGGTCCAGTTGCCATACCAACCACAGCCGCTGTTGCGCATACGAGGCCGGCAACTCGCTGATGCCCGCCTCGCGCGGCGGAATCGGCAGAATATCCAGCGACAGCCCCTGGGCGATCATCTTCGCCTGCAGGGCGCTGCGTTCCGCTGGGCTGAAGCCGGCAAAGCGTTTGGCCAGGGCCAACATCCGATCGGGTAGCTGACTCATTGCTGCTCAGCCTCGGCGAACAGGGCTTCGAGGGCATCGAGCTTGTCTTCGTTGACTTCGTTATCGCGGTGCAGCTCGACCTGCTGGGCCAGCAACTCGACGGTTTCACCTTCGAAAAATGCGCGCAGCGGCAGGTTGATATTGAGCTCGCTGTGTACCCGCGAGCGAATCCGCGTGGCCAGCAACGAGTGCCCGCCGAGGGCGAAGAAGTTGTCGTGGATACCGACTTGCGGCAGCTCCAGCGCCTCCTGCCAGATGCGCGCCAGCGTCTGCTCCAGCTCATTTCGCGGTGCGACATAGGCCTGACCGCGTTGCTCGCGGGCACTCAGCGCGTTGCGGTCTAGCTTGCCGTTGGGGGTCAACGGCATGCGCTCGAGCGCGTTGATGAAGGCTGGCACCATATGCTCGGGCAATTGCTCGCGCAGCAGCTCCAGCAGCGCCGCTTCACTGGCCTCGGCAGGCGCGTCGGCGTGCAATACCACATAGGCCGCCAACTGCTTGCCGGCCGCGGTATCACGGGCAACCACCGCCGCTTCGCGTACGCGGCTGTCAGCGCCAAGACGCGCTTCGATCTCGCCCAGCTCAATACGGAAGCCGCGAATCTTCAGCTGGAAATCGAGGCGCCCAAGGTAGTCGAGCACGCCGTCCGGGCGGCAGGCCACGCGGTCGCCGGTGCGGTACAGGCGCGCCCCGGGCACTGCCCCGTGCGGGTCCGGCAAGAAGCGGCTGGCGGTCAGGCTCGGCCTTGCCAGGTAGCCGCGGGCCAGGCCGGCGCCGGCGATATACAGCTCACCCGGGCGACCGAAGCCGACCAGTTCGCCCTGCTCGTCGAGCACCTGCAAGCGGGTGCCGGCAATCGCCGTGCCGATCGCCACGCGCTCGGCCAGTACTGGCTCGGCGACTGCCTGGGCAGTGCACCAGACGGCGCTCTCGGACGGCCCGTACTCGTTGACCAGGAGTGTCTGCGGCAAGCGGTGCTGGTGGCGTTCGCTGAGCTCGATCGGGCAGGCCTCGCCGGCCACGATCACGCAGGCCAGGCCGGCGTCAGTTGGCAGTGCTTCGAGGATCTGCGCATAGAACGATGGCAGCGCGAGGAAGTGCGAGATTTGCTGGTCGGCAACCTGCTGCGCGATCTGCAACGGGTCTTTGTGTGCCTGCTCGGCCGGCAGGCACAAGCTGCCGCCTTGAGCGAGGGTCCAGAAAATGCCGGCCACCGAGCTGTCGAAGGAGAACGACGACAGCATCAGGAAGCGTTGGATCGGTTCGCGGTAGAACTGCAAGCGCGCCTGGGTCGAGGCACAGGCGTTGGCATGGCTGATCATCACGCCTTTGGGCAGGCCGGTGGAGCCGGAGGTGTAGATCACATAGGCCAGATCGTCGCTGTGATTGCTTGCCGGCAGCGGGCTGGCGTCGCCCTCCTCCAACGTCTGCGCGGTTACTTCCAGCTGCACGGTTGCAGCGGGCAGCGTCAGTTCCTCAGGCAGCGCCTGCAAGCGCACCAGGCAGCGGACGCCAGCGTCTTCAAGCATGAAGCTCAGCCGTTCGTGCGGATAGGACGGATCCAGCGGCAGATACGCGCCGCCAGCTTTGAGGATGGCCAGCAGGGTTACCACGATTTCCACTGAGCGGCCGCCGTAGACGCCCACTAGGGCATCACGGCCGACACCTTCGGCTTGCAGGCGCCGCGCCAGGCAGTTGGCCTGGCGGTCGAGTTCGGCGTAGCTCAGCTGGCGGCCTTCGACCTGCAAGGCGATATGCTGCGGATGTAGCGCGGCGCGGCGTTCAAATAGTTGGTGCAGCAGTTGCGCCTGCGGCGTCTGCAGGCTGGCACTGTGGTCCAGCGACGCCAGCACCTGCCGCGACTGGCCGGCATCGAGCGTGGCGATGTCGCTGACGGAGTGCTCAGGCGCGGCCGCAGCTCCGGCGATGAACACAGCAAACTGGGCCAGCCAGGCATCCAGCAAGCCCGGTGCGAGCAGGCCGACCGGGGCCAGTAGTTGCAGAATCAGTTGCTGACCGCAGCGGCGCGCCTGCAGGTGGAGTTTTTCGGCTTGAGCGGGATCTTGCACCAGCGCCAGATCGTGCTCAGTCTCCAGCTCGATGTCACCGCCGAGCAGCAACGGGCCGGGATGGTCCAGAGTGCTCTCGAACAGTTCCACTTCATTGAAACATTCAAGCCAGGAGCGGCTCTGCGCCAACTGCTGGGCAAAGCCCTGCAGGTGCTCGCGCACAGACTGCTGCGCCGACACCTCTGCGGCAACCGGCAGAGGCCGGGCGAAGTGGCCCAAGGTGGCGAGCAATTGTTCGTTGCGACCGTCCACCAGCAGGCTCAGCAAAACTCGTTGTTCGCCCACCAGGCCGCCCAGAAAACCTGCCCATAGCCCGCCAAGCGCTACCTGCGCCGGCAGCCCAAGCTGCGCCGCCAGGCCTGCCACGGTCGCCAATGGCAACTCCAGACGGCTCGACTCCCGCTCGCCGCCCAGGCCAACCCGACGCTCGAATGGCAGCTGCGGGGCTTGAGTAAATTGCGCCAGCAGACCGCGCCAATGGGCCAGGCCCTCTTGGCCCAGTTGCTGCTCGGCAAGCTCCTCCTGCCAGGCGGCGTAGTCGGCATATTGCAAGGCATCGAATTCAGGCAATGTCTGGCCCTGGCCAAGCGCCGCCAGTTCATCAGCCAACAGGCGCAGACTGGTCCGGTCAAGGCTGGCCAGCGGCGCGGCGAGCAGCACTTGCTCAGCCCAACGCACTGCCACCAGCGGCGTCTCTGCCAACACTGCGCGAGCCAGCTCGCGGGCTTGCTCAAGGTCAGCCGCGTGCATCAGGCGTACCTCGGCCTGCGCGCTGATCGCCTGGGCGGGCAACTGCAGGCCAGGCACCTGGGTGTAGCGGGTGCGCAGGATTTCGTGGCGCTCGGCCAGTTGCAGCAGCGCGGCGTGCCACTGCGCGTTGTCACCGACAACGCTGGCAGGCAGCTGCAGGGTGGCCAGCAGCGGGCGCCCGGCATTGCGTTCGGCGCGCAGCAGTGCAGCTTGCTGGGCGGAGGTCTGGAAGATTTCTGCTGGAGTGCTGTACGTCATGCTGATGTCCTTAACCAATGGCCACGTCGGTGCTTTTCAGCGGGATTGCCATTGCGGTGAGAATTTTGCGCGGGCCGCTGTAACCGTTGCGGGCATGGATGGTGAAGATGTTGTCCAGCACCACCACGTCGCCCCGCTGCCACGGGAACTCGACCATCACCTCGCGGTACAGCTGCTGCAGGTGGCGGATGTAGTCTTCGGGGATCGGCGAGCCGTCACCGAAGTAGGTGTTTTGCGGCAGGTCCTGCGGTTCGAATTCGGCCAGCAGACTGTCGCGAATGCTCTCGGGCAGGGTCAGCGCGTTGAAGAAGGTGGCGTGGTTGAACCACACCGTGTCGCCCGTACGCGGGTGGCGCACCACTGCGGGGCCTTGTTGGCGGGTGCGCAAGCGATTGCCGGGCTTCCACTCAGGTGTGATACCAATCCTGGCGCAGTAAGCCTCGACTTCGGCGCGGTCTTCGGTCTGGAACACCGTCTGCCAGGGCAGGCCCATGCCGTCGCCGTAATTGCGCACGTAGAGCACGCGCTTGCGGATGAATTCATCGCGCACCTGCGGGTCGATGCGTTCGAGCAGCAGCCGGGTATCACCGAACGGCGTCTCGCCGCCGGTGGCCGAGGGCTGGTCGCAATAGAAGTACAGGTGCAGCGGAAACACCGGCGAATAGGAGTGCTCGTTGTGCGGGAAAATCTTCTCTGCCGACGGGTAGTCGGTGGAGCTGTAAACGTTGAGCTTCTTGGTGATCTGGGTGCGCGGCGAGGCGCGGAACAGGTACTCCAGCGCGCCGCCGGAAATCGCATCGACGCACTGATTGAAGGCGTGGATATCCGGCACGTTGAAGCCACGAAAGAGCAGGGTCGCATGCTGGTCGAGCTTGCTTTCGATCAGGGCGCGGTTCTGCCCGGCCCACTCGATCAGGTTGACCCCGGGCATGCTTGGCGTGCACACCAGCGGCAGCGGGCGGTCGGCGAACATCGGGCTGAAGGTGACCAGGCTGGACTGGTCCAGGCTGAGGCTCTTGCGCCGCCCCTTGCCCAGCGCCGGTATCACTTGCGACTCGAAATTCGACATTGCACCTCTCCCATTCGTGTATCAGGTGGCGCCCCCTGGCGCGCACCTGCCTGACTATCCTTGCCGCCGTTACTCGACCGCCACCCGGCCTGGCCGACGACGCTGGATCGGCTGTTGCTGCAATTGCGCCTGGCGCTCGGCCAGGGCCTGTTGCTCGGCCGCCTGTTGCACCTGCGCTGCACCTTCGAGCAACTGCGCCAGGGCCGCCTGCGGGTCGCCAAGCATGTGCTCGAACACCCCTTGCAACTGGCCAAACAGGCAGGCCATGTCGGCACTGGCGTAGAGCCCGGCATCGCACTTGAGCCCCAGGTATATGCCGGCGGGCGCGTTGACGAACTCGGCGATAAGGTCCAGCTCGGCGGCGGCTTTACCGGCCGGCAATGGCTGGATCTCAAGGCCGTCGATCGACAGCGGCACATCGCTGCTGTCCTGATAGATGAACTTGATCGCAAACAGCGGTGAACGCCCTGCCCTGCGCGGAACTCGCAGGGCTTCCACCAAGCGCTCGAACGGCAGGTCCTGGTGGTCGGCAGCGCCGATCACGGTGCTGCGCGCAGCCTCCAGCAACTGGCTGACGCTGGCCTGTGGCTCGACCGTCAATTGCAGTACCAACTGGTTAACGAAGAAGCCCACCAGATCTTCAACCCCGGCGTGGTTGCGGTTGGCCACATCGGTACCCAGGCGCACCCGGCTGCTGGCGCTGCGCTGGGCCACTACCACGCTGAAGCCGGCCAGCAGCAGCATGTACAAAGTCACGCCCCGCGCCGTGGCGAATTCGCGCAGGGCCTCGCTCAGGGCCGGGCTGAAGTGGAACTCGTGCACCTCGCAATAGGCGGCATTGGCCGAGGCTGCCAACCGCGCAGGGGATGCCGGCAGGCTAGTCAGGCGATGGTCATCGCCCAACTGGGCGCGCCAGTAGGCCAGCTGCCGCTCGAGTTCACCGGCCGCCAGCCACTCGCGCTGCCAGACGGCGAAGTCGACGTATTGCAGGCGTGGCTCCGGCAATGGCGATGGACTGGCGCTGCGAGCCGCCTGGTACAGGCTGACGAACTCCGCCGGCAGCAGACCAAACGACCAGTGGTCGGCGACGATATGGTGCAAGGTGATCAGCAGCACATGGCGCTGCTCGCTCAGACGCAGCAGGCGCACGCGCATCGGCGAGCCGCCGACCAGGTCGAACGGCTGGCGGGCTTCGCTCTGCAGGTGCTGCTCGAGCGCAGCCTGCCCTTGGGCTGAGCCACCGAGATCAGTGAAGGCAAACTCGGGCGCCAACTGCTGATGCACTTGCTGCCAATGCTCGCCATCGGCTTCGAAATAGGTGGTACGCAGCACTGCATGGCGCTGTACGAGCATGTCAAAGGCCTGGCGCACCGCGCCTGGGTCCAGCACGCCGGTCAGCTCAAGCGCGCGGGCAATGTTGTACATCGAGCTGTGCGGCTCGAGTTGCCAGAGGAACCACAGCCGCTGCTGGGCAAACGACTGCAGCTGCGGCTGGCGCTCATCGACCCGGCGCAGCACCGGCATGCTCGCGGCGCGCTCGCTGTGTTCGATGCTGGCGACAAAGTCTTGCAGAGTGGCCGCCTCGAACAGGCTGCGCAGGGCCAGCTGTACGCCCAGCTCCTGACGCACCCGGCTGATCACCTGCGTGGCCAGCAGCGAGTGGCCGCCGAGGGCAAAGAAGTTATCGCCGAGGCCGACCTGCGGCACGTCCAGCACCGACTGCCAGATGGCGGCAACACGGCGCTGCAGATCGGTTTGCGGCAGCGCCTGGCTGTGGCTGACGGCCTGCGGCGCGGGCAGCGCCTTGCGGTCGAGCTTGCCGTTGGGGTTGAGCGGCAGGCGCGCCAGCAGGATCAGCTGGTTGGGCTGCATGTAGTCCGGCAAATCGGCTTTCAACGCGGCTTGAATAACGCCGCGCAGGTCATCCTGCGCTGGCACGGCCAGCGCCTCCAGGTCATCGACTGGCACCACATAGGCCACCAGTTGCAGGCCATGGCGGGCTGGCAGCGCTACGACCACTGCCTCGCGCACGGCGGGCTGAGCCGCGAGGCGCGCTTCGATTTCGCCAAGCTCGATGCGAAAACCACGGATCTTCACCTGGTGGTCGATGCGGCCGACGTATTCGATAGCACCTGCCGGGTTGTAGCGCACCAGGTCGCCGCTGCGGTACAGCCGCGCGCCGGGCTCGCTGGCAAACGGGTCGGGCAAGAAGCGCTCGGCGGTGAGCGCCGGGCGGTCGAAATAACACTGTGCAAGGCTTGCCGCAGCACCAATCCACAGCTCTCCGGTTGCGCCGGCCGGCAGCAGCTCGGCGCCAGCATCAAGAATGCGCAAACTGCGCCCGGCAATCGCCTGACCGATGGGCACGCCATATACGGCACTGGCGTCGGCCAACTGGCAGTCATGCACGCTGGACACCACCGTCGCCTCGGTCGGGCCGTAGGTATTGACCAGGCGCACCGCGCCCAGCCCGGCCGCATGCCACAGGCGCAAGCCCTCGACCGACATCGCCTCGCCGCCGACGTGCACCTGGCGCAACCGCCCCAGGCTGCGGCCTTCGCTGGCACACAGCTTGGCCAACAGATGCCAGTAGGCAGCGGGCAAGTCGGCCAGGGTCACGCCCTGCTCGACCAGCACCTCGGCCAACTGCTCGACCGACCACGGCTGGTCATCGCGCATGATCAGCGCCGCGCCGACGCTCAAGGGTGGGTAGCACTGCTCGACAAAGCCGTCGAAGCTGAACGTGGCGAACTGCAGGACGCGGTCGCTGGCGGCAAGCCGGGAATAGTCAGCGGCGCTTTCGCAGAACTCGCGCAGGGCCGCATGGGCAATCGCCACGCCCTTGGGTTTGCCGGTGGAGCCTGAGGTGTAGATGACGTAAGCGAGGTCTTCAGGACACGCGCGGCTCGCCGGGTCCAGCGTTGATGCGTTGGCCAGCTGATCGCCCAGCGCGTCGAGTTGCAGCCGCGTCAAGCCAGCCGGCAGTGCCAGCTGAGCAAGCAGCTCACCCTCACTGAGCAACAGGTCGAGGCGGCTGTCTTCGACCATGAACAGCAAACGCTCGTCCGGGTAGCTGGGGTCGAGTGGCACATACGCGGCGCCACTCTTGAGCACCGCCAGCAGGCTGACGATCAACTGCGGGGTACGCCGCAGTGCCAAGCCGACGCGTTGGCCGGGGCCGACGCCGGATTCGATCAGGCAATGGGCAAGGCGGTTGGCCTGTTGGTTAAGGCTGGCATAGTCAAGGCTTGCCGCCGAGGTCCACACCGCCAATGCTCCAGGCGTGCTGGCGGCCTGGGCAGCGATACGCTGATGCACCAGCGCTTGATCACGCAGCGCCATGCAGCTGTCGCCCTGGCGTTGCAGCAGGTTGTGCTGGCCGGTGTGATCAAGCAGGGTCAGGTTGCCGAGCATGCCTTGCGGGGCGGCGACAAACTGCTCAAGCAGGTGGCGCAATTGGCTGCACAACCCGGCTACTTGCTCGCTCCTGAACCGCGCCAGATCGTAGCTGAAGTCCAGGCGCAGGGTCGCGCCCAGTTCGATGCCGAGGGTCAGCGGATAGCTGGTCTGCTCGTGGTTGCTCAGGTTGCGCATGCGCAACCCGCTGCTGTCAGCCTGGCTCAAGGCCTCGGCCACCGGGAAGTTTTCGAATACCAGCAGGCTGTCGAACAGCGCGTTGCCCTGCTGCCCAGCCCAAGCCTGGATCTCGTATAGCGGCACATGCTCAAACTCGCGCAGCGCCAGGTTGTGCGACTGCAAGGCCTGCAGCCACTGCGCCACACTGTGCTGCGGGTGCGGCTGGCAGACGATCGGCAAGGTGTTGATGAACAGCCCAAGCTGCGCGTCGATGCCCGGCAACTCGGCCGGGCGCCCAGCCACGGTGGCGCCGAAGGCTACGCACGCTTGCCCACTGTAACGCTGCAACAACACCGCCCAGGCCCCCTGCAGCAAGGTGTTGAGGGTGGCTTTATGTGCGCGGGCGAACGCCTTCAGCGCCTCGGTCTGCACGGGCTCGAGCTCGGCCAGCAGCTGCCCGTAGCCGCTGCCGTGAGCCGGTCGGCGCAGGCTTTCGGCGAGCAGGGTCGGCTGCTCCAGCGCTGCCAGGTTGACTTGCCAGTAGGCCTTGGCGGCTTCAGCAGAGCGCCCCTGCAACCAGGCCAGATAGTCGCGGTAACGCCCTGGTGCAGCGCTCGGCTGTATGCCTGCATAACGGCCGAGCACCTCAGCCAGCAGGCTGGCGTTGCTCCAGCCGTCGAGCAGAATATGGTGGCTGGTGTAGATCAGGTGCCAGTCGCCGCTACCGGTCGGCACCAGGCTCAGGCGCAGCAATGGCGCGCGAGCCAGATCGAAGCCCAGCGCGCGCTCGGCGGCGGCCAACTGGTCAAGATCATGTTCACCCGCTTCGAGCAACGTCAGCGGCAGTTGCAGCTGGCGATGGACCAACTGATGCGCGTGCTCAAGGCCCTGCCAATGGATGCTGCTGCGCAGGATCGGGTGATGATCCAGCGCCGCTTGCCAGGCCTGACGGAAGCGCTCGACGTCGAGGCCGGCGATGTCCAGGCGCATCTGGTTGACGTACGCGCCATCTGCCGGCTGGTACAGGCTGTGAAAGAGCATGCCCTGCTGCATCGGCGCCAGCGGGTACAGGTCTTCGATCTGATCGGCGCTGGCCGGCAGCTGATCGAGCTGCACCTGGCTGATGCTGGCGAGCGGGAAGTCCGAGGGCGTCACCTGTCCGGCCGGCACTTGCAGGCAGTGGGCAATCAGGGCGTGCAGCTCCTGCAGATAACCGTCGGCCAGTTGCTGGACGCTGGCATCGTCATACATGGCGCTGCTGTAGCCCCACTGCAAGGTCAGCTCCCCGGCATACACCTGGCCTTCAACGGTCAGCCAGTTGGCCAGCGGCGCTTGAGGGTCCTGCGCCTGGCCGCTGCGTTCGCTGGCCGGGGCGAACAGCGCCGCCTGGTCGAATTGGCCATCGAATTGGCCCAGGTAGTTGAAGGTCACCCGCGGCGCCGGCAGCGCGGCCAGTTGTGCGCCGACGGCAGGCTCGGCGAGGTAACGCAGCAGGCCATAACCGAGACCCTTGCCGGGCACCCGGCGCAACTGCTCCTTGACCGCCTTGATCGAACCCGGCCAGTCGGCCGTGGCTTGCAGGCGTACCGGGAACAGGCTGGTAAACCAGCCGACGCTGCGGGTCAGGTCGAGGTCGTCGCCCAGGTCTTCGCGGCCATGGCCTTCGAGCTGGATCAGGCAGCCTGGTTGCGCCGTCCAGCGTTGCAGCAGGCGCGCCAGAGCGGTCAGCAGCAGGTCGTTGACCTGGGTGCGGTAGGCCGCCGGGGCGACTTGCAAGAGTTGCCGGGTGCCCTCTCGCGACAGGCGCGCTTCGACCTTGCGCTGCAGTTGATTGGTCAGTGCGCCGTGGGGGTGGTCGCACGGTAGCTCGGCGATGTCTTGATGCTGGGCAAGCCAGTACGGCAGCTGATCGAGCACAGCCGGTACGTGCTGCTGCAGGCGCGCGGCCCAGGCTTGATAGCTGCTGGTCTTGGCAGGCAGCCTGGCCGGTTGGCCGGCGGCCAATTGCTGATAAGCCAGTTGCAGGTCTTCGAGGAGCACCCGCCAGGACACTCCATCGACCACCAGGTGATGAATGACCAGCAGCAAGCGTTGCTCGCCATCAGGCAGCTCTACCAACAACGCACGCAGCAGTGGCCCTGCCTGCAGATCGAGGCTGCGCTGCAACCCATCGCAGAGTGCTGCCAGTTGGGCGGTGTCGGTTGCCTGCGCGGATTCCAGTACTCGAGCGTTGCTGACGGGCGCATACGCCTGCTGCCAGCCTTGCGTCTGCGCGATGTAACGCAGGCGCAGCGCATCGTGCTGGGCCAGCAACAGCTGCAAGGCTTGCGCGAGCACTTCGGTTTGCACCGGTTCACGCGGGCTCAACAGCAGCGACTGGTTCCAGTGACTGCGCTGCGGCATGTCCAGCGCGAAGAACGCGTACTGGATCGGCGTCAGCTGTACGTCGCCGGTTACCGGCCCCTGCTCTTGCTGGCCGTGGCTGTCGCGCACCGCGACCTGGGCCAGGCTACGCACCGTCTGATGCTGGAACAGGTCACGCGGCTTGAGCCGCACGCCGACCTGACGCGCGCGACTGACCAACTGAATGGAGACGATCGAATCGCCGCCAAGCTCGAAGAAATTGTCTTCCAGGCCCACCTGGGCCACGCCGAGCACGTCCTGCCAGATCCCGGCCAGCAGCCGTTGCAGTTCGTCCTGCGGGGCCACGTAGGTTTGCTGCGGCGCCGCCTCCGGCAGCGGCAAGGCTTTGCGGTCGAGCTTGCCGTTGGCAGTCACGGGCAGCTGGTCCAATGCCAGCCAGTAGGTCGGCACCATGTACTCGGGCAGGCATTCGAGCAGCGCATGCTTGAGCTGGGCCTGCCAGCCCTCCTGTGGCTCCTGAGCAAGTACCAGATACGCCACCAGGTGCTTGCTTTCCTGCACCAGCACGACCGCCTCAGCGACCTGCGGCTGCTGCATCAGGCGCGTCTCGATCTCGCCCAGCTCGATGCGCAGGCCACGCAGCTTGACCTGATGGTCGAAGCGGCCCAGATATTCGATCACCCCGTCGCGGCGCTGGCGGACCCGGTCACCGGTGCGATACAGCCGCTCACCAGCAACGAACGGACAGGCGACGAAGCGCTCGGCGGTCAGCCCGGGGCGGCGATGATAGCTGCGCGCCAGGCCGATCCCGCCCAGGTACAGCTCGCCGGCAACACCTGCCGGCACCGGTTGCAGCTGGGCATCCAGCACCAGGGTACGCAGGTTGGCAATCGGCTGACCAATCGGCACGGCCAGCGCGCCTTCGTCGATGCAGGTCCAGTGCGTGACATCGATGGCTGCTTCGGTCGGCCCGTAGAGGTTGTACAGCGCAGCCTGCGGCAAGCGGGCAAAAACCTGCTGCTGCGCTTCCAGCGGCAGTGCCTCGCCGCTGCAGACAATGCGCTGCAGGCTCTGGCAGGCCTCAACGCCGTATTCATGGATAAATGCCTGCAGCATCGAAGGCACGAAATGCAGGGTGGTCACGCCGTTGTCGACGATGGTTTCGATCAGCCGCTCTGGGTCGCGATGCGCACCGGGTGCAGCGACCACCAGGCAAGCGCCGGTCAGCAGCGGCCAGAAGAACTCCCACACCGACACGTCGAAACTGAACGGGGTTTTCTGCAGGACCACATCGCTGCTGTTCAGTGCATAGGCCTGCTGCATCCAGCACAGTCGGTTGACCAGCGCCGAATGGCTGTTGCCCGCGCCTTTGGGTTTGCCGGTGGAACCTGAGGTGTAGATCACGTAGGCCAGGTGCTGGGGCAAAGTCTGCGACAGTGGTACTTGCTCGGAGTAGTTGTCGAGCCAGCCTTGCGGCTGATCCAGATCGATCATCTGCAGGCCGGCCTGCCCTTCTAGCAACGGTCGCAGCGCACGCTGAGTCAGCAACAGGCGCACGGCACTGTCGTCGATCATGTAGTGCAGGCGTTCCTGCGGGTATTCCGGGTCAAGCGGCACGTAGGCACCGCCGGCCTTGTGGATGGCCAGCAGGGCCACGACCATTTCCAGCGAGCGCTCCAGGCATACGCCGACCAGCACATCCGGGCCAACTCCGCGCTCCCGCAGCAGGTTGGCCAGCTGGTTGGCGCGGCGTTCGAGGGCCGCGTAGCTCAGGGTCTGTTCGGCGAAACGCACGGCCGGCGCATCGGGTGTGCGCTGCACCTGCTCGCCGATCAGGCTGTGCAGGCACTGATCCAGCGGATAGGCCTGGGCGGTCTGGTTCCAGCCGCTGATCAGGGTGTCGCGTTCTTCATCCCCCAGCAGTGCCAGCTCGCCAACGCGCTGATTTGGGTCGGCCACCAGAGCTGCCAGCAGGCCGGTGAAGTGTTTGGCCATGCGCGCAATAGTAGCGGCATCGAACAGTTCATCCGCGTACGTGAGGGCGCCGCGCAGTTGCCCGCCCTGCTCATAGGTATCCAGAGTCAGGTCGAACTGAGTGGTGCGGCTCTGCCACTGCACCGCACTCAGGCTCAGGCCCGAGGCCGTTTGCAGGCTGGCCATGTCGGCTACGTGCGGCTGGTGGTTGTACATCACCTGAAACAGCGGCGTGTGGCTCAGGCTGCGCTCCAGCTGCAGCGCTTCGACCAACTGTTCGAAGGGCAAATCCTGATGCGCCTGGGCCCCGAGCACGCGCTCCTTGACCGTTTGCAGCAAGCTGGCGAATGGCTGCAGGGCGTCGACTTGAGTGCGCAGCACCAGGGTATTGACGAAGAAGCCGATCAGGCCTTCGATCTCGCTGCGATTGCGGTTGGCGATCGGCACGCCGACACGCAGGTCGGTTTGCCCGCTGTAACGCAGCAGCAGCACGTTGAAGGCGCCGAGCAGCAGCATGAACAAGGTCACGTTATGCTGGCGGGCCAGTTCGCGCAGGCCGTCGGCCAACGCTGTGTCGATGGCGAATTCCAGGCGCCGGCCGCGCTGGCTTGGCAGCGCCGGGCGTAGATGATCGGTGGGCAGTTCAAGCGGATCGTGCTCGTTGCCGAGCACATCCTGCCAGTAGCTTAGCTGACGCGCCTGCTCACCCGCCTCGAGCCAGCGTCGTTGCCACAGGGCATAGTCGGCGTACTGTACCGGCAACGGCGCCAGCGCAGGGTTCTTGCCCAGCGCGAAAGCGTCGTAGCAACGAGTGAATTCTTCGATCAACACGTTCATCGACCAGCCATCGGAGACGATGTGGTGCAGGGTCAGCAGCAACACGTGCTCGTCGCTGGCCAGACGCAGCAGGCTGACCCGCAGCAGTGGGCCTTGCTCAAGGTCGAAGGGCTGCACGGCCTGGGCTTCGGCTGCCTCTCGTACCGCCTGCTCGCGCGCATCAATAGCCAGCGCCGAAAAGTCCTGATGAACGATGTGCAGCGGCTGCTCGGCGGGCACCTGCTGCACGCTGTCGTCATCAAGACGACGGAAAACGGTGCGCAGGGTCTGATGCCGCTCGATCAGGTTGGCGAAGGCGCGCTCCAGCGCGCTGATATCCAGCGCACCTTTGAGCCGCACTGCACCGGGCAGGTTGTAGGCGCCGCTGTGCGGGTCCAGTTGCCACAACACCCACATGCGCCGCTGGGCATAGGACAACGCCTGGCGATCCTCGGCGGGCACGTCGGCCGGGATCGGAAACTGGGCAAAATCCACCCCTTCGCGGGCCAATGCAGCGAGAAACAGCTGACGTTTCTCCACCGGCAGGCCAATAAAGCGACGAGCGAGTTTCAGGGCGTCTTCAGCATTCATTGTGTGGGCATCCGAATCTATAGGCGTGGGGCGGTGGCGAACCATCCCTATAGAACGAATGCAACGAGGAAAAATTAGCGCCCGCGCGGCCTCAGAACAGCATCAATTGGCGGCCGGTCAGGGCATTGAAGTCATCCCCAACGAACGGCAGGATCGCGTCCGCCACCGGTTGCAGTTGGCGGCTCAGGTAGTGCTCGTAGTCGATCGGCGACTGCAGGTTTTCCAGCGGTTCGGGGCCTGCTGTGGTGATCACGTAGCTGATCCAGCCGCCGCGCTGGTACTGCTTGGGACGGCCCAGCCGCGCATTGAAGTCATCGGCCAGCCGCGCCGCGCGCACGTGCGGCGGCACGTTGCGCTGGTAATCGGCCAGCGGCCGGCGCAGACGCTTGCGGTAGATCAGCAGCTCGTCCTGCGCGCCAGCGAGGGTGCGCTGTACGTAATCGCGTAGATAGTCACGATAAGGTTGGTTGCGAAAGATCCGCTCATACAGCCCTTGCTGAAACTGCCGCGCCAGTGGCGACCAGTCAGTGCGCACCGACTCCAGGCCCTTGTAGATCATCTGCAGCTCGCCGTCGGCACCCTGCGCCAGGCCGGCGTAGCGCTTCTTGCTGCCCTCCTCGGCGCCGCGGATGGTCGGCATCAGAAAACGCTGGTAATGGGTTTCGTATTGCAGCTCCAGTGCACAGTCGAGATTCAGGCTCTGGCGCAGGTGCTCGCGCCACCACTGGTTGACCTTGACCACCAGCGCCTTGCCGATGCGCGCCGCCGCCTGCTCGTCGTGGGCGTGCTTGAGCCAGACGAAGGTCGAGTCGGTGTCGCCATAAATGACGTCGTAACCCTCGGCCTCGATCAGGGCGCGGGTCTGGCGCATGATTTCGTGGCCACGCAGGGTGATCGACGAGGCCAGGCGCGTGTCGAAGAAGCGGCAACCGTTGGAGCCGAGCACGCCATAAAAGGCGTTCATGATGATCTTCAAGGCTTGCGAGAGTGCCGCGTTACCGTCGCGCTTGGCCGCTTCCCGGCCTTGCCAGACGCGCTCGACGATGGCTGGCAGGCAATGCCGGGTGCGGGAAAACCGCGCGCCGCGAAAACCCTCGACCGAGTGCTCGTCATCGGGCTGGCTGAGCCCTTCGACCAACCCGACCGGGTCGATCAGAAAGGTGCGGATAATCGACGGGTACAGGCTCTTGTAGTCGAGCACCAGCACCGAGTCATACAGGCCAGGGCGCGAGTCCATGACAAAACCGCCAGGGCTGGCGGTGTCCGGCTGGCTGCCCATGTTCGGCGCGACAAACCCCATCCGGTGCATATGCGGAATGTACAAATGGCAGAACGCCGCGACCGAGCCACCGCTGCGGTCCACCGGCAGGCCGGTGACGCTGGCGCGCTCCAGAAGGAATTCGAGCAGGCGGGTATGGGCGAAAATCCGCGTGACCAGTTCGCAGTCCTTGAGGTTGTAGCGGGCCAGGGCCGGCTTGTCCTCGGCGAACATACGATTGATTTCGTCCATGCGCTGGTACGGCGTATCGATCGCCTTGCCTTCGCCGAGCAGGGTCTGGGCGACGTTTTCCAGGCTGAATGAAGGGAAGCTCCAGGTCGCCGAACGTAGCGCCTCGATGCCGTCGATCAACAAGCGGCCCGGCGCTTCGACGAACACATGGTTGCGCTCGGGATGTGCGCGCAGGG
This sequence comes from Pseudomonas sp. 1121_17, assembly GCF_052850745.1. Classification (NCBI taxonomy): domain Bacteria; kingdom Pseudomonadati; phylum Pseudomonadota; class Gammaproteobacteria; order Pseudomonadales; family Pseudomonadaceae; genus Pseudomonas; species Pseudomonas sp. 1121_17. The sequence continues at coordinate 141,208 of NZ_VXCX01000006.1, forward strand.
TCAGTGTTGCGCCGTTACGGCCAAGCAGCAACGGCACCTGCAAGCGCGCGGCATGCTCGTGGAGCAAGCGCAGATCGAACTGCAGCACGTTCCAGCCGATGATCGCATCGGGGTCGTGGCTGGCCATCCATTGATTGAGGCAGTGCAGCAGTTGCGCGCGGTCGGCGCAGTAGTGCAGATCGAAGTCGACGATGCTGTGGTCGCCATTGGCCGGCCCGAGCATGTACACCTGACGCTGGCCGCAGCCCTCGATGGCAATGCTGTACAACTCGCCACGCTCGGTGGTTTCGATGTCCAGCGAGGCCAGGCGCAACGGCGGGCGGTAATCGGGATGCGGCTTGAGCTGACCGTTGCAGAGCACGCCGTGGGCATCCGGCTGGCCGCTGAAGAGCACCGGCGCGGTAATGAAGCGCTCCATCAGGTAGCGTTCCGGTGGACGGATATCCGCCTCGTATACATCGATACCAGCGCTGCGCAGACGGTGCTCAAGCTGGATCAGCTGGCGATGTTGCCGGCAGTACAGGCCCAGCACCGGACGTTGCTCGAAATCACGCAAACGCAATGGTTTGAGTTCAGCGCCCTGCTCGCCCTTGAGCACTGCACGGGCGTGGGCGGCAAAGCGCTCGGGGATGAACGCCACCGATTCCTGCGGCGCCAGACGCAGCTGGCGCGGGCCCTGATCGGTTGCCAACCAGAACTCCACGCAGGTGCCTTCGGGCGTATCGTGCCACTGTCGGGTGAGGACAAAGCCCTGCTGCAACTCCACTGCGATGACCTCTGTGATACGGCGTGCTGAGCAGGGATTCTACCCTGTTGCGTCAGCCGTAGAGGTAGTTGATCTCCTTGGACACCAGCGGCGGCACCTGGGCCAGCAGAAAATCGCGCAGCCGCAGCATCTGTCGAGCCTTGGGGCTGGCCTTGAGCCAGGTCATGTAATAGCCGTCGCCGGTTGCCACAGCGTGCTTGAACGGCATCACCAGGCGCCCGGCAGCGACGTCGGCGCTGGCCAGCACCAGATCCACCACCGAGATGCCCAGGCCTTGCTGGGCGGCGGAAATGCCTTGATCAAGGGTGTCGAACACCTGCCCCTGGTCGATGCTGATGTGCAATGCGTCCATCCGCGCCAGCCAGCGCCGCCAGTCACGCCGGTCGGTCGAGGGGTGCAGGAAGTCGCACTGGCTGAGTATGGCCAGATCCGGGTTGGGGTCTTGCAGGTAATCGGGGTGGCAAACCGGAATCAGCCACTCGTCGAACAGCTTGAAGCCCTCGACGTCGGCAGGGAAACGACCGTTGGCCAGAAGAATCGCGCAGTCGTACGGTTCTGAATAAAAATCGACGCTATCGATGTCCATCCACACGCTCGACAGCTGCACGCTGCAGCTGTTTTCCACCTTCTTGAAGCCATCCAGCGCGCGCAATAGCCAACGTACGGTGAGCGTCGATGGTGCTTTCAGGCGCAAGCCGTAGCGATCCTGGCGCAGCAAGGCGCAGGCGTTTTCGATGATCTTGAAGCCGACCTTGAGCTCCTGCGCCAGCAAGCGGCCATGTTCGGTCAGGCGCAGCTTGGGCCCGCGACGCTCGAACAGGCTGCAGCCAAACATCGACTCAAGGGTCTTGATGTGATGACTGACGGCGCCCTGGGTCAGGGCCAGCTCTTCGGCTGCACGAGTGAATGAGCCGTAGCGCGAAGCCACTTCAAAAGCGCGCAGGGCATGCAGTGCTTGAATCCGTTCCGACATCGGTGGCCGTCCGCAGCATTAGTGAGACTAATAGTAGGTCATAAATCTAGGCGTTTTACAACGCTGGTAGCTTCTCAGAAAATGCCTGTAAACCATAAATATATAGAGCTAATCAGCCTTAGCTAGGCAGAAATGATCATTAGAACGTTTGGGGAAACCATGTTTACGGGATATGGAAACTGCTATCGCCTGGATGCGCTAGAGCTGGCCGCCGAACATGTCCAGAATACGAGTCACTGGACCTTCAAAACCATAGAACACTTTCGCGCAATTCTCGCCAATCCTGAATTTCCTTGTTTGTTTGGCCGCAAGGCGGTCGGGGCCAAGACTTGTCATATTGTCTTCGCCCGTGCTGAGCACATGGCTGATGACATGGCCAGGGGCTTGACCGACTACGTGCGCACCATCGAACCGATACCTCGCAAGCAACGCATCGGCACGCCGCTGCTGGTGTTCATCGAAACCGCCCCTGGCGGCAGCCTCGACGAGCAGCAGGCGCTGGCCTGGAAAGTGCTGCAAGGCGTGCATGCCCGCGACCCGCAGCCCTGGCCTCAGGACGTGCCGGGCGACCCGCACGACAATCAATGGTCGTTCTGCTTCGCCGGCATGCCGCTGTTCATCAACATGAACTTCCCCGCGCACCGGCTGATGAAGAGCCGCAACCTGGGCGACAGCATGGTCTTCGTGATCAACCCCCGCGAGAGCTTCGAAGAAGTCGCGAGTGCCCAGACCGAGAGCGGTCAGCGCATTCGCGCGCGCATTCGTGAACGGGTCAGCCACTACAACGACGGTGTCGTGCCTGACTCGCTGGGGTACTTCGGCGAAGACGACAATTTTGAATGGAAGCAGTACCAGTTGCAGGAGCAGGGGTCGCTGAACCCGTCGCGCTGCCCTTTCCATGCCCACAAGGCACCCGACACACTGATCGAGAACTGAATCGTGAATACCGCCCTGACTGCCACCTATGCCCTGACCGTGCTGCTGCTGATCGCCACCCCCGGCCCAGTCGTCGCCCTGATCGTCAACACTGCTGCAGCGTCCGGCTCACGTAAAGCGCTGTTTACGGCCATCGGTACCAACTGGGCATCACTGGTCCTGATCGGCGCTGCGGCCTGGATCATCATGACCAGCGCCGCCATCGACAAGGCCTGGCTCAACGGCATGAGCCTGCTCGGTTGCCTGTTCATCGGCTACATCGCCGTGGCGACTCTGCGCGAGGCACTGCAACCGCCTACGGCTACAGCGGCAGCCGTGGCAGAAACGCCGCAACCGGCCCGCGGCGGCTTGCTGCAGGGGTTCATGGTGGGCATTTCCAACCCCAAGGACATTATCTTCTTCATCTCGTTCTTCCCGCAGTTCATCCAGATCACCGAGTCGTTCGGCAAGAGCATGGTGGTGTTGTCGCTGCTGTGGATCGCCATCGATTTCGCCGTACTAAGTCTGTATATCTTCGCCATCGGCAGGATCGCTTCGCAGCGCAGCAGCCGCATGATCAGCCTTGCCTCCGGCGTAGCGCTGCTGCTGATTGCAGCGGTCGGCCTGCTTTACAACCTGAAGGAACTGACGGCCTGAGCCGCACACGCCTGCTGACCGAGTGAGGAGGTTTGATGAGCCTGATCGATAGCGCCACGGACGGCCAACTGCTTCCCTTGCAACTGGACTACCAGCGCTTTATGCAGCTGGGCAGCCGGCGTTTGCCGCAAACCCTGTACATGCACGAGCGGGGTTATCGCTCGGATACCATCAATACCGATGCATTGGGCTTGCGCTATAGCCACTGGGCGGGCAAGCGCTACTCGCCCGCCGAACGTGGCAGTACGGCGCGAGTCAACTTGCTGGTGGGCGGCTCGACCGCTTTTGGCATAGGCGCGAGCGGTGATGACGCTACGGTTGCCTCGCACCTGTCGGCGCTCACCGGTGAGGTCTGGCTGAGCCTGGCTGGCTGCGGGCTGAGCGCTACGCAAGAGCTGCTGCTGTTCCTTACACACCAGCATCGGCTGGGCAAGATCGGCCATGTGGTGATCCTCAGCGGGCTCAACACGTTGGCCCAAGAGGCCCTCAGCGAGTTGCTGGCCACGGGTTCCGACCCGCGTCAGGCATACTTGAACAGCTTCAATGAGACCTTGCAGGCACCGCCCTGCAAAGGCGTCGAGTCGCTCTGGCAACGCTTGCGCCAGGCGCTGGTGCCACACCGCGAGCAGCCTGCCTTGAGCTGGTCACTGCCGCCTGCGGACAAGCGCCTGATGCGCGCTGCCGACTGTATTGGGCGCACCTTGCGCCAGTGGGACCGCTTGCTGGCCGACAGTCATGCCACCCTCACCTTCATCTTGCAGCCGCTGCTGCCCTGGTGCCGCGAAACGGTGCCCGCGGCTGAGCAGGCCAGGCTCGATGCTTTGCAACAGCAGCCGGTACCGTTCGATCAGTTGCTGGCGGGCGTTTTCGATGCCGAACGGCACTCGGCATTCTTTCGCCGGATCAAGAACGAAGCCGATTCTGTCGCCTGTTATGACATGAACTGCATGCTCGACAGCTCACCGGTATTCGCCCAGTCACTGTTCGTAGATCGCTTGCATTTCAATGACTTGGGGAACAATACCTTGGCCAAGGTAATCACTGCCAAGCTGGGTCTGGCGCAGGATAAACAACGCTTGCGCAAGCTGACGCCGATCAAGCTCGTCTGATAAACGCAGCCATGGTCTATCGGCATGGGCATTGGGATGGCTAGAATAGCCGGTCATCGCTGTGATTTACCGAGGCATATGCGCATCTGCAAAGAACATCGAAGCTCCAACGCTGCCAACAGCGGCACGCCACGTTCAATCGTCACGCGTGCTGTGCTGTTCTCGCCCCTGCTCATCGCCCTGGCTGCGCCCATGGCATATGCGTTTGAGAGCCAGATCGACCCGCACGCTGATCTGCTCTACCGGCAGGCCTTGCCGCTGCTAGAGCAAGCCGACAGCGTCAGCGACAGCCCCTCGCCGCTACGCTCGGTTGCCGACAGCGACCCTGAGCTGAGCCGCCAGGGCCAGGCGCTGGCGCAGACCCTGCCGACCGCGGTGGCGTTGCTGAAAAAGTCGGTGGCGCTGGGGCATCCAGTGGCGCAATACCGGCTGGCGCTGTATTACATGACCTACCTGCCGGCCGCGCAGATTCCCGACGCTGCCTGCCCTTTGCTTGAAGCCAGCCTGCAGCAAGGCTTTGCCCCGCCCGCGCCGGCCATTTCGACCTGGTGCCCACCGTACAACGCCAGCCCGGCGTATCGCGACGCGATGGAAGCCATCCCCAACATGGCCACGCTGTACGCGCAATACTACCCGCAACCCGCTGTGCGCCTGGCCTGTAACCGCAGCCAGCCACAAGGGTTGCAGATGCAATGGGGGCGGCAGCGCGATTATCAGGCCGAGGTCTACCGGTTGCTGGGTGATCTGGACCCGCAGCATCGGCAGACCCTGCTGCAGAAGGCAGTAGAGATCAACGGCTGCGCCGCTGCGCAGCAACGCCTGACCAGCAATCGCTGAAGCACAGGCTGGCCGTAGACGAGCAAGATCGTTCAAGCCAGCCTTGAGCTGTTCTGCCATGCTGCGCTGCCTTGTTGTTTGCAGCCGTCATCATGCCCAGCAGTCAGCCAATCACTCGCCACGCCTTTCTCCACGGTGCCGTCGCCAGCCTGCCGCTGTCGCTGGCGGTGGCTCCCTGGGGCCTGCTGGCAGGCTCGATGGCCATCGAGGCCAACCTCACCCCATGGCAAGGCCAAGGCCTGTCGGCGATCGTGTTTGCCGGTGCAGCGCAGTTGGTGGCGATCGGGATGCTCAAGGGTGGCGCCAGCCTGCTGGCGATCCTGCTCACGACCTTGCTGCTGACCTCCCAGCATTTGCTCTACGGGCTGTCGATGCGCCCGCTGCTGTCGGGCCAGCCATTGCGCTGGCGGCTGGGCCTGGGCTTCCTGCTCACCGATGAATTTTTTGCGCTGACCAGCCACTACGACCAACAGCAGTTCAACCGCTGGTATGCCCTGGGCGTTGGCCTGACTTTCTACGTGGCGTGGAACCTGTTTACCCTGGCCGGCATTGTGCTCGGCCAGAACATCCCGCACCTGGACCAACTGGGCCTGGATTTCTCCATCGTCGCCACCTTCGTTGCCCTGATAGCGCCCACCGTGCGCAACGTGCCGGCATTGGTGTGCGTACTGGTATCGCTGTTCAGCTCGGTGCTGTTCACCTACTGGCACTGGGAGACCGCACTGATTGCTGCAGGGTTGCTAGGCATGGGTGCAGGCTTTGTCTGTCAAAAACTGGCTGGCGCACGGGCATGATCTGGCTATTGATTCTGGGCATGGGCCTGCTGGTATTTCTCAACCGCTACGCGTTTCTCGAACCGCGTTTACCGCTGCGCCTGAGCTCCAACGCACGGCAGTTTCTCGGTTTTGCCGTACCCGGCATGCTCACGGCCATCTGCGGGCCAATCATCTTTCTGCCTGAGCACCAGCTTGACCTGAGCCTGACCAATCCGTACCTGCTCGGTTCGGTGGTGGCTGTGGCGCTGGTGCTGTTGACCCGCAGTGTGCTGCTGAGCATGCTGGTGAGCATGTTGATCTTCTTCCTGCTGCGCAGCTGGCTGGCATGAGCACACCCCTGCGTGAACAAACCCACCTCTGGCAGGCGCCGGCACTTGGTGACGTCGAGATGCTGCACGCGCGTTATGTGCAGCAACGGTTTGCCCCGCATGTGCACGAGGGCTATGTGTTCACCGTGATCGAATCGGGCGCGCAGCGCTTCTGGCACCGTGGCAGCGAGCACCTGGCGCCGGTGGGCAGCATGGTCCTGATCAACCCCGACGAACTGCACACCGGAGCTACCGCGCACGAGAGTGGCTGGCGCTATCGTGGCTTTTATCCCGAGCATGCGCGGGTTACGGGCGTGCTCGACGAGCTGGAACTGAGCGGCCAGGGCATGCCGTACTTTCAGCAGAGCGTGATCAATGATCCCGCCCTGGCGGCGGCGTTCAGTCAGTTGCACCAGCTCTCGGAAGCCGGGGCTAGCGCCTTGCAACAGCAGACTGCCTGGCGCCAAGCGGTGCTGGCCCTGGCCCAGCGCCACGGCCAGTGCAGCGCGCCACGCGATCCAGGCTGTGAGCCGCTGGCTGTCGCCCGCGCCCGTGAGCTGCTGGAGAGCCAGCTCGCCGACCCGCCTTCGTTGGAGGCGTTGGCGGCGGCGGTGAACCTGTCTGCGTTTCACTTTGCCCGGGTATTCTGCCGCGCTACCGGGCTGCCACCGCACAGCTGGCTGAAACAACGGCGCCTGGCCCGCGCGCGGGAGTTGCTCAAGGGTGGCATGGCCGCTGCCGATGCCGCGTTCGCCTTGGGCTTTGCCGATCAAAGCCACCTTAACCGCCAGTTCAAGCAAGCCTACGGCGTCACCCCTGGCGCCTACCGCAGCGCCTGCCTGAGCCGCTGAGGCGCCCGGCAAATTCTGCCAGCGCTGCTACACTTCAAGCGCTGAACGGAGGAACCTGCCATGTCTGCAAAAGAGCTCAACACCCTGCTGACGTTGATGAATCAGCGCCAAACCCACTTGACCAGCGCGTGCAAGGAAATTGCCGCTTGGATCGACCGGCAGGGTGATGTGCCCGCAGCCGGCAAGATCCGCGACAGCTTGCGGGCACTGGAGGCTGAAGAAGCACAGGTGCGCAAAACGCTGACCTCGCTGAAGACCGACCGCCCGCTGCCACGTTTTCGCGGTTGATTCTCGGCAAAAAAAAGCCGCTCTCCAGGGAGCGGCTTTGTTTGCTGAGCGAATAGCTCCGGCAGCTGTCAGTGCTGATGCGCGTGCTCGTGGCCACCAGTGCTGCCATCGGCTGTCAGGCCGCGCACAGGCGCCTGGACCTGCAAGGTCTGCTTGGCGCCCTCGGCGTCTTCGATGGTCAGCGTCAGCGGCACTTGGGTGCCTTCCTTGACCTGCTCATGCAAGCCCATCAGCATCACATGGTAGCCGTTCGGATCCAGGCTCACGGCTTTGCCAGCAGGCAGCTCGATCGACTTGACCTGGCGCATGCCCATGACTTCACCGTTCATGGTCATCTCATGCACTTGCACGTCCTTGGCTACTGGCGAAGCGACCCCGACCAATTTGCTGTCGGTGGTGGCAGTCAGCACCATGAAGGCGCCGGTAGCGTGCTGCTGCGGCACGGTGGCCCGCACCCAGGCATCGCTGACGCTGGTCTCGGCCAGGGCCGGCAGCGCCATGCCCATCAGCGCCAGAGCGGCCAGGCCGCGCTTGATCGGTTGCAGCGAAATTGCCATTTAGCAGATCTCCATCAGGGTAAGCAGGTCTTCTGTGCATTCCTTGGCATTCAGGGAATGCCCCAGGCTCAGGCGCAGTGTGCTGCGCGAATCGTAGACGTAGCTGGTGGACGAATGGGAGATGGTGTACGTGTCGCCGGTGGGGACCTTTTCGTAGAACACCTTGAATTCCCGCGCAACCGCGGCGATCTCTTCCGGCGTACCGGTCAGGGCCGTGAACGATGGGTCGAACGCCTTGACATAGGCGTCAAGCACTTCGGGCGTATCACGTTCGGGGTCGAGGGTGATGAATACCACCTGCAAGAAGCCAGCATCGCGGCCCATCAGCTTCTTGATCTGGGCGGCACGCGCCAGCGCAGTCGGGCATACGGCCGGGCACTGGGTGAAGCCGAAGAAGATCATCGGCATGGTGCCGTAGAAGCTCGACAAGGTCCGCACATTGCCCTGGCTATCGGTCAGGCGGAACGAACGGCCGAGGATTTCGTTGCTCATGTTCTTGCCGTACTTGAAATCAAGGCCGCGCGCCGGGTTGCAACCGGCCAACAGGCCAAGCCCGAGTACGCCCATGCCGGCGACAACGGCACGCCGGCTCAACAGATCAGTCATGGAACCATCCTTTACAGGGAAGGTGCCAGCCCCTGGGCAGGGCCGGTCAAAAAGCCGCGGCATTCTGGCATGACCTCTGTTGGCTATCTACCCAACAAAGCCGGTGATCGGCCTGCAGCCCTTGTAATACGCGGCTGCGACCTGTTGTCGCGGGGGTTGAATCAGTAACAGATTGTTGCTAGAAGCGCGACCCGCGCGGTGCTGCCCGGGTCTGCTCGCACACCACCACCGCTATCAGTAGTAGGCGTTTTCTTTCTGGGTGTGGTCAGTCACATCGCGCACGCCCTTGAGCTCGGGGATGCGTTCGAGCAAGGTGCGCTCGATGCCGTCCTTGAGGGTCACGTCGGCCTGGCCGCAGCCCTGGCAACCACCACCGAACTGCAGGACGGCAATGCCGTCGTCGACCACGTCGATCAGGCTCACCGCGCCACCGTGGCTGGCCAGCCCTGGGTTGATCTCGGTTTGCAGGTAGTAGTTGATGCGCTCGTTGATCGGGCTGTCTTCATTGACCATCGGCACTTTGGCGTTTGGCGCCTTGATGGTCAGCTGGCCGCCCATACGATCGGTGGCGTAGTCGACCAGCGCGTCATCCAGAAACGGTTCGCTGACGGCGTCGATGTAGGCCGTGAAGCTTTTCAGGCCGAGGGCAGTGTCCTCTGGCTTCTCTTCGCCCGGCTTGCAGTAGGCAATGCACGTCTCTGCGTACTGGGTGCCTGGCTGGGTAATGAATACGCGGATGCCGATACCCGGGGTGTTCTGCTTGGAGAGCAGATCGGCCAGGTAATCATGGGCGGCGTCGGTAATGGTTATAGCGCTCATGGAAGTTCCTCACAGACTTGTTGGCAAGTGTACGCCAACCCAGGCCCCGAACAAAGTCCTAGCATTTGACTCGGGATAACTCCCAGGCTGGCTGCTGCGCCGAACGTGCGTCGATCCAGGCCTTCATCCGTTGATACAGGCCGCGTTCCAGCCATTGGTAGCTCAGCCACGACATTAGTCCAATGGACGGCACACAGAAGGCGAAGACCAGATAAGGGTTGAGTGCAAAACGCTCGCTGACGAACCAGCCGGCATGCAGCACCAGCACATGGATCAGGTATACCGAGTAGGAGCAGTCACCGAGCATCTTGAGCAGCTGGTTGCCACGGAAATACGGCTCAAGCGAGATGAACGCCAGCACCACCAGCGCGCTCGGCAGGCCCCAGTGCAGCAGGCGCAGCGACGCATCCAGTCGGTATAGGGCAAACCCGGCCAGCGCCAGCAATGCCAACGGCAACCACAAGCCCTCGCGGATCAGGCCTCGGCGGTAGAGCACGCCCAGGCCGATACCCAACAGAAATTCGTAGATGATGCCGTTGTTGTAGAAGTGACTGAGCACCCCCAGCCGCCCCAGAACTTCGCTGACCAGCAACAGCGCGGTCGTTACCAGCAGCAGGTGCAGACGCCGACGTACCATGAAGGCGAGGCCGAACAGCAGATAGAAGAACATCTCGAAATTCAGTGTCCAGCCCACATTGAGCGTTGGATACATGCCGTAGCCGCCGGGGTTTTCTGCCGGGATGAACAGCAACGACAGCAGCAGATGCTGCCAGTCGAACACCTGATGCGGCATCCAGCGGCTGGCGCCGAACAGCAGCAGGGCCATCAGCGCGGTGTAAAACCAGTAGGCGGGAATGATACGCAACGCGCGGTTGAGCAGAAACTGACTGGGGACGATGTCCTTGTCACGGGTCGACAGGTAGATCACCAACCCGCTGATCACAAAAAAGATATCCACCCCAACTGCGCCGCGCTCGGCGAGCAGGGCGCCAACGGGGCCGCTGGCGTGGAAGTCGAAGAATACCTGCATGAAATGGTGGCAAACCACCACCCAGGCGGCGAACGCCCGAAGTGCCTGAAGCGAGTACAACATGCAATGCCCTGTGGTCCTGGTGCATTCAAGCCTGGGGTTCGGCGCAGACGCGCCACCGAGAGCGGCGAGCCGAACCACAGACCACTTGCTATTGGGACCACGACATCGATGAAAAGATCAGCCCTCCTGCCGGGCGGTCAACTCACAGGTTTTCATAGCGGTTCATGTCCAGCACGCCTGCTTCCAGCGGCTCGGTCTCCTCGATAAAGGTATTCAGATCATGGAAGTACTGCCAGAACTGCGGGTGACTGCGGCGCACGCCCCAACGCATGACGATGCGCTCGAACTTGGCCGGATCGTCGCGCGCAGCTTCCATGTCTTCGACCCACTCCGGGACATCGCTGGCCGGGATGTTGAAGATGAAATTGGGGTAGCTGCTGAGCACGCCCGGCACCAGGGTCAGGGTGTCCAGACCCGGCTGATAGCGCGATTCCTCACCCAGCAGGAACGCCACGTTGCTGTGCGCACGGTTGCGCAGCAGGCTGTAGACCTGGCGTTGCCCACCCTGCCCTTCGATACGCAGCATGCTCGCTTCGGGCAGCTGATTGATTACCTTCAGGCCAGCAGCAGGACGTGATACCAAGCGGCTGAGGCTCTGCTCGACATCGCGAAACTCGGCGCTCATCTGCGGCCGCGAGCAGTACGCGCCCTGGCAGCGGTTGATCGGGTCGGGCGTGACATTGAGGCTCTTGGTGCGCTGCAGCAATTGCAGGCCGAAGTCGCGCTTGGGGTCACGTTCGTCGAGCTTGAAAGCGCTTGCCGTATCGGTGTCGATGTCTTCGTAATCCAGCCACATCTTGACCTTGCCGGTGGTCTGGTACCAATCGCTGAGGATCGCGCCGCGCTGGTCAGCGGGCATCAACCGCAGGAAATTGACCTCCGCGCCGTTACGGATCAGGTCGAAGTAGAGCCGGGTCTGCAACTGGTGCGAGACGTTGCCGAACACATCGAAGTTGACCGCCAGTTGGTAATAGGTGCGCTCAAGCAGCGGGTAGTCGAACAGCCAGGTAGTCAGTGGCACGTCGCCGATCAAGCCTTTGCTCACCGAGGCGCTGTCGAAGTGGCGGAAGATGCTCAGCAGCGCGTTGTCATTACCGGCCCACAAGGTCGACCAGCTCGGCGCGGGGGCCTCAGCATAGGCTTCGCGGCGCAGCTTTTCGTATTCGTTACGCTTGTCGCGGTAGGAATGCCAGAGGCTGATCACGCTGCCAACGTCGTCGATCTGGCCGGGCATGGCCAACAACGGCGTCGCCTCACCGCGAAAACGTGCGTCGGTGATGTACAGGTCATGTGCAGGCTCCTGGAACAATGCCCAGAAGTTGTCGCGAATCACATCGGTGGCAATCTGCCCACGGCAGACCGGCCCGCGGATGAATGTGCGCACGAAGTACTCGGCGTTATCCAGCATGAACTGGTAGCGCGCCACCGCCGGAATCGCTTCGAAGGTCTCGAACGGGTTTGCCCGGTGTCTTGGACCATAGCCTGGCAATGAGGTGGCATGCCAGTCGCCACTATAGAACAGCTGCTTGACCCGTTTGAGTTTCTGCGGCCCGAGCGGGTAGCTGATGTGCGTTTTGTGAACGATCACGCCTTGCACCGGGACCAACCGGTAATAGAAGTCAGTACCGGGCGGGTCGTTGGGTCGGCGAGTGGCGATGATATCGGCCGGCTGACCGCTGGGCGTGCGCGAACGCACCCACTGGAAGAAGTGCCCAGGCTGGCCACCGACGAAGTCGATATGGGCAAGAAACAGGTGTTCGTACAGCCAGCGACCGATCAACGCCTCGGATGAACCTGGGCGGTTGAGCAGCGCTTCCCACTCGGCGATCTGGCTGGCTTCCGCAGCGCTCGGCTGTAGCGCCTGGGCATCGACCGGCGCGCCGGCTGCCAGCCAGCGCTGCAAGGTCTGGTATTCCTGATCGGTCAGGCCGGTGACGGCCAGGGGCATACCTTCGCCAGGATGAACACCGGCGTAGGCATCGAATTCATGGGGCAACGGGCACATATTGTTGCGATTGAGGCCTAGCACAATGCTCTCGGGCAGTTTGGCGTTGGGCGTCAGCGGCGTCTTGTGGGCCAATTCGAGCATGCGCGCCATCAATGCCGCCTGGCTACCCTGGCCGTCGAGCACCGAATAGAAGCCCTGCTTGCGCCAGGCCTGCTCGCTGTGGGCGTCATAGAACAAACGTGTGGTCGGCACCGCCTGGCTGCGGTCACCTTGATACACCGGCACCTTGGAGGCGCCGCGCTGAGCGCCGTCGGCACTGCCCAGGTTGAGCTGGCAGGCAGCGTCGTTGCAGGCGTGGCAGGCCACACACTTGTTGGTAAAGATCGGCTGAATGTCCCGGGTGTAGGAGATTGCCGGGCTCGATTGCGGGGCCTGCCCCAGCGCCATACCGCTGACCGACAGGGCCAGCGTACCAGCTAGGGCAAGTAAACAGCGGTGTACCATGTACCGAATGTCCTGGTTTCGAATAAAGCCATCACGATGTATCTAACGGGCCGGCGGGATGCGCAAACATGAGAGAAATTCATGCAAAAGTCCTGCGCACCTAAAAACCGCGCAGCTTTGCTATCATTCCGCACCTTCTGTTTTTCGCCCGACCAGGTAGTCCTATGTCCGACCGTAGCGCTCGTCTCCAAGCACTCCAGCACGCACTCAAGGAGCGCATACTGATCCTCGACGGAGGCATGGGCACTATGATCCAAAGCTATCGTCTCGAGGAACACGACTATCGTGGCACGCGCTTTGCCGATTGGCCAAGTGACATCAAGGGCAATAACGATCTTTTGCTGCTGACCCAGCCCGATATCATTGCCGCGATCGAGAAAGCCTACCTCGACGCAGGTGCCGATATCCTCGAAACCAACACGTTCAACGCCACGCGGATTTCCCAGGCCGATTACGGCATGGAAGCGCTGGCCTATGAGATGAACCTGGAAGGCGCGCGTATTGCCCGCCAGGTGGCCGACGCAAAAACCCTGGAGACGCCAGACAAGCCGCGCTTCGTCGCCGGCGTGCTCGGCCCGACCAGCCGCACCTGCTCGATTTCGCCCGACGTCAACGACCCGGGCTATCGCAACGTCACCTTCGATGAGCTGGTCGAAAACTACATCGAGTCGACCCGCGGGCTGATTGCCGGGGGCGCCGACCTGATCCTGATCGAAACCATTTTCGACACCCTCAACGCCAAGGCGGCCATCTTCGCCGTGCAGCAGGTGTTCGAAAACGACGGCATCGAGCTGCCGATCATGATCTCCGGAACCATCACCGACGCCTCCGGGCGGACCTTGTCCGGGCAGACCACCGAAGCCTTCTGGAACTCGGTGCGTCACGCCAAGCCCATTTCGGTCGGCCTCAACTGCGCCCTCGGCGCCAAAGACCTGCGCCCGTACCTGGAAGAGCTGTCGACCAAAGCCGACACCCACGTTTCTGCGCACCCCAACGCCGGCTTGCCGAATGCCTTTGGCGAATACGACGAAACCCCGGCAGAAATGGCCGAAGTGGTCGAAGAATTTGCCGCCAGCGGCTTCCTCAATATCATCGGCGGTTGCTGCGGCACCACCCCAGGGCACATTCAGGCGATTGCCGAGGCGGTGGCCAAGTACCCGCCGCGGGTCATCCCGGAGATCGCCAAGGCCTGCCGCCTGTCGGGCCTGGAACCGTTCACCATCGACCGCCAGTCGTTGTTCGTCAACGTCGGCGAGCGCACCAACATTACCGGTTCGGCCAAGTTCGCCCGACTGATCCGCGAAGAGAACTACACCGAGGCGCTGGAAGTCGCCCTGCAGCAGGTTGAAGCCGGCGCGCAAGTGATCGATATCAACATGGACGAAGGGATGCTCGACTCCCAGGCTGCCATGGTCCGCTTCCTCAACCTGATTGCCGGTGAACCGGACATCTCGCGCGTGCCGATCATGATCGACTCGTCCAAGTGGGAAGTGATCGAAGCCGGTCTCAAGTGCATCCAGGGCAAGGGCATCGTCAACTCGATCTCGATGAAAGAAGGTGTAGATGCCTTCAAACATCACGCCCGCCTCTGCAAGCGCTATGGCGCAGCGGTAGTGGTAATGGCCTTCGACGAACTGGGCCAGGCCGACACAGCGGCGCGCAAGCGCGAAATCTGCCAGCGCAGCTACGACATTCTGGTCAACGAAGTGGGCTTCCCAGCTGAAGACATCATCTTCGACCCGAACATCTTCGCCGTTGCCACCGGCATCGAAGAGCACAACAACTATGCCGTCGACTTCATCGAGGCCTGTGCCTTCATTCGCGCTCACCTGCCCCACGCACTGACCAGTGGCGGCGTCTCCAACGTATCGTTCTCGTTCCGTGGCAACAACCCGGTGCGTGAGGCGATTCACTCGGTGTTCCTCTACCACGCGATCCAGAATGGCCTGACCATGGGTATCGTCAACGCCGGCCAGCTGGAGATCTACGACGAGATCCCGCCTGCGCTGCGTGAAAAAGTCGAGGACGTGGTGCTCAACCGCACCTCCGAGGGCACCGACGCGCTGCTGGCGATTGCCGACGACTATAAGGGCGGCGGCGCCACCAAAGAGGTCGAGAACGAAGAGTGGCGCTCGCTGCCGGTCGGCAAGCGCCTCGAACACGCACTGGTCAAAGGCATCACTGCGTTCATCGTCGAAGACACCGAAGAATGCCGGCAGCTGGCGACGCGCCCGATCGAGGTCATCGAAGGGCCGCTGATGAGCGGCATGAACGTGGTCGGCGACCTGTTCGGCGCGGGCAAGATGTTCCTGCCGCAGGTGGTCAAGTCGGCCCGCGTCATGAAGCAGGCGGTGGCCCACCTGATCCCGTTCATCGAAGCGGAAAAAGGCGACAAGCCCGAAGCCAAGGGCAAGATCCTCATGGCCACGGTCAAGGGCGACGTGCACGACATCGGCAAGAACATCGTCGGCGTGGTGCTCGGTTGCAACGGCTATGACATCGTCGACATGGGCGTGATGGTCCCGGCCGAGAAAATCCTGCAGACCGCCCGCGAGCAGAAGTGCGACATCATTGGCCTGTCCGGGCTGATCACGCCGTCGCTGGACGAAATGGTCCACGTCGCCCGCGAAATGCAGCGCCAGGACTTCCACCTGCCGCTGATGATCGGTGGCGCGACCACCTCCAAGGCGCACACCGCTGTGAAGATCGAGCCCAAGTACTCCAACGACGCGGTGATCTACGTGACCGACGCCTCGCGTGCGGTCGGCGTGGCCACCCAGTTGCTGTCCAAGGAGCTCAAACCGGAGTTCGTCGAGCGCACTCGCCTGGACTACATCGAAGTCCGTGAACGCACCGCCAACCGCAGTGCCCGCACCGAACGCCTCAGCTACGCCCAGGCGATTGCTGCCAAGCCCAAATACGACTGGGCCGAGTACACCCCGGCAGTGCCCTCCTTCACCGGCGTCAAGGTGCTGGAAGACATCGACCTGCGGACCCTGGCCGAGTACATCGACTGGACCCCGTTCTTCATCTCCTGGGACCTGGCCGGCAAGTTCCCGCGCATCCTCACCGACGAAGTGGTCGGCGAAGCGGCGACCGCGCTGTATCAAGATGCCCGCGAGATGCTCGACAAACTGATGGACGAGAAGCTGATCAGCGCGCGTGCGGTGTTCGGCTTCTGGCCGGCCAATCAGGTTGCCGACGACGACATCGAAGTGTACGGCGCCGACGGCCAACCTCTGGCCAAACTGCACCACCTGCGCCAGCAGACGATCAAGCCCGACGGCAAGCCAAACCTGTCGCTGGCCGACTTTGTCGCACCAAAGGACAGCGGCGTCAGCGACTATGTCGGCGGCTTCATCACTACCGCCGGCATCGGCGCCGAGGAAGTGGCCAAGGCTTATCAGGACAAAGGCGACGACTACAGCTCGATCATGGTCAAAGCGCTCGCCGACCGCCTCGCCGAAGCCTGCGCCGAGTGGCTGCACGAGCAGGTGCGCAAGGACTACTGGGGTTATGCCCGTGATGAACACCTGGACAACGATGCGCTGATCAAGGAGCAGTACAGCGGTATCCGCCCTGCCCCAGGCTACCCCGCGTGCCCGGACCACACCGAGAAGGAAACCCTGTTCCGCCTGCTCGACGGCACGGCCATTGGCGAGACCGGCCAGAGTGGTGTGTTCCTTACCGAGCACTTCGCGATGTTCCCGGCGGCAGCGGTCAGCGGCTGGTACTTTGCCCATCCAAAAGCGCAGTACTTTGCCGTCGGCAAGATCGACAAGGACCAGGTCGAGCGCTACAGCGAGCGCAAAGGCCAGGCGCTGAATGTCACCGAGCGCTGGTTGGCACCTAATCTGGGTTACGACAACTAAAGCCTGCCAGGGCTAGAGCCTGCCAGGGGCTGCTGCGCGGCCTCTGCCTGCTGAAGGTCTACACTGTGCATTGATCGCCTGCGCTACCTACAGGAGGCCAGCATGGACGACCCCAGCCAAGGCAAACCGCCGACCTTCTGGCAGATGCTGCACAGCGTGCTTGCCGCTGCCCTCGGCGTGCAGAGCGGTAAGAACCGCGCCCGCGACTTCACTCACGGCAAGGCCAGCCATTTCATCGCCCTGGGCGTGCTGTTCACGCTGGTATTCGTACTGGTGCTGATTGGCCTGGTGCAACTGGCCATGCACCTGACCGCCCGTTGAAAGGCAAGCCGCCCGTGGCGGTGCCTGCCACGGGCGGTTCAGGTTGCAATCACGGTCGAAAGCGGTGATGCGCTACTGATGGCTGACCCAGTACACCGCAGTGACTACGACCAGCACGATCAGACACAGGATCGCCCAGGCATCGACACTGCTGTCGTTTTTGCGCAGCTTGGTGGAGTTACCCATTGCATTGCCTCTTGTAGTGGTTATGGGAATGCACATACACCACCAGCAGTTAAGTCGAGCAATGCCCTTGATTCAAGCAGGGTCTTTCAATAGTCGACCGGTGACGTCAGAAACGGGTAACGATAATCGGCTGGTCGCCCTTCGGCGCTGAAACGGTGGAAGTCCAGACCATAATCGTCGGCCTCCTGCAGGGCCAGCCAGCGCCGCGCCTTGGCCTGATCGATTGACTGCAGCACCGGCAAGCTGTATTCGTCGCTACCGTCGCGATTGATGGCGATGCCCTGAGCGTGGTCATGCAGCATAACCATGGCCCAGCCGCCAACAGTGACATGGCCGCCCATCAATACGCTGAGGCGCCCGTCGATACGCGCGCGCAGCGCTTCAGGCGAGCCGTTGACCGCACCGAACAGCACGTCGACGCCAGGTTTGCGCCCCGCTGCCTCGAACGCCTGCATCGCTCCAAAAGCCATTTCGTCATTGGCCGACCACACCAACTGCGCTTGCGGATAGCGCTCAAGCAGCAGCTGCGCTTGCTCGAAGGCGCGCTCGCGGTTCCAGCCGCCGTATACCACCTGGCGCAAGCGTACCTGCGGGTGATCGGCCAAGGCCCGGCGCATGCCTTGCTCGCGGCGCTGCGAGGCCGGGGTGGTCTTGACGCCGGCAAACGCCAGCAGGTCGATCGGCTCGTCCGATGGCGGCAACTTCGCGACCATCTCGCGCAGCATCTGATAACCGGCCTGCTCATCGTTACTGGTCAGCGTGCCCAGCACTGGCGGGTATTTGTCCGGTTGCGCCCGGACGCTCTCGAGCTGGTTATCGGTCAGGCCGTTGTTGACCAGAAACAGCTGCACGCCGCTGTCGCGGGACAGGCGAATGATCTCCGGAGCGACATACAGCTCGTTGACCAGCACCAGATAGTCGGGGCGCTGCGGCCCGCTCAAGATAGCCCGCGCCTGGCTCAACACCAGATCGGCGCGGCGCTCGCTGTATTCCACCCGCAGCTGCATGCCGAGATCGTCAGCCGCGGCCTGCATGAAGCGCGTGTATCCCACCCAGAAGTTCTCGTTGGCATGACCCGGATTGAGAAACACCACGGACGCCGCCTGGGCACCGGCCGATAACGGCAGAAACAGGCACAGACTCTGGCACAGCGCTTTGAACATGGGTGCATCTCTGTGGAGCAAAGCGCGGATTATACCCAGCGCCGACGCCTAGAATAAATGCCAGTCAGTCTCACTTAGTCCGTTTAGTTCTTTTCATATGCAAAAACATCACTTTAGCGCATAAATGCAACCTGATATCGTTCCCCGGCTCCGAACCGGAGTGCGCGGCCGTGCGCGCGATTAGCTGCATGCAGCCTGAGACAGGACTTTTATGTACGTATACGACGAGTACGATCAGCGGATCATCGAGGACCGCGTCAAGCAGTTCCGTGATCAGACCCGCCGCTATCTGGCCGGTGAACTGAGCGAAGAAGAATTCCGCCCTCTGCGCCTGCAGAACGGCCTGTATGTCCAACGTTTCGCCCCGATGTTGCGGGTGGCCGTGCCTTACGGCCAACTCAACTCGACGCAAGTGCGGGTGCTGGCGAAGATCGCCCGCGACTACGACAAGGGCTATGCGCACATCAGCACCCGGCAGAACGTCCAGTACAACTGGCCGGCGCTGGAAGACATCCCGGACATCCTTGCCGAGCTGGCCACCGTGCAGATGCACGCGATCCAGACCAGCGGCAACTGCCTGCGCAACACCACCACCGACCAGTTTGCCGGCGTCGCCGCCGACGAGCTGATCGATCCGCGCCCATGGTGCGAGATCATCCGTCAGTGGACCACCTTCCACCCCGAATTCGCCTACCTGCCGCGCAAGTTCAAGATCGCCGTGAACGGCTCGAAGGACGACCGCGCGGCCATCGAAGTGCACGATATCGGCCTGGAGCCGGTGCACAACGAAGCCGGCGAACTGGGCTTCCGCGTGTTGGTCGGCGGCGGCCTGGGGCGTACACCGGTGGTCGGCTCGTTCATCAACGAGTTCCTGCCGTGGCAGGACCTGATCAGCTACCTCGACGCGATCCTGCGCGTGTACAACCGTTACGGTCGTCGTGACAACAAGTACAAGGCGCGGATCAAGATCCTGGTCAAGGCCCTGACCCCGCAAGTGTTCGCGGAAAAGGTCGAAGCCGAAATGGCCCACCTGCGCGGTGGCAACACGACCCTGACCGAAGCCGAAATCGAGCGCGTTTCGCGCCACTTCGTCGACCCCGCCTACCAGGCGCTGGACAACGTCGACTACGCCGAGCTCGATCAGGAGTTCCCAGGCTTCGCCCGCTGGCGTTCGCGCAATACCCGTGCGCACAAGCGCCCAGGCTATGTGGCCGTGACCCTGTCGCTGAAGCCGACCGGAGTTGCCCCGGGCGACCTCACCGACAAGCAGCTGGACGCCGTTGCCGATCTGGCCGAGCGCTACAGCTTCGGCTTCCTGCGGACCTCGCACGAGCAGAACATCATCCTTGCCGATGTCGAGCAGCGTCAGTTGCACACGCTCTGGCAAGAGCTGCGCGAAAGCGGCTTCGCCACGCCGAACATCGGTCTGCTGACCGACATCATCTGCTGCCCGGGGGGTGACTACTGCTCGCTGGCGAACGCCAAGTCGATCCCGATTGCCGAGTCGATCCAGCGTCGCTTCGACGATCTCGACTACCTGTTCGACATCGGTGAGCTGGACCTGAACATCTCTGGTTGCATGAACGCCTGTGGTCACCACCACGTCGGTCACATCGGCATTCTTGGTGTCGACAAGAAGGGCGAGGAGTTCTACCAGGTCTCGTTGGGTGGCAACGCCGCCCGTGACGCGAGCCTGGGCAAGATCCTTGGCCCATCGTTCGCTCAGGACCAGATGGCCGATGTGATCGAGAAGCTGATCGACGTCTACGTTGAACAACGTACCGAAGAAGAGCGCTTCATCGACACCTACCAACGTATTGGCATCGACCCCTTCAAGGAGCGCGTCTATGCAGCGAATCATTAAGAACAACCAGCTGGTCGACGAAACCTGGCACTTGCTGCCCAAGGATGCCTCGTTCGACGAACTGACCAACTGCGACGACTACATCGTGCCGCTGCAACTCTGGCGTGATCACGCCCATGCGCTCAAGGCCCGCGATGGCGGCCTTGGCGTATGGCTGGACAGCGACGAAGAAGCCGAAGAAATCGGTGACGACGTTGCGCATTTCCAGGTAATTGCCCTGAACTTCCCGGCCTTCACCGACGGGCGCAACTACTCCAATGCGCGCCTGCTGCGTGATCGCTATCAGTTCAAAGGTGAGCTGCGCGCAATCGGCGATATCCTGCGTGACCAGCTGTTCTACCTGGCGCGTTGCGGCTTCGATGCGTTTGCCATTCGCGCCGACAAAGACCCGGTCGATGCCCTGGAAGGCCTGAAAGATTTTTCGGTGACCTACCAGGCCGCAGCCGACGAACCGCTACCGCTGTTCCGCCGCCGCTGATCGCCTGTGCTTGAGCAATCAGCCCGCCCTTTGGCGGGCTGATTTGTTTCTGGCTGGCGCAGCGCCGCCAATAGCTGCATGAACGCTAAGGTTTTGCCTGACCGCGCCGATACCCTGGGTTAGACCCAAGATCTGCACGGAAGCCGACCATGAATGCGATAACTGCTGCGCAGCGCCTTACCCCGATCTACACCGCCCAGGCACCTGTTCAAGTGCAGGCGGTTGATCAGGCCACCCCGCCCCTGACCTCGCCCAGCACCTCGGTCAACCTCGGCCAGGCGGTGGACGCCACGCCCAACCAGACCTACACCGCCAACGGTGCCCTGACGGGCCCGCAGGTGCGCTATGCCTGGGAGCAGGAAAGCTCGGACAAGCTGGGCATGGCGATGATGAACAGCATTCAGTCATTGTCCAACGGAGGTCGCTTCCAGAACATCGGCGCCGCGCTGCTGGAGCAACTGGCGGGCAACGGCGGCAAGGCTGTATCGCAGTCCATCATGACCATCGCCGGCGGCGAGCAGCCCGATGCGGCCGCGCTGCAACTGCAACTGGCCAACCTGCGCTCGCACCCCACCAATGGCGTCACCTTCAGCCTGACCACGGCCTCCGGAGCGACGGTCAACCTGTCTCTGGCGAGCAACGCACAAGGCCTGGCAGTGAGTGCCGAAGTGCTCGGCGGTGAACTCAGCGACGATGAACTCAAAGGCCTGGCGGCAATGGCCGACGACTTCCAGTCTGCCATCAATGGCCTGACCCAGGTGCCGCCGCGCTTGCAGCTCGGCAACCTGGTCAAGTTTGACACGACGCTGTTCAGCGGCCTGCAACTGAACGCCAAGCTCGACGTCAACGGCGAACCACAGACCTTTGACCTCAACGTCAACGAGCAGTCGCGCAACCTGACACTGGACGGCCCCTCCGGGCGCGTACAGATGAACCTCGACACGCCGGACGCTGCCAAGCTGGGCAGCAGCAGCCAGCGCCAGGCCGCCATCAGCAATTACCTGAGCCAGTTCGACGCCGCGCAAAAGCGCGGTAAAGGCGATGAGAACCTGATGAACCTGTTCAAGGACGCCTTCACCCAGCTCAACGCCGTCGATGACGGCAAGCAGGCGGTGACCGAGCGTGGCTCGTTGCAGAGCGCCAGCGACCGCGCCCTGCTCAGCGGCCTGGCCGACTTCAATGCCTCGATCAGCCAGACCTCGCAGCAGAGCAACCCGATGCGCCTGGAAGAATCCGACCGCTTCGATTACCGCGCTTCGCAATCGACCAGCATTACAGGTGGCGGCCAGCTGACCCGCTCGGTACAGCAGGATCAGCAGAGCGCACTGAAAGCGGGTTATCACCTGGGCCTCAACCCGCTGACGGACATGCAGCTCGGGCTGGACCGCGAATCGCAGAACTACCGCTATCACGAGATCAACGACCAGGCCAGCAGCAGCACGCGCCTGGCCTTCGACAAAGGCCGCCTGGTCGAAGCCAGTGCCTCGCAATCCGCCAGTCAGAGCGAGCGGGTGCGTACTTATGTGAATGGCGACCTGACCGATGACGTGACCACGCCAAGCTCGAGCAGCCGCAGCCAGAGCCTGCTGACGGTACTGGACGACAGCTTCCGTCAGGAGCGCATGGCGCGCGAGCAGAGCGGCATCTCGATCCTTGATGATGCACTGCAGTCGCTGCGCAGCCGCTGGCAGCTGCAAGGGTCGGCTGCGGCCATCGGCGGCTGACCCCTGACCGCGCTCGAGCAGACGCCCGCAATGGGCTGAGGCTCGAGCGCGGAGCCCCATTGCAACATTTCGATGCAGACCCTCGCCCACCTTGACTGCCAACTCTGTATAATTCGCCGCCTGGCGTGTGCTGCGTGCGCCCGGGAGCTATCCCGAATACGGAGAACATTCATTTGTTTTCCGAGAGTCCATCCATGTTGCACGCAGCCTTGCTATTCCTTTGGCGTATGCCGTTCCCGCGTTTTTTGCCGGGTACGTGCTCGCTGCATCCCCTTCCCTTCTTCTCGCCTCTTGTTGCAGTGGCCCATTCGGTGCCAGCGCTTTGCCGTGGCCGTCGTTCGGCCAATGCCTGCAACATCCAGGGCGAATCCATGAACGAGGACCTCGCATGACCGTTTCTCTGAACAGCGCCGAGCGGCGCCCATTGCTGCAGCGCCTGCTCGCCAGCGAAGCCGCTGGCGGCGTGGTGTTGATGCTCGCCGCAGCAGTGGCCATCATCATCGCCAACAGCCCATGGGCCGCAGCCTATCAACACCTGCTGCACCTGCCCCTCGGCCCCACCTTCACAGAAAAGCTCGGGCCGATGACCGTGCACCTGTGGATCAACGACGGCCTGATGGCAATCTTCTTCCTGATGGTCGGCCTGGAGATCAAGCGCGAGATGGTCGACGGCCGCCTGGCCACTTGGGAACAACGCCGCCTGCCAGCGCTGCCAGCGCTGATGGGCATGGCAGTGCCAGCGCTGATCTACCTCAAGGTGTCCGCCGTAGAGCCCGGCCTGGCCAGTGGCTGGGCAATCCCCGCCGCCACCGACATCGCCTTTGCCGTCGGCGCCCTGGCGCTGCTCGGCAAGCACGCACCGCTGTCGCTGAAAGTGATGCTGGTATCGGTGGCGATCATCGACGACATGGGCGCAGTAGCGATCATTGCGCTGTTCTATACCTCTTCGATCAACCTCATCGCCCTCGCCGGCGCCGGCGCTATCGTCGCACTTCTGCTGGGCCTGAACCGCCTGCGCGTGGTCAGCCTGTGGCCATACATGATCGGCGTCGCCGCCCTGTGGTACTTCACCCTGCTATCCGGCGTGCACGCGACCATCGCTGGCGTGGTCGGCGCACTGCTGATCCCCTACACCGCCGGCGATGCCAAGAGCCCGCTGCTGACGCTGGAGCATGCCATTGCGCCGTGGGTAGGTTTCCTGATCGTACCCGCGTTCGGCTTTGCCAATGCCGGCGTGGCGTTTACCCATTTGAGCTGGAGCGACGTATTTGCGCCGTTGCCGCTGGCGATTGCCTTGGGACTGCTGCTGGGCAAGCAGCTTGGGGTGTTTGCCGGGGTGTTGCTGGCGGTCAAGACTGGTCTGGCTTCCAAGCCGCAAGGGGCTAGCTGGTTGCAGATTTATGGGGTGGCGATGCTCTGTGGGATTGGTTTCACCATGAGCCTGTTTATCGGTGAGTTGGCGTTTGCGGGGCAGACTGAGCTGATTGATAAAGCCAAGATCGGGATTTTGCTGGGGTCGCTACTGTCGGCGGTGATTGCTTGTTTGATATTGCGCTTTGCGCCTAGGACGGTGAAGTGAAGGGGAACGGCGCCGGATCAGCGGCGCCGTTCAGCCGCGGCGGTCATGGCCAGGAACCCTCTTAGCCATACAGGTGGATAAGGCCAGCGCCGATCAGCACAAAGCTAATGCCCGAGACCTGCAGAGCTGTGAGGCGCTCGCTGTGAAAGATGTAGCCGAGCACGGATGCGATACCGCCGGACAGAGTACTGATTACCGTAACGATCGAAACTGAGCCGCTCATTGCACCCAAGGAAAAGGCGGCAAAGCCGCTCAAATTGCACAAGCTCGCGGCGCAGAGGGTTCCATAGGCCTTGAGCTGAATAGCGCTCTGCCGTGACGACATCGGGATCACTTCTCGCCACAGCACAGCCACGCCAATGATATAGATGAGCCACAGCATATTTATTGGGCCGAGTGCGGGAAGTGCATAGGTGCCTTGCAACCATAAGCTCGTGCCGTAACAGAGGGCAGCCGCAAGCGCATAGATGATGGATGCCCTCCCCCGTCGCACTGGAGTGTGGTTGCGGGCAGATGGCCTGCGGCTTACCAAGAGCACCCCGCAGACACAAATAAAGACACCTGCGAATTGCCAGTTGGTCAACGTCTCACCCGCTACCCATGCGATCAGAGTAGTGACAACTCCATAGCTTGTGACCAGCGGCGCGACCAAGGCGGTTTTGCCTATTGCGAACGCATTTGCCAACGCGAGAGCACCTGCCACTGCACAAACGGCTGCGAGCATGCCAAGCATGATGGCTAACAGTGGCGCATCGATCAGACGCATCAGGTGTCGACTCGACATCAGCAATATCAAGCTCATCACGATCAAGCCAACGAGCTGCCCGAATAAAACAGATCGCCTGACACCGAACAGCCGCGCATTGATACCCACCAGAAAATCGGTCACGCCCCAGAAAACCGCAGCCAACAGGCCCATTGATACATCCATATCAGTGCTCTCTTTCTTATTGTTATTGGCCCCGACTGCGTCACTCGCCGGGTTGTCCCAGCTTTAAAACGCGCTACTCCTGCCTTCCTCCAACACGCTCGCCTGGAGTAGATTCGAAGATTGCTGTAACAACCCGCGCGGCAGCTTGAAGCCCTTGAACGGCTGCTGGGTAATCGGGTTGAAGGCCTTCTCGGAATTCAACCGGTAGCGCATCACCCCCTCTCCTGTTGTGAAGCTCAAGTCGACACTGGTTGCAGTGCGACCGTTGAGCGCGCCTCGGCTGAGCAGGCGGAACATCGACCATGGACCGCGGTACTCCAGGCGGCTGCTGTTGCCATTGAGCCTGAGCAACGTCAGGTTGCTGCGCACCTGCTGGCCAAGCGTATTGGGCCAGACAACACCTGTAATCTGGCTCGGGCCATGGGTGTAGGAAATCAGCTGACCGTCGAGGTCCAGCAGACTGGTGCGTTGGTTGGCGCTGAGCCCAAGCGGCTCGATGCTGAATTGCACACTGAGGTTGCCGCGCTGATCAAAGAAGGTGTCGCGGATGCGCTCTGCCGCTTGCAACTGAGCGATCACATCAGGGCGGATCAGCGACTCGCCGTATTGGTCGGCCTGCAAAGCCTCGATGTTGTCTTTCAGGAAGACTGTCAGGTACTGATCCTGAAACTGCTGCAAGCGCCCCTTCGGTCCAAAGAAGGCCTCAAAATCATCCAGCGAGGCATCGACAGCGGCCGCTGTAAACGGATAGCGACCGGCCAACCGCTGCTGGAAAAAGCTGTAAACGTCGGCATCCCATCGCCGCTCCAGTTCACGCAGCGCTTCGATGTTGAGCACGCGAGTGGTCTGGTCTGCAACCTTTTTGACCTGCTGATTGAACGGCTCTGGCAAGCCGCTGGCAACGCGTTGCAACGTGCCAATCGGATCGTGCCCGGTCATCGAGAAGCGCTGCAGTACCGCATTCAGTGCGGCCCGGCCACGATCGGGGCTATCGTGGACCAGTCTGGCGTAGTCGTGCACGGCAGTGATCGCGGTCAGGGTTTCATCGTAGTAGCTAGGCTTCTCGCCTTTGGCTTCCAACATGGAATTAAGGCCGGCAAAGGCAAGGCGGATGCTCACGGTCTGCGGCGACTCAGGCATGCTCGCTGCAGGGTGGACACCATTGGGCTGCTCCTGCCCGGTACGCACCACCGGCAACGAACTCAGCGAGGTATTTTCCGACACCGTTTCCAGCAACCGCTGCATAGGCGCAGCAGGACCGGTCAGTTGCTCCAGTACCGTCACAGCATGCTTCAGGTCCTGGAAGTCAGTGATAGCAACAGCGTTCAGGGCCTGCCGCCAGCTATTGACGTAATCGGCGCTGTAGAGGCTGCGAACGCGCTCGGTCAAGGCTTTACGGTCGGCGTCCGAGTAGTCGAGTTGATCGCGCTCTCCTAGTACCCACTGGTCAATCATGGCTATGTCGGTGATCTTCTCGCTGTGAGGCTCAAAATAGCTTTTGTAGCCTTCAGCCGTGAGCAGCTTTGCCAGCAGCAAGCTCTGATGATCAGGTTTGCCTGCAGTGCTTGACTGGTAAACCACATCGAACGCAGGCCCGACCTGATTGCGCAGGTCAAGGTTGCCGTGCAGCTGCTCCTGCGCCTGCTGCTTGAGCGCGTTGTACACCCGTTGCGGGAGCGGTAATTCGCGCAGGGTTCGCTGAATCTCGCTGACCCGCAGACGATACTGCGGCAGATCGGTATCGGCGTAGGCCATGGCATAATGCAGATGGCGCATCAGATTACGCTGAACCTGGCCTTGCCCAGGAAAGGCCGCTTGCCACTGCTGGGCCATCCATTCCTCTACCCACTGCGGGCGGCGATTGCTACGGTCCTCGATCATGCGATAAACCCGCAGCGCAGCCATCTGCTGCTCGCTGCCGGCAGGCGCAGCGTCCATGGCCTTGATGACGCCAGCCGCCAGCGAAGGCAGAAAGCCTCTGGACAGCAGACTCAGGTACGCTTCGTCTACCCTCGGCCCAATTGCGCGCCCGTGATAAAGGCCCAGATCTGCCACACCAGGCCATGCTCCGCGATAGTCACCGAACACAGCTACTGCATCGCGGATCTGGTCCAACGGACCTAGCAGGTTACGCCCGGTGGGGTCGATATGCTGGTCGACCTCGTGAAGGCTGTACTCCTGACTCTTTGCCAGTACAGCAGCGGCTTTCAGCTGGTTGACGTCGAAGTAGCGTTGCCAGCTGGCGGTCGCCACTGCCAGCGCCAGAATTCCTACACCAGAGCCAAGCCACAGTAACTGGCGCTTGTTGTGGGCTACCTTGGCATTGTCGCCAGCGAGGCCAGCCTCCTTGTAGATGACCCGTTCGAACAGTTGCTGGATGAAGTAAACCACTGGCTGACCATGCGGCTTGCTTTCACGCAGCACCTGTTTGATTACGTAAGGCTGGGCCGCCTCGCGAACGAACGCATTGGTGATCTGCCCCTGCTGCAGTACTGACGACCAGTACACACCGCGCACCAAGGCCGGGGTGGTGAAGCGATCACTCGCCAGGACTTCATTGAGAAAATTCAAACTGACGGGTCGCAGACCGATGAATTGGGCATGCAGCGAGATGAGGCGCTCCCGCTGGGATGGGCATGCCAATAGCCGCAGCTGCTCGAGTACTTGTTCGTAGAGCAGAGCGGTCAGTTTGTCGTAGTGGTTGGCGAACTCATCCAACCAGGCGTCGAAGTCATTGACGGCGTCCAGCCTGAAGGTGAAACCCAGTATTTGCTCGCGCTCCTTTGCAGGCATGCGCGCGAAAAACTGGTCGAAGCCATCGAGCAAGTCGAGTTTACTCATCACCACATACACCGGCAGGCGCGAACCTAGCTGAGTACTCACGTCGTACAGCCGGGTGCGCAAGGTGTTGGCTAGCTCGGTGCGTTGCTCTGGCGAAGCATGCAGCAGGGCTGGCAGATCCACTACCAGTAAAAGGCCATTGAGAGCCCGGCGGCTTCGATTGCGGACTAGCCAGTCGAGCAGATGATTCCACAGCTTCGCCTGGCTGCCGGCAGGTATTGCAGCATTGGATTCGGACGAGGTATCGCCTGACTCAGTCTTCGCCATTGCCTGGGTGATCAAAGCCCCGGGCGGATCGATGATCACGGCGTCATCGCTGATCCACCAGCCGATTGGATAAGCGAGAGTATCCAGCGAATGCCCTCGGGTCTGAGCCTGATCGATCCGGGTAAGCGCGAAGCGCTGATTGGAACGTTCGATGAAACTGCTCTTGCCGGCATCCGCCACCCCCACGGCCATGTACCACGGCAGCCGATACAAAGCTCGACGCCCGCCAGCATTGCCGAGGTAGTGTTCAAGGCTGCGCTGCAACGCTCGATCCTGTGCCTGCACCAGCGGCAAGCAAGGGTCTGCTTCAGCAGCCAGTTCATGCGTGCGCTGCGCTTGCAGCCGAGCGAACCCTGCCCGCAGCACCAGCGCCCACGCCAGCAGCGGGACCAGTACAAGTAGCAGGCTGGCCAGGCTGCGTTGCGTCACACTTGCCAGCGGTTGCTGGCCACGCCAGCTCCAGTGCGGGCCGAGCCACCAGATGGCGATCAGCACGAGTACGGCGCCAAGCCCCAACAGAATCGGCAGGGCCAGGCCGACTCGTCTTGCCAACGGCACGCCCCAACGTTTGAATACAGTCCAGAGTTGTTTCATGAGGGCTCCTAATCCTTGTTCTGGTTGAGCAACGCCGAGGTTGCCGCTACCTGCTGCAGCCGGTTGAACACCTCTGGTTCCCAGGCAGCGGCGCTGGTTTGCTGCATGGTTCGCACCACGCTTGCGCACAGGTCCTGAGCCAACCAAGAGACGCCTTTGGTGGCGAGCAGGTCGGCGGCAATAGCGGTGGTATGGCAACGCTCACGCGGCGAGCGATAGTCTGTTTGCAACGCTTGCAGCTGCAGCAGCACCGGCTCCACCCCTGCCACTTCCAGCTGGCTGACCAGCTCGGCGCGCAGGCTGCTGAATTCTTGCGAAGCCGTTGTCTGCTCTGTCGGGCCATGGCCGCCTTTGAGCCACGCCAGGCACTGCTCATCGATAAAAGCCGTGCCGTCGCTGAAGCACAGCGACTGCAACGCGGGCAGGCGCAGTACGAAACGCGCAGTGGCGCTGCGAATAGCTTCTGCAACCTCACCCATTGCCAGCCGACCGGCGATGCTGGCAGCGAGAAAACTGCCGCGGATCCAGTAGGGCGAAGCCGCTACGCTTTTCTCCACCCGAAGTAGCAGCGCGGGGTCAATTGCAGTTCCGGCGACCGCTTCTTCGTAGCTGATGGCGATGTCAGCCGGAACTACCATCAGCTCGGTGCGCTGGTCCTGCCTTGCAATAGGCGCCAGCTGAATATGAGCCCATAGGCCAAAGCGCCGTAGCTGAAAGCCGGTAGGGTCATAGATATCCTGCTGATTGATGAATTCGGCCATGCTCAACAGAGCGCGGCGGGTCTCGCGCTCATTGCCAAGAGAGATGCCCGGCTTGGCCGGCAAGAACGCTTCGGCCAATGGCGCGGCCTCCCTTGGTGATGGCGCTGGGCTGACCTGCGTCGGCTCGCCGGTACCGCTGGCAAAGTCCACCTGCTTGAGTAGCAAGCGCTGCAGATCATCGACCGCAGCCGCGTCAAGCTGCGCTGACTTGACCTGTTGCTGCAAGCTGGTGAGCGCTCGTTGCGCAGCCGCTGCATTGGCCGGGGTGTAGGTAAATCGATCCAACTGCGAAATCGCATCGGTGAGTCGTTTGATGATCAAAGCGACTGACTTGCGTTTACCCAGGAAGCCCTTGGGTCCGGCCTTGGGGTGCGCAGTTTCCCAGTAGCGCTCCAGCATCCCCGCAAGCAGCTCCAGGGTGAACCCCCAGCGCTCCCAGCAGGCGCTGCGTAGCCAAACGACGCTCAGATGACCAACGATGCGCAAATGTTTGCATTGTTGACTCAAGTACTGGCGCGACGCTTCCTCGATGTAGCACCAGTCGATCGAAGACTCCTGCATGCCGCCCAGTTTGACCATTTCCTGGTCAATCGCCTGATAAGTCTCGTCCTCCACGTCGAACAGACCTGCCGGCGCTGCGGGGTCGATCGGCGCAAGCAGCCGCGCAATTTCTTCCGCCGAGACTGGCGCTACCAACGACATGCTCTGCGCGCCTCCTCGATCAATGGATCCAAGCCCTGGGCATCGAAGCTCAGGCCATTGAGGTCTGCGTGTTCGCTGACAACATGGATGCGCTCGGCACCAATGATCTGCTTGATCTGCTCGATAGCCGGCAAGCCTCGGCCGGCATCCAGCACCTGGCCGTTTTCCATCACCTGCCAGGGTGTAGGAAGGGTCGATCCGCGCTCGCCTTGCAGCTGGACCCTGACCCATCGAGCGTCAATGGGGCGCGAGCTGATCAACTGCAATCTTGAGATGTTCTGCACGCAGCTGATGGCCAGGTAGGGTCGTGGTTCGCCTTCGGCGATTGCCGGAGCCGAGATTACCAGCCGCTTGTGCGCGGGCCCGCCATCATCATGAACTCGAAGGCGGAAGGTCAGGTCATCACCCGCCCGCTCGACCTCGTTGGTCATGACGCTCTGCACGCTGGGGGAATCCTGCTCGGGCACCGACCAGTTCTGCCTGGCAACCCGCGCCGGAGTTCCAGCAGCCTGGTCAAAGCAGCCCAGACGCTCCAGGTTGGACGTAATGCTCGGGCAATCACGCACAGGGTCGGCCAATACCTCGCCTGCATTTATCAGCAGTGAAAAGACAATGCCAGACGCACTCCGAATTAACACCGAATTGAACTCCATTCAATAGGACGCACGCCCAATAGAGCGTAGGAATTTTCTTAAATAACAAGCCTAGCGCCAGAATTTATATGTGAGGATCACTGAGGGAAAGAACACTAATCCAGCGAGAACAAAACATACAGGCAAATATTTCCTTACACTTTTTCGCTCGACCAAAAAGCCATGTTGCGCGCAAGGTTTTAATAAGCCGTCAGTCGCTCACCGGACAACTAAACAGGAATATTGCACTTATGTAGGATGCTTCCTACATAAATAAAATAACTTAACTCTCCAAATGAGAGATTTCCTACAAACATAACAGGAAGTTACGCATTTCTATGGCGAAAAATAACGGTTCCGTCGCTCCCAAAGAGCGCATCAACATCAAATATGTGCCCGCCACCGGCGGCGAGCAGGCCGAAATAGAGCTGCCGCATAAAATGCTGGTCCTAGGCGACTTTGGCCTGGAAGACAATCGCACCGTCGAAGACCGCCAGGTCATGGGCATCGACAAGCACACCTTCAATCATGTGCTAAGAGATGCCGATGTCAGCCTGTGCCTGTCGGTGCCGTCGATGCTCAGCGCCGCCACCGATACCGAGTTGGCGGTGCACCTGCAGTTCAATTCGATCAACGACTTCGGACCTGACCAGGTCGCCCGCCAGGTGCCGGAGCTGAACAAGCTGCTGGAACTACGTGAAGCGTTAGTTGCACTTAAAGGCCCACTGGGCAATGTCCCGGCGTTCCGCAAACAACTGCAGCAACTGCTGACCGACGAGCCGGCGCGCAAGCAACTTGCACAAGAGCTGAACCTGGTGCTCGACGCGCCCAAACAAGACCAATAAGACGGAGCCCGCCGATGCCAAGCAAGACCGACACAGCAATTGCTGCCGAACTCACCACTGAAACCCTGGGCACCGTCACATTACTCGATCAGATCATGGCCGAAACAATGCTGGCGCCAACCCAGGAAGGCTATCAAGTCGCCAAACAGGGGGTTGCGGCCTTTATTGCAGAAATCCTCAAAAGCAATGAGCCAGATCAACTAATCAACAAGCACCGGGTTGATCAAATGATCGCCGAAGTTGACCGAGTGCTGAGCAAGCAGATGGATGCGATCCTGCACCAGCCTGAGTTTCAGCAATTGGAGTCCGCCTGGCGTGGCCTGAAGCTTCTGGTCGACCGTACCGACTTTCGCGAGAACATCAAGCTTGAAGTCCTGCACGTTAGCAAGGACGACTTGCTCGATGACTTCGAGAATGCCGCCGATATTACCTGTAGCGGTATCTACAAACATGTTTACACCGCCGGTTACGGCCAATTCGGCGGCGAGCCGATTGCCGCCATGCTCGGCAACTACAGCTTCGGCCCCTCCTCACCGGACATAAAGCTGCTGAGCTATATGGCCTCGGTCGGTGCCATGTCTCACGCGCCGTTCCTGACGGCACCCGCCCCCGAGTTTTTCAACCTGAGCAGCTTTGAAGACCTGCCCAATCTGAAAGAGGTGAAAGACATTTTCGCCGGCCCACGCCATGCCAAGTGGCGCGCCTTCCGCGACAGTGAAGACTCCCGCCATACCGCGCTGGTTGGGCCGCGCTTCATGCTCAGATCCGCTTACCACCACCTGGAGCAACCGACCGACAGCTTCAACTATGACGAGAACATCGACGGCCGCCACGACAACTACCTGTGGGGCAACTCGGCATTCCTGTTGGCCAGCTGCATCAACGACAGCTTTGCCCGCTACCGCTGGTGCCCGAACATCATTGGCCCACAGTCGGGTGGCGCGGTCGAGGACCTGCCGGTGCACCTGTATGAGTCGCTTGGCCAGTTGCAGGCGAAAATTCCTACCGAAGTGCTGATCTCCGATCGCAAGGAATTCGAGCTGGCGGAAGAAGGCTTCATCGCCCTGACCATGCGCAAGGACAGCGACAACGCCGCGTTCTTCTCAGCCAATTCGGTGCAAAAACCAAAGACCTTCGCCAAGACCCCTGAGGGCCTGCAGGCGCAGACAAACTACAAGCTCGGCACGCAACTGCCGTACCTGTTCATCGTCAACCGCCTGGCGCACTACATCAAGGTCCTGCAGCGCGAGCAGATCGGCAGCTGGAAGGAGCGCAGCGACCTCGAGAACCAACTCAACAAGTGGATCAAGCAGTACGTTGCCGATCAGGAAAACCCCTCGGCTGATGTTCGCAGTCGCCGGCCACTGCGCGCCGCAGCGATTGTAGTCTCCGACGTCGCCGGTGATCCGGGCTGGTACCAGGTCTCGGTGGCCGTGCGCCCGCATTTCAAATACATGGGTGCGAACTTCGAGATCTCGCTGGTTGGCCGGCTCGACACGCAGTGACCGGGTTGTTTGACCGGCTGGGAGTGAAGGCCACAGCCAACGTCCAGTCGTCTCGGCGTGAAGCGCGTGGGCGCAAGTTCGAGGTGATCAAGCAACACCTCGAAACCCTGCTCAATTGCCGTGAGGGCTGCTCGCAAAGCAGCCCTGAACTCGGCCTGCGCGACTTCAACGGCCACGACTTGAGCCGCGGTGACTTGCTGCAGCAGGTCAGCGCCGACATCCGCCACACCATTGACCGTTTCGAACCACGGATCGCAGTGCATGCGCTGCAGGCCGTGCCCGATGCACATGCCCCGCTGGAGCTGCACTTTCATCTGGATTGCCAGGTGCAGGTCAACAACCACGCGGAACAACTGCAGATCGAGTTGCTGGTGAGCGGGCACAGCCGTTACACCCGAGTGAAGTGACCATGTCGTTAAAAGACCGTTTCAGCGAAGAGCTGCGCTATCTGCGCGAACTCGGCACCGATTTCGCCCGAGACAACCCGCAGCTCAGCCGATTTCTCGGCAAGGACAGCAGTGACCCGGATGTCGAGCGCCTGCTGGAAGGCTTCGCCTTTCTGACCGCCAAGCTGCGGCTCAAGCTCGAAGACGACATGCCGGAACTGACCCACCCGATGCTGCAGCTGTTGTGGCCTAACTACCTGCGGCCATTGCCCAGCGCCACCATTGTGCAATTTACCCCGCAGCCGCAATCGCTGACCCAGTCACAAAGGGTAGCCAAGGGTGCGAGGCTTTTTTCCAGAGAGGTAGATGGGGTCGCCTGCGAATTTCGCACCTGCACCGAGGTACAACTACACCCCTTCGCCATCAACGACGTCGACGCGACCCAGACCCTGGACAACTCCAGCGTGCGTATCGACCTGCAGACACTGGTTGATCGCCCGCTGAACACGCTCGACTGCGAACGCCTGGACTTTCATCTGAGCGGCGAGGATCGCTGCGCGCAGACCCTTTACCTGTGGTTGGCGCAGTACCTCAAACATATCAGCGTGAGTATCGATGGCGAAGTGCGCCGCCTGCCGGCCAGCAGCATCGTGTTCCCTGGTTTCAGCCCTGATGAAGCGCTGCTGCCCTATCCGCAAAATGTGTTCGACGGCTATCGCATCCTGCAGGAGTACTTCGTCTGCCCGCAGCGCTTCCACTTTTTCAGCCTGACGGGGCTCGCCAAGCTCTGGCCTGGCCACAGCAGCAAACGTGTACGGCTGGAGTTTCACTTTACCCGCCAGCTGCCCAGCTCGATCCGTGTGGGCAAAGACGACTTCGGCCTGTTCTGCACCCCTGCAGTCAACCTGTTCAAGCACAGCGCCGAGCCTATCGACTTGTCGGGGCGCGACGCCCAGGTAGAACTGCAACCCAACGGCAATCGCGCCGACGCCTACGAGATTTTCAGCGTCGACCGGGTCGTCAGCACGCGCACCACGGGCGAAGGTACGCCGGGTGAGACGCTGCGCACGTTCCGGCCCTTCGAATCATTTGCCCACGAGATCGAGCACGTGCAAGGGCGCACGGCGCTCTATTACCACTGCGAAATCGAGAACTCGCTGCGCGGCAATGGCGTGATTCAGCGCATCGCTTTTGTACGCGGGGATGCCACCGCCTACATCGAACAACTCGAAACCGCCTCGATCGATCTCACCTGCACCAATCGCGACCTGCCGCTGGCATTGGGGATCGGCGACATCGATGTGATCACCGAGATCACGCCACCGCTGGCCAGCTACCGCAACATCTGCCGCCCTACCCGCCCCTATCGACCGGTGCTGGACGGCGACCTGCAATGGGCATTGATCTCCAACCTCTCGCTCAACTACCTGTCGTTGCTGTCGGCCGAACCGCTCAAGGCAGTCATCGGCGCCTACGACTTCGCCGCCTTGCATGACATCCAGCAAGCGCGCGCCACGCGCAAGCGCCTGGACGGTATCTGCGATGTGCAGACGGCGCCGCTGGACTGGCAGATCAAAGGCCAGCCGATCCGCGGGCTGCGCACCCAGCTCAAGCTGAACCAGGACGCCTTCTCCTGCGAGGGCGACCTGTACCTGTTCAGTTGTGTGCTCTCTCAGTTCTTCGCCCTGTACGCCAGCATCAATTCCTTCCACCAGTTGGAAGTGATCAATACCACCAACAATGAGCACTACACATGGCCACTGCTGACCGGCAGACAACCGCTGATCTAGCCGAAGCTCTGCTCGCCCAGGCGCACCAGTACAACTTTTTCCAGTTGCTGGAGCGTTTGCACGGCCTGCACGGCGACGACCTCGAGCCGCGCTGGCCAGACGAAGCGACACGGCTGCGGGTGAGGCTTGGCTGCGATCCGCGGTTGACCTTTCCCGTGTCAGATGTAGTCAAGGCAGAGCGATTTTCCGATCAGGCCGAGCGCTACAGCGTCTGTACCACCTTTATGGGCCTGCACGGCACTGACTCGCCACTGCCAACCTATTACCTCGAGCAGATTGCCTACGACCATGCCCACGACATCGGCGTGCGCCCGGCCTTCTTCGACTTTTTCAATCATTACCTGCTCAGCCTGCTGCACCGTATCTGGCGCAAGTACCGCTATTACATTCGCTTCCAGGCGGGCGCCACTGACGGCTTTTCGCAGTATGTCTTCGCCCTGATTGGCCTGGACAACAAGCAGTTGCGTGGCGATACCGAGCTGCCGTGGAGTCGCCTGCTCAGCTTTGCTGGCGTAATCGCCAGCCGCAGCCGTGCGCCCGGGACCGTAGCAGGCATCATCGCCCACTGCTTCGACTTGAGCAGTGTGCAGATCCGTGAATTCGAGAGCCGGTCAGTGCCTACCGCTATCAGGCAGACGGTCAGCCTTGGTCGAGCCAACGGTTGCCTGGGCAGTACCTTCATGGTCGGTAACCGTACTCGCACCCGCAGCAGCAAGTTCACCATCCTGATCAGCGACCTCGACCAGGCCCAGCTGCGCCAGTTGCTGCCAAGTGGAGTCAATTTCGGTCGCCTGCGCGCCTTGATCGGCTTTCTCCTGCGCGACGGCCTGGCCTACGACCTTGAGCTGCGGCTGAAACAGCACGCGCTGTCTCCGTTCTGCCTGCACCGCAGCCAGGGTGCGCACCTGGGCTGGACCAGTTTCGTCGATGACAAGCATGGCAAAAGCAGCCCAGTGGTCCGCATCAGGGGGCGCGCATGAACACCCTCGACCTGGTAATCGGCAATATCGACCGGCTCGCACACGGCGTAATCGCCCGCCATCGATTCGATCGTAACGGCGGCACCATCGGCAGCGGACCAGCCGACTGGCTGCTATGGGACCGCGCACAGCGTATCCAGCCGCTGCACTGCGAAATTCGCTGGATCGAGGGCAGCTTCTGCGCCGTCGACCTGTGCAACCAGACCTACCTCAATGAGACCCCGCGAAGCCTCGGCGAGCGCTCACCCGTGCGCCTGCAACAAGGCGACCGGCTGCACATCGGCAGCTATCGCGTCCATGTGCATTGCCAGCAGCACCCAGCCGACGAGCAGTCCCTCGAGGAGCTGTTCGCACCTGGCCAGCGACTGCTCGACGCCCTGATCGCCGACGCTCCGGCGGATCCTTGGCAGATCGAAGTTTCAGCGCAACAAGGCACCGTCGATATCTGCACCGCGTTCGACCGGCCGCTCGGCCATGACCCTCTGGCCGCGCTGGACGCGTTGCTGGATACACCGCCAGCAAACGCCGACGCGTTACAGCGCCTTATCGCCGGAGAGCAAGCATGAAACGCCATAAGTCCATCACCATTCTGTGGCTGGCACTGCTTGGCCTGGCCGGATGCACCTCATTGAGCAGAATGAGCCAGGTGGCGCTGGATCACTCATTGCCGATCGGACCGCCTGAGGATCATCCCACTCAGGTCGCCTTCAGCATCAACGCCAGCCCTACCCTCAACGGCAACCCCAACAGCGCACCCACTTACGCCGAGCAGGAAAGCGCGCTTCGACCAAGCCCCTATGCCATCAGCCTGACCGCGGAGGATCCGCAGGCGCTGGTGGAAAAAGTCGGCAGCTTGTTCGACTACCTTCAGCAGCAATATCCGCAAGCGCTAAGCGAGCAAAACCAGAGTGGCAGCCTGGCCTTTGCGGCTGACGACGACAGCACTCTCGGCAGCTATGACGACCCGGCAGTAGTGCTGACCTTGCCCAGTGCCACCGAGGTAACGGCTGAACCAATTGCCACGCCTATTGCGATCAAGATTCTGCAGCTGCGCGATGACTCGCTGCTGCGCAACAGCGTGTATCAGCTGCTGGATGAAGACCCGGCCAAGGTGCTGCGCAGCACCTATATACGCGATGACGACTACGTGCTCGCGCCAGGGCAGTTCAAGTTCATACCTTTCGAACCGATTCACGCCGACACCCGCTTCATCGCCGTGATCGGCGACTACCGCGAGCAGAACGACGCGACCTGGGGGCAGGTACTGCGCATCACCCCACGGGGTCGTCAGGTCGTGCTCTCGGTGCTGCTCAATGACACGCAGATCGTGCTCAAGGAGGAAGACTGATGAGTCTCTCCTGCACCTGCGCCCTGCCTTTTAACTTCTCGATCCGGAGCGCCCATGAGCTCACGTAATCCCGTTCTCTGGCCCGAAGGGCTGTTCGTCAAACCGCAGCACTTCCAGCAGGCAGCACGCGCCAGCGAGGCTGCGTTTCATCAGCGCCTGAGCAGCCTGAACCCCGGTTTTTTTGGCTTCAGCGAACTGCAGCTCAACGATGAATACCTGAGCCTGGGCAAGGTGGCCATCACCCGAGCCCGCGGCATCATGCCGGACGGGACAGTGTTCGATATCCCCGCTGACCTGCCACCGCCGCCACCGCTGGAAATCGACGACGACGCATCGCAAAACGGCGAGATCTACCTGTGCCTGCCGCTGCGCACCGAAGGTGGCCGCGAAGTGAGCTGGCCCGACGATGCCGCCAACTTTCGGTACACCGCGCACGCCGAGGAAATCAAAGACACCCACACCGCAGATGGTGATCTGGTCCAGGTCGAGTTAGCAGTGCCCAATCTGCAGATCAAGCGCAACAGCGAGGACCGCAACGGCTATAGCCGCCTGGCCTTGGCGCGGATTCTCGAGAAAAGCCCGAACGGCGCATTGAAACTGGACGAGAATTTCTATCCGACCAGCGTTTCGGTACGTGCGGTGCCGGCACTGCAACGGTATCTAGACGAGATCAGCAACACCCTGCGTGAACGCGCCCGCAATCTCGCGGCACGGATCGGCGCAGGCGGCCAGTCGGGTATCGCCGACATTCGCGATTTCAATTTGCTGCAAGCCATGAACCGCTGGTGGCCGTGCTTCCAGCATCTGTCACGCCAGCAGCATGTCCACCCCGAGCAGCTCTACCTGAGCATGAGCCAGGCCTGTGGCGAGCTGGTGACCTTTACAGATGAAAGCAGGCTGCCGCAAGACTACCCGGCGTATCAGCACAGCGCCCTGCGGCCATCGTTCAAGCTGCTGGAAGATACCCTGCGTCGGATTCTAAGCACGGTGCTGCAACCCCGCGCCATCTCCCTGCCGCTACATGCCCATGACTATGGTGTGCTGACAACAACCCTGGATGATCGGCGCCTGGTAGACCAGGCCGAGTTCATTCTGGCGGTCCGCGCCAGCCTGCCGCCAGAAACCCTGCGCCAGCAGTTCATCCAGAAAGCCAAGGTCACCTCGCTGGAAGCACTCAACGACCTGGTGCCGCTGCAACTGCCGGGTATCCCGCTGCTACCGCTGCCGGTGGCCCCTCGCGACCTGCCCTTCCATGCCGGTTTTTGCTACTTCGAGCTGGACCGGCGTAACGCCGCGTGGGCGACCATGCAGGAAAGCAACGGCTTTGGTTTTCACATAGCCGGTGAGTTCCCGGGCCTGGAGATGCAATTCTGGGCGATCAGGAGCGAATGAGATGACCTTTGGCAAAGCGAAGCTCGGTAGAGCACCTGATGCTGAACACACCAACCCAGTGCCTGCAGAACAGCCTGACACTGCCGCTGTCAGCAAGCATTACGCAGCCGATCCAGCATTTCAGCTGCGTGGAGGCTTCGCCAATCCCATGGTCGACGCAGCGATGCCGCTGCTGGGCCTGGTGATGCGTCTGCGTAGTGTGGACGAGATGGACAACATCGATGAAGTCCACACCCAGGTGCAGACGCAAGTCAGCAATATCCTCGAGGAGATGCGCCAGCACGCCTACGAGCCCGCCCATCTGCTGGCCTACTCCTACGCGCTGTGCCTGCATCTGGACGAAGCCGTGATGAGCCGGTCGTGGGGCAAGAAGTGCCGCTGGAGCCACGAGCCACTGCTGAGCATCTTCCACCACGAGACTTGGGGCGGCGAGAAGTTCTTCACCGTGCTGTCGCGGATGATGCAGGAACCCAAGCGCTACCAACACGTGCTCGAGTTCATGTACCTGTGCCTGTGCCTTGGCCTCAAGGGCAAGT
Organism: Pseudomonas sp. 1121_17; assembly: GCF_052850745.1. Classification (NCBI taxonomy): domain Bacteria; kingdom Pseudomonadati; phylum Pseudomonadota; class Gammaproteobacteria; order Pseudomonadales; family Pseudomonadaceae; genus Pseudomonas; species Pseudomonas sp. 1121_17. The sequence continues at coordinate 180,912 of NZ_VXCX01000006.1, forward strand.
ACGCCATCGCGCCCAAGGGCGACGACGCCCTGCAGACGCTAATCAACAAACTCTACAGCGCCATCCGCGAACTGCGCGGGCCTGTGCCTGAGCAGCTTTGCCAGCCGCTGAGCAACGTCGCCCCACGCAATTACCGCATGAACCGGCAATGGCCATGGTGGAGCCCGCTACTGCTGTGCTCGACCGTGATGGCTGCGGTTTATGGGCTGTACAGCTACCGCTTGCACGTGATCACCAACGAGGTGCTCAACTCGCTCGGCGGGATCCTGCAGCAATAGCCCAAGCCAATCGAACTCAACCGACTCAACCCGTTTAGCGAAGCCTCGGTTTCGTTAGCAAGCCCATCGCTTCCGATGGCCACGTCCTCTTTGGAAGACGTGTTTTATCCACATGGATGCAGGAGATTCTGCCATGCCAACACCCGCTTACATCAAGATCGAAGGCCAGACCCAAGGCAACATCACCGCTGGTGCCTTTACCTCCGACTCGGTCGGCAATGTCTACGTCGAAGGCCACGAAGACGAAATCCTGGTGCAGGAAATAAAGCACCAGGTGACCGTCCCGACCGACCCGCAAAGCGGCCAGCCGTCCGGCCAGCGTGTGCACAAACCGTTCATGTTCACCAGTTCGCTGAACAAGGCCACGCCACTGATGTACCAGGCACTGGCCAGCGGCGAGATGCTGCCCACCGTCGAAGTCAACTGGTACCGCACCTCGGTCGAGGGCAAGCAGGAGCACTTCTTCACCACCAAGCTCGAGGACGCGACGATCGTCAACATCAACACCGTCATGCCTCACGCCCAAGACAAGGAGAACGCCGACTTCACCCAGCTGATCGAGGTCTCGATGGCGTATCGCAAGATCACCTGGACCCATACCACTGCCGGCACCGAAGGTGCCGACGACTGGCGAAAGCCGATCGTCTGACCTAGCTGCATCGCCCCAGCCCAGCGCGCCTGGACTGGGGCATCACCCCCTCGGACGGCAGACAAGGATTTCATATGGCTAGCCAATCTGATCTGCGCTACAGCTTCCAGCCACTGCTCGCGGGTGGCGCCAGCTTCGAAGTGGTCTCGTTCACCCACGACGAAGCCTTGAGCACGCCCTTCGCTCTTCACCTGGAACTGATCAGCTTCAGTCATGACGTCGACTTCGGCAAATTGCTCGACAAACCCGTGTTGTTCACCGTCTGGCGCGGCGAGCAGCCGGTGCGCTACGTGCACGGTTTGGTCAGCAGCTTCAGCCAGGACGAAAGTGGCTTTCACCGGACCCGCTATCGAGCCCTGGTCGAACCGCAACTGGCCCGCGCGCGGTTACGCTCGAACTGGCGCATCTTCCAGCAAAAAACCGTGCCGCAAATTCTGCAACTGATGCTCCAGCGACAAGGCATCACCCAGTTCGACATCGGCACCAGCTTTGATCATCAGGTGCGTGAATTCTGTGTTCAGGCCGGCGAGAGCGACCTTGATTTCATCGCTCGCCTGGCCGCAGAAGAAGGCTTCGTCTACAGCTTCGAACACAGCGCCAAGCAGCACAAACTGCTGCTCACGGACCGCCTGTTATCGCTCGGTTTGATTAGCCGTGGTGCGCTCAAGCACGAAGACGCTGACGCTCGCTATACCGCGCCGGAACCGCTCGCTGCCGACACTGTGCTGTACCAACCCAGCGGCGGTGGCGACCAGGCCATACCCTGCCTGCGCCGGTTCAGCTATAGCGAACAAGTACGCACTGCACGCCAGGTGCAGCGTGACTACACCTTCACCAATCCGGCCTATCGCCAGCAGCACTCGGCAGCCAGCAAAGCCGGGAATCAGTCCAGCGACTACGAGTGCTTCGACTACCCCGGCCGCTACAAGCGCGATGTGGCTGGCAAGCCCTTCACGCAAACCCGCATGACCGGCCTGCGCCACGACGCCTGCCTGGCAGAGGTCAACGGCGACGATGTGCGCCTGCAGCCGGGCCTGTGCTTCAAACTGATCGAACACGAGCGCCAGGACCTCAACGTGCACTGGCGGGTGATCAGCATTCACCACGAGGGCAAGCAGTTCACCTGCCTGCAGGAAGAAGCCGCCGAAGCCGAGCACGGCACTCACTACCAACAGAGCGCGGTGCTGGTTCCAGGCATGAGTGAGTGGCGACCCAAACCCCTGCAGCGGCCCCGCGTCGACGGCCCGCACATGGCCACCGTGGTTGGCCCGCCGGGCGAAGAGATCTATTGCGATGAATGGGGCCGGGTCAAGGTCAGTTTCCCCTGGGACCGAGAAAGCCGCGACAACGAGTTCAGCTCCTGCTGGGTGCGTGTGTCGCAGGGCTGGGCCGGTGGCAGCTGGGGCTCGATGGCCATCCCGCGGATCGGCCAGGACGTGATCATCCAGTACGTCAACGGTGACCCTGACCAGCCGATGATCACCGGCCGCACCTACTGCGGCAATCAACTGCCGCCCTATGACCTGCCACAACACAAGACGCGCATGACCATCAAGAGTCAGACCCACAAAGGGCCGGGCTTCAACGAGCTGCGCTTCGAGGACGAACTGGGCCGGCAGGAGGTATTCATTCATGCCGAGAAAGACCAGAACAACATCGTCAAGCACGACGAAACCACCTTCGTTGGCAACGACCGTGAAGAGCAGGTCGAACACGACGAGACCATCAGTATCGGCCACGACCGCCGCGAAACCGTAGGCAACGATGAACAGGTCTCGATCGGCCAGGACGCGTTCGTCACCATCGGCCGCAACCAGACGATCAAGATCGGCAAAGACCGTGTCGAGTCAATCGGCAACCACCGCCATGATGAAATTACCGTCAACCATCACACCCGTATTGGCGGCAATCAGGAGGTGCAGGTCGAAGGTCATGCAGAACTGTTGGCGAAAGCGGAGATTCGCCGTCGCACCGCTGTGTATGACCTGCAGGCAGCTGATGCCGTGGTGATCAAGGGCCCGGGCGGATCGATCCGCATCGACAACAACAGCATCACTCTGGACACGCCGACTATCCGCATCAATGGCCAACTGCTGAAAACGCCACAAGGCGCAGGCAACTCGTTCTCGATCGCCAGCGCGCCCCTCAGCGGCGAACCCCTGGATAACAGCTGCGGACGCCAACCTGACGGCAGCTGTTCGCTGCCCGACTGCAGGTGCCTGGGGGGCAGAAGCTCATGACTGTCTTCCCCTCCCGATACGTAGCCGAAGGGCCACCAACCAGCGAGCACTTTCGCTACCTGTTGCTGATGACCAACACACTCGAGGACCTGGCTTATCGCCCGGCTGCTCAGGACTCCCGGTTTCTGCCCGCCTACGCCCCGTCGGTGCTGGAGCTGATCGACGAGGTGACCAAGCGCCCACCGCACACGTGGATATGGAAGCGCACGGCGCTGGACGATGAGCACGAGTTTGGGCCGCTACTGGTCGACATTTCCCAGGCGCCCGAGTTGCTGGAGCACGCCGTTGCCGAATGGATGCCGGTCGACGCGGCCATCGCGATCGACTCAGACCTGCCCCTCGTCGAACTTGCAGACCACTTCAGCAGCATGATCCAGTTCGGCATTCGCGGCGCGGAAATCAACAACCACTCGCTTGATCCCAACCACCTCGACGCCTGGCTGGATGCATTGGCGCCAGATAACCGCGAGGCCTGGCTAGGGCCGATGGCTCGCTTGGGCTGGCGGATCAACTGGGGCCCCGCCTTCGAATGGCGACAGCTTGAACGCAGCCCGACAGTTGCGCGGCTCAGAGTCGAGCCGATGTTGATGCTGGAACAGGCTGAAGTGCACAAGCTGGCGTGGGGCCTGCACGACCATTTTGTCCTCAGCCTCGCCCACAAGATCATCGCCATGCCGCAGTACACCACGCGCAGCCTCAGTGAAATAAGGCCGTGGATCGAGGCGCTGCTGCCGCAACTCAGAGACCTCAATTTCGCCAACGAAACGGTGGCAGGCCAGTTTGTCCTGCTTGTGGCTGCGCACATGTGGCTGATGAGCAATCAACAGGCAACCGCTATTTACACCAACCTCGAAGAGTCGCCCGAAGCCCGCCTTCGGCAGATGCAGGCGCTGGTCCTGAACAAGGAGCCCCACCATGACTGACCCCGCTGTCACCCGTGCGTCCTCAGGCCCTACCTGCAGCGGCCGCGTGCCCATCCTGCCGGTGCGTTACGCCATCGTCCCGCGGCCCGCCGATGCGCCAGCATGTCGCTATGCGGAGTCCGGTTTCAACCTCGAACAAGGCTTTACCCCGCTGCAGCACTCCGCCTACACCCTGCGTGCTCTGCGCCCGGGCTATGTGTATGTGTTCATGAAGGGGACGAAACGCGAAAAGCTGGTCATCCACGAATACGACGGCGACGGCCACTATCAGGAACTGCGCTATCGCGGCCTCGATTGCTACCACCGTCGTAACCGCTATATGGGCAGCCGTACCTTGGGCTGGGTTTGGGCCGACACCAGTGCCGAAGCCGGCAAAGAAGTCTGGATCGCTTACAGCCCGCACCTATGGACCAACGCCATGACCGCCCGCATCTGCCAATCTGCGGCCCTGCGCCAGCGGCATATGCGTTTGCTGGACACCGCTGAACTGGTCGCCGGCAGCAAGCAGCCCTCGACTCAGCCGCACGTACTGCCCGTCAGCGCGCTGAAGGAATGGGTAGAAGACTTCAAGCCCGAAGACCGGCGCATGTCGTTGACCTGGAGCAGCCACCCGATAAAGGAAACCCTGCCGATGGGCACCCTCGGCGCAATGCTCCGCCAGTACCCATATACCCAGCCGAAGATTCCGGCGGTGGTTGCGCTCAATGACGCAGAAGGCATGGCCCTGGACCTGAGCCTGTCGGTTTCGGCCTATCAGCACCAAATGCGCGACCTGATTCCGTCCGAGCAACTGTACCCCCATGAGCCTGAGCCGAATTCCGAGCAGGCCTGCGTGCCCAAGTGCTTTCGGTTGGATACCGAACGCCTGAGCCCACAGAGCCGCGACTTCCACCACCGCAACCTGGTGGCGATGCTGCTCGACAAGACGCTGGTCAGCATGTATCCAGCAAAACCTCGACGCTCAATAGATGCAGCAGCGCGCGCGCTGAGCATGCCAGATGGCCGCCCCTGGCCAACTCCCGCTGAAGCACGCTACCGCGCGCTGACCCACAAGTCCTATTCGGAGCACGGCGCACGGCTCGGCTTGCGGATTGATACGGACAAGTACCATAAATTTCTGGCCGAGCGCGATGAGCTGGAAAAGCGTATTACCGTGCTGCGCAAACAAGCCCTGCAAGCCAGCAACGACCACGACATCTGGCTCGGCACAGCTGAAAAACAGCACATTGAAGACCCCACCAGCCTCGCCGCAGCACTGGCCAGTTACGACCGCGATAACCTCACCTCCGCCCGTGGCCTGGAGATGTCCCTCGCCCTGCTGATCCACCCCATGGGCCAACCCGCGCTCGGCACGGAGGACGAAGATCGGCGCTTCAAGCGATTGGAACAGTGGCTCGACCAACATGACAGCCCGCTGTATGTGGCGCTGGCGCCGTTTAATCCGTTCAAGGACAAAGCTGACTCTGTCGGGAGCTTGTTAGGGGGCAGTGACAATGTAATCCAAGGACTGGCAGGGCGTTTCCCGGCGATGGCCAGTATTACTGACCTGACTGCACAGTCGGTCATGACCACAGTACTCAAGCGCATGGACGGAAAGACTCGCTGGGACGCCAGTAATAAACTTCGCAAACAGGTACTCCTGGCGGCGTCCGAGGCCAACGCTGAGAAAGCATTGGGACTGCTAGCAGCCCGGTATCAAATTACCGACCAGTTCCTTAAGGAAAGTCCATTCAGCCAGGAAGTAGAGCGATATCTTAAAAGTGGGATGGCTGAGGTAGAAGAAGTAAAGAATTTGCGCATCACGGGCAACCGGGGGGTGACATTGGAAATGACAGTAGAAAATAGGTTGAAGCCGACGTTTTCCGGGCTGGCTCTAAACGGCGTAAGCACGGGCTAAATTCCGGAATGTTATTGTTCAATATACTCAGTCTTAACTCCGCTTACAAAAGCGTTCAGAAAAATGATGCACCTGAATACACAGCAGCGTTCGCCAGCTCTATTCTTGGGCTGATAGCGGCCACAGCAGCGACATTGACAACCGTAAGAGCAGCTTACAAATCGCTGATGCTTAAATTTGGATATACACCCCCTGGCCTATTTTTTGGTAATGGTCTCGCAAAGTTTTTAGGAAGTAACTTGTTTGCTCGAGCGTCTGGGTATCCAGCCATAATTACCAGCTTTTATTCCGACTATCAAAAGTCCATCAGGCAAGATTTAAATGGTGACCATACAGCATCAACATATACTTTTTTCGGTGGAGCCGGCACTGCAATCGGGTCGATACTCATGCTGGAAGGTAGTTTAGCAATCGCGGGACCAACCGTAATAATTCCATTCTTCGGGGTAGCGGCAGCTGGCGTCGTTCTGCTCGGCGCAGCAATTTTAGCTGGCGGCCTCTACCTTCATGCAAAATCAGCCGAACGGATCCACAATCCAATTGAGCTTTGGGCAGCCAGATGCGTTTTTGGAAACAGACGCAATGACGGCGAGATAAGAAAAGGCGTAACGCTAGATGTTGATAAAAAATTACCCAGTTACAACAATCTAGCCGAGGAAATAAGATCCTGGCATCTCGCCTCCTACTCGCCAGCCTTATTATCCTCACATGATGCCGAGCGCTTCGGCTTGAAAGGTCTAGATAGTAGAATTTCAGACAATCACACATGGGCACCGCCTAACTGGACAGCAATAGTTTACAACGAAGTTGAGCAAAGCAAAGCCACCGTCGAATTCACTGTGTTGCTTCGCGGCTTTTTCCTTGGCGTTAGCAGCTGGACCGCAGAGCTTTATCTATTCACACCTGACAACGAGCCTCTAATGACTTACACCATTCCTCGATGCCACCTTGTGGCCGAAGGTTTAGTACTCCATTTCAAAACACAAATTCACCAAAATAAATTAGCCAAATTAAATATCAGCTATCTAGCTAAGGTCGGACTGGATGAACATGCTGAGTCCTCAACCACGCTTACACTAGGGGACTGAGAAGTGGCAACGACCTGGATTTTTAACAGCGAAACATCTTCGACACATCCACCGAGGCTGACCTCCCAAGCAGTCAGTATAAATGGAGACGTCCTCGTTCTACGAAACCCATGGGTGACAGACTCAGTATTCATGGCGAAACTGTATCTGGCCCTCACACTGTGCCTTGCAGCACTAATCTATCCAGACATCCTAAATGACGAATACAGAGAGCTTCTTACAAATCCATTTTCCATTGCAAGATATGCATTATCCCCACTTATCCTCATGCCATTTCTGGCATATCGGATATATTACATACGCAACCTTTCTGCCATTTACCTCAACAGGAATACGCAGAGCATCTATTACAAACGCATAAAAAAACTGATAAAACTGGACTGGCACAAAGTTGGCGGCGGAGTCTCAAGACGCACCGAGTTTGGTGGCGCTTCATTTAGCACACACTATGCACTTGCCTTCGCCCAGCGTCGCACAGATGGGAGCTTTAACCAAAGAGACGCGCTCTGGATCGACAGCAATGATTCGACTGAATCAGATGTGAAGCACGTTGCTGAAGCTTGGGAGTACCTTCGTCATTTCATGAATCATGGCCCAGATAAACTACCTCCATTTGGCGAACCCAACTGGCTGTACCGACCTCTGCATGAGATTTGCCTGACTCCGGCTCAAGCGTGGCAGCATTATGCTCCATGGCGTACCGGTGAACCAGGTGAGATGCAAGGGAAGAAAACATGGCTGCTTCCTATATGGGCTGTTCTATTCCCCTACAACCTTTCACTAGCGATATGCTGGTACGTGATGTGTCGAGTTTTTAATATACGTACAGCACCACCTCCCGCAGAGGCGTTTGAACAAGCCCCTGTCAAAGCAGCTAAGAGAGCGCGCAAATGAAACCTATCGTACTTGTCGGCCATCGACATAGCTGTCCTATCCACGGCGAAGGCACTGTGACAACTGGCTCAGATGCTACTTTGGTCGATGGCCGCCCGGTAGCACGTGTCGGGGACAAGATAAGCTGCGGCGCGGTAATCGAAACCGGCGCTGACTGCACGATAATTGATGGCCAACCGGCCGCACGAGAGGGAGATACGACTAGCCATGGCGGAACTCTAATTGAGGGTGATTCAGGCTGGCTGATCTAGTAAACATGAAAGCTCTTATGGAAATTGTCAGTGACACATCCCGAACTCCGCCACGACACAGATGACACTCATCTTAAAGATCGAGTGCAAACTGGTGAGCACGCTAATAAAAATAGAGGAAATTCAAAATGGCCACGCTCTGGCTGTTCAACGCAAATACCAGTTCTGGGCATGTGCCAAAAATACGCAGCCAGCTTTCCGGCATGGATGGTAAATTGCTGACCCTGCGTAACCCTTGGGTCGCTGACTCGGTCTTCATGGCCAAGCTATACACGGCAATGATAGTCGCAACGGCTGTCTTTGTTTACCCATGGACTTTCGACCCCAACAATTCTTTCGAGGGAGCGCACGTACTTTTGGCGATGTATATGACTACCCCATTTATCTTTGCGCCTTTTCTAGATTATCGAATTCTGTACATCAAGAAGCTTTCCAACTTCTACCCGAATCGCTCGACAAAAATGATCTACTCCCAGCGCTTTAGTAAACTCTTTACCTTCAATTGGCGCGAAGTCCACGGCGGACTATTAAGGCGTGTCGAGTTCGGAGGATCTGGATCCAGTACTTGTTATGCCCTGCGATGTCAGCTATGCGAACATTCGCGCAACTCAGCATCACACAGACCTGTAGAAACGCAGATACTTCATCCCGTGTTTCATTAGCGACATAGGCCAGCGTTCACTCTCGCCCAATCTCCGCCTTGCGGCAGATCACGGGGCAAGCCCGCTCCCACAACGATGGGTGACCCTATTTTTCGTACAAAACCTAAGCCAGAAGCTATGCCATTTGGGAACAAGCCACAACAACACGCCTCGGCCTGGCAGAATCAAGGCGTGTCGTTGCGTTGACTCAACGTGCAGCGATCACGCTCTGCCGCTGCTGAGCCATCTATGCACGGCCACGGCTGGAACTTGTCGCATGATACGTTACAAAGGTATCGAGCCGATTGCGAACCGCGGAGTTACCCCCCCCCCCGCTGAGCTGACCCCCAACTGATCACCCGGCCATCCCCGCCGCAACGCGACAAAGCCATTGGCATTGGTGTAAAGCGCCTGGATATCCACCAGCTCACTGACTCGCGGATCCGGCAGCTGGACAATTTCAAGCAATCCAGAACTCAACAGAACGAGAGGACTGTCCTGGCCCAGTGCCCCCCCGCAGGACGTGATAGGTCACGGTGATGTTGCCACCCACATTACCCCGGATCACTTCACCGTCAATCTTGAACCGCTGCTCGCCCGCCCTGGTCACTGGGTGCGTCTGGACGTCCGGATGCGCGCCCGTCACTTCGATACGCACCTTGTCCTGCGGTTGCAACTCGGCGCTGGCGGCGATGAACACCGTTACACCTTCCGGGTAAAAAACGTGGTCAATGACCCAACGAGTCCTATCACGGATGGCCTCTTCAATATGCGGATCCGGCAGCGCTGGCATGACAATTTTAAGCACGGTGAAATCAACAGAATCAGAGGACTGTTCTGGCTCAGCGCCCCCCCGCAGGACGTGATAGGTCACGGTGATTGTGCTGTTCTCATTACGCCGGATCACTTCAGCGCCAATCTTGAACCGCTGCTCGCCTGCCTTGGTCACTGTGTGCGTCTGGTCGTCCGGATGCGTGCCCGTCACTTCAATACGCACCTGGTCCTGCGGCTGCAACTCAGCGCTGGCGGCGATGAACACCGTTGCACCTCCCGTGACAAGAGCGGGGTCAATGATCCCCTCATCGGTGGCCTCTTCAATTTGCGGATCCGGCAGCGCTGGCATGCCAACTTCAAGCACGGTGAAATCAACAGAATCAGAGGACTGTTCTGGCTCAGTGCCCCCCCGCAGGACGTGATAGGTCACGGTGATTGTGCTGTCCTCATTCCCCCTGATCACTTCAGCGTCAATCTTGAACCGCTGCTCGCCTGCCTGGGTCACTGTGTGCGTCTTGTCGTCCGGATGCGTGCCCGCCACTTCGATACGCACCTGGTCCTGCGGTTGCAACTCGGTGCTGGCGTCGATGATCACCGTTGCACCTTCCGTGACAAGGACGGGATCAATGACTCTCTCTTCGGTGGCCTCTTCAATGACCAACTCCGGAAGCTCCGGAAGCTCCGGGAGAACAGCCCCAACTTGCAGATAAAGTTTCGCAGAAGAACTGACCTCTCCATCTACCCTTTGCACACGGTAGGAAGCGACTACTTCATTTCCATCATTGGCGTTGACCAGCGCCTTGCTGATGGTCAGCTCGAACTGTCCGCGGCCTATGTTGGAGTTGGTGATTGTGATGGAGTCTTCCAGCGACGCGGCTTCATCCTTGCCCTTCCAGCTGAAGTGCAAAACGTCTCCCACCTTGATGCGTGCATACTTCAGCACAACCAGCTTGGTACCTGCGGCCGGTACCTTATCCGGATCGAGCACACCGTCTTCGGCGTAGTTCACCGTCGGCTCGGTCAGCTCGGCCCGTGGCTCGCCAACACTGAAGATGATCGTACGCTCCGACATACGCGGCGACTGCCCGTCCCGCTCCAGCCTGTAGAGCAGCACCAACTTGCCACCCTCGATCGCTTTCAGGTGCCTGCCCTCGACCGTGAACGGAATCGGCTCCTTGCGCTGGACCTCGCCGTTGCTGATGTCATGCGGGTCGATCGCCGGGAAGTAAGGGTCCTTGTCTGGCTTCTCCCCCTCCCAGATCAGCGTGATCACATCGCCTGCCTGCATGCTGTCGTCCCAAGGCACTTCGACGGTGGTTGCCAGCAACGCCGGATCCAGCATCCCCTGCTGGGCATCCACTGCGTCCGGTGCGGCGAGGCGCACCGCTTCGCCGATGATGGTGACGAACTGGCCTCGGGACTGGTAAGTCCCTTCGGCCCGCAGCTGCTCATAACTCTTGAATGCCTGCGCGCTCATGGCCTGGCGCGCCGCCACCGACTTGACCAGTTCATAGCTGAATTTCGCCTGGGTCTGGGCCAGTTGGCGCACATCCGCATTGGCGATGGGGATTTCAACTATCCCAGGCACGCTCGAGATAGGCTCGGACAGGTAGGTGACGCTCACCGGGCGGCCGTCCTCGGTCTCGCCGGACAGGTTGGCCTCGATCGTGTCGCCCACCACAAACGGCTCTTTAAACGCCACCACTTGGAAGGTCACATCGGCATCCCCCAGCCCCTCCAGATCGAGGACGTTGCTCTTGGCTTCCTTCACGATGCCAGCGTCAAGGCGTGCATTGCCGGTGTCGACCACCACTCGCTGCTCGGCGCTCCAGTCTTCGGAGCGGTTATCAACCAGATCATAGACTTCATAGGCCAGCGCCAGGCCTTTGTCATCCGAGTCGCCCGCCGCGAGGATGACCGCTTCCTCGACCAGGATCTCAACAGGATGCTCTTCGGGGTTTTGCACCTCGGCCTGGGTCACCTCATGGAAGACAAACTGCCCACCCCAGCTCAGGCGAATCCGGTCGTGCTCGGCCATGACCGGATAGGGCTCGATGGTCACCACCACGCCCTGCTTGGCGCGATCCTTGTCGACCCCGTCCTTGACTACATCGTCTGGCAGGCTGAACTTGAGCTCGGAATGCCCAGGGTTGGAGCCATCCTCGTCCTGGCCACCGGGGCGTTCGAGCTTGATGTAGACCGCAGTCTTAGCCGAAGGCTCCTCGACCTGGCCCAGGCGCTTGACTGCGTAGCTCAGGAGGGCGCTGCCAGTCTGCATTTGCACAGGCGGGACAAAGAGCGTCTGGACCTGGTCGATAAGCTCCTCCGTTACGGTCTTGCTATCGACTTCTTCATCGTTGAACAAGATTCGAACCCGGTCACCGCGGCCCATCTCCGGCCACGCCGGCACGTACAACTGAAGGCCTTTTGTGGGGAAGTTCTCGTGGGCGGCGGCGAGGTTGATGCCCAGTTGACCATCGGGGGGCACAGAGCCGGTATTGCCGGGAATTGAAAGTTCGTCAAGCAGCAAAGGCTTGACACCTGACGAATGAGCGGTGGTACCACCTGCTGGTTGATCGTTATCCAACATTGCGCAGCTCCTTACTGGGTGATGGATCGGTAAGGGCTATTGAGCGCCGTGCGAGGTGAACTCGCTACTGGCAAAAATGATAGGCAAGGCAGTACGAAGTTTTCGCTTATTGCCTGGTCCGAACAAGAAAGCGGCATTGCGGGCCTGAACCCGCAATGCCGTTACAGTAGAAAGCACAAGGACTCCTATTATGAGAATAAGCAATACTTTGTCAGCGCATTTCAACACGCACTAACCTAGCCTAATCCCCGGATACAACGGCCCCGCTTGCATGGACCAACCCTCTCCTCCACCGTTCATATCCTTGTGCGCCGCTTGTTGTCTCGGAAATGGATTCCAGATCAGCCTCTGATCCTGCGCCCAGTAAGTTCCACCCGGCCAGCCGATCTGGCCAAGCCCACCGCCTGCTCTGTACTGATTGAACACCTCGCGCAACGCACCCATGGGAATGCGCTGTTGCCACCCGACGATGTACTGAGCGGACCCCATCAAGTGCATACGGATGACATTCTGCACCGTCACGTTATAACTCGCCGATTGGCCGGCCTGATCCTTCACTGTGATGACAGCACTGCCATTGCCACGCGACCTGACGGTCCCGCTGTTATCGACGCTCGCAACTGCGGGATTGTTGGATGTGTAGCTGTACGGTGGCACCCCGCCACTAGCCTGTCGTTGCCGGTAAGTATTGGCAGGTGGTGAGCTGGGCCCCGCACCATTGTCAGCACGCACGTAGAGTTTGCCGTTGAGAACCATGGCGCTCGTATCGATCGTCAACGGCGGCCTGTTTTCGATTGTAACGACCCACTCTCCAGAAACCGGCTCGTTACCATAAAGGCCTTTTGCTGTGAACGCATGACGCCCGCCAGTAAGCCCCGACAACCCCGACTGCCAGTTGCCACCCGGTGCAGCCACGGGTGGCCGAGGCGTGCCATTGTCCAGCACCTGCACTTGCAGCCCGGTTTGCGCAGTGCCATGGAGTGTGAGCCCCGTTTCATAAGTGCGACCACCATTGACAATCGACGTGCCCTTGCTATCGACCACACGGGTGATGACCGGCGTAGCACCCTGACGAACTTCGAAACTATGGACGCCCGACTCCAGCTTGCTGCCATACAACGCGACAGCCTTGATACGGTGCGGACCAATGCCCAGGGCAGAAACCACAGCGCTCCAGGTGCCGCTGCCATCGGCAGCAGCCGGCCCTTTGGACGTGACGTCGTCAAACAGCTCGACGCGCTGCCCGATACTCGCCTTGCCTGTGACCGTTACACTCGAGTCGAAGGTAAAGCCGTTGTTGCCAACATCCCCCAGGCTATCCCGCACCGAGACGATCGTCGGTGCCACTTCTTCCACTACCGTGAACGTACGGGCATCCGATACCAGGCCAGCGCCATACAATGCCTTTGCCGTCAGGCTGTAAGCGCGACGTTCAAGCCCTGGCAAGTCATGGTGCCAGTTGCCGCTTGCATCGACGGGCAGCTCACCCAAGGACCTGACACCCTCGAACAGCTCGATCTTCTGATTGATGCTGGCCTTACCGGCCAGGCTGACCTGACCATCCACGGTGGTGCCGCCATGTGCCACCTCGCCGTCGCTGTCCCTGACACTGGTGATGCTCGGCTTGATTTCCTCATAGACGGTGAAGGTTCTGACAGCCGATTCTTCACCCTCGCCATACAGAGCCTTGGCCCTGACGCCGTAGACCTTGATCGGCAGATTCTCGAGTTCTAATGTCCAAACACCCGCCGGGCTGACCGTCCGAGCGCCAAGGCTGGCATTGCCATCGAAGATTTCAACCTGTTCATTGGCGCTCCCTTCGCCCGACAGGGTGAGCCTGGTATCGACCGTGGCGCCACCGTCGGGCACATCCCCGCTGGAGTCCACAACACTGTCGATGGTCGGGAAGATATAATCGACCACCGTGAATCGCCGCACGCCTGATTCCTGGCCGCTGCCATAGAGCGCCCTGGCCTTGATGGCATAGCCTTTCACCTGCAGGTTTCGCAAGGTCAAGGTCCAGTCACCAGCGTTATCGGCCCGCACAGTATCGACGGGCACGGTGCCATCCAGGACCTGCAGCGGCTGCCCGATACTGGCCGTGCCCGCCAGCACGATCTCCGTGTCGACCGTGGTCTTGCCGTCGGCCAGTTCACCACGCGAGTCTTGCACGCTGTCCAGGGTCGGCGCCCGCTCGGCGACGACTTCAAAGGCGCGCGGCGCAGACAGGTCCTTGTTACCGTAGGTGGCCCTGGCTCTGAGCTCATAGCCGCGGATGGTCAAGCCACTGAACGTAATGTTCCAGGACCCCGCAGAGTCGACATCCACGCTCTGCAGATAGGTCTCGCCCTCAAGCAGGTCGATTTGCAGGCCGGGGCTCGCAACCCCGGAGACGGCCACGGTTGTGTCGACCGTCGTCGCCCCTTCGGTCAACTCGCGGCGCGAATCCTCGATGCGGGTGATGCTGGGTACAACATACTCCACCACGGTGAATGCCCACGGCTCCGACTCCAGACGCCTGCCGTACTGGGCCCTGGCTTTGATGCTGTACAGCCGTGGTACCAGCCCGGTCATCGGGAAGTTCCATACACCATCGGCATCGGCCCCCGCCGTCCCCACCTCAGCATTGCCATCGAGCATGTCGACGCCGAACTTTGCCCGGGCAGTGCCGCTCAAGGTGACTGCGGTGTCGACGCTGATGCCGCCATTGGCGACGGCACCATAGTTGTCGACGGCTGCGGTGATGGCCAAGGGAATGGGCGTGCCGATATAGAGCTCGAGGTGGTTCGAGATGTCGACCTGCTCGGTACCTGCGCGTTTGACCGTGTAATAGGCGAAGGTCACGGTGGCACGCGAAACCTCCACCACGGCAGGGCTGATACGAAAGTCCACCGGCCGACCCTGTTGCCCCAGGGTGATTTCCAGCCAGTCACTGGACGTACCGGCGGGGTACACGCTGCGCCAGTAGTAGGTCAGGACATCACCCGCAACCAGGCCGGTGTAGCCAACATGCAGGGTAGCGCCATTGGGGACGATCCATTCCGGGTCCAGCACCTCGCCATCCGACTCGCACACTTCAGGAGCCGGCAACGTCTGACGCAACGTGGTCACCCGGTAGTAACTGCGATCGGATTCCCGCAGGTCATAGACCGTCGAACGATCATTGGTGACTCGGTAGTACAGCGCCAGCGTACCGTCGGCGAGCGCCTGGATATGCTCACCTTCGATAAAGAACTCCAAGGTCTCGTCCACCTTGTCCTGGGTGACAACCGTTTCATCTTCATAAACGTAAGGCGTGCCGTCCGCGCGCCTGCCGCGCCACACCAAGGCGACCACGTCGCCGCTGGCCATGCGCGGATAAGGCCCGGCCAGCACCCAGGCCGACTCGGCAGAGCTGTCGATCATATCCTCGACGGCCTCCAGTACGATCGGCGCCGGCAGCTCGTAGATGTTGCCTTCGACCCTGGCAAACGCCCGCTTGGACGACTGCGGCGGCGTGCCATCCGCCGGCCGCAGCACATAGGATGCATCGCCTGAGCCTTGAGCCGTACTACGCATCAGGCGGTTGGGAACCGTGGCTTCGAGTAGCGACGGCACGCTGTCGACCGGCAGTGTCTGACGATGAATCAGCGGCTCGCCGGTGGCCGGTGTACCGACCCAAGTGAACTCGATGCTGTCGCCCTCAGCGATCGGGGCCTGATCGGTGCGGATGTATACCGTCACATCGCTGGCTTCGAGCTGGACCAGGTCGATCGTCCCATTGATCGCTTCTTTGATGATCGGTGCCTCCAGCCGCCACGCGCCCGCCTCGACCTTGATCGTGGTGGGTCGGGAGCGGTCGCTGGCAAAGTTCCAGACTTCATCGTGGGGCCAATGGCTCAGTTGCAACTCGTCGGAGTCGCCTGCGGCAAGGATCACCTCCTGCCCGAGCAGAATCTCCACCGGGTCGCTACCTGCTGCTTCGGCTTCGCTGATCACCCGCGACACTCTTTCGCTGCCCCAGCTCAACACCACCACATCCTGCGCAGCACGGTCAGGGTAGACGTCGATAGTGACCGGCACGCCCTTGGCCGCCCACTCGGCCGTGACGCCATTGTCGATGACATCCTGCGGTACCCCGGGGCGCGGCAACTCCGAATGCCCGGGCAAGTGCGGCTCCTTGTCGACACCACCCGGGCGGTACAGCTTCACTCGCAATGTCAGTGGTGCGGAGGGTTCAGGTACCGTTGCGCCGTTGCGCAATAGCTCGAAGTGCACGTCCTCCACCCACTCGACCTTGGGCCAGTCGACAGGCAGGTAGAAGAACACCCGTTTGCCGACATCGCGCTCCCCAACCTTGATGGGATCAAGCGCCATCCCTTCGATGTAGACCGTCAGCAGGTCGCCCTCGGCCATGTCCAGATAGGGGTCGATGGCAGACAACACACCTTCGGGATCTTCCTCGATCGTAGTGATGTTGATACCGCCATCAGCCGATACCACGGGGGTGGTCATCCCGGCAATCAGCAATGGCCGCAACGTGAGTGGAACAGGACCGTCGGCGAGTGGCGGAAAAAGCCTGGCGGAAAAACGGTTCATGAAGGTACCTCATCGGAAATGATGATCAGTAAGCAACTGTTAGCGAGCGAGCCATTTAATAGTTAACTCCTCCGCGAAATTTTTCCAACTGACAGAATTACTAGTGGATTGGCGCGCTTCCACATTTATTCCTGGCCGTCTACTGGTAAAACTGTCAGGTGGCCACTGATCAATGCTGCTTTACCATGGAGAGCAAAAATCCAACGCTCGCAAGGGACATAAATTGATTTAACCAAGAGGGTGGATTGCTGAATTTTCCTACATACCGCATCAGCATCTTCTTGCTGAAATGCCGCGCAATTCTATTAGCCCATGGAGCTCGCCATGAAAGAAGCATTTGCGGTAAATCGCGCATTCAACCTCAAACCCTTGTATACCGCGATAATTCCACTTTTGATGGGTGCACCTGCGGTTCATGCGGCCATCGTCGATAACGGCAATTCGTTGACCATCGACGACACGACGCCTATCGACGGTTATACGGTGCGCAATGCCAGCACCCTGATCGTCGACGGTGCGACCACCCGATCCTTGTTCATCCAATCCGCTTCAAATGTGCAAATCAGTGGCGGCACCGTGCAGGGCGGCCTTTTTCCGGCCCTGACCGTGACCAATGCTTCCGCCACCGTCGATAATTCGCTGATTGAAAGTGACACCTTGGGTGTTTCCATCAACCGTCAACCAAGCGCCACTACAGGCTCCCAGGCGTTTATCAACAACAGCAGGATTTCTGGCGGCGAGATCGGCGCCCAGGTAACAGGGGCCAGCCGCCTGACCCTGGTCAACACTCAGGTACACGGCACAGGTGTCGGCAGCACAGGCGTCAATCTGCTGGGCGGCGCCCTGGACGCCACTGGCGGCACGATCAGCGGCGATGCCAGCGGCGTGCGCCTGGCCTCCGACGGGGAAGGCATCGGCAACAGCAGTGCAGTGCTTGACGGCACCACGGTGGAAGGCCGCTCTGGCGCGGCATTGCTGGTGGAGGATGGTGCTCAGGCAAGCATCACAGTACGCAACGGGACGCGACTGATCGGTGCCGATGGCACGCTGCTCCAGGTGCGAGAAGCTTCGACCGCACAGGTCGGGTTGAACAATGTCAACCTGGAGGGCGCCGTACGGGTCGAGGCCGGCAGCAGCGCAGACGTCACGCTTCAACAGGCGCGCTGGAATGGCGCATTCGAGGTGGAGGCCGGCGGCAACGGAAACTTGAACCTGAATAACCAGTCGCACTTCACCGGTCGCCTGGCCAATGTCGAGCAATTGAGCATCGGCGGCCAATCCAGCTACACCCTGACCGAAGATACTCAGGTCGGTAGCCTGACCTTGAGCGATGGCACGGTGAACATGGGCAGCGGCAGTCAGTTCTTCACGCTCGACCTGCAGAGCCTGGCAGGCAGCGGCGTGTTCGCGATGAACGTCGACTTCGCCACCAATGCCCACGATACCTTGGTGGTTTCGGGCAACGCTACCGGCAGCCACCAACTGCTGGTGGCCGATTCCGGCAAGGATCCGCTATCACCTGAACAACTTACCCTGGTACACACCGGCCAGGGCGATGCAAGCTTCAGCCTGTACAACGACCGCCCCGTGGCCGTAGGCGCCTGGGCCTATGGACTGGAGTCGCGCCAGGATGGCAGCGGTGGCACCGAATGGTATCTCGACCCGGAGAAAAGGACCGTCAGCCCGGGCACTCGCTCGGTAATGGCGCTGTTCAACACCGCACCCACCGTGTGGTACGGCGAACTCACCTCGCTGCGCAGCCGCATGGGCGAGCTGCGCTTCAATGGCGGCAAGCCCGGCGTGTGGATGCGCACCTACGGCAACCGCTACAACGTCGCCGATGGCAGCGGTACCGGATACCAGCAGAACCAACATGGCGTTTCGTTCGGCGCCGATGGCCGCCTGCCCTGGGGTGACGGCCAATGGCTGGCCGGCGGCATGCTCGGTTACAGCAAGTCGGACCTGGACCTCGATGAAGGCACTTCCGGCAGTGTCGACAGCTACTACCTGGGTGCCTACACCACCTGGTTGGATGCCGAGTCCGGTTACTACTTCGACGGTGTGGCCAAGATCAACCGTTTCCAAAACAAAGCCAAGGTGGCGGTCAACGACGGCAGCCATGCCAAGGGCGACTACGACAACCTGGGCCTGGGCGTGTCCGCCGAATTCGGCCGCCACCTGGCGCTGGACGACGGTTACTTCGTCGAACCCTTCACCCAGTGGTCAGCCGTGGTCATCCAGGGCAAGGACTTCAGCCTGAGCAATGACCTGCAAGCCGACGGTGACCGCACCCGCTCGCTGCTTGGCAAGGCTGGCGTCACAGGCGGGCGAACCTTCGACCTGCAGGGCGGCGGCAAGCTGCAGCCATACCTGCGCGCGGCCCTGGCCCACGAGTTCGCCAAGGGTAACGATGTGCACGTGAACAACAATCGCTTCAATAACGATCTGTCCGGCTCGCGCGGTGAGCTGGGTGCCGGCGTGGCGCTGCAACTTGCCGGAGGGCTGCAGGTTCACCTGGACCTGGAATACGTCAATGGCAAGCATATCGAGCAGCCGTACGGGGCCAACGTGGGGGTGCGTTACGATTTCTGAAAAAGATTGTCTGGCCCCGGTACGAAAAAAATAGGGTCACCCATCGTTGTGGGAGCAGCTTGCCCCACGATCTGCCGCAAAGCGGCAGCAAAGGCTCAATATGCGGTGTTTTTGACACGCTTTGATATCGGATATAGGAGCGCTTCGCACTCCATCGCGGGTCAAGCCCGCCACCCAAAACTTTTCGTACAGATGAAATGGAAAGGGGAGCCACTGGCTCCCCTTTCCCATGCCTATCCATCCTGAAACAAAAGTGCACCTCCCTTCACGCTTCAGCTCTCGCGGCGTACAGGGATCTGACATGCCAGACCGCCTGGCCGTTGAACCTCGACATCGACAAGATGACGTTCCGAAGGGGCTGCAGGCGCACCATCGATATCCACAGTGAAGTGGATACTGCCCCACGCTTGGCGAGTCTCCCTCAGAGCACTCTCATAAGGCAACAGCACGGTGAAACCATCACGCGCCTCATCTTCGTTGGGGGTATAAGTAAAACTATCGCTAGTGTCTGGTATCGCAACATTACCTGACGAGTTAGTCCACCCTTGATAGATGAAGGTCAGTTCCTTGCCAGCGAGTCGCGAGTCACCTCCCGGGACCTTGATCTCGGCATGCAGTGCGCCGTTGTGCACGCGCAACGACGGGCAGTTCAATACATCGAATGTAGGGTCGAGGTTCTGGAAGGCTGGTTCCGGCAGCACGATCCGGATGCCGGAGACATCTACTTCACGCGGCCCCGAGTGATAGACGTTTTCGTTCAAGGTATGACCGACCAGATAACTGACAGGAATGGCTGCACCATTGCCACCGGCCTTGACCACCTCCCACGGGATGGTGAAGGCAATCTCGGTGGAGGCGCTGTTCAGCGCCACCCGCACGCCCGTAGCCTCCACGCCATTCCAGTACAGCTGAGCGTACTGATCATCCCCGACGTTCGGGTAGATGGCGGCCGTTGCGCTGACGTCCTGGTCGGCGTCGGCCTCAGTCAATACGTTGTCGGCCGCCGATACCGCACCTTTGACGGTCAGGATTTTCAGTTCCGGATGGACTTCCTCCGGTGGGTCTTTCGGGTCTGGACCCGGCATCCGCAGGTCGACTTCAAACTCCTTGCCGGTAGGCTCAGCAAAAGCCTTGCCGTTGCGCTCGATGCGGTAGGTAATCCGCGAATCCTTGCTCCCATAGTCGCCGTTAAAGATCAGGTCATAGGGCAATGTAACCTGTGTGCCGTCCTGGCCTATTGCTTGCGGCGCATGGTCATTGCCGTCGAAGGTAACCACCACACGGTCGCTGGAGAACCAGTTGGTGTAGGCGCGGATAACCACCCTCACCCCCTGCACGGCATCGGCATAGTCGATGAGGTCATCATCGGCGAGCGGTACCAGGGGCGGCAGGAGATCGGTGGGCGCGGGGGTTAGCATCACGGGAACAGTTCTGTACGTGGAATGCGGCCCTTCGTTTCCCTTGCGGTCGGCGAGCACGTAGAACAGTGAATGGTCCCCTTCCTGCTTGATATCCTTTTCTAACAGATCAAATTCAATAGTATCGATTAAATTCGGGCGCGGGAAACGCCCGATTTCCGTCGCCAGAGGGATCGACGTCCCGAACATGAGGATGACCTCGTCATCGATCTTGGCATCCGAATAAGTATTTGGAACCGTCACAACTACCTTGCCATGGGCATTGAGGTATTCTCTGGTGATGCCGTCAGCTTCTACTTCAGCTGGCAAATCCACTTGTTCACCGGGCCGATTGTTATTTGGCGCAGTCGTATCGATATTGACAACCAACGGCAATGATGATGTTTCGTTGCCGAGGATATTGACGACGTATGACAGCTCATACTGCCCCTGCGAACCGGTCTCCGAGGCGGGCAGCGTCATTTCCACAGGAAAGGTTATCGGCGTCGTGAACTGTGGTGTCACGGCCTTTGCCACACCGTTCCAGAAAAGCGTGATGATCCCCCGCCGGCCATCGTCACCTTGATCAAATTGCGGTATATCGATTTTCAAGTTGGTACCGCGCAAAGCCTTGGGCAGCTGGTTTTGGGCATCATCTGCTGTATCTGGCAACAGCGGGTTGGCGCTGTTGAATGCGGGCATATCAAGATCGGCCGCTATCCTCAAGCGAAAATTACGCGCAGCCAAGCGCGCCTCCGCAGCGGTAACTTTACCTTTAGCACTCATGGTCGATATCCTCGATCAATATTAAAATGGCCTGGCAACAGCCGTTACTAAACCCCACGCGAGCTGGGTAAGCCGCGTGTTACAACATTCGGTATTCCTGACAACAACGGAATCAAGGCTTGCAGACTTCACCGCTGGGCAGGGTTCTATCGATATAGAACAGCACCCTTTGTGATTTGCCGTAGCCACCTGCCAATTTGGTCAGTTCATAGCTGATAACGGCCGACGCTGCTTTTTCCATGGGTTCGATATGCACGTCGTAGGGCAGCACGGTCACCTCGAAACCGTTTTCCGCTTGCTCCTTGCTCAGGTATTTACGCTCAGTGAAGGCCGTAGACGGGATTGGCTTCAAGCCACCCAGGTCCTCATGCCCAAGCCAGGCGACATCGACGATATCGCCCTCGGCGAAGTTGCTATTCCCTTCGACCCGAATCGTCACACCTTCCCAGATCGGCGGCTTGGTCGCGCAATTCAGGTAGCCTGAAGCATCGGCCTGGGGGATATCCGGGCCTGGCAGACCGGTGATGGGCTCGACGACAACCCGCACCGTCGTGGTGGGGGCAAGTTGTTGATTCACCCCATTGTCGGTGACGTAGTACACCGGCAAGTTCGTGTTGTTCTGGTCCTGCTCGATGATTCGCCAGGGCACCGACAGCTCGAGCAGTTGGCCGCCTACGTCACCTACCTTCACGTCGTAACGATCGGCGGGTTCGGCCACCGCGCCCCAGAATATCTCCAGGAACTCGCCATCCTGGGGGTTTTCGAACAGCGCCAACAGCACCCGGGCATCCTGGCCTGCGTCCTGTCCGGTCAGTTCGTTGGGCAGGTCGGAAACCGCCCCGCGCACTTCCAGCTTCACCAGCTCAGGGTTGAGCAATGCCGGTGCCAATGCGTGGTCCTGCCCGGCAATCGTGAAGTCGAAGGGCGCTGTAGCCTCGGGCGAGGGGTTCGAATAACTGCCGCCATAACGTACCCGGTAGGTCACCGGCAGGGTGTCCGGCCCCAGGCCATTGGCAACCAGGGCCGGCCAAGGCACGTAGGCCTGCAGGGGAAATACAGCCGGCTCGACGGGCAACTCATTGAGCGTCTGCCCGCCCCAGTCGATTTCGATGAAATGGGACGGCTCGGCATTGTCGTAAGCATCAATTTCGACGGTTACCCCGCGCTCCCCGGCAGCCCCCTCGCGGGCATGCTCGCGGTCGATCAGCCCACGGGCCGACAGTGGAATGCGCGGTGGGGGCAGGTTGGCCGGCGCCGGCACCAGGTTGACTTGGATGGGAGACGCATAGGATACAGCGCTCTCATTACCCGCCAGGTCGTACAGACGGTAGTAGAAATAACGAATCCCTCCCCCGCTGGCGCGGATATCCACCTCGCCCATTGCCAGGAACAACCGCCGGTTGTCGATTTCCTCCTTGGAAAACCTGTACTCACCGGCCTCAGGGTGCCCATCGGGCAATGGGTCCAATTCGGACCAAAAGAACACCGCCTTATCGAACTCCCGCATGCCAAGATAACTTGACACTCTGACTTCCACCTTGCCGTGCTGGGTCAGGTATTCATCGGTGATGGTACCGACCAGTTCATCGGGAAACTGCACTGCCGACGGGCGCTGGTTTTCATTCGGCGGTGTCCTGTCGACGGTAATCCGCTTGGGCAATGATTCAGTAAAGTTACCGGCCCGGGTAATCTTGTATGAGAGCGTGAAGTTGCCCTGAACCAGATATTCACGCGGAACGGTGATGGTTTTTTCACCGGGCGCGATGGGCGGCGAGAACTCCTGGCTATTCACCGCGACGAAAGCAGCACCTTCCGCACGCCACCCCACTTCGAGCAGGTCGGAGTACACGGGATTCTGCGAAAAGTCCCATTCGGGTACGATCACCTCAAGGTCATCGTCCAGCGCAGAACGCAACAGGATGCCCTCAGGGTTTTCCTGCCCGGCATCGTTCTTCACGATGGCTGGCACTTCGGGAGGCCGATAGTTGAAGTCGTTCGCCAACCTGGCATGCGCGAGAGCATGAACGTTCATGAGCGTCCCTTCGACTGGATGAATAAGCAACCAGCAACGAAGAGACTGCCGGTCAGTTGTCATCATTGGACACTCAGGTTGAAACTTTGAAAACTGACAGAAATGCTAGGTGTGCCGCGCACCCGCAAAGGGTTTAATAGGCACAAGCCGCAGAAAGGAACAAGGCCCGAGACGGGTCTGCAGCGCGACGCCATACCCGTTAATGGCGTTCTGCAGGTCAGCCAGCTCAGGTAGCCGCAGGAAGGGATTGTTGGTTACAGGCGGCTTGGGCGCAGCCACCACATCAAGGTCCGAGGCCGGGTTGATGGCGTATATCGAAGACTTGCCAAGTTCCGGCAGCACGTCGTTGTTGAAGATACGCTCGATGCTCCAGCGTGCTCTGCCGACCCCGCTTCAGCACACGACCGCGGTGATCAAGCCGCATCGCGTACATCGCATGGAAGGTGTTCTGCTCTGCAAGGTTTTGGGGACAGGCCATCGCTATCGCCGAGGATATAGTCCTTGCCAGTGGCTTTGGCCTGACGGACAGCTGCATCTGAGAGTGCCATGTACGAGCTCCTGAGCATGAAATTCAGGGCTAGCTGCTCGTAACGCTCGACGCTCCTCTCCAGCAACAAATCGACACGGTGGGAGTCCGGATTTCATGGACTAATTTCTGGACTAAAAAAGTCCGGATGCCCATGGGTCGGAGTGGCTTAGACTGAAACGAAAAAAGACGCCGAAGCGTCTAATTTCAATGATTTACAGACTTCCATGGAACTCTGTAGATCTATAACTGGAGCGGGAAACGAGACTCGAACTCGCGACCCCGACCTTGGCAAGGTCGTGCTCTACCAACTGAGCTATTCCCGCTTGGTGATGGCGCTATTCTAGCGATCTACCAAACGCCGTCAACCCCTTGATTCAAAAAAGTTTTATTTCGGCTCCGAACCTTCACGCAGATGCGGCCAGGCGGCGACCAGGTAATTGATCATGGAGATCAACGTCAGCGCTGCAGCCACCAGCAGCAGACCATAGCCCAGCATAACCCAGAAGCCAAAGACCGGCGGGTTGGCCAGCAGGATCACTAGGGATAGCATCTGCGCCGCAGTCTTCCACTTGCCCAGATTGGACACGGCAACATGTGCCCTCGCCCCCAACTCGGCCATCCACTCACGCAGCGCCGAAACAACGATCTCGCGGCCAATGATCACCGCCGCAGGCAAGGTCAGCCAGAAGTTCGCGTGTACCTGTACCAGCAGCACCAGAGCAACCGCGACCATCAGCTTGTCTGCGACCGGGTCGAGGAAGGCACCGAGCGCAGTGCTCTGCTGCAGACGACGGGCCAGATAGCCGTCCAGCCAGTCGGTGGCAGCGGCGATGGCAAACACCGTGCTGGCAGCCATGTAGCTCCAGTGATAGGGCACATAGAACAGCAGAATGAAGATCGGGATGAGCAGGACGCGTAGAACGGTGAGCAGATTTGGAATATTCATCGGTACGACTGGCTGCGAGTTGAACTGGGCATTCTACTCGCTATGCAGGCTGGCATAAATCGACTCGGCAAGCTTTTTACTGATTCCGGGTGCTTTGGCGATCTCGTCGATACTGGCGCGATTGAGCTCCTGCAGTCCGCCGAAATGTTTCAGCAGCTCGCGGCGGCGCTTCGGGCCAACGCCGGCGACGTCTTCCAGGCTGGAGGTGCGTCGGGCCTTGCCGCGCCGGGCACGGTGGCCGGTGATAGCAAAACGGTGCGCTTCGTCGCGGATCTGCTGGATCAAGTGCAGCGCGGCAGAGTCGCCCTTGAGGGTGAACTCGTGGGCTACGTCGTTGAGGTAGAGGGTCTCGAAGCCGGCCTTGCGGGTCACGCCCTTGGCTACGCCGAGCAAGGTCAGGTCGCTGATGCCCAGTTCCTGCATGACGTCGCGGGCCATGTTCAATTGACCCTTGCCGCCGTCGACCAGCAACACATCGGGCAACTTGCCCTCGCCGGCCTGGATCCGGCCGTAGCGGCGCATCAGTGCCTGGTGCATGGCGGCATAGTCGTCACCGCCGGTAATGCCTTCGATGTTAAAACGGCGATAGTCGGACTTGATCGGGCCTTCCGGGCCGAACACCACGCAACTGGCTACAGTGGCCTCACCGCTGGAATGGCTGATGTCGTAGCACTCAAGGCGCTGCGGTACT
The DNA here is from genome assembly GCF_052850745.1 of Pseudomonas sp. 1121_17. Taxonomy (NCBI): domain Bacteria; kingdom Pseudomonadati; phylum Pseudomonadota; class Gammaproteobacteria; order Pseudomonadales; family Pseudomonadaceae; genus Pseudomonas; species Pseudomonas sp. 1121_17. The sequence continues at coordinate 206,688 of NZ_VXCX01000006.1, forward strand.
TCATCAAGGCCGAGCACGCTGGCCAGGGCTTCAAAGCGTGCGGCCATGTGTTGCCGGTTGGCCAGCCGGGCGTTCAACGCCTGCTCGGCATTGGTCACGGCCAGTTGTTGCCAGCGGGCACGGGTGCCACGCACGCGATGGGTAATGGCTAACTCGCGCCCGCGCAAGGTCTGCACGGCTTCGCTGATAGCGGCGAAGTCTTCGTGGACGACGTTGACGATCAGCTCGCCGGGCATCTCGCGTTCGGCATTGCCCAGGTAATACTGAGCGATGAACGCTGCCATGACTTCACTGACGTCCTCCTCGATGCCCACCTGCGGGAAGAAATTCTTGCTGCCAAGCACCCGCCCGCCGCGCACGCTGATCAGGTGCACACAGGCGCCGCCGGGGTTGATGAAGGCCGCAACCACGTCGACCTCACCGGAACCGCCTTCCATGTACTGCTGGTCCTGCACCCGGCGCAACAAGGCGATCTGATCGCGCAGTTGGGCTGCCTTCTCGAAATTCAAGGTCATCGCCGCCTGTTCCATCTCGGCATTGAGCTCATTACCCAACTGCTGGCTGCGGCCTTCGAGGAACATCACCGAGTGACGCACATCCTCGGCATATTCCTCTGGGCTGACCAAGTCCACGCAGGGGCCTTTGCAGCGCTTGATCTGATATTGCAGGCACGGCCGGGTCCGGTTCGCGTAATAGCTGTCTTCGCACTGGCGGACCATGAAGCCCTTCTGCAACAGGCTCAGGCTTTCGCGGATGGCACCAGCACTTGGGTACGGGCCGAAATAACGACCTTTGGCCTTTTTCGCCCCGCGATGAATACCCAGGCGTGGGAACTGGCCGTCAGACAGGAATACATATGGGTAAGACTTATCGTCGCGCAACAGGATGTTGTACGGCGGCCGCCACTCCTTGATCAGGTTCTGCTCAAGCAGCAGCGCCTCGGTCTCGTTGGCGGTGATGGTGGTTTCGACCTGGGCGATGCGCGCCACCAGGGCGGCAGTCTTGGGCGCCAGCCCGGTCTTGCGGAAATAGCTGGCCAGACGCTTCTTGAGGTTCTTGGCCTTGCCCACATAGAGCAGCCGCGCCTCGGCGTCGAACATACGGTACACACCCGGCCGACCACTGCAGGTCGCCAGGAATGCGCTGGCATCAAAAATTGGGGACATGGAAACTCAGAGGCTTGCGTCGACCATACCGTGGCGTACGGCCAGTAACGTCAATTCGACATCGCTGGTGACCGAAAGTTTTTCGAAGATTCGATAGCGGTAAGTATTGACGGTCTTGGGGGACAGACACAACTTATCGGAGATGATCTGCACTTTCTGGCAGCCGACGATCATCAAAGCGATCTGGATTTCTCGCTCGGACAGCGAGTCGAACGGCGAGCCCTGCGGCTGGAATGACTTCAGCGCCAGCTGCTGGGCGATCTGCGGGCTGATATAGCGCTGGCCGGCAAATGCCAGGCGAATGGCCTGGACCATTTCATCCAGCGCCGCACCCTTGGTCAAATAGCCAGCGGCGCCGGCCTGCAGCAGACGCGTCGGGAACGGGTCTTCCTCACAGACGGTGACCGCCACCACTTTGGTGTCCGGATGGCTACGCAGCAGCTTGCGGGTCGCCTCGAGGCCGCCGATGCCAGGCATCTTGACGTCCATGAGGACAACATCGGGTTTCAGCTCACGGGCCAGCTTGAGGGCTGTCTCACCGGAATCCGCCTCACCCACCACCTGCAAGCCGTCGATATCGGCAAGCATGCGGGTGATGCCGGTACGCACCAGATCGTGATCATCGACCACTAGGACCCTAATCAAGCAGACACCTCGTCAGTGGGGCGATTGGATCCCGCCACCATAACAAAAAATTACAGGGTCGACCTAGCCCTTCGCATCACGATTCCAGGCCTTTTGCTCGATCTGAACTGACTATCTGGTCAGGCTTTAGTTGGCGTCACCCAGCAAGCGCTCGGCGAGATACCACAGCGCAGCCTGATCGCTGGCGGACAGGCTGCGAAACGTGCCCAGCAAGCGGGTCTCGTCTTCACTGAGATTGGTTATGGGAGGTGGCGTGCGGACACCACTGAGCACGTATCTGGCGTCAACGCCGCAAGCGACCACCGCGGCGAGGTAGTCAACCCGCGGAGTGCGCTCGCCGCTCTCGTATTTGCCCTGAGCATTGGGCTCGACGCCCCCGATCTCACCAAATCTGCGCTGGGTAAGTGCCAGACGTTCACGCTCTTCGCGCAGCCTAGGTCCGATTCCTTTCATGAGGATGCTTCCTGTGCAGTAAAGGGCGATCGGGCACTTCCAGCACCCGAGGTGTAACCAGGTGCAACTATGCCTAGCACAGCCGCTCGACGCAAGGCGGCACCAGGCGCAGTCAGCAAGATGAAAAATAATACATCGACGACAGTTTACCGACGCCATTTTGTTGCCAATCAAGCGTGATCGGATTTTTGACGCCGAACTTACATCAAACTTTAACTCGTTGTTTTTAAACGGTTTTTAAACTTTAACAGGCGACGATTAAAGTATTTTCACAAAGCCGCAGATCAACGCTTGCGGTTCTAACAGCAACCCCTTTAGGATGAAAAAAGACCAAAAAAAACAGCCTGTATTGCCACTTCCTCGCGGCTTGTTTCTGCGCGTCTGCCTAATTGAAAACTTCTTGAACTGAGCATCTCGGCCGGCCTTGCCGTGTCCTGGGAGAGGGATCTATGAACATCAGCATCTTTGGCCTTGGCTATGTGGGCGCAGTCTGCGCGGGCTGCTTGTCGGCGCGCGGTCATCATGTGTTGGGAGTGGACGTCTCCCAGGCGAAAATCGATCTGATCAACCAGGGCAAGTCGCCAATCGTTGAGCCAGGCCTCGAGCAACTGCTGCAAGACGGCGTCAATCAGGGCCGCCTGCGCGGTACTACCGACGTTCAGGCCGCGGTACTCGCCACCGACCTGTCGCTTCTGTGCGTCGGTACGCCGAGCAAGAAGAACGGCGACCTCGATCTGGTCTATATGGAAGCCGTGTGCCGTGAAATCGGCACGGTCCTGCGCGACAAGCAAAGCCGCCACACGGTCGTGGTGCGCAGCACCGTGCTGCCGGGCACCGTCAAGAATGTGGTCATTCCGATCCTTGAGCAGTACTCGGGCAAGAAGGCCGGCACCGATTTCGGCGTTGCCGTCAACCCTGAGTTCCTGCGTGAAAGCACCGCGATCAAGGACTACGACTTCCCGGCCATGACCGTGATCGGCGAGCTCGACACCCAGTCGGGCGATTTGCTGGCTTCGTTATACCAGGGCCTGGATGCGCCGGTGATCCGCAAGTCGGTGGAAGTCGCCGAGCTGATCAAGTACACCTGCAACGTCTGGCACGCGACCAAGGTCAGCTTCGCCAACGAAATTGGCAACATCGCCAAAGCCTCCGGCGTCGATGGCCGCGAAGTGATGGACGTGGTCTGCCAGGACTACAAGCTCAACCTGTCGCGCTATTACCTGCGCCCAGGCTTTGCGTTCGGCGGCTCGTGCCTGCCCAAGGACGTGCGCGCCCTCACCTACCGCGCCGGCCAGCTGGATGTCGACCACCCCCTGCTCGCCTCGCTGATGGCCAGCAACCGCAATCAGGTCGATATCGCCTTTGACCTGGTCGAGCGCACCGGCAAACGCAAAGTCGCCCTGCTCGGCCTGGCGTTCAAGGCCGGCAGCGATGACCTGCGCGAAAGCCCGCTGGTAACCCTGGCCGAGAAATTGATCGGCAAGGGCTACGACCTGCGCATCTTCGACGCCAACGTCGAGTACGCACGGGTGTTCGGTGCCAACCGCGACTACATCGAGTCGGTTATTCCGCATGTGTCTTCGTTGCTGCAGAACGACCTTGAGCAAGTGATCGCCGAAGCCGATGTGATCGTCCTGGGCAACAACGATGAGCGCTTTGCCAGTGCCCTGCAGAACAACGACGACAAACAAGTCATCGACCTGGTCGGGTTCATGGACGGCGTCAGCGACGAGCAATGCCAAGGCATCTGCTGGTAATCGATGCAGGTCGCACCCCGGCAGTTCGCCGTGGGTGCGGCCGCAGATAGGAGCACACGCTACATGGAACGAACGCAACAGCGACCTTTCGAGGCCCCAGGTTACCTGCGCGCGGCCGCCAGCTTCTGCGCCTGGGCGTGCCTGGCCGGGCTGATCGCGCTGGCGTCGGAGATGATCGCCCCGGCTTATCTGGACCCGAGCCATCATCTGTTCATCTTTGTTATCGGCACGCTTGGGATGTGGCGCTATGGCAATGCCATCGTGCACTACCTGCGCGGCATGTATTTTCTGCATTGGCGGTTCCCACGCATGCGCCGCGAAGTCGAGCGCCTGGGTGATGCGGCACTGCCTTCGCACATGTTCATGGTGGTGACCAGCTTCCGTATCCCGACCTCGACCACCTTCAAGGTCTACCAGTCGGTGTTTCAGGAAGTACAGCGGCTGAATGTGCCGTGCACGGTGATTGCTTCGATCGTGGAAAAGGGCGACGAGAATTTCATCAAGGACATCATGCGCAATGAAGTGCGCGACCGCGACGACATCAAGCTGGTGATCGTCCGCGCCCGCGGCACCGGTAAACGTGATGGCCTGGCCCACGCCTTTCGCGCACTGTCGCGGCAGATGCCGATGGAAGATGCCGTGGTCGGCGTGGTCGATGGCGACACCATGATGCTGCCTGGCTGTGTCGAGCGCGCGGTGAAGATGTTTGCCGTGCTGCCCGACGTCGGCGGCCTGACTACCAACGAGTTCTGCGAAGTCGAGGGTAGCCGCCTGATGCGCCAGTGGCACTCGATGCGCTTTGTCCAGCGGCACATCAACATGTGCTCGATGGCCCTGTCGCACCGGGTACTGACCCTGACCGGGCGGCTGTCTTTCTTCCGCGCCAGCGTGATGATCGACCCGGAGTTCATTCGCGATGTTGAAGCGGACTTTCTTCAGCATTGGCGCCTGGGCCGTTTCCAGTTCCTCACCGGAGACGACAAGTCCAGCTGGCTGAGCCTGATGCGCGCTGGCTGGGACACCTTCTATGTACCCGACAGCCACACCCTGACCGTCGAGCACCCGCCCAGCGACAGCTTCTGGATCGCCACCCGGCAATTGATGTTCCGCTGGTACGGCAACTCGCTGCGGCAGAACTTCCGCGCCACCGCCCTGCTCGGCCGCGCGCGTCTGGGGTTGTTCACCCTGTACGTGCTTTGGGACCAACGGGTGTCGATGTGGACCTGCCTGATGGGCCTGACCGCCTCGGTGGTGGCTGGCCTGGTGTTCGGCATCCAGTACCTGCTGGTGTACCTGTTCTGGGTATTGATCTCGCGCACTCTGGTGACCGTGCTGTTCGTGTTCGCCAAGCACCCGGTCAGCCCGATGTATCCGTTTGTCCTTTATTACAACCAGATCGTTGGCTCGGTAATGAAGGTCTACGCGATGTTCCATATGGACCAGCAAAGCTGGACCCGGCAGAAAACCACCCTGGCTACCGGCAGTGTCGATTTCGACACCTCGCTAAACCGCTGGTCCTCGAAGGCGATGTTGTTCTCCTCCATCGCCATTTTCTTCGGGGTCATCACCGTACTTCTTGAACTCACGCAACGTTAAAGGAAAGGCGCCTGCACATGAGCATGACCAACAGTCCCGCGGCCCCGGGCAAGACATCGGCCAACATCGTTCATGAAGCGGTTGACGAGCGCCAGTACGTACGCACCCGCATCAACGCCCGCGTGCGCCTTGCCAGCGGTGGTCAGACCGTCATCGAAACCACCCTGCAAGACATCTCGCTGGGCGGTATCGGCCTGCTGCATGAAGGCCCGCTGACCATCGGCGCGCTGTATGACGCATCGATCCAGCTGCGCCTGAACCAGGTCGACCTGTCGATCGATGGCAAGGTCAAGATCGTCTCCCAGCGTGGCAACGAAGTCGGCGCGCAGTTCGTCGACCTCGACGCGCAGAAGCGCGACATCCTGCGCTACATCATCACCGCCTACATGTCCGGCGAGATCGCCGACATCAATGGTCTGTTCAACGTGATGCAGCGGGAAAACTACATCAAGGAACGCAAACACAAGTACGCTTCGCCGCGTTCTGCCAGTGCTCGCCTCAAGGCCATGACCGGCACCTTGCTGTACAGCGCTGCTGGCCTGGCTGCCCTGGCATTCGTTGGCTACAAGGGCTACATGCTGTTCTTCCGCATCCCGGCCCTGCAGGCCCAGGTTGCCACCAACGCGCAGATCATCAGCATGCCCGACAACGGCTATGTGAAGTTCCTGCTGCCGGCCGGCACCACCGAAGTCAAAGCGGGTCAGCCACTGGCCAGCATCTCGACTCAGTTGGCCACCAGCTTCACCAGTCCGGCTGACATGAAGGCGGTTGCCGACCTCTCGCCAGGCGACCTGCAAACCCTGCTCGGCCGCGCCACCATCGAGACCGTGATCAACAGCCCATGCGACTGCCAGGTGTACTTCCCAAGCCAGCCACTGGATGGCTATGGCTATAAAGAAGCACCGCTGATGCACCTGCTGCCGAAAGACCAAGGCCTGTTCGTACGCGCCAACGTGCCGTTCGACAAGCTGACCGACGTCAGCCGCATTCGCTCGGTGGACATGCAGGTGTTTGGCCTGGATGAACACTTCAGCGGCAAGGTGGTCGATGCACGGGTTGACGAGGTTAACCGCAACCTGTCCCTGACCATTGCCCCAGACAGCCCATTGCCGGCCACGGCCTACCAGAAAGCAGTGTCGGTAGACCTGTTCCTGGGCCTGCCGTTTACCGGCCAGAACTGAGTTCATCGAGAGAGCTGACGTCATGACCCTGAAGACGCCTTCGCGCCTGCTGCTGGCCAGCATCGCCCTCGCCTGTGCCAGCGCCGCCAGCGCTGGACAGAGCCTGGAGCAGATCCGCTACGCCTTGTACAAGGACCCGAGCGCCGACGTCACTGCCGACCTGCGCGAGCTGGCCGGCCGCGGTGACCTGGCCAGCGCCCTGCTGCTGGGCGACGTACTGGCCGGGCGGCCGGATGGCAAACCGCAAGAATCGGTGGCGCTGTATCACCAGGCCTTTGCCGATGGCCGCGGGTTGATCCCGGCGCTGGCTTCGCTGGCACGCTTGATCGAGCGCCAGCCAAGCCTGCGCCAGCCCCAACAGCCGTGGATGAAACAGGCACTGGAGCGCTACCCGAGCCGGCTCGACCCGCGCAACGCCAGCACTACGCTTGAGGTGTTTCTGGTCTACCCGGAGCTGGTCGACGTGCCGCAGGCCACCGAGCTGCTCGGCCTGTACGAGCAGTCGTGCCTGCTCAACTGCCGGCCGCAGCTGTACAAAGCGGTGCTGGCTGAACGCAAGGGCGATCGCGCCGGCGCCGAGCGCTGGTACCGCGAGGCTGCGCGTTTCGACGTGCGTGCGGTCAACCGGTACTACGCGTTTCTCGGTGAGCAGCAAGACCCCGCCTTCCGCGCCTTCGCCAAAGAGCTCGAGCCGCAGCGCAGCCAGCTGCCGGTAGAAGTCGTGCACGCGATCGCCTCGTTGCTGGACAACATCACCAGCGTGCAACGTGCCGAGCAGGACGCCGACCGCTACGAGCGCGAAGAGGCCAACCCTGCCGCTGCCAAGCTACCGCCAACGCCTGAGCAACTGGCCCGCGACAAGGCTCAGGCCGAGGCGCTGGCAGCGTCGATTGCGCAGGTTCAGCGCTGGCGCGATGACGCCGTCGAGCGCGGGTTTGTGCCGGCGATGGTGTCCAAGGCCAACTACATGATCTCCAACCCGACCGAGCACAACGCCGATGAAACCCAGGCGATGATCGATCTGGTGCAAAAGCGCGACCCGACCCGCGGCAAAGCCCTGCAGGCGTCGTTCTACATGGTCAACAACTGGCTGACGCTGGACCCGGACAAGGCCCTGGCCCTGATCGAAGAGCTGCGCGCCAGCGGTTACCCAAGCGCCGGCCTGTTGCTGGCCGAGTACTACAGCAAGGGCGTGGCTGATCAGCCCGATCAGGAAAAGGCCATGGCGTTGTTCCAGGCCGAGGCCAACAAGGGTTCATCGGCTGCCTGGTACCGCATGGCCAGCCTGCACACCTTTGGCCGTGCCCTGTGCCATGACCGGGTCAAGGCCTACACCTACGCGCGGATTGCTCTGGACATGGGTGAGCGCAGCGCGCGCAGCCTGGTCCGACGTCTGGAAAGAACCTTGCCCAAGGATGATATCGAGCGTGCCCTGGCCGCACGCAACGACCTGTTGAAGGAGGCCACCCTGTGAAAGCGCATTCCCCCCTGTTCGGCGCCCTGCTTGCCCTGGCCCCAATGTCGGCAGCGTTCGCTGCTGAAGAAGTCACCGGACCCGAGTCTGACAGCAACGAACCCGTGCGGGTTGCCGCTGCTGATGGCAGCGAGCCGGTGATCACCTCCGAGTTCTTCAACAAGCTCACCGTGCAAACCGGCTACGGCCCGGAAGACTCCCAGGTCGGCAGCGACCGCGAGATGTTCTACAGCCTGCGCTATGAGCCGTCGTTCGCCTGGTACTCGCCGGAAAAGCGCTGGGCCAAATGGATGGTCTATGGCCGCCTATGGTTGAACTATGACTCCAGCCAGTCGAGCAACCTGACCAACGAAGGCACTACCACCAACGCCCGCGAACAGCCTGAAGGCTGGTACGCCGAGATGCGCGAGTTGTACGTCAAACGTAACTTGATCGGTGATGATCCACGTTTTTCGGCATCGTTCGGTCGCCAGCGGTTCTTTGACACCTACGGCATCTGGTGGGACGACAGCCTCGAGTCGCTGCGCTTCAACTACAAAGACACCTTCTCCGACGCCTTCGTCGCGGTCGGGCAGAAGTTCCACAACTACAACACCGACGTCAACTCGCTGCCGGACAGCGAATCGCGCACCACCTATGTGATGAGCGAGTACGCCTACCGCTGGACTCAGAACAACCGCGCCGGCGTGCGCCTGATGTACGAAAACGACCACAGCGGACATGACGCAGACGATCGCTACGACTTCACTGGCGTGCGCTACGGCCTGTTCTTCAATGGCGACAACCTGCCCTCGCCGCTGGTTAGCGACTACCATCTGGAACTCGCCGCGCTCAACGGCAAGATGGACAACACCGACGGCAACGGCGTCACCAGCACCGGCAACACCAGCAAAGGCTGGGCCGCGCTGGGTGAAGTGGGCAAGCGCTTCGACGACTTGCCGTGGACGCCACGGGTGGCACTGCGCGGCGGCCTGACCGACAAGCCGAGCGATGAAAACGACGGCTTCCGCTTGAACTCGATTCAGTCGGACCGGATCACCCGCACAGGATCCTACAGCACGCGCCTGACCAGCTCGTTCGTCGCCCTCGACCTGCGCAACCTGAGCTACTACGGCATCGCCCTGGAAACCCGGCCGACGCCGCGCACCGCGCTCGATATGCGGGTCACTCAGCTGAACCTGCGTGATGCCGATGCTACCTTGCCGATCCGCATGAACGGTGACCAGCGCTCCCAACGTAACCGCGAGATCACTCAGGGCACGCAGGGCAGTGGCCGTAACGTCGGCCAGATGCTTGACGTCAACTACTACTGGAAGATGTTCCCGGTCGCCCTCGATGGCAAGCACCTCGATATCAACGCCCTGGTCAGCGCCAGCTACCTCAATGCCGGTAGTGCGCTGGAAACCGGCGATGACTATCAGCTGAGCCTCGGCGTAGTTGTCAGCTACTAAGGACGGACCTTGCCATGATCTTCGCCTCCAATGTGTTCCTGTTCCTGTATCTGCCGCTGTTCCTGGCCGTGTACTTCCTGGCCAGGCCGCAGTGGCGCTCGACCGTGATCGTTGCCGCCAGCTACATCTTCTATGCCTGGTGGCGGCCGGACTTCCTGCTGCTGTTCGTCGCGATCACCTACTGGAACTACTGGTTCGGCCTGCGCATCAAGGATCGTCTGGATGCCGGCGACAAACGCTGGGCGCTGCGTCTGCTGTGGATCGGCGTGATCGGCAACCTGTCGACCCTGGGTTACTTCAAGTACGCCAACTTCGGCGCTGAAGTGCTCGCGGTGCTGCTGGCGCCACTGGGGATCAACACCTGGACGCTGGAGAACATTTTCCTGCCGCTGGGCATCTCGTTCTATGTGTTCCACGCACTGAGCTACATCGTCGACATCTACCGCAAGGACGCCACGCCAACCAACCGCTTCATCGACTTCGCCGCCTTTGTGGCGCTGTTCCCGCACCTGGTGGCCGGGCCGATCCTGCGTTACAGCCAACTGGCGCCGCAGTTGCGCGAGCGTACCCACTCTTGGGAACTGTTCTCGCTCGGTGTATGTCGGTTCATGCTCGGCTTCATCATGAAAGTGTTGATTGCCGACCGCCTTGCGCCGATCAACATGCTCTTCGTCGGTGAAGGCACGCTGCAGTTCAGCGATGCCTGGTTTGGCTTGGTGGTGTCGACCCTGCAGCTGTACTTCGACTTCGCCGGTTACAGCCACATGGCGCTGGGCCTGGCGTTGATGATGGGCTTCCGCTTCCCGGAGAACTTCAACCAGCCGTACGTAGCGCAGAGCGTGACCGAGTTCTGGGCGCGCTGGCACATGACCCTGGCGCATTTTTTGCGCGACTACGTGTACATGCCTTTGGTGCGCAAACGCGTCACCGGCGCCCTGCCCGCGCTGGTCTGGACCATGCTGCTGTCGGGCCTGTGGCACGGCGCGAGTTTCGCCTTCATCTTCTGGGGGCTGTTCTTCGGCTTCGCCATGGTCATCGAGCGCAAGTTCCACCTGGCGACCAAGATCAACACGCCGTACAAGCTCGGCCGCAACCTGCGCACCGCGCTGCTGATCGTGCTGAGCATGCCGCTGTTCTTCACCATGGACCTGCGCCACAGCCTGGACATCTACCAGGCGCTGTTTGGTTTCAACGGCTTCGGCTCGCTCGAGCTGTACGTGCTGGGTGCCTCGAAGATGGCCATGGCGTTTGTCTTGGTGGCGGTGGTGTGGCTGCTGCTGGCCGGGATCAACAACGTGCGTTTCTACGCCGGCAACAAGGACGGCTACTTCATGCGCCATGTAGGCGCGCTGCACAGCGTGCTGCTGTGGGGCGGCTTCGTGCTGGCACTGAGCAGCCTGGCGGCGAATTCGTTCTCGCCCTTCCTGTATTTCCAGTTCTAGGAGACTGCCATGTACCCCGTGATGAATTCGGCCAGCAAGGCCAATGGCATTCTCTTCGTGCTGGTGCTGGCGGCGATGTTCGTCTATTCGCTGCCGCCGGTGTTCAGCTTTGCCCGCACCCAGACCGACACCTGGAACCTGTTTGTCGATGGCAAGCTGCTGCGCAAGTTCGAGCAGGTCTACGACAAGCGCTTCTTCCTGCGTGAGCCTTCGGTGGAGCTGTGGGCCGATGCCCAGTTCAAGCTGTTTGGTGAAGGCACCAAAGGCGTGGTCCTGGGCAAGCAGGGCTGGCTCTACACCAACCAGGAATACCGCGTCCCGAACGACCTGCAGGCCAACCTCAACACCCAGCTGGAGCAGATCGCCAAGATCAAGACGCAGCTGGCCGAGCACGGCAAGCAGCTGGTGATTCTGCCGCTGCCGATGAAGCTGGATGTGTATGCCGAGCATGCACAGCACCGTTTCGATCCACGCGTAGTCAGCCTGTACGACGATTTTGTCGGCGAACTGCAAGCGCGTCAGCTCGACGTGGTGCCGCTGCGCGGGGCGTTCCTCAGCAAACTGAACGGCCCGGAGTTGTTCCTCAAATCCGATACCCACTGGAGCCCGGACGGTGCCCGCCTGGCCGCCTTCGAGCTGGCCCGGCAACGCCCGCAACTGGTCGGCGATCAGGCTTACGTGTCGCACAAGGCCGGCGAGAAAAGCGTCAAGGGCGACCTGATGAACTACATCCAGTTCGACCACAACCGCCTCGCGCCGCAGTTCGGCCCGAACCAGATCGACCTGTACGAGACGCTCAAGGCCGAGCAGAGCAGCGACGATTTGTTTGCCGAGCAGGAGCAGAGCCTGCTGCTGGTTGGCACCAGCTACAGCAAGATCGATGACTGGAACTTTGTCGGCTTCCTCAAGGAAGCACTCAACCGTGACCTGGTCTCGATTGCCGTCGAGGCCCGTGGTCCGTTCGAGTCGATGAGCCAGTTTCTCGCCAGCGATCAGTTGAGCAACCCACAGATCGACACCGTGGTCTGGGAATTCCCCCTGCGCACTTTGCTGGCCCATCGCCCGGGCTCGCTCAGCCGTAGCGCCCAGCCGCAGCATTTTTGAAGAATCAAAGGAGTAACTGATGAAACTCACCCACCTGTTTACCGCAATCGCCCTCGCCTTCGGCAGCCACCTGGCGGTCGCCGCCGAAGGCAACGCCGACCTGTACGATGCCGTCGCCCCGGCCGATTCGGCGTTTGTCCGCGTGCTCAACCTGTCGCAGAGCAACATCGACGTCAGCCTCAGCGGCAAGGTCAATCCGCAGAAAGTCGCCGCCGGCCAGCTCAGCGGGTACCGCTTCATCCCCGCCGGCACGCACAAGATCGCCGTCGGCGGCAAGGCCATCGAACCCCAGCTCAAGGCCAATGCCGCCAGCACCGTGGTCTACGACGGCACGCAGCTCAAGTTGATCGCTGACAAATACGTCAACGAGCCGAAAAAAGCCCAGATCGCCTTCTACAACCTCAGCGACAAGCAAGCTGCGCTGAAGACCGTCGACGGCAAGCACGTGATCGTCGATCCGCTGAGCAACGGCCAGACCGGCAGCCGCATGGTCAACGAAATCAAGATTGGTTTCGCCGCCTACGAGGCCGAGCAGAAGGTCGCCAGCTTCGATGAGCTGTTCCTGAAAAAGGGCCGCTCGTACAGCTACGTGCTGCTGCCCGACAATCGCAGCATGAGCATGGCCAACAGCATCGACCCGACCGAGTAATTTCGCTGCAAGGATGAAATGGCAATGAAGATCCTCAAACCCCTGGGCCTCGGCGCCGCCCTCGCCCTGCTCAGCCAGACCGGCCATGCCGCCACGCCTGCGCAAGGCGCCAAGCCCGGCTGCGAAAACCTGCAGTGCATGGTCTGCCCGGCCTTGAGCGATCCTCAGCAGTATGCCGAGGGGCGCATGAAGCTGATGCGCGAGATCGTCCCTGGTCAGGAGCGCTGGCTGTTCCGCTCGGCGGTCGATCTGACCAACGAGTTCGGCATCCCGGCGCCGATGCGCCCGGAGTTTGCCCGCCTGATGAAAACCTTCAATCAGCAGGGCATTCAGGTCGCCATGGCGATCCAGCCGACCCGTGGCCTGATGCACCGCGACCGGTTGATTGGCGAGCATCCTTACGGCTTTGACTACGCCCGCGCCAGCGCCAACCTGGCGGCTTACCTTGGCCAGCTCAAGCAAGGTGGCGCGGTGGTCGCGCCGATGATGCAACTGGTCCAGCAGCCGCCCAAGAGCGAGTACTTCTTCCGCCGCGACCACCACTGGACACCGGTCGGCGCCGAGGCGACCGCGCGCTTGATGGCAGACGAGATCCGCCGTCAGCCGTTCTACGCCGGCCTGACCAAGAAGCAGTACCGCACCGAGCCTGGCGTGATGGTGCCCAAAGACGGCACCCTCAACCTGGCCATGAGTGCGATCTGCGGCAACAACTACGGTTTCCAGTATGTACGCGGCTACCAGACCATCCCGGTCGAGGCCAGCGCCGAAGCCCTGTTCGACGAGGCGCCGGACCCGGAAGTGATTCTGGTCGGTGACAGTAACGCGGCAGCGCGGGAAGACGAGAGCAAGCAGTTCAACTTCGACGGCTACCTCAAGCAGTACCTCAGCGTCGACGTGCTCAACTACGCCCTGCCCGGCGTTGGCGAGGACGGCTCGCTGCTGGAATACCTGCTCTCCGATGACTACAAGGCCGACGCGCCGCCGAAGCTGATCGTCTGGGAACTGCCGGCCAACTACCGGCTTGACTCGCCGTTGATGTATCGCCAGCTGATCCCGGCGGTCAAAGGCGGCTGCGAAGCGTCCCGCGAAGTGCTTGGCAACAAGCTGCAGCGCTCGCCGCTGAAGGTCGGCGAACGAATCGAGCTGTTGTCCAACGCTGGCAGTGACCGCCAGGCGCTGAGCGGGTCGAACGGCTTTCTGGATATCCGCCTGAGCGACAAGAACATCAAGGACTTCTACGTCATCGTCTATTACGACAACGGTGCTCGCGACAAGGTCTGGTTCCGCCGTGAAGCTGCAGTCACCGGCGGCCAGTACTACCTTGAGCTGAGCAAAGATCCGGCCTACGCCGGCGCCAACCTGCTGTCGGTGTTCCTTGAGCCGACCAAGGCCAGCGCTGCGCCTACCGATGTGGAAACCCGTCTATGCCTGTAAACCTGCAACGCGCGACGGCCAGCACTGGCCGCGCGCACGCGCGTCAACTGAGCCTGCTGGCTCTGGCCCTGGCCCTGCTCGCGCCTCAGGTGCAGGCGGCCCAGTCGATCTGGGCTGCGCGCAATACTCCGCAGGCAGCGATGATCGCCGACTATCGTACCCTTGAGTGCAGCAAGGCGCCGCCGCCGCCCTACACCGGCAGCCTGCGCCTGCAAAGCAAATACGACCAGAGCGACGCGAGCAAGTCGACCTTGCGCAGCAGCCCGGATGCCGACAGCGAACGGATCGGCAAGCAGGTCAAGGAGTTCATTGGCGGGCTGATCTATGCCAGCAAGCGCTTCCAGCGGGCGAAAAAACCGCAGGAGGCCAACATGGCCCTGGCCTGCCAGGACCAGTGGCTGGAACAGTGGGCCAGCGCCGGCGCGCTGCTCACCGAGGACGCCAGCAGCACCGGCATGGCGGCACGCAAATGGGCGCTGGCATCGATGGCCGGCGCGGTATTGCTGACCCAGTCGGCCAGCGATGGCAAGTTGCAGCTGACGCCGGTGCAGAAAGACTGGTTCACTCGCCTGGGCGAGCGCGTCATCGCTGAGTACGACCCACGCCGCAGCGCCCGCGGGGTGTACTTCAACAACCACGACTACTGGGCAGCCTGGGCAGTCGCGGCCACCGGCATGCTGGTCGGTCGTGACGATTTCATCCAGTGGGCCGACGGCAACCTGCGCCGCGGACTGGCCCAGGCGGTACGCAACAGCGACGGTAGCTACGCCTATCTGCCGCTGGAAGTCGCACGGGCCAAATTGGCGGCCAGCTACAGCCAGTACGCGCTGGTGCCGCTGGTGCTGCTGGCCGAATCGGCCCGCGCCAACGGCCTGCCGTGGACGGCCGAAGACCAGCATACGCTTGATCTGCTGGCCAACTTCGCTGCCCGCAGCGTGCTCGACCCGGACGACCTGCCAGAACTCAAGGGAAAGTCGCAGGCGGACGTAGCGCCGTACAAGCTGGCCTGGCTGATCCCGTACCTGCAACGCAACCCGGGCAATAGCCTGGCGCGCAAGCTGTATGACAGCGAAGACGGTGAGGTCGACAACTACAGTCAGCTCGGCGGCCCGATCCAGCCTGCTTATTCCCATTTGCGTTGAACAAGGACGTGCCCATGGCCCCCTTCGCCCGTTTTTCCCTGACCTGTCTCGCCGCCCTGCTGCTGGCCGGTACTGTCCAGGCTGGCACGCAGACCTTGCCCGTCAAGCAGACGGTCGACGTGCTGCCAGCCGAGCAATATCAGCAACACTTGCAGCAGCTGCGCCAGCAGGTCCGCCTGGCGGTAACCTTTGCCCAGGCCGAACGCGCACGCCCGGCGGGCCGCGCCAGTGTCAGCCTGCAACCGATGTTCTCGGCCCAGGCCGGCAGCTGGCCGTTCGAGCCGTTCGTCAATAATGGGCTGTTCCGTGCCATTGCTGGCTATCAGGCGCATCACCCGCAAGTGGTGACCCTGCGCGGTGGCAGCATCACCCTTGCTCAGTTGCACGATGCCTTGAACGACTCACGCATTCTCAAGCGCTACAAGGACGGTTATCTGCTCAGCTATCCGCTGATGATCGGTGCCGATGCCGGTCTGGTCCTAGAAGGCACCAGCCTGTATCTGTCGAGCTACTCCGGTACCGCGCTGATCAATCAGGGCTGGCTGGGGCTGAACAAGTCCAACCTGGAGAGCATGGCCGGTGACAAGGCGGGCAATACCGACCGCGCCTGGCGTCCGTTCGTGATCGCCTGGGCCGGCAGCCACACCCAGGTGGTTGGCTCGACCTTGAAGCGTCTGGGCTACAACGCCAACCTGTCGCGTGGCCTGACCACGGCGATCAGCACCCAGCAGCCGGCCAGCAGCCGCCCGGCCACGGTGGTGATCCGCGAAAGCCAGTTCAGTGAGATGTCCAGTGCGGTCGAGCTGCAGCGCAGCCAGGCAACCATCGAGGGCAGCCGCTTCGAGCAGTCCCAGCAATATGCAATCGATGTCCGTGACAGCCAGGTCAGCGTGCGTGACAACCAGCTGCGCGGCATCGACAACAACAGCGGCGTACGTCTGCGTGGGCAAACCCGGGCGCTGGTGGAAAACAACCTGATCCTCGGCGCGGGCAAGGCTGCCATCGAAGTCAGCGAGCAACAAGGCGCGGTGTTGCTGGCCGGCAACCGCATCGGCGACAGCCGTGGCAATGGCATCCAGCTGCGCAGCCTGGCGCCCACCCCGGCAGCGCCACTGGTGATCGACAACAACTTGCTCGGCAGCAGTGTCGGCAGCGCCATCGACGCCAGCGAAGTCGGCGCACTGGCGCTGCTTGGCAACCACATCACCAATACTCCCGAGTACGCGGTGAGCCTGCGCAACGCCACGCCCATGGCCGGCCCGCTGCTGCTCAGCGGCAACCGTCTGGGCCAGGTCGGCAAGGCCATCCTGCGGGTAGAAGGCATGCGCCAGGTTGAGTTGGGTGGTAACAGCTTCGACGGTAAGCCACTGCTGCAGAACCTGTTGATCGGCGACCTGTTGCCGCTGCAGGGCACCCTGCTCGAGTCGACCGTGCGCCAGGGCAATACCGTGCGCGTCAGCCAGCGTTGAGGATCAGGCGACTGCGCGCTGCATGCGCACGAAGCAGTCGTCTTCGCCCATCTCGAGGAAACCCTGGCGCAGGTACAACTGCCGCGCCGGGTTGATCTTGAACACCATCAGCCGCAGCAAGCCCAGCTTGCGCTGCG
Organism: Pseudomonas sp. 1121_17; assembly: GCF_052850745.1. NCBI lineage: Bacteria > Pseudomonadati > Pseudomonadota > Gammaproteobacteria > Pseudomonadales > Pseudomonadaceae > Pseudomonas > Pseudomonas sp. 1121_17. The sequence goes on from NZ_VXCX01000006.1 coordinate 223,788, forward strand.
CGGCCATCGCAGCCAGCGCTTGCAAGGCCCAGGTGCCAACGCCGCGGTTGCGCTGCTCGGGCACCAGGTGCAGTTCGCGAATGAACAGCGCCTGGCGATCCTGACTCAAGCTGCAAAAGCCCAGCACAGTCTCGCCTTCCATGACAAGCCACTGTTCGCGCCAGCCCCAGGCCTGGTCGAAGGCTTCTTCGATCCAGCGCAGGCCGAATGCCTGATAGTACGGCAGCATGGCCTGGCGGGTGAGATCCCGCGCAAAGCTGCGGGAGCTGTCGCTGGCGCGGATCAATTCAAACGCCATTGAACACCGCCGCGGCACGGGCCTGTCCATCGCCTGCAAGCTGTTCAAGGATCCATTTGCCGGCCATCATCGCTCGCTCCTGTAGCACTCAGTGCCGCTCAGCTCGGAATCGTCAAACCGCGCTGTACCGCTGGCCGAGCGAGGAAGTTGTCCAGCACCCGCTGCACGTCCTTGAACTGCTCGAATTGCACCAGTTCGCGTGCGTTATAGCGGTCGACCAGGTTGCGCACCCAAGGAAAGATGGCAATGTCGGCGATACTGTAGTCGTCGACCATCCAGTCCCGGCCGTGCAGATGCCGATCAAGCACCCCGAGCAGCCGCCGCGATTCATTGACGTAGCGATCACGTGGGCGCTTGTCTTCGAAGTCCTTGCCGGCGAAAAAATGGAAAAAGCCTACCTGGCCGAACATCGGCCCGATGCCGCCCATCTGGAACATCAGCCACTGCAGGGTCTGGTAGCGCTGGGCTGGGTTGACACTGAGCAATTGCCCGCTTTTTTCGGCCAGGTACTGCAGAATCGCGCCTGACTCGAACAGTGCCAGCGGCTGGCCGTCCGGCCCGTTGGGGTCGAGGATAGCCGGGATCTTGTTGTTGGCACTGAGCGAGATGAATTCGGGGCTCAGTTGCTCTTCATGTTCGAAGCTGACCTTGTGCGCTTCATAGGCCAGGCCGATCTCTTCGAGCATGATCGACACCTTGACCCCATTGGGCGTTGGCAGCGAGTACAGCTGCAGGCGCTCGGGATGCGCGGCTGGCCATTTGCGGGTGATAGGGAATGCGCTCAGATCGGTCATGGTCGCTAGCCTTTGTGCGGAGGAATGACAATGTAGGGCACAAAGGCCAGCACTGACTATCTCCCGTTGCAGGAGATCGGCTGCATCAGGACGCGGCCGGCAACCGCGCCTGTTGCTGGCATCAGTAACGCGGTGCAACCGCCTGCGCATCGCGCGAGATGATCACTTCGACACGGCGATTGAGCTGACGCGACTGCGCATCGGCATTGGTAGCGACAGGATACTCCTTGCCATAACCGGCAGTGACGATCCGATCGGCGCTGACGCCCTGGCGACGCAAGGCATTGCCTACGGCTGCGGCACGTCGTTCGGACAATTGCTGGTTGAGCGCGTCGCTGCCGGTGGAGTCGGTAAAGCCTTCAACCAGCACCTTGCGCTGCGGGTTGTCTTGCAGGTACTGCGCCAATTGCCGGATATTGCGCTGGCTGGCACTGCGCAATTCAGCCCGACCGGTGTCGAACAACACGTCGCCAAAGGTTACTACAGTGCCTCGCTCGGTCTGCTTGGCTTTAAGGTTATGAAGTGCCTTGAGCTGGGCGGTACGAACATCCAGACGCGCCTGGGTGCGCTGCGCTTCGATGCCTTGCAGGCCGACCTGCGCCTGACGCAGCAGGATGGTCTGTTCGGCAGTCGCGATCTTGCGGTTGGCCAGGTAGGCCAGCTGCTCGACGTCGCTGCCCTTACGGTCCTTCAAAGAGGCCTGCTCGGCCTTGCCCAGAGCCAGATAGGCTTCCTGGGTTTCCAAGGCAGCAATCCGGCTCGATTCAGGCTTGCTTTGCAGCACCGAATAAGCGTCGCGGGCTTCCAGCAAGTGGCTGTTTTCAGGTGTGGTGCTGCAGCCAACCAGCAGCAGGCTCAGGATTGAGACGGTTGGCAGAATGTGCATTTTGGGCATGTTCGGCTCCTTAGCGGGTGGAGGTGGCAGAGGTTGTGTCCGGCGCTTCGAGCATTTCCTGCTTGAGCACTTCGATACCTTTACGGGCATCGAGCAACTGCTCGCTGGTTTTGCGCGCCTGGGCCGTGCGCTCGGCCAGGCGAGCATCGGCCTCGGCCTGCTCGGCCAGGCTGCGTACTGTTTTGAGGTCTTTCTCACCCAAGGCCCGGTCCATGGCACTGAGCTTGTCCTGGGCGGCGCGCATTTCGACCGGCGCGTATTGGGTGGCGTCGGCGGACACCGCACGATTGACGGCGCTGCGAGTCAGCTCGATCTGCTCATTGGGCGCTACCGCACTGGCGCAACCGCCGAGGGCCAGCAGCACTGCGGCGACAGACAGGGTTTTGGGGTTGAATCTGACACGCATGGAACATCTCCTTTAACGCGTTCACAAACAGCCAGAGTCGGTGGCGTATGCCACTGGCTGGGGTCGTTTGCATCAGGGATAACCAACCGGGATGTTCAGGCGACAGCCAACCAAACGGCGCTAGCGCCGCGGTGGTGCGCGTAGAGGGGGGTTAATATGAACATCGCGGAAAGCCTGTGGGGAAAACGCGGCCAGCCTATTCCGATAAGCACGTGCGCCCCATCAGACTAATCTGATTAAACTCGTAGGAAATTCATCGCCTTGCAGTCAGATCATGCTGCGGGCGCTTTGCCCCCTGCAGGAGCGGCCTTGTGTCGCGAAAGGCCAGCGCAGCTGGCCCGACATTCTCGCAGCGCTGCACGAATCGAGGGGCCGCTGCGCGACCCTTTCGCGACACAAGGCCACTCCTACAGGGGCCGCGTTGTGTCGGCGATCGAGGGGCTATTCCAAAACGCTCAATCACCCGAAACCAGAATCGAGGAACGCCCTTGCCCACCTCGACGCCGCGTAACCGCAACCAGCAAGATAAACGCCGTAACCCCAGCAGTCATCAACGTCTCATACCGATAAGCATCACTGAGCAGCATATACCCCAGCACCATCACAATCGTCCCGATCACCAACCAGGTCAGCCACGGGAACAGCCACATTTTCAGTTCCAGCACAGTTCCCAGCCGATCCGCCCGCCCACGCATGCGCAATTGTGAAATCGCAATCACCAGATACACGAGCAAAGCAATCGCCCCGGTAGTGGACAGCAGGAAGCCAAACACCTTCCCAGGGAACACGTAGTTGACCAGACACCCGACAAAGCCCGCCAAGGTCGACAACAGCACCGCTACCGTCGGCACGCCATTACCCGACACACGCCGCACCATAGCAGGCGCCTCCCCCCGCGAAGCCAGCGAGTAGAGCATCCGTGAAGCTGTATACAACCCGGAGTTCATGCAACTGGTAACTGCCACCAGCACCACCAGGTCGACCACCAGTTTCGCCCCCGGCACATTCAGCACCTCGAGCGCCCGCTGGAACGAGCCCACCGCCTTCAGCGCAGGATCGTTCCACGCCACCAGCGACACCACCAGGAAGATCGAAGCGAGATAGAAGATGCCGATGCGGTACACCACTAGGTTGGTCGCCCGGCGAATCTTGTCTTTCGGATTGGCCGTCTCATCCGCAGCAATGGTCACGATCTCGGCGCCAAAGAACGAGAAGATGGTGATCAGCACCCCACCCAGCACCGTGCCGAAGCCGTTCGGCATAAACCCGCCGTTCGCCCACAGCTGGCTCACACCGCGTGTCTCGGCCAATGGCCAGAAACCCAGCACCGCCATCGTGCAAACAACAATGAATGCCACAATGGCGATCACCTTGATCAAGGCGAACCAATACTCGAACTCACCAAAGTTCTTCACGCTGATCAGGTTGGTGCACGACAACACCAACATGATCAGAAATGCGAACAACCATGACGGCACGTCAGGGAAATACGCATGCAGGATGTCTGCCCCGGCAATTGCCTCGACCGGAATGATCAGCACCCAGAACCACCAGTACAGCCAGCCGATGGTAAAGCCAGCCCAAGGCCCGATCGCCTCACTGGCATAGGTCGAGAACGAGCCGCTGTTGGGGTTGGCGATGGCCATCTCACCGAGCATGCGCATCACCAGCAGCACCAGCAAGCCGGTCATGGCGTAGGAAATCAGAATCGCCGGCCCGGCCGTGGCGATTGCGTTGGATGAGCCGATGAACAACCCCGCGCCGATGATCCCGGCGATCGAAATCATCGACACCTGACGCGAGGTCAGACCATGTTGCAAGGACCGCTGTTTGTTGTTTTTTAGCGAAGCCATGGAAAACCCTCGAGTGGGTCGGCCGCCGCTCGGGCGGCTGAACTTGGAGCAGAATTCGTACAATGCAAACGTGCATCTAGTTGTTGTTCTGTACGTACCGGGGCAGGCCTTTTCGTTATCCAGGCCTACCCGGCCGCGATCATTGATCCACGTCAGTATTGATCTTTGGCGGAGCCCCAACAAACGACCTTTTTGCAGCACATGATTCCGCAAAGGAATGAACTCATGCCGAGATGACCTGACTGATCGGCCAAAAAATAAAAACCATCAACCACCTTGAGCCAGCGGTTTACGCCACGGTGCAAACCACCGCTGAAAATTCAGGAATCAGGGGAATGACCGCAATCGAATTATTCGTTTGTGCGTGGGCGATCAAAGCGCTTGGATAGTCAGCAAAATCGAACAAGGTACGCGTGCCCCCATGAATCAGGAAAGTATCAGCCAGTCCATTTCCATCGTTCACCCCATCACACTTTCCCATGGCCTCAATGCGCATGTCTGGGATACCGACGGTAACGGCTATATCGACTTCGTCGGCGGCATCGGCGTGCTCAACCTGGGCCACTGCAACCCGGCGGTAGTTGCAGCGATTCAACAGCAGGCCGGTCGCTTGACCCACTATGCGTTCAACGCTGCCGCCCACGGCCCGTACCTGCAACTGATGGAGCAACTGAGCAGCTTTGTGCCGCTCAGCTACCCCATGGCCGGAATGCTTACCAACAGCGGCGCGGAAGCTGCCGAGAACGCCCTGAAAGTCGCCCGCGGCGCCACCGGCAAGCGCGCGATCATTGCCTTCGACGGCGCCTTCCACGGCCGCACGCTGGCCACGCTTAACCTCAATGGCAAGGTCGCACCGTACAAGCAGCGGGTCGGCGATTTGCCTGGCCCGGTCTATCACCTGCCCTACCCCAGCAATGACACCGATGTCACTTGCGAACAGGCGCTCAAGGCTCTGGACCGGCTGTTCAGCGTCGAGCTGGCGGTGGAGGATGTGGCCGCGTTCATCCTCGAACCGGTACAGGGCGAAGGCGGCTTCCTCGCGCTCGATCCGACGTTCGCCCAAGCCCTACGGCGCTTCTGCGATGAGCACGGGATTGTGTTGATTATCGACGAGATTCAATCCGGCTTCGGCCGTACCGGGCAGCGTTTTGCCTTCCCGCGACTGGGGATCGAACCCGACCTGCTGCTGCTGGCAAAAAGTATGGCCGGCGGTATGCCGCTGGGCGCAGTAGTGGGCCGCCGGGAGTTGCTCGCAGCGTTGCCCAAGGGTGGCCTGGGTGGCACCTATTCAGGCAACCCGATTGCCTGCGCAGCGGCCTTGGCCAGCTTGGCACAGATGACCGATGCCAATCTGGCGACCTGGGGCGAACGCCATGAGCAAGCTATCGTCGGCCGCTATCAACGCTGGAAGGCATCAGGGCTGTACCCGTCACTGGGTCGTTTGACCGGGGTCGGCGCCATGCGTGGCATAGAACTGGTCAATGCCGACGGCACGCCAGCCCCGGCGCAGCTGGCCAAACTGCTGCAAGCGGCGCGCAGCAAGGGTTTGCTGCTGATGCCCAGCGGCAAGGCGCGCCATATCATTCGCCTGCTGGCACCACTGACCATCGAGGCAGAGGTGCTCGAAGCAGGCCTGGATATCTTCGAGCAGTGCCTGGCCGAGCTGGGCTGAGGCTTACAGGCCGAGCTCTTGCGGAGTGAGCATGTCGGACTCGAAGGCGATCCAGCCGCCTTCGAGTTCGGCGTGACCATTGACGATCGGGCCGTAATAAACCAGGCCGTTCTCCAGCGTCACGCAAATGTGCGTGGCAGGTTTTTCCGGGGCCGCCAGTGCAGCGACGAAATGCACCTTCTTCAAGGTCTCGGTCACAGCCTCGATGCCAACCCGCATGTTGACGTTCTCCGATGCTTCAGTGTCGCCCCCGCGGTCTTCGCTGCTGACGGTGATGGTGGCGATGTACGGGAACTTGTTCAAGCGACTTGCCTCATGGGTTGGGATCGGCGCGCGGGCACCGGGGGCGCATAGGTTACGGCAGCACGCGGCGCCGCGCGAGTGGCAGAAGACCGGATGCGCGCTGGCGCCGTGCAACACCGGCGCGGCGCCAGCGCGCATGGCCGAAAAAGCGCCGATCTGTTAGGGTGCCCGCCGATGCACGCCACACCACACGAGGACACCGCGTGAGCGCTGAACAACCGATGACCGCCGACCTGTTCGAGGTCGACAAACGCCTTTCCCTTAAGCCCGTCGTGGACTTCAACAGCTACCTGCGCAACGCCTTCGGCGACGGCGCCTGCAGCTGCTACCGCTGCGTCGAAGGCGCAGGCGACGAGAGCAACTACAGCCACCGCCACACCTTCGAGCTGGAAGGCCGCACGCTCAACCGGCGCTTCGCCAATACGGCGGGCAGTGATGTGCTGCAGTACCTGAAGAAGGCCTGGCTGTCGTACACCAAGACCGACATGCAATTGCTCGGCGAGCTCGACCTGGACACCGTCAAAGGTTTCACCGACCCGGCCTTGCATCTACGCCTGCTGGCCCTGCTGCCGGCCAGCGGCCTGGCGCGTGAAGTCGACGGCAAGTGGCAGTTGCAGGCTCAGGCCGACTGACACCGTTCCTCGCATAGCCGGCCATTGGGCTAGCAGGCGGCGTGCCGTCTGCTACCGTGGGAATACCCCTCCCGCGCATTCACCTCAGGTGACTGACCATGGCCCGCACGACCCCCATCGAGCTGTACCGCAACATCGGCATTGTCGCCCATGTCGACGCCGGCAAGACCACCACTACCGAACGCATCCTGTTCTACACCGGCGTCAACCACAAGATGGGCGAAGTGCATGACGGCGCAGCGACCATGGACTGGATGGCGCAGGAACAAGAGCGTGGCATCACCATCACTTCAGCGGCGACGACGGCCTTCTGGCAGGGCTCGACCAAGCAGTTCGCCGACAAGTTTCGTTTCAACATCATCGACACCCCCGGCCACGTTGACTTCACCATCGAAGTCGAGCGCTCGTTGCGTGTGCTCGATGGTGCGGTCGTGGTGTTCAGTGCGGCCGACGGGGTCGAGCCACAGTCCGAGACGGTCTGGCGCCAGGCCAACAAGTACCATGTGCCGCGCCTGGCCTACATCAACAAGATGGACCGCCAGGGTGCGGACTTCTTGCGCGTGGTCAAGCAGATCGACAAACGCCTGGGCCACCACCCCGTGCCGATTCAGCTGGCGATCGGCAGCGAAGAAAACTTCATCGGCCAGATCGATCTGCTGAAGATGAAAGCCATCTACTGGAATGACGCCGACAATGGCGCCAGCTACCGCGAAGAGGACATCCCCGCCGAGTTGCAGGCACTGGCCGACGAGTGGCGTGCGCACTTGGTCGAAGCGGCCGCCGAGGCCAACGACCAGTTCATGGAGCTGTATCTGGACGGCCAGGAGCTGAGCAACGAGCAGATCAAGGCCGGCCTGCGTCAGCGCACCATCGCCAATGAAATCGTGCCGACCGTACTCGGCTCGTCATTCAAGAACAAGGGCGTGCCGTTGATGCTCGACGCGGTCATCGACTACCTGCCCGCCCCCAGCGAAATACCGGCCATCAAAGGCACCGACCCGGACCACGACGACCGGCCGCTGGAGCGCCACGCCGATGATAATGAGCCGTTTTCGGCGCTGGCGTTCAAGATCGCCACAGATCCGTTCGTCGGCACGCTGACCTTCGCGCGGGTCTACTCCGGCATCCTCAGCTCGGGCGATGCCGTGCTCAACTCGGTCAAAGGCAAAAAGGAACGGGTCGGCCGTATGGTGCAGATGCACGCCAACCAGCGGGCCGAGATCAAGAACGTCTGCGCCGGCGACATCGCCGCGCTGATCGGCATGAAGGACGTCACCACCGGCGATACCTTGTGCGACCTGACCAAGCCGATCATCCTTGAGCGCATGGACTTCCCCGACCCAGTGATTTCGGTGGCGGTCGAGCCGAAAACCAAGGCCGATCAGGAGAAAATGGGCATTGCCTTGAGCAAGCTGGCCCAGGAAGATCCGTCGTTTCGGGTCAAGACCGACGAAGAAACCGCACAGACGATCATTTCCGGCATGGGCGAGCTGCATCTGGACATCATTGTCGACCGCATGCGTCGCGAGTTCGGCGTCGAGGCCAACATCGGCAAACCGCAGGTCGCCTACCGCGAGAAGATCCGCAACACCTGCGAAATCGAAGGCAAGTTCGTCCGTCAATCCGGTGGCCGCGGCCAATACGGCCACTGCTGGATCCGCTTTGCGCCAGGCGAGGAAGGTAAAGAGGGCCTGGAGTTCATCAACGAGGTGGTCGGCGGGGTCATACCGCGCGAGTACATCCCGGCCATCCAGAAAGGCATCGAAGAGCAGATGCACAATGGTGTGTTGGCCGGCTATCCGCTGATCGGCCTCAAGGCAGCAGTATTCGACGGCTCCTACCATGATGTCGACTCCAACGAGATGGCCTTCAAGATCGCGGCGTCGATGGCCACCAAGCAACTATCGCAGAAAGGCGGCGCGGTATTGCTGGAGCCGGTGATGAAGGTTGAAGTGGTCACCCCCGATGAATATCAGGGCGACATCATCGGCGACCTGAGCAGGCGCCGCGGCATGATCCAGGAAGGGGAAGAGACGCCGGCCGGCAAGGTGATCCGCGCCGAGGTGCCATTGGGTGAGATGTTTGGCTACTCGACGCAGATGCGCTCGATGACTCAGGGCCGGGCCAGCTACACCATGGAGTTCACCAAGTACGGTGAGGCGCCGGCCAATATCGCCGAGGCGATCATCAAGAAGAACACCGGCAACTAGGCCAGCGGGTTGTTATGCCTGCGCCGCGCATCCACGCCGGCCCAGGCATGATCGATCAGTGCTGGGCCCCTGCCCGCTTGAGCAGCTTCTTGCAGCGCTCGGACAGGTGCACAACACGCAGATGCTTGCCGGCCTTGCTGTAACGCTCGCGCAAGGTTTGCAACGCCGCCACCGCCGAGTAGTCGACAAAGCTCAGGTGCTTGCAATCCAGCGTCACCCCATCAGGGTCCTGCGCGGGCTCGAACTGGTTGAGGAACGCCGCCGTGGAAGCAAAAAACAGCGTGCCGTGTACCTGATAGTGCTTGTTGCCATCGCTATCGACATGGCTGTCGGCGTACAGCTCGCGGGCATGCTGCCAGGCGAAGTTGATCGCTGCGAGGATGATCCCGAACAGCACAGCCATGGCCAGGTCGGTGAATACCGTGACCACGGTCACGGCAATGATCGCCAGCACATCACTGACGGGTACCTTGTGCAACACCCGCAGTGACGCCCAGGCGAAGGTCTGCTGGGCCACCACGAACATCACCCCGACCAGTGCCGCCAGCGGTATCCGCTCGATCAGTGGTGACAGGAACAACACGAACAGCAGGATCATGCCGCCAGCCACTACCCCCGACAGCCGCCCACGGCCATTGGAGCTGAGGTTGATCATGGTCTGCCCGATCATTGCGCAGCCACCCATGCCACCGCACATGCCCGAGACCATGTTGGCCGCGCCCAGGGCCACACATTCACGATCTGGAAAGCCACGGCTCTCGGTTATTTCGTCGGTGAGGTTAAGGGTCAGCAGGGTTTCCAGCAGGCCGACCATGGCCATCAGCAGCGCATAGGGGGCAATGATTTTCAGCGTATCCAGAGTCCATGGCACCTGCGGCCAAGCCAACTGCGGCAGACCGCCGGCGATATGCGCCATATCACCCAAGGTCCTTGTCGGCAGATCAAGCAGGTACACCAGCAGGCCGACGCCAACAATGGCCACCAGCGCCGGCGGCACGCTGCGGGTCAGGCGCGGCAACACATAGACCACCAGCATGGTCAACGCTACCAGGCCAATCATCAGGTACAGCGGGGTGCCACTGAGCCACTGCTCGCCACTTTTGAAATGCTCGAGCTGGGCCATGGCGATGACGATGGCCAGGCCATTGACGAAGCCAAGCATTACCGGGTACGGCACCAGCCTTACGAGCTTGCCCAAGCGCAGCACGCCAAACAGGATCATCAGTAACCCGCCCAGCAGCACCGTTGCCAGCAGGTACTGCGCGCCGTGCTGTACCACCAGCGCGACGATCACCACCGCCATTGAGCCGGCCGCGCCGGAGATCATCCCCGGTCGGCCGCCGAACAAGGCTGTCAGCGTGCAGATGATGAATGCACCGTACAACCCCATCAGCGGGTTGAGATGGGCGACCAGAGCAAAGGCGATGCACTCGGGTACCAGGGCGAAGGAAGTAGTAAGGCCGGCGAGGACATCGGCGCGTAGTCGGGCGGGTTTCATGGGCTTCCTGAGATCAGTCAATCTGTGCAAGCGCTGGCATCTGAACGTGCAGCGAGCGGGGGCGCGATGTTACGGAATTTGTCCGGGGGCAACCACCTGTGCGTGGCAACTGAGCGCATTTGACTCAGGTTGTGATCCTCATCCGGCATAACCGTGACAAATTTGCCATCATGTCTGTTCAACCTGCGGAGAACTCCAACATGCTGCTACGCCCCCTGCTCGCTTCACTGCTGCTGGCTACCGGCCTTGGCGCCCAGGCCGCCACCGAAGTGCTGCCCTTGCAGCACCGCAGCAGTGCCGAGCTGCTGCCCACCGCGCAGGCCTTTATTGGCAAGGAAGGCAGCGTCAGCGCCTTCGAGAACAAGCTGATCGTCAACGCCAGCCCTGAGCGTATTGGCGACTTGCGCGCGCTGTTGCAGCAACTCGACAGCAAAGCCAAGCGCTTGCTGATCAGCGTCGACAACAATGACAGCAGCTTTCAGGACAACCGTGGCAATGCGCGGGTGATTCGCTACGGCACCAGCAACCGGGAGGGCGGCCTGCAGCAGATCCAGGCCAGTGACGGCCAGCCGGCGCTGATCCAGGTTGGCCAGAGCGTGCCAATCACCAGCAGCAGCACCGACGGCTACGGCCGCGTGCAGAGCAACACTGAATATCGCAATGTGACTCAGGGTTTCTATGTCACACCGAGCGTCAGCGGCGACACGGTGCGGCTGGCAATCAGCAGCAATAATGATCGAATGAGCAGCGAACGTCCCGATGTAGTGAAAGTGCAGAGTACCGACACAACCGTGACCGGCAGGCTTGGCGAGTGGATCACTTTGGCCGGGTACAACCAGCAGAGCCAGGCTGAACGGAGTGCGTCAAGCCACAGTTACAGCACGCAACGCGGAGAAAACATGACTTTGCGTGTCAGAGTCGACCTTCTCGACTGAACCCAGGCAATTCGAGGCTTCGACCAAAGGCCTTGAAACTGACTGTGGAGTCGTATTAGACCAAAGATGTAGTAGACCCAGAAAAGCACTACAAAACATTTGACAGGCACTTTTTGACAAGGGCATGATGGCCTCGCTCCCGCTAATCAGAGGCCCTGGCAAGGGTCTTCGAGGCGCGCTCCGGCTACCCCTGGAGGCGTCTCGTGTCTATACGGCCCACAAGGCGGTTCGACCGGATTGCGACTGCAACGAGAAGTTGTCCCGAGGGACGGAAGCGCATCACCGCAGTCACCAGGCAATCCTGTCGCGCCACAGCAAGGCATCCACGAGCCGACCTGTCGCCGCACCTTGCTCGAGCTGCGCCCTCCTTCCCCTTCGAGCCTTGGCGTTCGCCGTCGTACCTCCTTCGAACAGGACAGCCGTCAGGCGCTCTGATCCGCGACTTTTGAGCATCAGCACCACAACTACCCCAAGAATGATGCGACGAGGTTTTAATCACATGGCACTGACACGCGAACAGCAAATTGCAGCCCTCGAGAAAGACTGGGCCGAGAACCCGCGCTGGAAAGGCGTGACCCGTACCTACTCCGCCGCCGATGTCGTTCGTCTGCGTGGCTCGCTGCAACCGGAGCACACCCTCGCCCAGGTTGGCGCCGAGAAACTCTGGAAGCTGGTCACCCAAGGTGCCCACCCGTCCTTCCGTCCGGACAAGGACTTCGTCAACTGCATGGGTGCGCTCACCGGCGGCCAGGCAGTGCAACAGGTCAAAGCCGGCATCCAGGCTATTTACCTGTCCGGCTGGCAGGTTGCCGCCGACAACAACTCGGCAGAGTCGATGTACCCCGATCAGTCGCTGTACCCGGTTGACTCGGTGCCGACCGTGGTCAAGCGCATCAACAACTCGTTCCGCCGTGCCGACCAGATCCAGTGGAAAGCGGGCAAGAACCCGGGCGACGAAGGCTATGTCGACTACTTCGCGCCGATCGTGGCTGACGCCGAAGCCGGTTTCGGCGGCGTGCTCAACGCCTACGAGCTGATGAAGAACATGATCGAAGCGGGCGCCGCAGGCGTGCACTTCGAAGACCAGCTGGCCTCGGTGAAAAAATGCGGCCACATGGGCGGCAAGGTACTGGTACCGACCCAGGAAGCTGTACAGAAGCTGGTGGCTGCGCGCCTGGCTGCTGACGTTGCGGGTGTACCGACCATTATCCTGGCCCGTACAGACGCCAACGCCGCCGACCTGCTGACCAGCGATTGCGACCCGTACGACCAGCCGTTCGTGCTCGGCGAGCGCACCCGTGAAGGTTTCTATAAAGTACGCGCTGGCCTCGATCAGGCAATTTCGCGTGGCCTGGCCTACGCGCCGTATGCCGACCTGATCTGGTGCGAAACCGCCAAGCCAGACCTGGACGAAGCCCGCCGCTTTGCCGAAGCGATCAAGAAGGAATACCCGGACCAGCTGCTGTCGTACAACTGCTCGCCGTCGTTCAACTGGAAGAAGAACCTCGACGACGCAACCATCGCCAAATTCCAGCGCGAGCTGTCGGCGATGGGTTACAAGCACCAGTTCATCACCCTGGCCGGCATCCACAACATGTGGCACGGCATGTTCAACCTGGCGCACGACTATGCGCGCAATGACATGACCGCCTACGTGAAGCTGCAAGAGCAGGAATTCGCCGATGCCAGCAAGGGCTACACCTTTGTTGCGCACCAGCAGGAAGTTGGCACTGGCTACTTTGACGACATGACCACCGTGATCCAGGGTGGCGCTTCGTCGGTGACAGCGCTGACCGGCTCGACCGAGGAAGAGCAGTTCCACTGACATTTCACGCAGCAACAAGCCCGGCGCTGGCTACAGCGCCGGGCTTTTTTTTGCAAGCTGCGACCTCGTGGCACCTGTCAGTTCTGCCAGTACCCCAATATTCACAGCTGAGCGACCATGACGCCTCTCTTAACCTGAAAGCCGGGAGCTACGTGATGGAACAATCTCAAGCTGGACAGATCGATCCCGCATACGCAAAGAACGGGTATTTTTCAGACCTGAAGTTCAATCACCTTGGCCCTGCGTATTTTCTTGAGCAGAGCCAGAAAATGATCCTCACAAGTGCCCACCGGACTGACAAAGGCATCAACATCCTGCGAGTCGACAGCAGCGGCGCACTTGACACCAGTTTCGGCACGCAGGGTGTAACAAGCATCCTGTACCCCACCGCACCGAGAATATTCCTGACCGCAATCGTCACCGACCGTGAGGGACGCATTTTCATTATCGGCGACCTTAACCTTGCGCCCGACCAATACCAGCCTATCGTTTTCCGACTGCTCCCTGATGGTCAGCCGGATCTGGACTTCGGTGGCGAGGTGCCCTATCGGACGTACGACATTCCAGAAGCACAGCCAGATGTTCGCCCGTACTCCAGCGCGGGCGGCGGCATCATAGGTGACGTTCTCTATTTCGCATCCAGAGGAAGAGTAGTAGCCGTCAACCTGGCGGGCGAGCTTCAGCCAGCGTTCAATGGAACCGGCTACTGGGTAGCCACCTATAAAAACGCGGCGGCAATACTGGGGGGAATCGCAGTCAACGCTGACAGCTTGATCGTATCCGTGAGTCCGATACCTACGACAGACTTTGCTGACTCCGTAGTGATCTACAGCCTCACCGCAAGCGGCAAGGTGGATCCCGATTTCGGTAAGCTAGGAGAATTGTTCATCACCATTCCTGGTTTGCCAATGCTGCCAAAGGTGCTTAAGTACGATGCTTACAATGACCGCTTCGTCCTCGCGTGTGCCACCAAAATCAATACCCTAAGCGAGAGCACAGCACTCGTGCGATTTACCCCGGACGGCCGTTTGGACAACACCTTCAACAAAGGACAACCGCTCAGGGTCGAGCGCCCGGGCGAATCGGTCACCCCACTGGATATCGCGTTCAGTCATCAGCCATCGGCAGATGAAAAAATCTACCTCTGCGTGAATGGCCTCAAAAGTGCTTCACCGTTCATGACTGCACGCCTGGATGGCTCAGGCAAATTCGACCCTTTGTATGGAACGGACGGCTGGTCGGCGCTGTCAGGCCCAGGCCTGGCAAACTCGGTTGCCTGCCAGCGTAATGGCCAGCCGCTGTGCACCGCCAGCTTGGAGTCGCTCGACAACGGACGCCAGGGGCTTTTCCTGGTGCGCTTATACGCTTGATGCCTGCCGCATCGGTGACGTCTTGTCGGTCACGGCGCTAACCGGTCCCACCACAGTGAACCGCACACCCCTGCTCATGGCGGCCATCACGCACCGCAAGCGCCCCAAAACCACGTAAAAAGCAAAGCCCCGAATCAGGGGCTATGCTCCTCAAGCAAACTGTCTGCGCGTTGAGATCAACCAACCCATTGATCCAGAGCGGGGCAGACCGTTTAAAAAGCTGCTAGAACGAGAGCCCTTCGCATTTGCAATCAAAAAGCACCGCTAGCAACTTTGCAAGCATCAGACCAAGTAAAATGAACCGCACCACTCCAAACGATATTAATTATCATTACGCAACTTGCATTCCGTTACACGATGCAGGAAACATAATTAACAAAACCAGCCGCAATGCCCGAAAATCAAGGCTTTCAGCCAGTTACAATAGGTTTTTGTTGTTAAACCGAAGAATTAATTTGCCATAGAAATTTTACTTGCTCTTGGTTTACCCATAAAATCAGCGAGATTGATTCAGCTGCGACATTTGGTCACTGCACCCGCGACACCGCGTCGCCGCGTTACTTATTTCAGACTGCAGAGCTGGGTCTCTGTATAAGGATTTCTAGCATGTCGGATTCAGCAGGACTCATCGCCCACAACTGGGGCTTTGCCATCTTCCTTCTGGGTGTCGTCGGCCTATGCGCCTTCATGCTCGGCCTGTCCGCCCTGCTCGGTAGCAAAGCCTGGGGCCGCGCCAAGAACGAACCCTTTGAATCCGGCATGCTGCCAACCGGCGGCGCACGCATGCGCCTGTCGGCAAAATTCTATCTGGTCGCGATGCTATTCGTGATCTTCGATATCGAAGCCCTCTTTCTCTTTGCATGGTCTGTGTCCGTCCGCGAAAGCGGCTGGACCGGATTCGTCGAAGCACTCGTTTTCATAGCAATTCTGTTGGCAGGTCTTGTCTACCTATGGCGCGTCGGGGCCCTCGATTGGGCTCCCGAAGGTCGTCGCAAGCGGCAAGCGAAGCTGAAACAATGAGGCTTTGGCATGCAATACAATCTCACCAGAATCGATCCGGATGCACCCAACGAGCAATATCCGGTCGGTGAGCGGGAAACCGTTACCGACCAACTGCTCGAAGACCAGGTCCACAAGAACATCTACATGGGGAAACTCGAAGATGTGCTGCGTGGTGCGGTCAACTGGGGGCGCAAGAACTCCCTGTGGCCGTATAACTTCGGCCTGTCCTGCTGCTACGTGGAAATGACCACGGCGTTCACGGCACCCCACGACATCGCCCGCTTCGGCGCCGAAGTCATCCGGGCCTCGCCGCGTCAGGCCGACTTCATGGTCATCGCCGGTACCTGCTTCATCAAGATGGCGCCGATCATTCAGCGCCTGTACGAGCAGATGCTCGAACCAAAATGGGTCATTTCCATGGGTTCGTGCGCCAACTCCGGTGGCATGTACGACATCTACTCGGTCGTTCAGGGGGTCGACAAGTTCCTCCCCGTGGATGTCTACGTACCCGGCTGCCCGCCACGCCCCGAGGCGTTCCTGCAAGGCTTGATGCTGCTGCAGGAATCGATCGGGCAAGAACGACGTCCGCTCTCCTGGGTAGTAGGCGATCAAGGCATTTACCGTGCCGAGATGCCTGCCCAGAAAGACCTGCGTCGTGAACAGCGTATTCAGGTCACCAACCTGCGCAGCCCCGACGAAGTCTGATCCAGCGACCTGCCGCCCGCTCCCTCTGGAGCCGGCGGCCTGGCTTCATTCTCTACGTTGACCGAAAGCGACCGAGACCATGACAGCGGACACCGCTATTTATATTCCGCCTTACAAGGCTGACGACCAAGATGTGGTCGTCGAACTGAACAACCGCTTCGGCGCCGACGCTTTCGTCGCCCAAGAGACCCGTACCGGCATGCCGGTGCTGTGGGTCAAGCGCGCCCAACTCAAGGAAGTGTTGGCGTTTCTGCGTAACGTGGCCAAGCCATACAGCATGCTGTTCGACCTGCACGGTGTCGACGAGCGTCTGCGCACTCATCGCCGCGGCCTGCCGGCGGCTGACTTCAGCGTGTTCTACCACCTGCTTTCGGTAGAACGTAACAGCGACGTGATGATCAAGGTCTCACTCAGCGAAGGCGACCTCAACCTGCCTTCGGTGACCGGTATCTGGCCAAATGCCAACTGGTACGAGCGTGAAGTCTGGGACATGTTCGGCATCGACTTTGCCGGCCACCCGCACCTGACCCGTATCCTGATGCCGCCGACCTGGGAAGGTCACCCACTGCGCAAGGACTTCCCGGCGCGCGCTACCGAATTCGATCCGTTCAGCCTGACCCTGGCCAAGCAGCAGCTTGAAGAAGAGTCGGCGCGTTTCAACCCGGAAGCCTGGGGCATGAAGCGTCAGGGCGCCAACGAGGACTACATGTTCCTCAACCTGGGCCCCAACCACCCGTCTGCGCACGGTGCCTTCCGTATCGTCATGCAGCTGGACGGTGAAGAGATCGTCGACTGCGTGCCGGACATCGGTTACCACCATCGTGGCGCCGAGAAGATGGCCGAGCGTCAGTCCTGGCACAGCTTCATCCCGTACACCGACCGTATCGACTACCTCGGTGGGGTGATGAACAACCTGCCGTACGTGCTCGCGGTCGAGAAGCTGGCGGGGATCCAGGTGCCGCAGAAGGTCGACGTGATCCGCATCATGCTCGCCGAGTTCTTCCGCATCACCAGCCACCTGCTGTTCCTGGGCACCTACATCCAGGACGTCGGCGCCATGACGCCGGTGTTCTTCACCTTTACCGATCGCCAGCGCGCCTACACCGTGATCGAAGCGATTACCGGTTTCCGCCTGCACCCGGCCTGGTACCGCATCGGCGGCGTCGCCCACGACCTGCCACGCGGCTGGGAGAAACTGGTCAAGGACTTCGTCGACTGGCTGCCCAAGCGCCTCGACGAGTACAACAAGGCTGCCCTGCAGAACAGCATCCTCAAGGGCCGGACCATCGGCGTTGCCGCCTACAACACCAAAGAGGCCCTCGAATGGGGCGTCACCGGTGCCGGCCTGCGTTCCACTGGCCTGGACTTCGACCTGCGTAAAGCGCGGCCATACTCCGGCTACGAGAACTTTGAGTTCGAAGTGCCGCTGGCCAACAACGGCGATGCCTACGACCGCTGCATGGTCCGCGTCGAAGAGATGCGCCAGAGTATTCGCATCATCGACCAGTGCATGCGCAACATGCCGGAAGGCCCGTACAAGGCGGATCACCCGCTGACCACGCCGCCGCCGAAAGAGCGCACCCTGCAGCACATCGAGACCTTGATCACGCACTTCCTGCAAGTCTCGTGGGGCCCGGTCATGCCGGCCAACGAGTCGTTCCAGATGATCGAAGCGACCAAGGGCATCAACAGTTACTACCTGACGAGCGACGGCGGCACCATGAGCTATCGCACCCGGATTCGTACGCCGAGCTACCCGCACCTGCAGCAGATCCCTTCGGTGATCAAAGGCAGCATGGTCGCGGACATGATCGCGTACCTGGGCAGTATCGACTTCGTTATGGCTGACGTGGACCGCTAAGCATGAATAACACGCTTATCCAAACCGACCGTTTCGCCCTGAGCGAAACCGAGCGCTCGGCCATCGAGCACGAAAAGCACCACTACGAGGACCCGCGTGCGGCGTCCATCGAAGCCCTGAAGATTGTCCAGAAGCAGCGCGGCTGGGTCCCGGACGGCGCCATCTGTGCGATTGGCGAGCTGCTCGGGATCCCTGCCAGCGACGTCGAGGGTGTGGCCACCTTCTACAGCCAGATCTTCCGTCAGCCGGTCGGCCGGCACATCATCCGTGTCTGCGACAGCATGGTCTGCTACATCGGCGGCCACGAGTCGGTGGTCAGCCAGATCCAGAGCGAGCTGGGCATCGGCCTCGGCCAGACCACTGCAGACGGGCGTTTCACCCTGCTGCCGGTGTGCTGCCTGGGCAACTGCGACAAGGCCCCGGCACTGATGATCGACGATGACACCTTTGGCGACGTGCAGCCTGCTGGCGTGACCAAACTGCTGGAGGGTTACGTATGACCATCACTTCCTTCGGCCCGGCCAACCGCATTGCGCGCGCCGCCGAGACTCACCCGCTGACCTGGCGCCTGCGTGACGACGGCGAGCCGATCTGGCTCGACGAGTACCAGGCCAAGGACGGCTACGCCGCTGCCCGCAAGGCACTGGCGCAAATGTCCCAGGACGATATCGTTCAGACCGTCAAGGACGCCGGCCTCAAGGGTCGTGGTGGCGCCGGCTTCCCCACTGGGGTGAAGTGGGGCCTTATGCCCAAAGACGAATCCATGAACATCCGCTACCTGCTGTGCAACGCGGATGAAATGGAGCCCAACACCTGGAAAGACCGCATGCTGATGGAGCAACAGCCCCATCTGCTGGTGGAGGGCATGCTGATCAGCGCCCGCGCCCTCAAGGCCTACCGCGGTTACATCTTCCTGCGTGGCGAATACACCACCGCCGCGAAAAATCTCAACCGTGCGATCGACGAAGCCAAGGCCGCTGGCCTGCTGGGCAAGAACATTCTCGGCAGCGGTTTTGACTTCGAGCTGTTCGTTCACACCGGTGCCGGGCGTTACATCTGCGGTGAAGAAACCGCGCTGATCAACTCGCTCGAAGGCCGCCGCGCCAACCCGCGCTCCAAGCCGCCCTTCCCTGCCGCCGTTGGCGTATGGGGCAAGCCGACCTGCGTGAACAACGTCGAGACCCTGTGCAACGTGCCGGCCATCGTTGGCAATGGCGTTGACTGGTACAAGTCGCTGGCCCGCGAAGGCAGCGAAGACCACGGCACCAAGCTGATGGGCTTCTCCGGCAAGGTGAAAAACCCAGGCCTCTGGGAACTGCCCTTCGGCGTGACCGCCCGTGAGCTGTTCGAAGACTACGCCGGCGGCATGCGCGATGGCTTCAAGCTCAAGTGCTGGCAGCCAGGCGGCGCCGGTACCGGTTTCCTGCTGCCTGAGCACCTTGACGCGCAGATGTACGCCGGCGGCATCGCCAAGGTTGGCACCCGGATGGGTACCGGCCTGGCCATGGCAGTCGACGACAGCGTCAGCATGGTGTCGCTGCTGCGCAACATGGAAGAGTTCTTTGCCCGTGAGTCGTGCGGCTGGTGCACACCGTGCCGTGATGGCTTGCCGTGGAGCGTGAAGATGCTGCGTGCGCTGGAGAACGGCCAGGGCAAGGCAGAAGACATCGAGACGCTGCTGGGCCTGGTCAACTTCCTCGGCCCTGGTCGTACCTTCTGTGCCCACGCACCGGGTGCCGTCGAGCCGCTGGGCAGCGCCATCAAATACTTCCGCTCCGAGTTCGAGGCCGGTGTCGCTGCTACCAGCGAGCACACCCTGCGCCCGGATTTGGCCAAGCCGATCCAGGTCGAACCGACTGTGGCCGGCGCGTAACACATTTGCATGCGGGTGGTCCGTGCCACCCGCCAGCCTCGCAGGCGCGCACGGTATTGATCGATGCGAGCCGCAGGCACACAGATTTCCATTAGCCACGCCCGCTCACGCGGGCCAACGAAGAACTTTGAACCATGGCCACTATCCACGTAGACGGCAAAGCGCTCGAAGTCAACGGTGCAGACAACCTCTTACAGGCCTGTCTGTCGCTCGGCCTCGACATCCCTTATTTCTGCTGGCACCCGGCGCTTGGTAGCGTCGGTGCCTGCCGCCAGTGTGCGGTCAAGCAGTACACCGACGAAAACGACACCCGTGGTCGTATCGTCATGTCCTGCATGACTCCTGCCAGCGATGGCACCTGGATTTCCATCGAAGACGACGAGTCGAAGGCGTTTCGCGCCAGCGTCGTCGAATGGCTGATGACCAACCACCCGCACGACTGCCCGGTCTGCGAAGAAGGCGGTCACTGCCACCTGCAAGACATGACGGTAATGACCGGCCACAACGAGCGCCGTTACCGCTTCACCAAGCGTACCCACCAGAACCAGGACCTCGGCCCGTTCGTCGCACACGAGATGAACCGCTGCATCGCCTGCTACCGCTGCGTGCGCTTCTACAAGGACTACGCCGGCGGCACCGACCTGGGTGTTTACGGCGCCCATGACAACGTCTACTTCGGTCGCGTTGAAGATGGCGTGCTCGAGAGCGAGTTCTCCGGCAACCTCACCGAGGTCTGTCCGACCGGTGTGTTCACCGACAAGACCCACTCCGAGCGTTACAACCGTAAGTGGGACATGCAGTTTGCCCCAAGCATCTGCCATGGCTGCTCGAGCGGTTGCAACATCAGCCCGGGTGAGCGCTACGGCGAACTGCGTCGTATCGAAAACCGCTTCAACGGTTCGGTCAACCAGTACTTCCTGTGCGACCGTGGCCGCTTCGGTTATGGCTACGTCAACCGCAAGGACCGTCCGCGCCAGCCGCTGCTGGCCGATGGCAACAAGCTGAGCGTCGATGCTGCGCTGGACAAGGCTGCCGACCTGCTGCGCGGCCGCACCATCGTTGGTATCGGTTCGCCACGAGCCAGCCTTGAAAGCAACTACGGCCTGCGCGAGTTGGTCGGTGCCGAGTACTTCTACTCCGGTATGGAAGCTGCCGAGCTCAAGCGCGTGCGCCTGGTGCTGGACGTGCTCAACAACAGCCCGCTGCCGGTGCCGACCCTGCGCGACATCGAAGACCACGATGCGGTGTTCGTACTCGGTGAAGACCTGACCCAAACCGCAGCGCGCGTCGCCCTGTCGGTTCGCCAGGCCACCAAAGGCAAGGCCGAGGCCATGGCCGACGCGATGCGCGTGCAGCCGTGGCTCGACGCCGCAGTGAAAAACATCGGTCAGCATGCGCTGTACCCGCTGTTTATCGCCAGCTTGACTGAAACCAAGCTCGACGACGTCGCTGAAGAGTGCGTGCACGCCGCCCCCGCCGACCTGGCGCGCCTGGGCTTCGCCGTTGCCCACGCAATCGATCCAAGTGCTCCAGCGGTAATCGGTCTGGACGACGACGCCAAAGCCCTGGCCCAGCGTATCGCCGATGCATTGGTCGCTGCCCAGCGTCCGCTGGTGGTGTCGGGCGTTTCCCTGGCCGAACCTGCATTGATCGAAGCCGCCGCCAACATCGCCAAAGCCCTCAAGCTGCGCGAGAAGAATGGTTCGCTGAGCCTGGTGGTGCCTGAGGCCAACAGCCTCGGTCTGGCCATGCTCGGTGGCGATTCGGTGGACGCTGCGCTGGATGCGGTCATCAGCGGCAAAGCTGACGCTATTGTCGTTGTCGAAAACGACCTGTACGCCCGTGTTCCGGCGGCCAAGGTCGACGCTGCTCTGGCTGCGGCCAAGGTGGTCATCGTTGCCGACCACTCCAAGACCGCCACCAGCGAGCGCGCTCACCTGGTCCTGCCGGCGGCATCGTTTGCCGAAGGCGACGGTACCCTGGTCAGCCAGGAAGGCCGCGCCCAGCGCTTCTTCCAGGTGTTCGACCCGACCTACATGGACAGCAGCATCCAGATCCACGAAGGCTGGCGCTGGATGCACGCCCTGCGCGCGACCCTGCTCAACAAGCCGGTCGACTGGACTCAGCTGGACCACGTCACCAGCGCCTGCGCTAGCGCCACGCCGCAACTGGCCGCGATCGTCAACGCCGCGCCTAGCGCTGCGTTCCGCATCAAGGGCCTGAAGCTTGCCCGTGAGCCGCTGCGCTACTCCGGCCGTACGGCCATGCGCGCCAACATCAGCGTGCACGAGCCGCGTACTCCGCAAGACAAGGACACCGCGTTCGCCTTCTCCATGGAAGGCTACTCGGGTTCGGTCGAACCGCGCCAACAAGTGCCGTTCGCCTGGTCGCCGGGCTGGAACTCGCCGCAAGCCTGGAACAAGTTTCAGGATGAGGTCGGTGGCCATCTGCGTGCAGGTGACCCAGGCGTGCGCCTGATCGAGTCGCAGGGTGACCGTCTGAACTGGTTCAGCGCGATCCCGGCAGCGTTCAGCCCGGCCCGCGGTACCTGGACGGCGGTGCCGTTGTTCCACCTGTTCGGCAGCGAAGAAACCTCCTCGCGCGCTGCACCGGTGCAAGAGCGCATCCAGCCGGCCTATGTGGCCCTGGCCAAGTCCGAAGCAGACCGCCTCGGCGTCAACGAAGGCACGCTGCTCAGCCTGACCGTCGCTGGCGTCTCGCTGCGCCTGCCGCTGCGTATCAATGAACAGCTGGGCGCAGGCCTGGTCGCGTTGCCGAAAGGCCTGGCCGGGATTCCACCGGCCATCTTCGGTGCATCCGTCGAAGGCCTGCAGGAGGCAGCACAATGACCTGGTTCACCCCCGAAGTGATCGACGCGATCATCGCCGTGGTCAAGGCCGTTGTGGTCTTGCTCGCGGTAGTGGTCTGCGGCGCGCTGCTCAGCTTTGTCGAGCGGCGCCTGCTGGGCTGGTGGCAGGACCGTTACGGTCCGAACCGGGTTGGCCCGTTCGGCATGTTCCAGATCGCAGCCGACATGCTGAAGATGTTCTTCAAGGAAGACTGGAACCCGCCGTTCGTTGATCGGGTGATCTTCACCCTGGCACCCGTAGTGGCCATGAGCGCACTGCTGATTGCCTTCTCGATCATCCCGATCACCCCAAGCTGGGGTGTTGCCGACCTGAACATCGGCCTGCTGTTCTTCTTCGCCATGGCCGGCTTGTCGGTCTATGCGGTGTTGTTCGCAGGCTGGTCGTCGAACAACAAGTACGCCCTGCTCGGTGCCCTGCGGGCCTCGGCGCAGACTGTGTCGTACGAAGTGTTCCTGGGCCTGGCGCTGATGGGCGTGGTGGTGCAGGTCGGCTCGTTCAACATGCGCGACATCGTCGAGTACCAAGCGCAGAACCTGTGGTTCATCATTCCGCAGTTCTTTGGCTTCTGCACCTTCTTCATCGCTGGCGTGGCCGTGACTCACCGTCACCCCTTCGACCAGCCAGAGGCCGAGCAGGAACTGGCCGACGGTTACCACATTGAATATGCCGGCATGAAGTGGGGCATGTTCTTCGTCGGTGAGTACATCGGCATCATCCTCATCTCGGCGCTGCTGGTAACGCTGTTCTTCGGTGGCTGGCATGGCCCGTTCGGCATCCTGCCGCAGGTGCCGTTCCTCTGGTTCGCCCTGAAGACCGCGTTCTTCATCATGCTGTTCATCCTGCTCCGTGCGTCGATCCCGCGTCCGCGCTACGACCAGGTGATGGATTTCAGCTGGAAGTTCTGCCTGCCGCTGACTCTGATCAATTTGCTGGTGACCGCTGCGATCGTGCTTTACAACACGCCAGCCGTCGCGGCCCAGTGAGGATTTGACCCATGTTCAAGTATATCGGCGACATCGTTAAGGGCACCGGCACGCAGCTGCGCAGCCTGGCCATGGTGTTCTCCCACGGGTTCCGCAAGCGCGACACCCTGCAATACCCAGAAGAAGCTGTGTACCTGCCGCCGCGCTATCGCGGCCGCATCGTCCTCACCCGCGACCCCGATGGTGAGGAGCGTTGCGTAGCCTGCAACCTCTGCGCGGTGGCCTGCCCGGTCGGCTGCATTTCGTTGCAGAAAGCCGAGACCGAGGACGGTCGCTGGTACCCGGAGTTCTTCCGCATCAACTTCTCGCGCTGCATCTTCTGCGGCCTGTGCGAAGAAGCCTGCCCGACCACCGCAATCCAGCTGACTCCGGATTTCGAAATGGCCGAGTTCAAGCGTCAGGACCTGGTGTACGAGAAAGAAGATCTGCTGATCTCCGGCCCCGGCAAATACCCTGACTACAACTTCTACCGTGTTGCGGGCATGGCAATCGCTGGCAAGCCGAAAGGCGCTGCACAGAACGAAGCCGAGCCGATCAACGTGAAGAGCTTGCTCCCATAAGGACAGAAAGATGGAATTCGCTTTCTACTTTGCATCCGGGATTGCCGTGGTTTCCACCCTGCGGGTGGTTACCGGCACCAACCCCGTACACGCCCTGCTCTACCTGATCATTTCGCTGATTTCCGTGGCGATGATCTTCTTCTCGCTGGGTGCACCGTTTGCCGGTGCCCTGGAAGTGATCGCGTACGCCGGCGCCATCATGGTGCTGTTCGTGTTCGTGGTGATGATGCTCAATCTGGGGCCGGCTTCGGTCGCCCAGGAACGCGGCTGGCTGACCCCAGGGATCTGGGCCGGGCCTGTGCTGCTGGGCGCCTTGCTGCTGGCTGAATTGCTCTATGTGCTGTTCGTTGCGCCAAGCGGCGCGGGCATCAGCGGCACCACCGTGGAGGCCAAGACCGTCGGCATCAGCCTGTTCGGTCCGTATCTGCTGGTGGTCGAACTGGCTTCGATGCTGCTGCTTGCGGCGGCCGTCACCGCCTTCCATTTGGGCCGCAACGAGGCGAAGGAGTAAATCATGGGTGCTATCCCGATGGAACACGGCCTGGCAGTCGCCGGCATTCTGTTCTGCCTTGGTCTGGTTGGCCTGATGGTCCGCCGCAACATTCTCTTCGTGCTCATGAGCCTGGAAGTCATGATGAACGCTTGTGCGCTGGCGTTTATCGTCGCCGGCGCGCGTTGGGTACAGCCCGACGGCCAGGTCATGTTCATTCTGGTGATCAGCCTGGCAGCCGCCGAGGCCAGCATTGGCCTGGCGATCCTGCTGCAGCTGTATCGCCGCTTCCACACTCTCGACATCGATGCTGCCAGTGAGATGCGCGGATGAACCTTCTCTTCCTGACTTTCGTCTTCCCGTTGTTGGGCTTCCTGCTGCTGTCGTTCTCGCGCGGGCGGTTTTCGGAGAACCTCTCGGCGCTGATCGGCGTTGGCTCGATCGGCCTTTCGGCTGCTGTTTCGGCCTATGTCATCTGGCAATTCAACGTTGCCCCGCCTGAGGGCGGCGCCTACAGCCAATTGCTCTGGCAGTGGATGTCGGTGGATGGCTTTGCGCCGAGCTTCACCCTCTACCTGGACGGCCTGTCGGTGACCATGCTTGGCGTGGTCACCGGTGTCGGCTTCCTGATCCACCTGTTCGCCTCCTGGTACATGCGTGGCGAAGCCGGCTATTCGCGCTTCTTCTCGTACACCAACCTGTTCATCGCCAGCATGCTGTTCCTGATCCTGGGCGATAACCTGCTGTTCATCTACTTCGGCTGGGAAGGCGTGGGCCTGTGCTCGTACCTGTTGATCGGTTTCTATTACAGCAACCGCAACAACGGTAACGCCGCACTCAAGGCCTTTGTCGTGACCCGTATCGGCGACGTGTTCATGGCCATCGGCATGTTCATTCTGTTCGCCCAGCTGGGTACCTTGAATGTGCAGGAACTGCTGGTGCTGGCACCGCAGAAGTTCCAGGCTGGTGATACCTGGATGGTACTGGCAACGCTGATGTTGCTCGGCGGTGCGGTCGGTAAATCGGCGCAGCTGCCGTTGCAGACCTGGTTGGCTGACGCCATGGCTGGCCCGACGCCAGTTTCGGCACTGATCCACGCCGCGACCATGGTCACGGCTGGCGTCTACCTGATCGCGCGTACCCACGGCTTGTTCGCCCTGGCGCCGGATATCCTCCACCTGGTCGGTATCGTTGGCGGTGTGACCCTGGTACTGGCCGGCTTTGCCGCGCTGGTGCAGACCGACATCAAGCGGATCCTCGCCTACTCGACCATGAGCCAGATCGGCTACATGTTCCTGGCCCTGGGCGTTGGTGCCTGGGAAGGCGCGATCTTCCACCTGATGACCCACGCCTTCTTCAAGGCGCTGCTGTTCCTTGCTTCCGGTGCGGTGATCGTTGCCTGCCACCACGAGCAGAACATCTTCAAGATGGGCGGTCTGTGGAAGAAACTGCCACTGGCCTACGCCAGCTTCGTGGTCGGTGGTGCAGCGCTGGCTGCCCTGCCGATCCTGACCGCAGGCTTCTACTCCAAGGACGAGATCCTCTGGGAAGCGTTCGCCAGCGGCAACAGCGGCCTGCTCTACGCTGGCCTGCTCGGCGCGTTCATGACCTCGCTGTACACCTTCCGCCTGATCTTCATTGCCTTCCATGGCGAAGCCAAGACCGAAGCCCATGCTGGCCACGGGATTTCCCACTGGCTGCCACTGGGCACGCTGATCGTGCTGTCGACCTTTGTCGGTGCCTGGATCCATCCACCACTGGCGGGTGTGCTGCCGCAGAGCGTCGGCCATGCCGGTGGCGAAGCCAAGCACAGCCTGGAAATCGCCTCGGGCGCCATTGCCATCGCCGGTATCCTGCTCGCGGCCATGCTGTTCCTGGGCAAGCGTCGCCTGGTCACGGCCATCGCCAACAGCGGCATCGGTCGCCTGCTCACGGCCTGGTGGTTCGCCGCCTGGGGCTTTGACTGGATCTACGACAAGCTGTTCGTCAAACCTTACCTGCTGATCTGCCACTTGCTGCGCAAGGACCCGGTAGATCGCGGCATCGGCCTGATTCCTCGGCTGGCACGTGGCGGTCATGTCGCCATGAGCAAGACCGAGACCGGCCAGCTGCGCTGGTACACCGCTTCGATCGCCGTAGGTGCAGTACTCGTACTCGGCGCCGTGCTGGTGGCTGCGGTATGACTTTCACACTTGCGAACCTTGCGACTTTGCCAAAGGAAACGAACCCGTCATGATTTTGCCTTGGCTGATCCTGATTCCCTTCATCGGCGGCTTCCTGTGCTGGCTGGGTGAGCGCTTCGGCTCTACCCTGCCGCGCTGGATTGCACTGCTGACCATGTCCCTGTTGCTCGGTATCGGCCTCTGGCTGTGGGCCAACGGTGACTACACCCTCGCCCCTGCTCCGGGCGCCGAACCTGCCTGGGCCTTCGAATACAAAGTCGAATGGATCAAGCGCTTCGGCATCAGCATCCACCTGGCGCTGGATGGTCTGTCGCTGCTGATGATCCTGCTCACCGGCCTGCTCGGTGTGCTTTCGGTGCTGTGCTCGTGGAAAGAAATCCAGCGCCACGTCGGCTTCTTCCACCTCAACCTGATGTGGATTCTGGGTGGCGTGGTCGGTGTGTTCCTGGCACTGGACCTGTTCCTGTTCTTCTTCTTCTGGGAAATGATGCTGGTGCCGATGTACTTCCTCATCGCGCTCTGGGGTCACAGCTCGGCGGATGGCAAGAAGACCCGGATCTACGCGGCGACCAAGTTCTTCATCTTCACCCAGGCCAGCGGTCTGATCATGCTGGTGGCGATTCTCGCCCTGGTACTGGTCAACTACGGCAACACTGGCGTCATCACCTTCAACTACAGCGACCTGCTCAAGGCCGACCTGCCGGCCGGTACCGAGTACCTGCTGATGCTGGGCTTCTTCATTGCCTTCGCGGTGAAGCTGCCGGTAGTGCCGTTCCACTCGTGGTTGCCTGATGCTCACGCCCAGGCGCCGACTGCCGGTTCCGTCGACCTCGCCGGTATCCTGCTGAAAACCGCTGCCTATGGCCTGCTGCGCTTTGCCCTGCCGCTGTTCCCGAACGCGTCGGCCGAGTTTGCCCCGATCGCCATGACCCTGGGCTTGATCGGTATCTTTTACGGGGCCTTCCTGGCCTTCGCGCAGACCGACATCAAGCGCTTGATCGCCTTCTCCAGCGTCTCGCACATGGGCTTCGTGCTGATCGGTATTTACTCCGGCAGCCAGCAAGCCCTGCAAGGCGCGGTGATCCAGATGCTGGCCCACGGTGTTTCGGCTGCCGCGCTGTTCATCCTCAGCGGCCAGCTGTACGAGCGCCTGCATACCCGTGACATGCGTGAAATGGGCGGTCTGTGGCACCGTATCGCCTACTTGCCGGCCATCAGCCTGTTCTTTGCAGCTGCTTCGCTGGGCTTGCCGGGCACCGGCAACTTCGTCGGCGAGTTCCTGATCCTGATCGGCAGCTTCGCCCACGTGCCGTGGTTCACCGTGATTGCCACCACTGGCCTGGTGTTCGGTTCGGTCTACTCGCTGATCATGATCCACCGCGCCTACTTCGGCCCAAGCAAGTCCGAGACTGTGCTTGCTGGCATGGACGGCCGCGAGCTGATCATGGTGCTCGGCCTGGCCGTGTTGCTGATCGTGCTCGGCGTCTACCCGCAGCCGTTCCTCGACACCTCTGCCGCCACCATGAGTGGCGTGCAGCAGTGGCTCGGTTCCGCATTCACTCAACTCGCTTCGGCACGGTAAGAGCGCTATGGAATTCACCACTCAACACTTCATTGCATTGGCGCCGATGCTGATCACCACACTCACCACGGTTGTGGTGATGCTGGCGATCGCCTGGAAGCGCAACCACTCGCAGACCTTCCTGCTGTCGACCATCGGTCTCAACGCTGCACTGCTGTCGATCCTGCCAGCACTGAAAGTCGCACCGCTGGCGATCACCCCGTTGATAACCATCGACAAGTTCGCCTGCCTGTACATGGCGATCATGCTGGTCGCTACCCTGGCCTGCGTAACCCTGGCCCATGCTTATCTGGGCGAAGGCTCCAAAGGCTACCCGGGTAACCGCGAAGAGCTCTACCTGCTGCTGCTCATGTCGGCACTGGGCGGCCTGGTGCTGGTCAGCGCCAACCACCTGGCGGGCCTGTTCATCGGTCTGGAGCTGCTCTCGGTGCCGGTCTACGGGCTGGTGGCGTACGCGTTCTTCAACAAGCGATCGCTGGAAGCCGGTATCAAGTACATGGTGCTGTCGGCTGCAGGTTCTGCGTTCCTGCTGTTCGGTATGGCGCTGCTGTATGCCGATGCAGGCACCCTAAGCTTCGACGGTATCGCCAAGGCGCTGGCCAGCACCAACATGCCAAGCCTGCTGGCTCAGATGGGCCTGGGCATGATGCTGGTCGGTCTGGCCTTCAAGCTGTCGCTGGTACCATTCCACCTGTGGACCCCGGACGTCTACGAAGGCGCCCCGGCGCCGGTCGCAGCGTTCCTGGCCACCGCCAGCAAGGTTGCCGTGTTCGCGGTGCTGATGCGTCTGTACATGATCTCGCCTGCTGCCAGCAGCGGTGTACTGAGCACCGTGCTGGCGGTAATCGCCGTGGCCTCGATCCTGATCGGTAACCTGTTGGCGCTGACCCAGAGCAACCTCAAGCGTCTGCTCGGTTACTCGTCCATCGCCCACTTCGGCTACCTGTTGATCGCATTGATCGCCAGCAAAGGCCTGGCCATGGAAGCCATGGGTGTGTACCTGGTCACCTACGTGATCACCAGCCTTGGCGCGTTTGGCGTGATCACGCTGATGTCGTCGCCATACGCCGGCCGTGACGCCGACGCCCTGTACGAGTATCGCGGCCTGTTCTGGCGTCGTCCGTACCTGACTGCGGTGATGACCGTGATGATGCTGTCGCTGGCGGGTATACCGCTGACCGCAGGCTTCATCGGCAAGTTCTACATCATCGCCACTGGCGTCGAGTCGCAACTGTGGTGGTTGGTCGGTGCACTGGTGATTGGTAGCGCCATCGGCGTCTACTACTACCTGCGCGTCATGGTCACCCTGTACCTGGTAGAGCCGAACCTGCGTCGCCACGACGCGCCGCTGAAGTGGGAGCAGCAGACCGGTGGCGTGATGCTGCTGGCAATTGCCCTGCTGGCGTTCGTGCTTGGCGTGTACCCGCAACCGCTGCTGGAGATGGTTCAGCAGGCAGGTCTGCACCTGATCGGCTGATTGCGCTGATCATCGACAAAACCCCGCTTCGGCGGGGTTTTGTTATTTCAGGGGGTCAATAAACAAAGCTGTGCTTCGTTTGAGAGTTGTAGCGTCAGAACTGCGCTCATCGACCGGAAGCCGTTTTTGCCATGCGCCCTACCCTGCCCCTTTCCCTGCTGACTGTATTGATCAGCAGCGCTGCTCTGGCCGATGGCCGGATCGAACTCGACCCACTCCTGATCGCCGATCAACCGCAGACTGAACTCGACGCTGCGGCCGAGCGCCTGCGCGAGACGCCGGGGGCGAGCAACCTGATCGACATGCAGCGGGTAGGCCAAGGGCGAGTTGCCAGCAACCAGGACGTACTGGCTTATCAGCCTGGTGTGTTTGCTCAGTCGGCCGGCAACGACGGCATCAAGCTGTCGATCCGCGGCTCGGGCATCAACCGCGCACCCGGAGCGCATGGTTCGGGCGTGTACACGATGTTCGACGGCCTGCCATTGACCGGGCCTGGCGGCACGCCGTACGAGTTGTTCGAGCCGTTATGGCTGAGTCGGGCCGAGGTCCTGCGTGGCGCCAATGGCTTCGATCGAGGCGCGCTGGCCCTGGGCGGTGCGGTCAACTATGTCACCCACACCGGTTACGATGCCGACCGCCTGCAGTTGCGCTATGAGATCGGTAGCCGCGGCTATGCCCGTCGGCACATCAGCTCAGGCCAGGTACTGGGCAACCTCGACTACTACGTAGCTCTGACCGATGCTGAATATGATGGCTACCAGCGCCACAGCAGCGGCAGCGCCAAGGGTTTCGCTACCAACGTCGGCTACCGCTTCAACCCCAATCTGGAAACGCGCTTCTACCTGCGTTACCGCGAGACCGAAAACGAGTTGCCTGGGCGTTTGACCCAGGCACAGATCAAGCACAACCCGCGCGCCGCCAACCCCGCCTACCTGGCCCGCGACGACAGCCGGCCGCAACCGGGCAGCACCTGGGTGGCGAACAAGACCACGTTCTTCCTCGACGATGATTCACGTCTGGAAGCCGGACTGGTCTATCACGACTTCCCGATGGACCTGCGCGAAGGTCCGATGCGTTTGAAGGTGGCGTACAGCGATGTCAGCGGCACGCTCAACTACACCCGTCGTGACACCGTGTGGGGACGCGAGAGCAAAACCACCATTGGCTGGCGGACCACCAAACACCTGCCCAACAGCGGTGCTTCGCAGTTCGCCCGCAATGGCGACATCATTGGCCCGCGTAGCCGCGATTTCAGCTATCAAGGCTCGGACACGGTGCTGCATATGGGCAACGATCTGGAGCTGATCCCGGATCTGTGGCTGACCACCGGCCTGGCCATGATCTACACCCGCCGTGAGAGCGACGTTAGCTATCCCGCCAGTGGCGGTAAGGTCAGCCAGCACGATTGGGACTACGCCCCGCGGATCGGCCTGCGCTACGACTGGCAGCCGAACTTGCAGCTGTACGGCAACCTCAGCCGTTCGGTCGAGCCGCCGCACCCGTGGTCGCTGATCTGGAGTTCTACGGTTGCGACCCAGCCAATCAAGATGCAAAACCAGACGGCGACCACGCTCGAGCTTGGCGCGCGAGGCGACTCGGCCGTCGGCCGCTGGGATCTGGCTTGGTATTACGCTCAGGTTCGCCATGAGCTGCTGGCGGTTGAACTCGTACAAGGCTTGCCTGCCAAGGAGTTCAATGCCAGCGCAACGGTGCATGAAGGGGTCGAGGCCAGCCTGGACAGCACCCTCTGGGAACAATCCGGCAGCGGCAAGCTAAGCCTGCGCCAAGCCTATACCTTCAGCGATTTCCACTACCGCGATGACCAGCGCTTTGGCGACAACCGCCTGCCTGGCCTGCCCGTGCACTACTACCAGGCCGAGCTGCGCTATGACTGGCCGAGCGGCGTCCATGTTGGCGTCAATACACAGGTGGCGTCCAAGGTGCAGGTCGACTATGCCAACAGCAACCACGCCGATGCCTATGCCCAGTTCGGTGCGCGACTGGGTTGGGATTCACCGCAACAAGACTGGCAAACCTGGCTCGACCTGCGCAACCTGACCAACAAGCGCTACAGCGCCAGCGTCACCCCGGGTTATGACGATCAAGGCAGCGACCAACCCCGGGCGACGCCCGGGGAAGGATTCGGCGTGTATGCAGGTGTGTCCTATAGCCTGAAGTAAGGCAGATTCAGGGCAACTGCACTTGCGGCTTGGTTTCGGTAAAGATGGTCCAGCTGGAAATGAACAACGCAGCGATCAACGGCCCGATCACGAAACCGTTGAGGCCGAATACCGCCAGGCCGCCCAGGGTCGATACCAGGATCAGGTAGTCGGGCATGCGCGTGTCGCGCCCGACCAGGATCGGCCGCAACACGTTGTCGACCATACCGATCACCAACACACCAAAGGCCGTCAGCACCACACCCTGCCAGGTTGCCCCGGTCAGAATGAAGTAGGCCGCAACCGGTGCCCAGACGATCCCCGCGCCAACTGCTGGCAGCAACGACAGAAATGCCATCAGCACTGCCCAGATCAACGCACTGGGGATATCCAGAATCCAGAAGATCACTCCGCCCAGCGCACCCTGCGTAATCGCTACCAGCAGGTTGCCCTTGACCGTGGCGCGCACCACGCGGTTGAACTTCAGTTGCAGGCGGCGCTTTTGGTCCTCGGGCAGCGGTACCGCCAGGCGCACTTTGCGCGCCAACTCCGGGCCTTCACGCAAGAAGAAGAACAGGATGTAGAGCATGATGCCGAAGCTGACGAGGAAATCGAACGTGCCCTGGCCAAAGCTGAACGCCTGACTGGCCAGGATCTGGCTGCCTTGCCCGGCCCACTTGCTGATCTTGTCGCGCAAGCCATCGAGGTTACCCATGCCCATCTGGTCAAGGCTGTGCTGCGCGAACGCTGGCAGCATGTTCTTGCCTTGCTCAACGTAACCGGCGATGTCCAATTGGCCGCTCTCGATGCGTTGATACAGCGAGGCGCCCTCCTGTACCAACAGCGCACTGGTGAAGATCACCGGCAAGATGGCGATCAGCAGACAGATCAGCAACGACACACCGGCGGCGAGGTTGCGCCGGCGGTTGAAACGGATCAACAGGTTGCGCTGCAACGGGGCAAACAGAATGCCCAGAATCACCGCCCAGAATATCGCGCCGTAATACGGCAGCATGATCCAGACGAAGGCAATGGTGACGGCGGCCAGCAGCACGGCCAGTGCCCTGTTCTGTAGTGCGGTTTGGTTCATGAGCATTCCTCGGGGATTCAGACCTTTAGTGCAGCAGAGATCGGAAAAAGTGCCCTGCGAGGGTTGATCCAGATCAATGCGCTTGAATTGGCCAGCCACTACCATCCGCGCCCTTTGCTCCGGTGCGCCCATGACCTCTCTCGCCAAGCCTGAATTGCTCGCCCCTGCCGGCACGCTGAAAAGCATGCGCTACGCCTTTGCCTACGGCGCCGACGCGGTGTATGCCGGCCAGCCGCGCTACAGCCTGCGGGTGCGCAACAACGAATTCGACCATGCCAACCTGGCCTTGGGCATCAACGAAGCGCACGCCTTGGGCAAGCAGTTCTACGTGGTGGTCAACATCGCCCCGCACAACGCCAAGCTGAAGACCTTCCTCAAGGACCTTGCTCCGGTGATCGCGATGGCGCCCGATGCGCTGATCATGTCTGACCCGGGCCTGATCATGCTGGTGCGCGAGCACTTCCCACAGATGCCGGTGCACCTGTCGGTGCAGGCCAACACGGTCAACTGGGCGAGCGTGCGCTTCTGGCAGCAGCTTGGCCTGAGCCGAATCATCCTCTCGCGCGAGCTGTCGCTGGAAGAGATCGAGGAGATCCGCCAGCAGGTACCCGATATGCAGCTGGAGGTGTTCGTCCACGGCGCCCTGTGCATGGCCTACTCAGGGCGCTGCCTGCTGTCGGGCTACCTGAACAAGCGCGACGCCAATCAGGGCAGCTGCACCAATGCCTGCCGCTGGAAGTATCAGGCCACTGCGGCGGTGGAGAACGTCAGCGGCGACATCGTCCATGAAGTGCAACCGACTCTTGGCCTGGGCGCCCCGACCGAGCAGGTGTTCCTGCTTGAAGAGGCCAATCGGCCCGGTGAAGCCCTGCCGGCGTTCGAGGACGAACACGGCACCTACATCATGAACGCCAAGGACCTGCGCGCCGTACAACACGTCGAGCGGCTGACGCGCATGGGTGTGCATTCGCTGAAAATCGAAGGCCGGACCAAATCGCATTTCTACTGCGCTCGCGCGGTGCAGTCCTACCGCCAGGCCATCGACGATGCCCTGCAGGGGCGGCCGTTTGATCGCAGCCTGATGGACAACCTTGAATCGCTGGCCCAGCGTGGCTACACCGAAGGCTTCCTGCGCCGCCATGTGCACGATGAATACCAGAACTACCAGCGCGGCAATTCGGTGTCCGAGCGACAGCAGTTCGTCGGTGAGCTGACCGGTGTGCGGGTCGAGGGCCTGGCCGAGGTCAAGGTCAAGAACCGTTTTGCCCTTGGCGATCAGCTGGAGCTGATGACACCCCGCGGCAACTACCATTTCGAACTGAGCCGCCTGCACGATCGGCAGCAGCGCGAGATTGAGGTAGCGCCAGGCGACGGCCATGTGGTGTATCTGCCTATTCCTGAGCAGGTGCCACTTGAGTACGCGTTGCTGATGCGTGATCTGGACGGTGCTGCGCCTGCCGGCTGACAGCGCTGTAATGACCGCGTCAGCTTGCTGTCAGGTGACTTGCGCCATGCTGGCCGTTTTTGACCTGCCTGCAGCAGGCTGATGCCGGTTGCGTTAAGCTGCAGCCGAGCCTGCCGCCTGCAGGCGGCCGCCCTTGCCGAGGAATTTGACCATGCTGCGTACTCGCCTGATTGCTCTGGGCCTGCTGGCCTTCACTGGCCTTGCTCAGGCTGCCGAGACCATCGACGTTTACCGTGACCCCAACTGTGGCTGCTGCAAGCAGTGGATCAGCCACCTGCGCGATAACGGTTTTACCGTCAATGACCACGTCGAGCCGAACATGAGCGCCGTGAAACAACGCCACGGGGTGGCGCCGCGGCTGGCCTCCTGTCATACCGGTGTCATCGATGGCAAGTTCGTCGAGGGCCATGTGCCGGCCGAACAAGTGCGCCGGCTCGCCAAACGCAACGACCTCAAGGGCGTGGCAGTACCCGGCATGCCGATGGGTTCGCCGGGGATGGAGATGGGCGATCACAAAGATTCCTACCAGGTGATCGGCGTGACCCATGAGGGTAACGACGAGGTCGTGGCCAGCTACTGAGCCGCGGCCGATGATGAGCCTTGCGGCGTTGTTCCTCAGCGCCTTCGGCGCCGCTACTCTGCTGCCGTTGCAGTCCGAAGCGGTGCTGGTCGGGTTGTTGCTGCGCGAGCCGCAGGCCTGGTTGACCTTGCTGCTGGTCGCCACCCTGGGCAATGTCCTGGGCTCGGTGGTCAACTGGCTGCTCGGCCGGGCGGTGGAACGGCTGCGTGAGCACCGCTGGTTCCCGTTCAGTGGTGCCCAACTGGAGCGTGCCCAGCAACGGTACCAACGCTGGGGCCAGTGGTCGCTGTTGCTTAGCTGGATGCCGGTGATCGGCGATCCTCTGACGCTGATTGCCGGCATCATGCGCGAGCCATTCTGGCGTTTTCTGTTGCTGGTGACAGTCGCCAAGTGTGGGCGTTACCTGGTGGTAGTGCTGATTACCCTGGGCTGGGTTAACGGCCAGTAACACCTTTGCCGCTTGTTGCGCGTGTCGGGCTGCTACAGTCGCTTTTTCCTACATGGTCCTACAGGAGTGCCCCCATGCTGCGCGCAACCGCCCTGGCCCTCGCCTGCCTGATCGGCAGCCCGGCGTTCGCTGCCGAGTCGCCCACCTATGGGCAGCAACTCGAAGGCTTCGACTACCCCTACCCGCTCCAACATTACGACTTCACCTCGCAAGACCAGGCCTTGCAGATGGGCTATATGGACGTCCCCGCCCAAGGCAAGGCCAACGGTCACAGCGTGGTGCTGATGCACGGCAAGAACTTCTGCGGCGCAACCTGGGAAAGCAGCATCGATGCGCTCAGCAAAGCCGGCTACCGGGTCATCGTGCCGGACCAGATAGGGTTCTGCACGTCGAGCAAGCCTGCCTATTACCAATACAGCTTCCAGCAGCTGGCGAGCAACACTCACGCCCTGCTCAAGCAGTTGGGGGTCGAGCAGGCGATCATTCTCGGCCACTCCACTGGCGGCATGCTTGCCACCCGCTATGCGCTGATGTATCCGCAGCAGGTCGCGCGCCTGGCGATGGTCAATCCAATCGGCCTGGAAGACTGGAAAGCCCTAGGCGTACCTTACCGAACGGTCGATCAGTGGTATCAACGTGAGCTCAAGCTGGACGCCGAGGGCGTGCGCAACTACGAGCGCAAGACCTACTACGCCGGCCGCTGGAAGCCCGAATACGAGCGCTGGGTGCAGATGCTGGTTGGCTTGAATCAGGGTCCTGGGCATGAGCGCGTGGCATGGAACTCGGCGTTGATCTACGACATGATCTTTACCCAGCCGGTTTATTACGAGTTCCAGAACCTGAAGATGCCGACCTTGCTGCTGATTGGCGATCAGGACACTACCGCGATTGGCAGCGACATTGCCCCGGCTGAGGTCAAGGCGAAGCTGGGCAACTACAAGGCGCTGGGACCGCAGGCGGCCAAGCTGATCCCGCAGAGCGAGTTGATCGTCTTTGAGGGGATGGGCCACGCGCCGCAAATCGAAGAACCGCGGCGCTTCCACAAGACCTTGATCGACTGGCTGCAGAAATGAACCTGCTCTGAGCGGACCGTTAGCCGAAGCGTTGCAACTGCATTTCCCGTAACCGGCTCAAGGTGCGTTGATACGGGAATGCCAGGTAGCCCTCTGTATAGAGCGCATCCAACGGCACTTGAGCTTCAAGGTAGAGGGCAACGCGGCGGTCATAGCACTCGTCGACCAAAGCGATGAAGCGGCGCACGCTATCGTCTTTGGCTGACAACGTCGGCAGCTGGCGATCGCCGGCTGCTACTCGCTCGGCGGCATCTTCGGTGCCCCGTGCAATGCGCCCGGCGCGCTGCTCGCCACCCAGCGCAGGGATAGCATTGATGAGGATCGCCGGAAACTGGTCACACAAGGCCATGAACTCGATGGCCGACAACGGTTGCTCGCACAGATCGCTGAAGTGACACCAAATGGCCTGGGCACTGCGGCGCACCACGCGGATTTGTCGCGAACCTAATTGCAGCGGCTGGGCACAACCAGCGTCGCCGGCACTCAATTGCTCGAACAGCGTGCCGAAGGTACTGGTCGCGTTGTCTGCTATACACCAGTAACGCTGACGCGCGAGGCCTGGGTGCAGCCGGTGATCCTGTTCGCCGGCGACCGGCAGAATCTGCATATGCCGCTGCATCGCCTCAATGGCGGGCAGGAAGCGGTCGCGATTGAAGCCGTCCAGGTACAGCTCGGTCGGCGGTTGATTGGAGGTGGCGACGATCACCACGCCGTGCTCGAACAGCTCGCTGAACAATCGGCCAAGGATGATCGCGTCGCCGATGTCGTTGACGAACAGCTCATCGAAGCACAGCACGCGAATCTGCCCGGCCAGCTCACTGGCCAATGCTCGCAGCGGGTCAGCGGTGCCATTGAGCTGGAAAAGCCGCTGATGTACCCAGGCCATGAAGTGATGAAAATGCTGGCGCCTTGCGGGTATTTGCAGGCAGAGATGAAACTGGTCCATCAGCCAGGTCTTGCCGCGACCGACCGGTCCCCATAGGTAGACGCCCGGGCCGGCCTGGTCAGTCTCCAAGGATTCGAAGCACCGCTGAAGGGCGGCTACGGCATTGGCCTGCGCAGGATCGGCAATGAAGCCGTCCTGCTGCAAAGCCTGATGATAGAGCGTTTGCGGATCGATAGCCATGTGCCAGTGAGCGCTTGGGAAAACGCCATGGTACCTGTTATCGCAATTACTGGTCGTTGCTCAAGCCAACTTTCAGCAGCGCGCCGTCTTTGGCGTCGGTCAGTACATACAGGTAGCCGTCAGGCCCTACGCGCACATCGCGAATTCGCGCCTTCAGTTCGCCCAGCAGCCGCTCTTCGTGCACCACCTTATCGCCCTTGAGCTGCAGGCGAATCAGCTCTTGAGTGGCCAGTGCACCGATGAACAGGTTGTGGTCCCAGGCCTTGAACGTAGGACGGTCGTAGAACGCCATGCCGCTGATGCCTGGTGATTTCTCCCACACATGATGGGGATCGACCATGCCGTCAACGTGCTTGCCCTTGGCCTCTGGAATCGGCAACAGCGAGTAGTTGATGCCATGGGTAGCAATCGGCCAACCGTAGTTCTTGCCAGCCTGGGGAATGTTGATCTCGTCACCACCGCGCGGCCCGTGCTCATTGGTCCAGAGCTCGCCGCTCCACGGATTGAGCGCTGCGCCCTGCTGATTGCGATGGCCAAACGACCAGATCTCGGGGCGAACGTCTGACTTGCCAACGAAGGGATTGTCTTTGGGTACTTCACCATCGGGGAGGATGCGCACGACCTTGCCTTGGAGCTTGTCCAAGTCCTGCGCGGTGGCGCGCTGGTTGTTCTCGCCAAGGGCGATGAACAAATAGCCGTTCCGGTCGAATACCAGCCGCGAGCCGAAATGGTTGCCTTCGGACAGCTTCGGCATCTGGCGGAATATCACGGTGAAATTGTTGAGACGCGCGCGGTCGGCCGAGAGCTGGCCGCGGCCAACCGCAGTACCGGCCTTGTCATCGTCGCCTTCTTCGGCGAACGACAGGTAGACCGTGCGGTCCTTGTCGAAGTCTGGCGACAGCACTACATCGAGCAGGCCGCCCTGCCCTTGCGCCCAGACCTTGGGGACGCCGCTCAGGGGTGGCCCGACCTTGCCTTCAGCGGTCACCAGACGCAGGTCGCCAGGGCGTTCGGTGACCAGCATGTCCTTACCGCCTGGAAGAAACGCCAGGCCCCAAGGATTACGCAGGCCATTGGCGACTGTGTTGACGGTGATCTCACCCTCTTCGCTGGGAAATTGCTGCTCGGAGGCGGCGTGGGCAAATACGGGCAGCAGCGCTGCGACGGTCAAGCTGGTCAACCAGTATCGTGGAGTCATGCGGAGTTCCTTGCAGAAAAGCTCACGGCGCGCGTTGGCTGTCACGCGGCGGGCGACTGGGTTCGAGGCGTGGGGTCTGTTGTTGGCGGCGCAAATTGTCACCATTGCCGATACCGCGATTGTCCAGCGTCGGTGGACGTGGCATGGGCTGGGTGGAGGGCCCGCGCACGGGTGGGGTATCAGGCGCACTGCCCTGCCGGCTATTGGGGTTGGCGCGCTGAATCGGGCTGTTATAGGGGTTGTTGTTGGCCGCCAGCACACTGGTATCAGCGAATGCGACGCTGCCAGGTAACGCCAGCAAAAAACCAAGGCCAAGGACTGGCCAGACAGATTTCATGTGCCACCTCCAAAAACGAAAAAGCCACGCTCAGGCGTTGGATAGCCTAGGGCGTGGCAGGTTCGTATTAAAAGTGCGAATTCGTGTGCAGATGCTTCCTGACGTGTCTAGCGGCTGAGGGCCGCCACCGACAGCAGCACCTGATCAGCGATTGGCGTTGGCGGCGGCCATCATTTTATTGACCTCGCTACGGACCATGATCGCAAAATCCTGTGGCGTCATCGCATCTAGCTCGGCGCGGACCCACTCGGCCCATTTGCCCTTGCGACGAGACTTCTCGGAAATCAAGCGACCGGCTTCAGCCTTGACCTTGCCAAGGTTGCTCTGCCAATACTCGAACAGTCGCGCTTTCTCCGCTTCGATCTGCGCCCGTTCTTCAAAGCTTCTGTTGGCCAGATTGAAACTCATGAAAATCTACCCTGCTGCATGAAATTTGCCGGCTATCTTACACTGATGCGGCAATCGGCCGGAACGTCTGCGCAACTTTCCCGCCGCGCAGGTATCCATTGTTCTAACCATCACCAAACGAGGAGCTGTTCATGGCCCGGAAAACCACCCAAATCGATACCGATCAGATCAAGGACCAGGTCTTCAGCGAGCTGCAGTCGTTGATTGAAGAGTCCGAGCGTCTGCTCGAGCAAAGTGCATCGCTGATTGGCGAAGAGGCCGATACCCTGCGCGCCCAGATCAGCCAGAAGCTGAGCCAGGCTCGTCAGGCTGCCACCTCGGTACGCGACCGTGCGCAGCCGGTGGTCGAAGCCACTCAAGATTATATCGGTGGTCACCCGTGGCAGACCGTTGCTGTGTCTGCAGGCTTCGGTCTGGTAGTCGGCTTGCTGCTGGGCCGTCGTTCGTAATACTGGCCAGATCGCTGGCTCAGCCGCTGATCAAGCGGCCAGGGCCAGCGGTATACCACTGTGAAAGCGCAATTCCTGATCTGTTGAACAGATCAACTCTGCTTCAGCCTCGCGTACCTTCTCCACTACGCGCGCGATGTCGGCCTCATCGCCATACTGATTGGCGAGCTTCAGATAGCCGAGAAAATGCCGCGCTTCGCTGTTCAGCAAGCCGTGGTAGAACGTCCCCAACTCTTCATCCAGGTGCGGTACAAGTGCGGCAAAGCGCTCGCAGCTGCGCGCTTCGATAAAAGCACCCACCACCAGCGTATCGACCAACTTGACCGGCTCGTGGGAGCGAACCAGCTTGCGCAAGC
The DNA here is from genome assembly GCF_052850745.1 of Pseudomonas sp. 1121_17. Taxonomy (NCBI): domain Bacteria; kingdom Pseudomonadati; phylum Pseudomonadota; class Gammaproteobacteria; order Pseudomonadales; family Pseudomonadaceae; genus Pseudomonas; species Pseudomonas sp. 1121_17. The sequence continues at coordinate 264,754 of NZ_VXCX01000006.1, forward strand.
TGGACGCATAGCGCCCTGCCGAGACCGGCCGCAGCGGCACGCCACGACGTTTCATCAGGCGCAGTACCTGCTCGTGGTGAACCAGCTCCTCGCGTGCAAGGCGCGACATCATGTTGATCAGATCGAGGTGTGCGTTGTACTTGGCAATCAGGCTCAACGCTGTGCTGGCAGCCTTGAATTCACAATTCTTGTGATCGATCAGCAGCGTCTCCTGATCGGCCAGTGCTGCTTCGATCCAGGCATCAGGGGTGCGACAACCGAGAAAGGCTTGGACTTCGGGAATCAGGGACATAATTTCACGGCAACTGAACAGCGGCAGGGTCGGCGATTATACCGAGGGCAGCGGCGATCGCCAGCGACTATGCTTGATATACGTCAAACGGCAACGGTAAGCGCGCCGTCTATAGTCAGGCATCGGCGAGCCATTCTAGGAGTCCATGCTCATGCAACAGGTCAGAAGCATTCTGGTTGTACTCGATCCAGACCATGCCCACAGCCGGGCGCTGACCCGGGCCAAGCTGATTGCCGGGGTGACGGGCGCCCGTATGCATCTGCTGATGTGCGACAAAAAGCACGACCATCAGGCACTGCTGAGCGTGTTGGCGGGCCAACTGCAGGAAGACGGCTACGACAATATTAGCTTTGAGCAAAGCAGGCACGATGTTGTACATGAGGCCATCATCCAGGCCCAGCAGGCCGAGGGTTGCGACCTGGTAATCAAGGAGCATCGTCCGGATAACCCCCTGAAGAAAGCATTACTCACCCCTAGCGACTGGAAGCTACTGCGTCAGTGCCCTTGCGCGGTACTGATGGTCAAGAGCGAGCAACCCTGGACCGGTGGGGTGATTCTGGCAGCGGTCGACGTGGGCAATCATGATGAGGAACACCGCCTATTGCATGCGAGCATTATTGATCACGGTTTTGGCATCGCCAGCCTGGCCAAAGGCGAACTGCACGTGATCAGTGCCCACCCCTCCCCCATGCTCTCCGCAGCGGATCCGGTGTACCAGAACCGGGACAGTATCGAACAACGCTATCGCGAGGCGTGCAGCGCGTTTCAAGCTGAGTTCGATATCACTGATGATCGCCTACACATTGCTGAAGGGCCGGCAGATGTGCTGATTCCTTACACCGAGGATAAATACAAGGCCGTGGTGACGGTGATCGGCACCGTTGCCCGTACGGGTATCTCCGGCGCATTGATTGGCAACACTGCTGAAGTGGTGCTGGATAAGCTTGAAGGTGA
>NZ_VXCX01000007.1:0-259579 GCF_052850745.1 Pseudomonas sp. 1121_17
TATCAAACCGTACTCACAAGCACCCACACGAATTGCTTGATTCAATTTGTTAAAGAGCGGTTGGTTAAGAGCTTGTCGCCTCAACCGAGATGCGCATCCTACAGAAGCTCATCTCACTTAGCAACCTTTTATTTTTGATTTGTTCAATCAAATCAGTTGCTTGCGCCAGGATCAGCTTGAAGCTTCTCGCTAGCGGGAGGCGAATAATACAGGATAGAAAAAGCCGGTCAACCCCCCTCCCGCATTTTTTATGGCGGGTCGCATACAGCCAGCCTCCACTACGATTCCTCTCTATATAGAAGAGCGGCCTGCCCGCGCCACACCCGCCAGGCAAAACACTGGCGCCCGTACGCTGGCGGCAGCAGCCGCAGGCATCCGCCGAATCAATTGGGCCAGTGGCCATCTACAACTTAAGCTGTCGCTCGTCGGGTATAGCAATAAAGTATTGCCTTGGTGATGGCTCATCGCCATATTGGCGCTCCAGTCTTCTGTGTGTAATTCATGAGCAAAATCGTGCCCTGTCTGGCAGCAATGATGCTGCTGAGTGGGTGCAATGGAGTGCCAACCTCGTATGTATCTGATCCGGTCTATGATCAGGCTTTCGTAGTCACCTCGCGCGGCCCGTTGCCGATGCTGCTGATGGCCTCTGCCATTCAGTGGAACGAGGACTACGCCGTCACCGCCAAACACACCCCGTTTTTGCCGAACATTGTCCATGAAGGCCTGGGCGATGTGGTGTTCTTCAAGCACAAGGCAACCCAGGTTCCGCTGTGGCGCCATTATGTGCCTGGCGAAGCAGTGACAGCCGTCGGTTTCAACAGCCTGATGATGCCGATGCAAGGCAAAGGCCACGCATTGCCCTCACTGGTGCGTCTGCAAGGTACCAAGGGCAGCGTGTTCTATGGGGTGCATGACGGCCCTATTACCAAAGGCATGTCGGGCGGCCCGGTGTTTGCCGACGACGGCAAGGTGCTGGGTATCAATATCGCTTATCTGTCCAGGGACGAAGTGCAGGCGCATGACCGCGCCGACCTGGCCAGCAGCGAGCGCATCAGTGTGTTCATGTCCTACAGCGAGATCGACAAGGAATGGCGGCGTTATCAGCATCTGCTGGCCAAGAAGGGCAAGCCGCAACTGCCGGTGACGCCGGTCAGAGGCATGGTAGTTGCTGCCACAGCACGATGAACCAAGGGCCTGAAAACGTTTGGTTACAGCGCCCCGACCAACAGCCGCGAACCTTGGACCTCGTCCGGCGTCGGATCTGCATCCGCTCCGTTCGAGGTCAACCGCGTGAAACAACTCATCGCCCGCAAGCTGCGCCTGGTGGCGAAGACCTTCGGCTATATCGGTTGGTCGCTGTTCTGGCTGTTGATCTGGGATGTCCTGGTCACAATCGATTTCATGCTGTTCTTCAACAGCAAGTTCACCTTGCCGCTGATGCCACTGACGTTGCTCGGCTCTGCTCTGGTGGTGCTGGTCAGCTTCCGTAACAGCAGTGCCTATAACCGCTGGTGGGAGGCACGCACCCTGTGGGGCGCGCTGGTCAACAGCTCGCGCAGTTTCGCGCGCCAGGTGCTGACCCTGATTGATGACGACGATGAGGGCTTGAACCCGATCAAGGCTACCTTGTTGCGCCGGCATGTCGCCTACGTGAATTGCCTGGCGGCGCACTTGAAGGGGGAAGCATGCCCAGACGAGCTGATGGCGTTTATCCGACCCAAGGAATTCGAGCGGCGTAATCGCTCGAACAACTTCGCCAATGACATCCTCAGCGGCTCGGCCGCCTTGCTCGCCCGCGAATACAAGGCCGGCCGGCTGGACAGCATTCGCCTTGCCCGGCTGGAGTCGACCCTGGTTGACCTGTCCAACGCGCAAGGCGGGATGGAGCGGATCGCCAACACGCCATTGCCCTACCCTTATGTGTACTTCCCGCGGTTGTTCATTTCGCTGTTCTGCCTGATCGTGCCGATCGGCCTGGTCGAGTCGCTGGGCTGGTTCACCCCACTGGCCTCGACCGTGGTGGGCTTCATGCTGCTGGCGATCGAGCGGATCGGCTCCGACCTGCAGAGCCCGTTCCGCTTCAGCGAGCATCAGATCCAGATGGACACCATCTGCGAAACCATCGAGCGCAATCTGGAATCGATGCAGCGCGAAGCCCAGTGCGGCCAGGTAACCACGGACTAATCATCCAAGGCCAGCCAGTCATTGCCCCGGGCTGAGTATCCGCTCAAGCTCCGCGGCACGGTCGCGGGTCATGCCCATCACACATGTGCCGGCCTCGATCTGGCGCAGGGTGCCGCCGCTGGCCTGGCTATGGAGGGCGCAGTTGTCATCGCGATACTTGATCCAGCTGCGCTGCGCCGCGCGCAAGGCCTTCTGCGCATCGCCTGCAAGCTTGGCCTGCAACTGCTTGTAGACACGGTTCAGACGCTGATCCTGCAGGCTGGTCTCGCTTTGGATACAGCTGCTCATGGCAACGGTACTGGAGGCCTTGTCCATACACTCGGTATAACTGGTGGAAAAGTCGTCGGCGCTGGCGGCTGCGCTCGAGCAACCCAGGATCAAGGTCATGGCGATAGTAGTGCGGTTACGCATGAGCAAGTCTCGCGGATGAGTGACGGCGACCAGCCTAGCACTTCCCCACCCAAGGCCGGCTACCAGCGGCAACAATCAGACCAAACCCACTCGGCTCACTCTGTGTTCTGACAGATGCTCGCCACCCGCGCACGCAACCAGGCATGGCCGGCGTCGCCTTCCCGGCGCACATGCCACGCCTGGGCAAAAGCAAAAGGTGCGATCGCCAATGGCGGGGCGAAGGTACGCAGCGCCGGGTCCAGACGAGCCCCGCTGAGGCTTCGCCGCGCCACCGTAAGTATCAGATCGGTGCCAACCAACAGTGTCTGCGCTACGCCCCAGTGCGGCAGCGTCAAGGCAATCCGCCGTTGCTCGCCCACCTGCTGCAGGGCGCGATCGATCTCATTGTCGATGCCCGGCCGCACCGCAACCAGCACGTGGGGGCGCTGTAACCACTGACTCAAGCTCAGCCCTGCGCGCTGCGGCAGGCTCCTGCGGTCGGCCACACAGATAAAACTTTCTTCGAACAGCACCTGGCGCTGCACTTCAGCCGGCCAATCGGGGAACACGCCGAGCGCCAGATCCACTTCTCCGTCGATCAACTGCCCCAGCATGGCCTCTCGGCTGCCCTGCGAGACCACCAGGTCGACCCCGGGCGCCTCTTCGCGGACCTGCCGTAACAGGCCGGGCAGCAACACCCTGCCGCCATAGTCCGACATCGACAGGCGAAAAGTACGACGCGATTTGCCGGCTTCAAAGCCGGGACTACCAAGCAGACCGTCCAACTGCTGCAACGCATGCTGCAAAGGCTCGCGCAGGGATTGCGCACGAGGGCTCAGCTGCAGCCTGCCACCACGCCGCACCAACAGCGGATCGGCAAAGATCTCTCGCAACTGAGCCAGCGCATGGCTCACCGCAGGCTGACTGCGATGCAGACGCAACGCGGCGCGGGACACGTGCTGCTCACTGAGCAGCGCGTTTAGGGTCAGCAGCAGATTGAGGTCGATGCGGCGCAGATCATCCATGTAGCGAATACCAACTGTGCGGAGTTCGAATTTCCATCATTGAAATGGATAACACAGACTGCAGCCAGTCATTTATTCAGGAGCATCCCAATGCCGCATGCACTTGCCTTGTCTGTCCTGTTCCCCATGCTGATCGCCCTGCTGGCCGGCGCAGCTGTGCCGTTCCAGGCAGGCAGCAACGCCGCCCTCGGCCGACTGCTGGGGCATCCGTTATGGGCCGCGGGTGTTTCGTTATTGGTCAGCCTGATGTTGCTGATACCGGCATTGCTGGTGCTGCGGGCCCCGCTGCCGCAGCTGCAGAATCTGACCCAGGCGCCGTGGTGGGCCTGGCTGGGAGGATTGGCAGGCGTGTTATACATCACTGCCGCGCTGATTCTCACACCGCGCCTGGGTGCGGCCGGGTTTATCGTCTGCGTGATCGCCGGGCAGGTACTGTCCTCATTGCTGATCGATCAATGGGGCTTGATGGGCCTGCCAGAAAAACCTGTCAACAGCCTCAGGCTGGCTGGCGTGGGCATGATCGTGCTAGGCATGCTGCTGGTGCAGTGGGGCACTGCGCGCTGACAGCAGACCGGTCAGAAGGTCTGCGGTTGAATCGGCGGGTCCAGCACTCTTTCCACTTGAAAGCGCAGCGAGGGCATTTCGGTGGCAACGTACACCGTCACCCCCAACGCGGCGATCAAGGCCACGTCGAGCCAGCGCCATCCTGGCATTTGCGCAGCACTGCGGGCCTTCCAGCACCACCAGGCCTGCCCCGCGCAGAATAACGCGATTGCCGCCAGCCACAGGTAAAAGCCCGCGCCAAAACCAATCAGGTCCTGGAAGGCATAGCTGCGGTTGTCCGGCAGGCGATCGATGCCCAGGCTGCTCGCCGCCAGATACAGCGCGGCGAGGCCCAGCACCAGTGCCAGCCGGCGAAAGCGCCGGTGACTGAGCACGGCCAGGGCCAACAAAGGATTGGCAAACCACTGGTAGTGCTCGAACGGAATCCCCCAAGGCCCGTACAGCAGGATCTGCAAGGCGGGCATATGCCGCCCCGCGCTCAGGTAGACACCGTCAAACGCCAGACTGCAGAGGAACAGCAACAGGCTCAGGGCGATATAGAACGTGGGCAACTGCAGGAACCAGCGGCGACCGGCGCTCACCCGACCGTCATTCACCGTCATATCAGGCAACCGGTGGCTCCAGCAACAGGCCGTAGATACCCGAATCAGACAACTCCCCGGCCACGCACCAGCGGGCCCGCAGGGTGCCTTCAAGGACAAAGCCCTGACGCTCAAGAGTACGTGCCGAGCCCTGATTGCGCGGGTCGATTTCACCTTCCAGGCGACGCAGGTGCAGCGTGTGCGCAAGGTAATCGATGAAGCAGGTCAGTGCTTCGTCCATGTAGCCGCGGCCCTGCACGCTGCTGGCCAGGCAATAGCCGATTTCGCCACGGCGGGAGACGTCGTCGATGTTGAACAGCTGGACCATGCCGATCAGCGCCCCGGTGTCGCGCCGGTACATGCCAAGCTTGAGTTGCTCGCCCTTGGCATACGCTTCGCGATCTGCCGCCAGCGCGCTTTGCGCCTCGGCCAGGTCCTGCCACGGGGCGTGGTGCCAGTAACGCATGACCTGCGGGTCGGCCATCATCTCCAACCACTGCGCGGCGTCGGCATGACGCATCGGGCGCAGTTGCAGGCGCGGGCTTTCAAGGAGCAAGTCAGAGGGGAAACTGCGGGGCTGGGTCACGCCGGACCTCCTGTCCATCGCTGGAAAGATGACAGTCTAGCGTCAGTCGGACCCCAGGGTCACCGGGCATTTTCAACCCAATGCAATCACGCCACCTCGGCGCCTTCATCTGGCCAGTGCGGCTCGTTGGCCTCCAGCGGCGGTAACCCGTACGCAGCACGGGCTGCGTCGCAACTGGGGTTGTGCACGCCATCCACCCAGGACGCCTCGAACTCGCGGCAGGGCGTGGAACGGTTGGCGTAGATGCTGCACCCCACCTGCTTACCAATCTCGCCATCGAGGCTGATGCAGCGGCAAGGCTTGGCGTCGGTGCCGATCATGGCGACCCGGCTCGGGGTGATCTGCACCACCAGATCGTCCGGCACAACACCGCCCGATGACTGGCATTCGCCCCAGAAGAAGGACACACGGAAGTACCCGCAGCACGCGCCGCAGTCAAGGCAAGGGTTATATTCGGACATGATCGCCAGGGAGGGAGAGTTGTTGTTATCGGGGCTGAGCCCGCGGCGCCATTGTTGATCCAACCGGGGGTGGCTGAGAAGAGGGTATATGAAAAAAAACATGCCGCTGATCGGCGGCATGTCGGTTGGCTGTTAAGCGTGCGAAGAGGTTACTTGGTGGTCAGCCCATCCGCCCGGAACATCTGGCGAATGCCACGAATCGCCTGACGGATGCGGTCCTGGTTTTCGATCAGGGCAAAGCGCACATGGTCATCGCCGTAATCGCCGAAGCCGATCCCTGGCGATACGCAGACCTTGGCCTCGGCCAGCAGCTTCTTCGCGAACTCCAGCGAGCCCAGGTGTGCGTACGCCTCGGGTATCTTCGCCCAGATGTACATCGAGGCCTTGGGGTTCTCGACCATCCAGCCCAGCTCGTGCAAGCCCTTGACCAGCAGGTTGCGGCGCTGGCGGTATCGCTCGGCGATGTCGCGCACGCATTGCTGATCACCCTCAAGGGCGGCAATGGCTGCAACCTGCAGCGGGGTGAAGGTGCCGTAATCGTGATAGCTCTTGATCCGCCCAAGGGCGCTGACCAGCTCTGGATTGCCGACCATGAAACCAATCCGCCAGCCGGCCATGTTGTAGCTTTTGGACAGCGTGAAGAACTCCACCGCGATGTCCTTGGCACCGGGCACCTGCATGATCGAAGGGGCCTTCCAGCCGTCGTAGACAATGTCGGCATAGGCCAGATCGTGGATGACCAGCACGTCGTATTGCTTGGCCAGCGCTACCACACGCTCGAAGAAATCCAGCTCGACACATTGCGCAGTCGGGTTGGACGGGAAGCCCAGGATCATCATTTTCGGCTTGGGGATCGACTCGCGGATCGCCCGCTCAAGTTCGGTGAAGAAATCCACTCCCGGCACAAGTGGCACTGAGCGCACTTGTGCACCAGCAATCACCGCGCCGTAGATATGGATCGGGTAGCTAGGGTTGGGCACCAGCACGGTATCGCCGTGGTCAAGGGTGGCCAGCATCAGATGCGCCAGCCCCTCTTTCGAGCCTATGGTAACGATGGCTTCGCTTTCAGGATCGATATCGACCTGGTAACGGTCCTGATACCAGCGTGAAATGGCCCGACGCAGGCGCGGAATGCCGCGTGAGGTGGAGTAACCATGGGTGTCGTCACGTTGGGCGACCTGCACCAGCTTCTCGACGATGTGCGGTGGAGTAGCCCCGTCGGGATTGCCCATGCTCAAGTCGATGATGTCCTCACCACGACGACGGGCCGCCATTTTCAGCTCAGCAGTGATGTTGAAAACATAGGGGGGGAGACGATCAATACGCGCAAAGCGGCGCGGCGAACCTGCGTTGGCCATAACTACCTCTGAAGACGTAAGCGCCCGGAACCGTCCGAGCGACGCTGGCCGCCGCAGCGGCCGAATCAGAAGATAATGCCGAAAACAGACACCTGTAAAGTATATTTTCCTGTTTTTGTTGTGATTTTCAGACTTATGCCGTGACCGACCCCGTGCTCGGTCAGACCGCAGACGGCTATGCCATCAGCGCAGTGCCTTGTAGCTGTTGAGCTCCAAGCGCGTTACGCTCAGGCCATCGCTTGGGTCAAGGTGCTCACCACGTACGAAGCTGAACGCCTTGCCCACGCTACCGTGATGCACAAAGCGTTCAGCGCCGTCGCTTTCGGTAATGAAGGTGTAGGATTTTTTGCGCATCGCCAGATACTGCGCATCGTCCTGCTCCAGCGCCTCTAGGCAGGCTCTCAGTTGGCTGTCGCTCAACGCCATGCCTTTTTCCAACTGCACTCCCCATCGAGTCAAGCAACTATCGGCAAAGTGGCGAACGATCAGCCCCGGCTCCTTCAATGCATCACCGCCGCCCTCCCCGGTCGCAGATGCGTTGCCCACCAGAGTTGCGTGTCGGCCTGGTATGGGGAAGATACTCATACGGGTACCGGGCTGCACCTCGGGAACCACACAGGCAAAGCCCTTGGAGCGTTCGTCCCGCGCGTAAAACCCAACGTACTCTTTGACGTTGGCCGCCAGCTTCACTCGTGGTGCCTGGATATTGAGAATGCCGGGCACCGGGTCCAGCGCCAGGATATTCACGGGTATGTGCTCAAGCTCAGGGTCTGCCGCCATTGCGTTGGCCAGCATGTGGCAGCTGATGCCACCGCGGCTCCAGCCAACCAGGTTGACCACTGTCGGGATCAATGGCTTGCGAAACTGCTGGATGATCCGCTCTTGCAGCTCTTGCGGAGTGGTCGGACGATCACCGTAGTCGTAGCGATCTCGGAACCACTTGCCGGTGCTGCCGGCATCAGGGATGGGTACGCCGGCGTTCTTCAGGTTTTGGTACTCGGCCTGAGTACGCTTGCCACGCTGCCAGATACTATTGCCCTTGATGACTTGCAGGGCATGGGCGACATTCTCCTCCCAACCTTTGCCCAGCAAAGCCCCCATGGCGGCGCCGTGATCGCGGTCATCGACGAACAGGTTGTCATCCTGCAGATTGCCGCTGCCCGGGCCGTCCACCACGATCTTGTCGGCAAACTCACGCCCCTGGTCTTTGAAGGCGAGGCTGGACACCAGCTCGCCATTCCAGTAATCCCGATTGGTAACGTCACCTGCAGTAGAGCCGGTTCCACAAAAGTAAACTGTAAAAACACCCATAGCTGCACATCCTCATGATTGGAGCGTGCAACTTAAGGGTTCGATAGCGGACCGGATAAGCAGGAAGGCCTGCCAAGCAGGCAAAAAAAACCCTGGCCTTGGTGCCAGGGTTTTTCCTAACAGCGACTATCAGCGTGCGTAGGTCATGAGCACGTCAGCGGCAGTCTGGCTGTCTACCGACATCATCACGCTCAAGGCAGTGACGGTGAGGATGGAGAAGCCAAATACCTTGCGCGCCCACTTGCTGTCATCTTCAGCCTTGTAGCCGCCCCAGGCCATGTACAACCAGTACAGGCCCATACCGGCGGCAACCGCCATGTAACCGAGCCCGGCGTAACCGCCAAGGGTCAGCATCAGGGTAGCGAGGACGAATGCCAGCACGTACAGCACGATCTGCTTTTTCGCCGCGAGGATACCGCGCGCCACCGGCAGAACCGGAATATTGGCAGCGCTGTAATCCTTGAAGCGGAAGATCGCGATGGCAAAGCTGTGCGGCATCTGCCACAGGCTGAACATCACCAGCAGGGTCACTGCAGCCAGGTCGAAGCTGTTGCTCACGGCGCAGTAGCCGATCACCGGAGGCATGGCACCGGACAGGCTGCCAACCAAGGTGCCGTGCACCGATTTGCGCTTCAGCCAGAGGCTGTAGAAACCGACGTAGACGACGAACCCGATCAGGGCGCAGTACGCCGCCAACGGGTTGGCCTGCACGTACAGCAAGCTGAAACCACCCAGCCCAAGCAGGGTGGCGTAAATCAGCGCCAGCGGCAGCGACATGCCGCCCTGGACCATCACGCGGTTCTTGGTGCGCTCCATCTTGATGTCGATGTCACGGTCGATGCAGTTGTTGAACACGCAACCGGACGCCACCACCATCGAGGTACCGAGAACCACCGCCAGGAACAGGGCGAAATCCACATGCCCGCTGGAGGCAAGGAAGAAACCGCCTGCCACGGAAAGCACGTTACCGAAAATGATCCCCGGTTTGGTGATTTGGATAAAGTGCTTCAGTGACATGCAGTCTTACCTCACTTGGCCATCATTTCGAAGTGGATGCTGAACATGATCCACAGCGACAGGCCGACCAGCAGCGCGATTACCAGAACGGTGAACAGGAACGTCGACACATTGGAACGCTGCTCTTTCGAGCGGTCCATGTGCAGGAAGTACACTAGGTGTACCACTACCTGAATGACGGCCATGGCCACCACGATCAAGACGGTCAGGTTCTTCGGAAAAGTCGGGAACATGACCAGGCCGAACGGGATCGCAGTCAGGATGATCGACAGTACGAAACCGACCATGTACGACTTGACGCTGCCGTGGCTACCTTCGTGATGAGTGTCGTGTGCGTTAGCCATTACAGAACCCCCAACAGGTAAACGACGGTGAATACGCAGATCCAGACCACGTCGAGGAAGTGCCAGAACAGGCTCAGGCAGCTCATGCGGGTCTTGGCAGTCGGCGTGATGCCGTGCTTGTTGATCTGATACATCATGATCGCCATCCAGATCAGACCGGCAGTCACGTGCAGACCGTGGGTACCGACCAGCGCGAAGAACGCCGACAGGAAACCACTGCGCTGCGGGCCGTAACCCTCGGCGATCAGGTGATGGAATTCATAGATTTCCATCGCGATGAAGCCAGCGCCGAACAGGAAGGTCACAGCCAACCAGCCCAGTACACCTGCCTTGTTGCCGTCGAACATCTTCAGCATGGCGAAGCCGAAGGTGATCGAGGACAGCAGCAGGAACGCGGTTTCAACCAGCACGAAGTCGAGCTGGAAGATGTCGTGACCCGACGGGCCGCCGGCGAAACCGCCGGACAGCACCGCGTAGGTGGCGAAGAGCGACGCAAACAGGATGCAGTCGGTCATCAGGTACAGCCAGAAACCAAGTACGGTCATCTGGCCCGAGTCGTGGTGGTGATCGTCGTGCCCATGGTCATGACCATGAGCGTCACCGTGGATTACTTGACTGGACATTGATTACACCCGTTCAAACGATTCGACACGTGCGCCGGCAGGCAGAGCACCTGCTTTGGCCAACGCTTGCATGCGCTCGCCTTCGATGCGCGCCACTTCTTCAGCCGGCACCATGTAGCCCTGGTCGTCACGTGCAGCGTGGCGAACGAAGACTGCGATGGTTGCTACCAGGCTTGCGCCAACCAGCCACCAGATATGCCAGATGAAGGCAAAGCCGAAGACGGTCAACAACATGCCCATGAACAGACCGGTAGAGGTGTTGCTTGGCATGTGGATCGCTTCGTACTTGGCCGGAACCTTGTACGCAACTTCGGCTTCCTTGGCTTCGTGCCAGGCGTCCAGACCAACTTTCTCAGGCATGTGAGCGAAGTTGTAGAACGGCGGCGGCGAAGAAGTCGACCACTCCAGCGTACGGCCACCCCATGGATCGCCAGTGACGTCCAGGTTCTGGTTGCGATCGCGGATCGACACGAACAGCTGGATCAGCTGGCAAGCGATACCGAACAGGATCAGCACGGCGCCGACTACCGCTACCCACAGGTAGGGTTCCCACAGTGGGTTTTCGGTGTGGTTCAGACGACGGGTCATGCCCATGAAGCCCAGGGCGTACAGCGGCATGAACGCAACGTAGAAGCCCGAGATCCAGAACCAGAAGGCAGCTTTGCCCCACTTCTCGTTCAGGGTGAAACCAAAGGCTTTCGGGAACCAGAAGGCGAAGCCGGCAATGTAGCCGAATACCGCACCACCGATGATCACGTTGTGGAAGTGCGCGATAACGAACAGGCTATTGTGCAGCACGAAGTCAGCACCTGGAACAGCCAGCAGAACGCCAGTCATGCCACCGATCGAGAAGGTGACCATGAAGCCCAGGGTCCACAGCATCGGCGCGGTGAAGCGCACGCGGCCTTGATACATGGTGAACAGCCAGTTGAACAACTTCACACCGGTCGGGATGGAGATCAACATCGTCGCCAGGCCGAAGAAGGTGTTGACGCTCGCGCCGGCACCCATGGTGAAGAAGTGGTGCAGCCAAACTGCAAAGCCGAGAATGGCGATCGCGCCCGATGCATAAATCATCGAGTGGTGGCCGAACAGGCGTTTGCCAGAGAACGTCGAGGTAACTTCCGAGAACACGCCGAAGGCCGGCAGAATCAGAATGTAAACCTCAGGGTGACCCCACGCCCAGAACAGGTTGACGTACATCATCGGGTTCCCACCAAGCTCGTTGGTGAAGATATGGAAGTCCAGATAACGGTCAACAGTCAGCAGAGCGAGTGCAGCGGTCAGGATCGGGAACGAAGCCACGATCAGCACGTTGGCCCAGGTGCAGGTCCAGGTGAAGATCGGCATGTCCATCAGCTTCATGCCAGGCGCGCGCATTTTCATCACGGTGACGAGGAAGTTGACGCCGGTCAGCGTTGTCCCCAGACCCGATAGCTGCAGTGCCCAGATGTAGTAGTCGACACCCACGCCCGGACTGTACTGAATACCCGCAAGCGGCGGATACGCAACCCAGCCAGTCTTGGCGAACTCACCAACACCCAGGGAGATGTTGACCAGCAGCACGCCTGCCAGCAGCAGGTAGAAGCTCAGGGAGTTGAGGAACGGGAAGGCCACGTCACGTGCACCGATCTGCAGCGGAACCGCAAGGTTCATCAGACCAGTGAAGAACGGCATCGCCATGAAGATGATCATGATCACACCGTGCGCGGTGAAGATCTGGTCATAGTGTTCAGGCGGCAGATAGCCGGTCTCGCCACCCGTGGCCACGGCCAGCTGGGTACGCATCATGATGGCGTCGGCAAAGCCGCGGATCAGCATGATCATGGCGACGATGATGTACATCACGCCGATTTTCTTGTGGTCGACAGTCGTCAGCCACTCGGTCCACAAGTAGGTCCACTTGCGGAAGTAGGTGATCAGACCTACTACAGCGATACCACCCAGCGCGATCATGGCAAGTGTCACCATGACTATCGGCTCGTGATACGGGATCGCCTCCAGACTTAATTTACCGAACATCTCTTACTCCTCTGCCCCGGCAGCTGGTTGCTTACTCGACTCCACACCCTGGGTTGTGGCCAGGTCTTTGCTGCCTTGTTCTTCGTGGTTCGGCCGACCGCGGTTCATGCCTTCGTACTTGTCGACGATGGTCTGGAACTGGTCAGGCGAGGCCACGCTGTACAGCGTGACTGGGTGGTTTTCGCTTGGTTTGGCCAAAGCTTCGTATTCAGCCTTGCTCAGCGTTTTTGGCGACTGCTTGACTTCAGCAACCCACTTCTCGAAGTCGGCCTGGGAAGTGGCAGTAGCCTTGAACTTCATGCCGGTGAAACCAGCACCGCTGTAGTTGGCGCTGATACCGTCAAACACACCGTTCTCGTTGGCGATCAGGTGCAGTTTGGTGGTCATGCCCGCCATCGCGTAGATCTGGCCACCAAGACCCGGGATGAAGAACGAGTTCATCACAGCGTCCGAGGTCACACGGAAGTTCACCGGCGTGTTGGCCGGGAAGACCAGCGTGTTGACGGTGGCAATGCCCTGTTCCGGATAGATGAACAGCCATTTCCAGTCCAGCGCGACCACATCGACCTGCACCGGCTTCACGTCGGAATCCAGCGGACGATACGGATCCAGCTTGTGCGTGGACACGTAGGTCACGTAGCCCAGGGCAACGATGATGATGACCGGGATGATCCACACGGCCAGTTCGATCTTGGTCGAGTGCGACCAGTCTGGAGTGTAGGTGGCTGCCTTGTTGGAAGCACGATACTTCCAGGCAAATGCCAAAGTCATGATGATGACCGGCACAACCACCAGCAGCATCAGACCGGTAGCGATCAGGATAAGGTTCTTTTGCTCAATGCCGACCTGACCCTTCGGGTCGAGCAGGGTCCAGTTGCACCCACTGAGTAAAAGCATGCCTAAAAAGGGCAATATGCCAAACAGTCTGGGGTAACGCTTTTTACTCATCTCACGACCTCTAGATCAGCTTGCTTCAATGCAATTTGTGTTTTGGTCACCAACACTTCGTCCTGCCAAGCGTCAGCAATTTTGGCTCGAATTCGCTCCTGCCTGGGGTCCTCAACGTGGACCTGGGCGGTTAGCGGGCTTAACGGTATTTATGGTGTAGGCAAACGGCCCGTACAGCTGTACCAAGTCCATTTGGTGCGGGTTAACGCGGAGGGGTGTCCGCCCGGTATCGCCGTTGGGCGAAACTTGACGAAGTCAGCAAAAAGGAGGCCGTGGCTTCCTTCAAATCCTGCGACTCGCAAGCAGTGCCGAACGGAAATTGGGGGCGATTGTAGATAGGTCGCCCACCCTTGACTATGACTTATTGAGCAACAGTCTTTTGCAGATTCGGTAACAATGGAGTAGGGAAAATCAGGTTCGCGACAGTTTGTCGCACCCCGTCCTACAGGCCTGAAACGCTGATTCTGCAAGGCTTAGTCATTGATCTGGATCAAGCGAATGGCGAGAAAAGGGGCTTCTCTCGCCGTGCAACAGACTTGCGCTCAAGCGGTACTTTGGTCTAAGCCCGTTTGCGGTTGCGATAGATGCCTACCGGCACCAGAATCGCGGTCAGCACGAACGCCAGCAGCGCCCATTGCGCCAGCGACAGACCCAGCAGCGGAGGGTATGGCGTGCTGCAGAAACCCTCGACCTGGAACGCCAGTGGCCAGACCTTGGCCAGTGGCAAGTCATCGACGATCGGTTGCAGGGTGTCGATACCGCAACTGACCGCAGGGTTGGCGAGTATATACACATGGCGCCCAGCCGCAACGATTCCACCAATGGCACTGAGTACCACCAGCCCTTCGAACAGGGTCAGGCTCCGGCGGTTGGGCATTGCCGCGCCGATGAAGGCAAACAGCGCGATCAGCAGCAATGCATAGCGTTGCAGGATGCACAGCGGGCATGGCGCCTCGCCGAGGACAATCTGCATATACAGCGCGCCGCCAATCAGCGCCAGGCAGATCAGGCCCAGCAGGGCCAGAAAGCGCCGTTCACGGTTCAGGCGCGAGAGTTGTTCGTTCATTGCCGATTCCTTCGAGGGAGAGTGACAGCACGCAGGCCAGCCGCTGGGCAGTTTACACGCTGGCCATGAGCGTGGATGCGTCGAGGCAACGGCAAGCGCCACTCTCCGGAGACACTAGGACCGAGCCAAACCTCTTCAGTTCAACGACGGCCCTGTATATAGGCGGGCGAATGCCGGGCAGGCGCAGGCGCCTCGACACACGCAAGTGAAGGATAGCGGGATTAAAGCGAGATTAAGCCGCAGCCGGCCCGTGATCGCGCGAGCCGGCTGTAACAACGGGTTTACTCCAGCGCAGCCGCCGGCCCGAAGAATTCGTAACGGCTCTGCGCTTCGGGCACACCCAACCCTTTGAGCTGGCGTTTGACCGCCGCCATGAATGCCTTCGGCCCCAGGAAGTAAGCATCGACATCCCGCTCCTGCGGCAGCCATGCGGCCAATTGCTGCTCGCTCAACAGGCCCACGGCGTCTGCGCCCTGCCCCGCTTCGGCGTAGCAATAAAAGCGTTTGAGCTGCGGATGACGCTCAGCCAGCGCGTCGACCCAGTCGCGGAAGGCATGCACTGCGCCATTACGCGCGCAATGAATGAAATGTACCGGACGCTGCGTCGTCAGGGCAGCCTCGAGCATGGCCAAGGTCGGTGTGATGCCGACCCCACCGCTGATGAGTACCAACGGCTTGTCACTCGCCGCCAGGGTGAAGTCGCCTGACGGTGGGAACAGATTGAGCGTATCGCCCACCATCAGCTGCTCATGCAGATAGTTGGAGACCTTGCCGCCCGCCTCCCGCTTGACGCTGATGCGGTACTGCTGGCCATCGCTCAATGCCGACAGTGAATAGTTGCGGCGCTGCTCGATGCCATCGATGAACAGCTGCAGGCCGATGTACTGACCAGGCTCGGCCTTGAGCACCGGCTGGCCGTCCTGCGCGGCAAAATAGAACGAGACGATCTCGCTGCTTTCCTGTTCGCGGCGTACCAAGCGAAACTTACGCGCGCCACGCCAGCCGCCAGTGGCCTGCTCCTTCTGCTGATACAGGCCTTCTTCAGCGCCGATGAGGATGTCGGCCAGCTGGCCGTAGGCGCCGGCCCAGGCTTCGATCACCGCAGGTGTGGCGATGTCCTTGCCCAATACTTCCTCGATGGCGCGCAGCAAGCAACGACCGACGATCGGGTAGTGCTCAGGCAGGATCTGCAAGGCGACATGCTTGTTGATGATCTGACCGACCAAACCGCCCAGTTGCTCGAGCTGGTCGATATGGCGGGCATACATCAGTACGCCATTGGCCAGCGCCCGCGGTTGATCGCCGCTGGCCTGGTGAGCCTGGTTGAACAGCGGACGTACCTCTGGGTATTCACTGAGCATCATTTTATAGAAATGGGTGGTCAGCGCTTCCCCTCCGCTTTCCAGCAACGGTACGGTGGCTTTGACGATTGCACGTTGGTCGGCATTGAGCATTGCAGCAACTCCTGAGGGGCTTCAAATGGATGCAGATGCTGTTACAGCAATCATGCCAACTATTCGCCCCAGCAAAACCGGGACATTCAACCAGGCAGTGTCAAAATGACCAATCCCGGACTATAGTCATAAAGACCAAAAGGAGTCTTTATGACCACAAAGCCACTGCTCACCGCCCTTCTCCCGCTGGTCAGCGACCTGTCCCGCGATCTGCCCGACCAGGAACGCTACCGGCGCTTGCTGCAAGCCATGCGCAGCCTGCTGCCTTGCGACGCGGCTGCGTTGCTCCGGTTGGATGGCGAATGGCTGGTGCCGCTGGCGGTCGACGGGCTTGCCCCGGATACCCTTGGCCGGCGCTTTCGGGTCAGCGAGCATCCGCGCTTCAAGATTCTGCTCGGCCACAGCGAACCGACCCGCTTCGCCAGTGACAGCGACCTGCCCGACCCGTACGACGGTCTGGTCAACGCCCCCGACGCCAACCTGGAGGTCCACGACTGCATGGGCTGCCCGTTGCTGGTCGACGAGCAGCCGTGGGGTCTGCTGACCCTAGATGCACTGACCCCGGGGCAGTTTCAGAGCCTGGAACTGGAAGCCTTGCAGGCCTTCGCCAGCCTCGCCGCCGCCACGGTCACCGTCGCCGAGCGGATTCAGCACCTGGCCCTGCGCGCCGAGGACGAGCACCAGCGAGCCGAGGTCTATCGTCAGGCCAGTGGCCAGGACAAGGAGCTGATCGGCCAGAGTAAGGCCCACACCCATCTGCTCGAAGAAATCCGCCTGGTCGGCAGCAGCGACCTGACCGTGTTGATCACCGGCGAAACCGGCGTCGGCAAGGAGCTGGTCGCCCAGGCCCTGCACCAGGCCAGCGGCCGCGCCAACAAGCCGCTGATCAGCCTCAACTGCGCAGCGCTGCCGGATACCCTGGTCGAGAGCGAGCTGTTCGGCCATGTCCGCGGCGCCTTCACCGGCGCCCATGGCGAGCGTCGCGGCAAGTTCGAACTGGCCAACGGCGGTACCTTGTTCCTGGATGAGGTCGGCGAGCTGTCGCTGACGGTCCAGGCCAAGCTGCTGCGAGTGCTGCAAAGCGGCCAATTGCAACGGCTCGGCTCGGACCGCGAGCACCATGTCGACGTGCGCTTGATCGCCGCGACCAACCGCGACCTCGCCGACGAAGTGCGCAACGGCCGTTACCGCGCCGACTTCTATCATCGCTTGAGTGTGTACCCCTTGCAGGTGCCGCCGCTGCGCGAGCGCGGCCGCGACGTGCTGCTGCTGGCCGGTTACTTCCTCGAACAAAACCGCTCGCGCCTGGGCTTGAACAGCCTGCGTCTGAGCAGCGAAGCCCAGGCCGCACTGCTGGCGTACGACTGGCCAGGCAACGTGCGCGAGCTGGAACACCTCATTGGCCGTTCAGCGCTCAAGGCGCTTGGCCAGCAAGCACAGCGCCCGCGCATTCTCACCCTGCAGGCCGCTGACCTCGACCTGCGCAGCGTAGCGCCCATGCCAGCCGCGGCTCTGCCGCTGCCCGCAGATGCGATTCAGACGACGAACGGCGACCTGCGTACGGCCGTCGATACTTATCAACGCCAGCTAATTGAGGCCTGCCTGCAAAGGCACCAGAACAACTGGGCGAGCGCGGCTCGCGAGCTCGGTCTGGACCGGGCAAACCTCAGCCGTTTATGTCGTCGGCTAGGCCTCAAATGAGGACGACTGCACAAAAGGATTAACCCAGAAAGCCTCTGGTTGGCTCCCGCACGGCTGCTATATCTCCCTTACTACCGGTGAACAAGGACCGCTCTGGACGGCCGCTGCGCACGTCTGCGCCGGCCCTCTGGTCTGTGTTCACCGCCGGGCCATCAGCAGGGAGCACCTATGGACAACATCGTCGTTGCCGACAAGCAAACCGCCGCCGTTACCCAGAACGCCTGGGGCAATCTGAGCCTGAAAGGGCCGGGCCTGGTGCAGATGCCAGTGCCGCCAGGCGAAGTGGCCACCGTCACTCGCAGCGGCCAGGACCTGATCGTCACGCTCAAGTCGGGCGAAAAGGTCACCATCGGCAACTTCTTTGTAGTCGACGCGGCGGGCGAGCAGAGCGACATGGTCTTCGTCGGCGAAGACGGCACGCTCTGGCACGCCCAGTACAACGCAGAGGCCTTTACCGGCTTCACCTTCGAGGACATCGCCTCGCTGGATGAGCTGATGGCCGGGGTCGGCGTTGCCGGCAGCGGGACCAACACCTTTGCCATCGCGGCCCTGGGCTTGCTGGGCGCCGGCGGCGCTGCGGCGGCAGTCGGCGGTGGCGGCGGCGGTGGCGGTGGCAGCAGCGGTGGCAGCTCACCGAACCCAGGCGACACCACCGCCCCGGCCAGCCCGATCGATCTATTGGTCTCGCCTGATGGCCTGCGCCTGAGCGGCCGGGGCGAAGCCGGCACCACGGTCAACATCCGTGACGCGGCGGGCAACTTGATCGGCACCGGCACAGTCGGTGCCGACGGCCGTTTCGATGTCACCCTGAGCCCGCCACAAACCAACGGCCAGGCGCTCGAGGTGACCCTTACAGATGCTGCCGGCAACACCTCAGCGCCTGGCAACACCACAGCCCCGGACATCGATACGCCGCCGGTCGACACCACTGCGCCGAATGCGCCAACCGATCTGGTCATCGCCGGCACCGGCAAACAACTGAGCGGTCGCGGCGAAGTGGGTACCACCGTGCAGGTGCGCGATGCTGACGGCAACCTGCTGGGCAGCGGCACCGTCGGCGCCGACGGCACCTTCCAGATTACCCTCGACCCTGCCGTGCTCGACGGCAGCACGTTGCAGGTCACCCTCACCGATGCGGCCGGCAACGTCTCCGCCGCCGGCAGCGTGGTGTCGCGCGACCTGCTTGCACCTGCGCAGCCCACCGACCTGCAGCTGAGCAACGGAGCCACCCTGACCGGTAAAGGCGAGCCAGGCACCACGGTGCAGGTCCGCGACGCCTCAGGCGCCCTGATCGGCAGCGGCGTTGTGGCTGCCGACGGCAGTTTCAGCCTGACGTTGAATCCGCCCCAGGCCAACGGTGAAGCGCTGGACGTGCGCCTGGTCGACGCCGCCCAGAACACCTCGGCGCCACTCCAGTTCAATGCCCCCGACACCACCGCCCCAGCCGCAGTCAGTGGCCTGGTTGTCGGTCCGGATCGGCAAGTATTGGGCGGCCGCGGTGAGCCCGGTGCCACGGTCGAAGTACGCGACAGCAATGGCCTGCTGCTCGGCAGCGGCACAGTAGCTGCCAACGGTACCTTCCTGATCGAACTCAACGGCGCCGTGCAGCCAGGCGAGCGCCTGAACGTGGTGCAGACCGACGCCAGTGGCAATGCGTCAGCGCCGCTGCCGTTCGATGTGCCCCTTACCGCCACCCCGCTAAGCCCGAGTGACCTGAGCATCGCTGCCAACGGCAGTTCGCTCAGCGGCAGTGCCCCGCCTGGCAGCCGCATTCAGGTGCGTGATGCCAATGGCAACGTGATCGGCAGCGTCGTGGTCGGCGCCGAAGGCACCTTTATCGTGGTGCTCAATCCAGCGCAGGCCAACGGTCAGTTACTCGACGTAGTTGCCCTTGATGGCAACGGCGGCGTGTCGCTGCCGGTGCAGATCAGCGCACCGGATATCACCGCGCCCGCTGCCCCCAGCCAGCTTGTGGTCAGCGCTGATGGCAGCCAGCTCAGCGGCCGCGCCGAGCCTGGCAGCACGGTGCGAGTGGTGGGCGCCAATGGCGTTGAACTCGGCACAGCTGTGGTCGGCCCAACCGGCGTGTTCACCATCGCCTTGAATCCGGCCCAGGTAGACGGCGAAGCACTGCAGGTTACCGCCACCGATGCCAAGGGCAATCTCTCTGCGCCCGGGAGTGTCAGCGCACCCGACCTGGACAGCCCCGACACTACTTCACCAAACCCGGCCAGCGGACTCGCTATCAGCGGAGACGGGCGTACGGTATCGGGTCGCGGCGAGCCTGGCAGCACCGTGAAGGTGCTCGACGCTCAAGGCAATCTGCTCGCGATCGGCACCGTCCTGGCCGACGGCAGCTTCAACCTGCAACTGCCTGCCGCCGTTACCGACGGCTCAAGCCTGCAAGTCACCCTGACCGATGCCGCAGGCAATGCCTCGGCCCCAGCTACGCTGCTCAGCCCTGACCTGCAGGCCCCCGCCCAGCCCACCAACCTCAGCCTGAGCGCTGGCGAGACCCTCAGCGGCAGCGCCGAGCCAGGCGCCCGGGTCGAGGTCCGCGCCGCCAATGGCGATTTGCTCGGCAGCGCCATCGTGGCTGCCAACGGCACCTTCACCCTGACCCTCAACCCACCTCAGGCCAATGGTGAAGTGCTCGATATCCGCGTCATCGACCTGGCCGGCAACGCATCGACGCCGCTGGCTTACGACGCCCCGGACATCACTGCGCCAACGATCATCAGCGGCGTGACCGTGGGCAATGGCGGTCTGACCATTGCCGGTCGTGGTGAAGCAGGTGCCATCGTCGAGGTGCGGGATGCCAATGGCGCCCTACTCGGCACTGGCACAGTCGGCGCCAACGGCACCTTCCTGTTCGATCTGGATACCCCCGCCGCTGCGGGCCAGGCCATCAGCCTGGTGCAGAAGGATGCCGCCGGCAACACCTCGCCGGAACTCGACCTGACCGTACCCACTACGCCCATCCCAGCGACCCCGAGCAATCTCAGCCTGGCCGCGGACGGCAGCTCGATCAGCGGCAGTGCTACCCCGGGTACGCGGATTGACGTTCGTGATGCCCAAGGCAATGTCCTGGCGAGCACGGTGGTCGGCGCGGGCGGTACCTTCACCCTGCCGCTGAACCCGGCGCAAGCCAACGGCGAATTGCTTGACGTGGTTGCGGTGGATGGCGCCAGCAGTTCACTGCCAGCGCAGATCACTGCCCCGGATATCACCCCGCCAGGCGAAGCCAGTGACCTGCAGATCAGCGCCAACGGCGTGATCCTGACCGGCCGCGGCGAAGCCGGCACCACAGTAGAAGTGCGCAACGCTCAGGGCAATTTGCTGGGCACTGCGCTGGTAGGCGCCAATGGCGTATTCACCGTCACCCTCGCCCCCGCCCAGACCGATGGCCAGGTGCTCGACGTCGAGCTGCGCGATGCGGCGGGCAACGAGTCCAGCGCCAGCACAACTGCGCCGGACCTCGACGGCCCGTTGCAACCGGCGCAGATGGCACTGGATATCGCCGGCACCCAACTGACCGGTGTCGGTCAGGCCGGCTCGCTGGTCACCGTGCGGGCTGCCGACGGTACCGTGCTGGGCAGTAGCACGGTAGGCGCCGACGGCAACTTCAGCGTGACCCTCAACCAGCCCCAGCGCAACGGCGAGAAACTGACCGTCGAAGCCACCGACAGCCGCGGCAACAGCGCCGGTCCGGTCGACTTCACTGCGCCCGACACTCAGGCACCGGAGCCGATCAGCAATGAGGCGATCAATGGCACCGGTAGCCAGATCACGGGCCTTGGCGAACCTGGCGCTACCGTAACCGTACGCGCCGCTGACGGTACAGTGCTCGGCAGCGCGGTAGTGCAAGCCAACGGCGGCTTCACGATTCCCCTCAGCCCAGCCCTGAACAACGGCCAGGCACTGACCGTCGAGCAGCGCGATCCGGCGGGCAATATCTCCACCACAGTGCCCGTCACCGCCCCTGACGGCCAGGCCCCCGATGCGCCCACCGGCCTGGTATTGGCGGCGGACGGCAGTGTGCTCAGTGGACGCGGTGAACCCGGCAGCGTCGTCACCGTGACCGGCACTGGCGGCGTCATCCTTGGCAGCGCAACCGTGCAGGGCGATGGCAGCTTCCAGATCGCCCTCAATCCCGTCCAGCTCAACGGCCAGACTCTGACCGCCACGCAAAAGGACCAGGCTGGCAACATCTCCGAGCCGGACACCCTGACCGCGCCAGACCTGCAAGCCCCTGAAGCTGCTCAAGGGGTGCAACTCAATGCGGGCGGCAACCTGATCAGCGGTCAGGCCGAACCCGGCACGACGGTTCAGGTGCGCGACCCGAACGGGGACCTCATCGGCAGTGTGGTGGTGCCTGACAACGGCAGCTTCAGCCTCCAGCTCAACCCCGTGCCGGTCGCGGGCGAGCAATTGTCGGTAACTGTCACCGACCTGCAAGGGCAGACCTCCCCGAGCGTGCCGATCAACGCCATCGACACTACTGCCCCGACCCTGCCAACCGGCGTGCAGGTCAACGCCGATGGCACCCAGGTCAGTGGCAGGGGCGAAGCGGGCAGCACGGTCGAAGTACGTGACGCTGCCGGCACTGTGATCGGCAGCACCACCGTGCCACAAAGCGGCGATTTCAGCGTCATTCTCGACCCAGCGCAGAAAGACGGCCAGGGCTTGAGCGTGGTCGCCACCGATGGCCGCAATGAATCCGCTGTGGTGCCAGTCACCGCGCCCGACCTGACCCCGCCAGTCCTGCCCATCGACGTCAGCGTGGCCAATGACGGCAAGGTCACCGGCACCGCTCCAGGTGCCACCGAGGTGATCATTCGCGATGCCAACGGCATCGAGTTGATCAGAGGGGATGTCGAGGCAGACGGTAGCTTCAGCGTGCAGCTGCCAGGCAGCCAGAACAACGGTCAACCGCTGTTGTTGGAGGCTGTCGATGCGGCAACCAACACCAGCCCGGTGCTGCCGATCACCGCCCCTGACACCACCGTACCCGCAGAAGCGACCGATATCAGCGTCAGCCCTGATGGTACCAGCGTCGGCGGCAACGCCGAGCCCGGCAGCACGGTGGTCGTGCGTGACGCCGACGGCAAGGATATAGGTAGCGTGGTGGCAGGCCCGGACGGCAGCTTCGTGGTGCCGATCAAACCGCCGCTGGCCAGCGGCGACAGCGCCTCTGTAGTGGTCAAGGACCCGGGCGGCGAAGCCAGCACACCGCTGGCCGGCCCGGATGGCAGCGAAGTCGCAACACCGACCGACCTCGACCTCAGCGCCGACGGCTTTGTCCTGACCGGCATGGGCACAGTCGGTGCACTGATCACTGTGACCTCCGCCGGCGACACCCTGGGTACTGCGACGGTGGGCAGCGATGGTATCTTCCGGGTGTTCTTCAGCAACGCTCAACTCAACGCCCAGACTCTGCAGGTCAACGCGCGCTTTGGCGCAGGCAAACCTTCGGTACCGGCTATCGTCACGGCTGAGGACACCACGGCGCCTGAAGCGCCAACACAACTGGCGATTGACCGCAGCGGCAGCCTGCTGACAGGTAGCGGCGAGGTCGGCGCGACCGTTTCGGTAGTGGATGCCAATGGCACCTTGCTCGGTTCGGCGACGGTCGCCAGCACCGGCCTGTTCAGCATCAGCCTCACTCCGCCACAAGCCAATGCGCAGTTGTTGACCGTCACCCAGAGCGACGCCAGCAACAACGTTTCGCTGGCAGCGACGACCACTGCGCCAGACCTGCAAGCGCCCCTGGCGGCCAGCGGCGTCAGCCTCAATAGCGCAGCTACCGTGGTCAGCGGGCAGGGCGAAGTCGGGGCCATCGTCACCGTGCGCGACGCCAGTGGCGCGGTGCTGGCTACCGGTACCGTCAACCCGGCCGGCCAGTTCCAGATCACCCTGCCGGCAGCGCAAACCAGCGGCGCACCCCTGCAGGTCACCCTGAGCGATGCGGCTGGTAATGTTTCTGCCCCCGCCAGCCTGGCCACACCGGATCGCACGCCACCTGCGGCGGTTACCCAAACCGTGCTCAGCGCCGACGGCCGTCAGCTTTCCGGTCTGGGCGAAGCCGGTGCCAGTGTCGAGGTGCGCAACAGCGCCGGGGCCTTGCTCGGTACCGCCACAGTAGGTGTCGATGGACGCTTCAGCGTGCTCTTCAGCACCCCACAGGCCAGCGGCCAGCCGATCGGCGTGACCCAGCACGACGCCGCGGGCAATACCTCACCCGCGACCTCGGTCAACACGCCTGACCTGACTCCACCGGCACCGCTGACCAACTTGATGCTCAACAACAATGGCCTGACCTTGACCGGCCTCGGCGAACCCGGCGCCAGCGTCACGGTGCGCGGACCGGATGGCACCATCATCGGCAGCGGCAACGTCGCCGCCAACGGCAGCTTTACCCTGACCCTGGATAACGCACAACTCAACGCCCAGCGCCTGAGCGTTACCCAGAGCGACGCCAGCAACAACACCTCAGCGCCTGTGGCCGTGACAGCTCCGGACCTGACCCCTCCCGCAGAGCCTGCGAATCTGCTGTTGGCCAGTAACGGCGTGCAACTGAGCGGCACCGCCGAGGCGGGCAGTACGGTCACCGTCCGCGACAGTGCCGGCAATGTTCTCGGTAGCGTGGTCGCAGCCAGCAATGGCACCTTCCAGGTCACGCTCAACAGCGTCCAAGCCAACGGTCAGACCTTGCAAGTGACCGCCACCGACGCCGCTGGCAACGTGTCCCAACCCGGCAGCTTCACCGCGCCTGACACTACCCCGCCCGCCGCCGCCGCCAACCTGGCCGTGGCCGCCAATGGCGCCAGCCTGGCCGGCACCGGCGAAGCTGGCGCAACGGTGGCAGTGCGGACAGCCGATGGCACCTTGCTGGGGACCGGCACAGTGGCTGCGGACGGCCGTTTCACGGTCAACCTGAGCCCGGCGGCAATCGTCGGCAGCAATCTCAGCGTGGTACAGAGCGACGCCAGCGGCAACGCCTCGCCCGCCGAAACTGTCACTGCACCAGGCAGCCTGGCGCCGGATATCCCCGGTAATTTGCTGCTGGCCGCAGATGGCCTCAGCGTGACCGGCAGCGGCACTGCCGGCAGCACGGTGACGGTGTACGGCCGAGGCGGCGTAGTGCTTGGCACTGCGGTGGTAGCGGCAGGCGGCACCTTTACGGTGGCGCTCAACAGCGTCCAGGCCAACGGTGAAACCCTGCAGGTCGGCGCAGTCGGCACCGACGGCAGCGCTTCGCTGCCGGCCACCCTGCAGGCGCCGGATACCACTGCGCCGCAGCCGCTCAGCGAACTGCAACTGGCCAGTGATGGGCTGACCCTCACCGGACGTGGCGAGCCCGGCGCGCGGGTCAGCATCAGCGGCCCTGGCGGATTGGATCTGGGCGAAGGGGTGGTCGGCGCCGACGGCCGGTTCAGCCTGCAACTGACTGCTCCGCAGCGCAATGGCGAGGCGCTCAGCGCCAGCCAGACCGATGCCGCCGGCAACGAATCCAACAGCGTCAGCCTGACCGCACCCGATCTGCTCGCCCCGAACCCACCGGGCAACCTCGCCGTCACTGGCGGCGGCACGCTGCTCGGCGGCACCGGCGAGGCTGGCAGCAAAGTCACTGTACTGGCCGCTGACGGCAGCGTCCTCGGCAGCGGCATCGTGCGTGACGACGGCAGCTTCCAGGTCTCGCTCAATCCGATCCAGGCCAACGGCCAAAGCCTGCAGGTCGTGCTTACCGACAACGCCGGCAACCAATCGCCGGCGGCCAGCACCACCGCGGCCGATATCACCGCACCGGATGCGCTGACGGCGCTGGCGATTGCCAGCGACGGCGCGACCCTGACTGGTCGCGGCGAGGCCGGGGCCACGGTCAAGGTCAGCGGCCCGGATGGCGCGCCGCTGGGCGAAGCATTGGTCGATGCCAACGGCTTCTTTACCCTCACCCTCAACCCTGCCCTGGGCAATGCCGAACGGCTCAGCCTGACCCAGACCGACCTGGCCGGCAACGTCTCTGCGCCAGCAACTCTCGATACCCCTGACTTCACCCCGCCGGCGCAGCTCACTGCGGTGACTATCAGTACCGACGGCAGCATGATCGCGGGCCGCGGTGAAGCCGGCGCAACCGTCACCGTGACCGATGCCAACGGCTCGTTGCTGGGCACCACCAAAGTGCTTGCCGACGGCAGCTTCGAGATCATGCTCACGCCCGCGCAGATCAACCAGCAAGTGCTCGCGGTGCAACAGGCCGATCCGCCCGGCAACGTCAGCCAGCCGGTCAGCGTCGAGGCACCTGACCTGACCCCGCCTGCGGCACCTGTGCAACTGCAGCTGAATGCTGATGGCAGCGAGCTCAGCGGCGTCGGTGAGCCAGGCAGTACCGCCAGGGTATACCTCGGCAGTACTGAAATCGGCACCGTGCAGGTTGGCGACGATGGCCGGTTCGTGGTGGCTTTGAGCCCGTCGCAAAATAATGGCCAGCAGCTCCAGGTGACCCTCGAGGATGCCAAGGGCAACTTGTCGCCAAGCACCCCGGCGACCGCTCCGGACACCACCCCACCGCCTGCAGTCAACGCTACCATCAACGCCAGCGGCACCCAGTTGAACGGCACCGGTGAGGCCGGCGCGCGGCTGACCGTGCTCAACGACAAGGGCGATCTGGTCGGCCAGGGCAACATCGGCGCCGACGGCAGCTTTGTGCTGAACCTGTCACCGGCGCAACTGAACGGCCAGGTGCTGAGCATCGTTGCTCAGGACGCGACCGGCAATCCGTCGCCGGCCTTCGCCGTCACCGCACCTGACCTGACCCCGCCGGCGCAACCCACAGGCCTCAGTGTCAGCGCTGATGGCACGCTGCTCAGCGGGACTGGCGAGGTCGGCAGCTTTATCACCGTACGCGCCCCGGACAACACCGTGGTCGGTACTATCGAGGTGCCTGCGGGCGGGAGTTTCAACGTGGCGCTCGACCCGGCGCAGAACGACGGCCAGGTTCTCCAAGTGGTTGCCACTGACGCCTCTGGCAATGCCGCGCCAGCTGTCCCTGTCACCGCTGAAGACAACAGCCCACCGACGCCGGTGAGCAACCTGGTGATCGACGCGACCTACAGCGTGATCAGCGGACGCGGTGAGGCGGGCGCCAGTGTGATTGTCACGCAGAACGGCGCGAAGATAGGCGAAGGCACCGTGTTCGCCAACGGCACGTTCCAGTTTGCGCTCGATACCCCGGCGCAGCCAGGTCTGCTAGTAAGCGTGGTGCAGACCGATGCCGCCGGTAATCCGTCGGCCCCGGCCGACTACACCCCGCCGCTGATCCCGCTCACAGAGGCCCCGCTCAATGTCGTACTAGCCGGTGATGGCCTGACGCTGACCGGCACCTCTTCTCTCGGCGCCATCATCACCGTGTCCAACGCTGCCGGTCAGCCCATTGGCTCGAGCATCGTCACTCAGCTGGACGGCAGCTTCACCGTGACCCTGAACCCGGCGCAACGCAATGGCGAGCTGCTATCGGTAACCGCCGACGCAGCCGACGCCGGCGAATCGGCCCCGGTCATTGTCCAGGCCGGTGATACCACTCCACCTGCGATACCGGTAGTCAGCGTACTGTCCAGCAACGGTCTGGTCCTGACCGGCACCGGTGAGGCGGGAGCCACCGTGTTCGTACGGGATACGCAGGGCAATCTGCTCGGCAGTGGCCAGGTCAACGCCGGCGGCGCCTTCAACATCAATCTCAACGCGCCGCAGCTCAATGGCCAGATCCTTGAGGTCAGCCAGCGCGACGCTGCCCTCAATCTGTCCGACAACATCGGCTTCACCGCTCCTGACGTGCAGGCGCCCAACCCGCCAGGCAACTTGCTGGTCGATGGCTTGGGCACCCAGCTCAGTGGCACGGGCGAAATCGGTGCCACCGTTAGCGTGTTCTCGGCTACAGGCACACCGCTGGGCACCGCCGTGGTCGGCCCCAACGGGCAATTTACCGTCAATCTCACCGCTACCCAGAACGACGGCCAGGTGCTGACCGTGCGCCAGGCCGACGCCGCTGGCAATATCTCCGGCACCACCACCATCGGCGCGCCGGACACCACGCCACCGCCCGCCCCCACCGCCACCATCAATGCCGCTGGCACCTTGGTCAGCGGCGCCGGCATCGCTGGCAACAAGATCACCGTGCTCGGCGCCGGCGGCGTAGTGCTGGGCAGCGCCATCGTCGGCGCCAACGGCCTGTTCGTGGTCAGCTTGCTGGCGGCGCAGGTCGACAACCAGGCCTTGACGGTCAACCAGAGCGATGCCGCGGGCAATACCTCCGGGGTGGCCCTGACTGCTCCGGACATCACGCCACCCGCCATCGCCAGCAATTTGGTGATCAATGCCGATGGCAGCGTCATCACCGGGCGCGGCGAGCCTGGCGCGACGGTGACGGTGCGCGGTCCCAGCGGGGTCGTTTCGCAGCCCGCTACGGTCAATCCGGACGGCACCTTCACGGTCACCCTGAGCCCTGCCCAGGATAACGGCCAGGCCCTTTCGATCACCCTTACCGACCCGCGCAACAACGTCTCCGCCGGGGTTGCGCTGATCGCGCCGGACGTCGACGCCAACGCGCCAGTCTCGGCCAGCGACAATCTGGCGGTAGCCACGGTGAACCTGGCCCCGGTCATCACCACCAAGACCTTCACCGACAGCTTCAGTACGCTGTTGTCCGGCTTCTCGAAAACCTTCACCTGGACGGTCGCCGCCGGCACTACTGCCGACCCGACCCTGACCCTCAGCACCAGCAGCGCCCTGGCCTTGCTCGACGGCGCGACCTACACCCTGCAGGTCAAGAATGCTGCTGGCGCCTGGGTCACCCTCGCCACCGGCAACAGCCAGGGGCTGCTCGACCTGATCCTGCTGCCGCTGGGCCAGGGTGTGCGGGTCAATATCGGTGAACTGCTGGCGGGTGACTACCGGCTAACGGTCAACAGTACCGGTATCGGTCTGCTGACCACAGTCACCACCAGCCTTGACGTGCAGTCCACCAGCCTGACCCAGTTCACCGGCACCGGCACGCCGACCACCGGCAACGTCCTCAGCGACCCTGGCACCGATGGCAGCGTCGACCAGACCGGCCCGGACAACGGCGCGGTGGTGCAGGTACTGAAAAACGGCAGCTACGTCTCCGCCGGCGCCGCCACCGAAGTGCAGGGTCTGTACGGCACCTTGCTGATCCGCGCCGATGGCAGCTACAGCTATACCCCCAACGGCAGCCCGTCGAGTGTGGGCAAGGTCGATGTGTTCAGCTATCAGCTGCTGCATGCCAACGGCCTCAAAGACACCGCCAATCTCTACGTGCGCATCGACAGCCCACAAGCCACCGAGATCTGGAACGACAACAACTACAGCGCACCAGCCGCCGTGGTCGACGCGGTCAACGACCTCGACAGCACCGGTATCAGTCTGGTCAACCGGGAAACCAGCGGCAGCGCCAACCTGGCCAACCTGAGCTTGCCGCTGATTGGCAACCGCTCGGTGACGTCGGCAACCAATACGGTTGCGGTCGATACCACTGCCGACCTTCAGGTAGTGCTCAACTCGAGCAATCTGCTCGGGCTGCTCAGCGGCACCAAGATCGAGCTGCTCAAGCTCAACCCGGCAACAGGTCTGTATGTAGTTGAGCAAACCGTTACCGGCGGCTCACTGGTCAGCCTGCTCGGCGGCGGCGCAGCGTACACCTTCCAGGACAAGGGGCCAGGTTCGTATCAGATTCGCGTCAGCGCCGGCGGCATTGGCCTGGCCGCTTCGATTGCCACCACTATCAACACCACCACGACCTACACCAAGGAATTCGTAGTCAGTGGCTACACCCCGGTCAGCGGCAACCTGCTCAACGACACCACCGGTACCGGCAGCGATACCCTCGGCTCCAGCCTGACCGTGCTCAGTGTGCTGGTGGCGGCCAACACCTATGCCATCCCCGGCTACAACGGCATCAGTGTTACCGGCACCTACGGCACGCTGCTGGTGCAGGCAGATGGCAGCTACAGCTATACCCTCAAGCCTGGCCTGAGCGCAGCCGTGATTGGCCAGCAGGACACCTTCACCTACGAATTGACCCACCCCAACGGCACCACCGACACCGCCACCCTGACCATTGGCCTGAACAACGCAGCAGCCTTCACCGCTACCTCGGCGCTGCTGGCCGGCGGCGACGATGACGCTGGCGCGCTGTTCAGTGTGGCTGCCAGCACTGCGGTCGAAGGGCTGCACGGCGGCGATGGCAACGACCACCTCGACGGTAGTCATGGTGGAGCAATCAGCCTGACCGGCGGCGCTGGTGACGACACCCTGGTGATCGTCGATCAGCAGTTCACCAACGTCGACGGCGGCAGCGGTACCGACACCCTGTTGTGGGCCGGCGGCGATGCCAGTATCGACCTCGGCAACCTGGTTGGGCGCCTGCACGACATCGAGGTGATCGACCTCAACGACAGCAGTTCGGTGACCTTGAGCCTGAGCCTGGCCGACGTGGTAGCGGTGACCGAAAGCGCCAACGACACCCTGCTGATCAAGGGTGACAGCAACGATACCGTGCAGCTCAGCGACAACTGGACCCTGACCGGCCAGCAGAATGCCGACGGTATCGACTATAGCCAATACACCGCCCAGGAGGATCCAAGCCACCACTTGTGGGTACAGAACGGCATCCACGTTGTTTGAAGCTGATGAACCCCGCCGGGCAACCGGCGGCAAGGACGACCAGCAGTAAGGGAAACCTGTGAAGCGAGGCTGTCAGCTGTCACCGCTGTTACTGGGAGCCCTCGGGCTCCTCGCGTGCAACCTTTACCCGGTCGCCATGGCGGCCGATGACATAGACCCGCAACTGCGCCAGATCGGCCCGTCGTTGTTGCGCGATGCGCCGGATGCCGTGCCGGCGCGCGCGCCGGTCGGCCAGTCGGCAATAGCTGGCGACCGCCTCGGCATCGACGAAGCGGTGCTGATGGCCGCTCAGTGGCACCCCAGCATCGCCGAGGCGGTGGGCAACCTATACAAGCAGGGCGAAGGCATCAACGTCGCCCGCGCCGGTTATTACCCGCAGATTTCCGGCGGCCTGCGCGGCGGCTACGACACCGGCAACGGCGCCGACCGCAGCAGCCAGGCATTGAATCTGTCGCTCAAGCAGATGCTGTATGACTTCGGCAAAGTCGATAACGCCGTCAGCGCCGCCCGCGCCGCTGCCGCCCGGGCCCAGGCCAACATCCTGCTGGTGCTCGATGACCTTGCCCGCGACACCGCCTATGCCTGGATCGAAACCCGCCGCTACGAGCAACTGACGCTGATTGCCCGCGAGCAGATCCGCGGCGTCGGCGACATCGTCGAGCTCGCCCGACAACGCAGCGACATGGGCGCCAGCGCCCGTTCCGACACGGTGCAGGCCGAGTCACGGGTCGAAAGCGCGCGGGCCACCTTCGCTGAATATCAAGCGCAGCACCAACGCTGGCGCTCGACCCTGGCGGCGCTGCTCGGGCGCATCTCGCCACCGGCGCTGGCCGAGGAGTCACCGCGCCAACTCGAGGGTGCCTGCAGCCGCACCCAAGGCGGCGACGAGCGTTTGCCAGCGGTGCTGATGGCCCTGGCCTTGCGTGCGCAGTCTCAGGCCGAGTTGGCCCAGGCCAAGGCCGAAGCCTACCCGACCCTGTCGTTGCAGCCGCAGGTCAATCACTACCTGGACAACGAATACGACCGCGACAATTCGCGCCTCGACCGCACCCAGGCCGGGATCTACCTCAACCTCGAAGTGCCCATTTATCAAGGCGGAGCCGTCAGTGCCCGCAGCCGCGCCGCGGGATATGCGCTGACCTCGGCCGACGCTGCCGAAGACGCCGCCCGCCTGCAGGCCCGCCGCGGCCTGGCTGAGGCGCAGGCGCAGACCGCCGGCCTGGCGCGGCGGCTGCGCTCGCTGGAAGCGCGTCAAGTCAGCATTCAGGAGGCGCGCATGCTCTATGGCCGGCAGTACCTGGACCTCGGCACGCGACCGCTGCTCGACCTGCTCAACGCCGAGCAGGAGATCTACCAGTCACGCTTCGAACTGGCCGGCACCCGCTCGGACCTACTCCGGCTGGATATCGACTGCCTCTACAACAGCAGTGCGCTGCGCTCGGCCTTTGCCCTTGAAGGCCGCAGCCTGCAAGGCGTGGAGATTCAACCATGACCGACACCGTCAACCTTGATCTGCAGCAGACGCAACAGGCCGCGCCCGCGCCGGACGCACCGCCCCGGGCTGACCTCGGACCGTGGCTGGAGGTGATGCTGCAGGTCGCCCACCATTACCGCCTGGACGTCTCGCCGCAGCGCATCCGCTTGGCCGCCATCGAGGATGCGCGGCCGCTGGACGAGATCCTGCGGCACATGGCGCGGCAGGCCGGGCTGACCCTTCGCTTCGTGCGCTTCGATGCCAAAGGCCTGCGCCAGTGGCGCACGCCGATGGTGCTGGAACTCGACGACGGCCAGTTGGCCACGGTCGAGGCGGTTACCGAAGAAAACGATCTGGCGGTAGTGTTCGCTGGTGATCAGGGGCTGACCTCACGGCTGCCCCGTGAGGCGCTGACCGGCCGCATCGTGCGAGTGGCCCTGCTGCGCCCGGCGCGGCCGTTGCGCGATGTGCGCACCGACGACTACACCGCGCCGTATGACCGCCACTGGTTCGCCCGCATCGTCCTGCGCGACCTGCGCCCGTATGGCCAGGTCATGCTCGCCTCACTGGTGGCCAACGTGCTGGCATTGGCCGGGGTGCTGTTCTCGATGCAGGTATACGACAGGGTGATCCCGGCCGAGTCGCTGCCGACCCTGTACGTGTTGTTCGGCGGCGTAGTGCTGGCGCTGGTGTTCGACTTCAGCATGCGCCTGCTGCGCCTGAAGGTCACCGACCTGCTCGGCAAGCGCGCCGACCTGCGCATCTCCGACCTGGTCTTCGGCCATGCCCTGCGCCTGCGCAACTCGGTGCGGCCAAAATCTACCGGCTCGTTCATCTCACAGTTGCGCGAACTGGAACAGATCCGCGACCTGATCACCTCGAGCACTGCCACGGCGCTGGCCGATTTGCCGTTCTTCCTGTTATTCCTGCTGGTGTTCTGGCTGATCGGCGGCGTGCTGGTGGTGATCCCGTTGGCAGCGCTGGTGGCCATGCTCCTGCCCGGCCTGCTCGCGCAACGGCGGCTGGCACGCCTGGCGAATGCGTCGATGCGTGAGTCGGCGCTGCGCAACGCCATGCTGGTCGAGAGCATCCAGGGCATGGACGAGATCAAGGCGCTGCAGGCCGAGGCCCGCTTCGAGCGCCAATGGAACCAATACAACGCCGCCTGCGCCCACAGCAACCTGCGCCTGCGCACGCTGACCAATGGCCTGGTGACCTGGACCCAGAACGTCCAGGGCGCGGTGTTTGCCGTGGTCATCGTGGTCGGCGCGCCGATGGTGATTGCGGGTGATCTGACCACCGGCAGCCTGGTCGCGGCATCCATGCTGTCGTCGCGGATGATGGCGCCCATGGCCCAACTGACCCACGTGCTGACCCGCTGGCAACAGGCCAAGGTCGCCCTGCAAGGGCTGGACAAATTGATGCAGTCACCAGTCGATCACCCCGAAGGCGAAGCACGCGTGCACCTGCCGGCAATTCGTGGCGAATATCAGCTGCGCCAGGCCACTTTCCGCTACAGCCCTGAAGCACCGCCGGCCCTGAGCATCAACCAACTGAACATTCAGCCTGGCGAACGCATCGCGATTCTGGGCCGCAATGGCGCTGGCAAGTCGACCCTGCTGCAGGCCCTGGGCGGGGCGATGGATCTGGTCGAGGGTGAGGTCACGCTCGATGGCATCGCCATGGCCCACCTCGACCCGGCCGACCTGCGCCGCGACGTCGGCCTGCTGGCGCAGTACTCGCGGCTGTTCCACGGCACCCTGCGGGAAAACCTCACCCTCGGCGCCGGCCAGGCCAGCGACCAGGAACTGCTCGCCGCCCTGGCTGCCAGTGGCGCGCTGGAATTCGTCCGGCAATTGCCCAAGGGCATGGACCACCTGGTGCTCGAAGGCGGCGCAGGCTTGTCCGGTGGGCAACGCCAGGCACTGGTCCTGGCGCGGCTGCTGGTGCGCCAGCCACAGGTGCTGCTGCTCGATGAGCCGACCGCATCGCTGGATGACATCAGCGAACGGCGCCTGCTGGATAACCTCGAGCGTTTCTGCCAGGGCCGCACGCTGATCATCGCCACCCACCGCATGAGCGTCCTGCAACGGGTAGATCGGGTGCTGGTGCTCGATGGCGGGCGGATTATCATCGACGACAAACGTGACGCTGCCCTGTCACGTTTGAGCCAGGGCGGCCAGCCAAGCCAGGGAGGCAAAGCATGAGCAGCCACGAACTTCCGGCATCATACCTGGATGGAGAAGACGACCACGCCGTGCTGCGCGCCGGGCGCATCATCATGGTCTGCGCCTTGATGCTGGCGGCGTTTCTGGCCTGGGCGGCGTGGTTCGAGGTGGTCGAGGTGTCGACCGGCACCGGCAAGGTCATCCCCAGCTCACGCGAGCAGGTGATCCAGTCGTTCGAAGGCGGCATCGTTGCGCAGATGAACGTCGCCGAAGGCGATCTGGTCGAGCGCGACCAGGTGCTGGCCCAGCTCGATCCCACCAAGACCTCATCCAGCGTCGGCGAGAGCGAGGCCAAGTACTGGGCAGCGCTGGCCAGCGTCGCCCGGTTGCGCGCTGAGGTCACCGGCAAGCCGCTGAACTTCCCGCCCAGCCTGAGCAAGTCGCCGGAGCTGATCGAGACCGAAACCGCGCTGTACCAGACCCGCCGCCGCGGCCTCGAGCAGACCCTGGCCGGCATCGAGGACTCGCTGCGGCTGGTGCGCAGCGAACTGAAAATCACCGAAAACCTGGCCAAGATGGGCGCCTCCAGCCGGGTCGAAGTGATCCGCCTCAACCGCCAGCGCTCGGAGCTCGAACTCAAGGCCAACGAAGCGCGCTCGGACTATCTGGTGCGCGCCCGCGAAGACCTGGCCAGGGCCAGCGCCGAAGCCGACAGCCTCGAGCAGGTGATCCGCGGCCGCAACGACTCGCTGTCTCGCCTGACCCTGCGCTCGCCGGTACGCGGCATCGTCAAGGATATCGAAGTGAATACGCTTGGCGGGGTGGTCCAGCCAGGCGGCCAGGTGATGAAAATCGTACCGATGGACGAGCGCCTGCTAATCGAAACACGCATTGCCCCGCGCGATATCGCCTTCATCCACCCCGATCAGGCGGCCAAGGTCAAGATCAGCGCCTACGACTACTCAATCTATGGCGGCC
Organism: Pseudomonas sp. 1121_17; assembly: GCF_052850745.1. Taxonomy (NCBI): domain Bacteria; kingdom Pseudomonadati; phylum Pseudomonadota; class Gammaproteobacteria; order Pseudomonadales; family Pseudomonadaceae; genus Pseudomonas; species Pseudomonas sp. 1121_17. The sequence goes on from NZ_VXCX01000007.1 coordinate 34,955, forward strand.
TCGAAGGCAAGGTGGTGGGTATCTCGCCAGATACCCTGCAGGACGAATTCAAACCCGAGATCTATTACTACCGGGTGTTCATCCGCACCGAACAGGACAGCCTGCAGAACAAGGCCGGCAAACATTTCGCCATTGTCCCGGGCATGATCGCCACGGTGGATATCCGCAGCGGCGAAAAAACCATCCTCGATTACCTGATCAAGCCACTCAATCGAGCCAAGGAGGCCCTGCGCGAACGTTGAACGGCTAAAGCCTGGGCCGGGCAGGCCGATAACCCGGCATCCTCCCTCTTCTGACTTAGCCGAAGGTTGCCCATGGCCACCCAAAATGCCCGCGCGGACTCGTTGTCGCTGCTGCTGTTCACCCTGCGCAGCGGCAAGCTGATGGCGATCAACCTGCTCAAGGTCAGCGAAATCATCACCTGTCCACAGCTGACCAAGCTGCCCGAGTCGCACCCGCACGTCAAAGGCGTGGCCACTCTGCGCGGCAACTCGCTGTCGGTGATCGACCTGTCGCTGGCCATCGGCGAACGGCCGCTGGCCGACCCCGATGGCGGCTGCCTGATCGTCACCGAGATCAGCCGCTCGCGCCAAGGCCTGCATGTACAGGCCGTAAGCCGCATCGTGCATTGCCTGAGCACCGACATCAAACCGCCGCCATTCGGCTCGGGCAACCGCTCGTTCATCACCGGCGTGACCCGGGTCGACAACACCCTGGTGCAGGTACTGGATATCGAAAAGGTCATCCACGCCATCGCCCCGGCGCCAGCCGAGCCACTGCCGGGCGAACTCGGCGAGGAAGACGCCAGCCTGCTCGCGGCCGCCAACATCCTGGTGGTCGATGACAGCCAGGTTGCCCTGCAGCAGTCGGTGCATACCCTGCGCGGCCTCGGTATCGAGTGCCACACCGCGCGCAGTGCCAAGGATGCGATCAACGTCCTGCTCGAGCTGCAAGGCACCGAACGCGAGATCAACATCATCGTCTCGGATATCGAGATGTCCGAGATGGACGGCTATGCCTTCACCCGTACCCTGCGCGAGACGCCCGACTTCCAGCACCTGTACATCCTCCTGCACACCTCGCTGGACAGCGCCATGAGCAGCGAGAAGGCGAAAAACGCTGGCGCCAATGCGATTCTCACCAAGTTCTCCTCGCCCGACCTCACCGAGTGCCTGGTGACCGCAGCGCGCACGGTGGTGTTCGCCGAACGGTAACACCTGGTTGCCATTTGCCCGGCGCACAGCGCCAGCTGCATGCCCAGCGGGTGACGAGTCAGGCATAATCGGCGCTCCCTGGGCAATTGTTACCGGTACCCTGTATGAAGTGTTTGCGCTACCTCCTCGCTGTCTGCGCCCTGAGCAGCGGTGTCGCCCAGGCTTCCAGCAGTGAAGCCTGGAACGAATATCGCCAGCAGATGCTCAAGGACTGCCTGGCCGCCAGCCAACTGAAAGACGCCCACGCCCGCGGCAAACCCACCGAGTTCGATGATCGGGTCGGCTACAGCGCCCTGCTGATCGAAGGCATCTACCCGCAAAAGCACATGAAAAAGCGCACCGGCACCGAGCTGTGCCTGTATGACCGTGCGCACAAGCAGGCCTACGTCAGCGAGTGGAACCCCAGCGCCAAGTGAATCCACCCATTCGTTTTGCCTGCACCGGCTGTGGCAAATGCTGCACTGGCCACCATGTGCCACTGACCCTCGCCGAGGCCCGCCAATGGGCGGCCGCAGAGGGGCAGGTAGTGGTGTTGATCGAAGGCTTCGTCAGCGATGGCCCAGGCATGCCGGTGGACCAGCGCGAACATGTGCTAGGGCGTTCATATCCGGTCAGTTGCGGCGCAGCCGAGCTGCGCGTGTCGGTGACCTTTGCCGCGTTCAACCCTGGCCGCTGCCGCAACCTCGATGAACACGACCTGTGCCGCATCTATGAAACACGGCCGCTGGTGTGCCGGATCTATCCCGCCGAGATCAATCCGCATCTGCCGCTGCGGCCGGAGAACAAGGACTGCCCGCCCGAGGCATGGCAACAAGGCCCTGAGTTGATCCATGGGCAGATGCTGGCCGATCCGCAGCTGGTCGCACTGATCGCCGCGTCACGCCAGGCCGACCGCGACGACATCGCCAGCAAGGTGGCCATCTGCGAAGCGCTGGGGATGAACACCAGTGCCCTGAAAGGCAACGGCTTCACTGCGTACCTGCCGGACATGGGCGCATTCAGCACAGCGTTGGAGCAGGTCGCCAGCGCTGAGCGTGCTGCCTGGAGCGTGCATGTGGTCGACCCGGCGCTGAGCGCCGAGCTGCTCGAACATGGCCTGCGCACGACCGCCGAGACGCCGCAGTACTACGCCTTCATCGGTTTCTGAACGACACTGCAGTGCGGCGCAGGCATTGAGCGCGCCGCTTTGCAGGGCAAACTGTCAGCGCTGACAGCTGGCTGTCACCCTGGCGACCCGGTTGCCGGGCTATAAGCTGTGAGTAGACCAAAGCGTTTCTCCCTTCCCTTCGGCTACGGTGCCCGACCCGATGCGACGTCCGTCCCGCTCTGTGATTGTGCTGTGTGTTGCGCTGATCGTCCTGCTCGCGCTTGCCTGGTGGTTCAGCCAGCGCCAGGCAGCACCGCAGAATCACGCGCCCAGCGCAGTGCCGGTGCGGGTGATCAAGGTGGCGCAGCAGGACGTGCCGCGCTTCGCCACGGCGATCGGCAGCGTGCTGTCGCTGCACAGCGTGCAGATCCGCCCGCAGGTCGACGGCATCCTCACTCAGGTGCTGGTCAAGGAAGGCCAGTGGGTCAAGCAGGGCGATCTGCTCGCGGTCATTGACGACCGGGCCATTCGCGCCAGCCTCGATCAGGCCCGCGCCTTGCTCGAGCAGAGCCAGGCGCAGCTGCAGGTAGCTGCGGTCGATCTCAAACGCTATCGCTTGCTCAGCAGCGATGACGGCGTATCAAAGCAGACCTTTGACCAGCAACAAGCGCTGGTCAAGCAGCTGCAGGCAACCGCCAAAGGCAATCAGGCGGCCATCGTCAACGCGCAGGTGCAGCTGTCGTACACGCAGATCCGCTCGCCGGTGACCGGGCGGGTCGGTATCCGCAATGTCGACCCCGGCAATCTGGTGCGCAGCAGCGATACCCAGAGCCTGTTCAGCGTGACCCAGATCGATCCGATTGCAGTCGAGTTCGCCCTGCCGCAGCAACTGCTGCCCACCCTGCAGCAGTTGCTCAAGGCACCCGAGCCGGCACTGGTGCTAGCGTTCATGGATGCCGACCATCAGCGCACGCTGCTCGGTGAAGGCCGCCTGGCCTTGATCGACAACCAGATATCAGCCAACACCGGCACCCTGCGCATCAAGGCCGAGTTCGATAACAAGGACGGCCTGCTCTGGCCCGGCCAACTGGTCACGGTCAAACTGCGCACAGGGCTTGATCTCGGCGCGCTGGTGGTGCCACCGCCGGTGGTGCAACGCGGCATCGATGGCCACTACGTCTATCGCCTGGATGGCGACAAGGTCACCAGCGTGCCGGTCAAGGTGCTGTTTCAAGACAGCGACCTGACCATCATCAGCGGGGTAGCCGCCGGCGACCAGTTGGTAGTCGATGGCCAGTCGCGGCTCAAACCTGGCGCGCGCGTCGAAGTGCTCGGCGATCTACCCGCCAGTACTGAGCTGGCCGAGCGCAGGCTACAGCCATGAACAGCCGTAACGGCCTCTCGGCCTGGTGCATCGATCACCCGGTGGCAACCCTGCTGCTGACCTTCGCGCTGATCCTGCTCGGCGCGATTGCCTTCCCCAGATTGCCAGTGGCGCCACTGCCGGAGGCGGATTTTCCGACCATTCAGGTCACCACCCAACTGCCCGGGGCCAGCCCTGAAACCATGGCTTCATCGGTAGCCACGCCTCTGGAGGTGCAGTTCAGCGCCATCCCCGGCCTGGCCCAGATGACCAGCAGCAGCGCACTGGGTTCGACCAACCTGATCCTGCAGTTCAGCCTCGACAAGAACATCGACACCGCCGCCCAGGAAGTCCAGGCGGCGATCAACACGGCCACCTCGAAACTGCCGCAGGACCTGCCCAACCCGCCGACCTGGCGCAAGGTCAACCCGGCCGACAGTCCGGTGCTGGTGCTTACCGTCAGCTCGGCGCAAATGCCCGGCAACGAACTGAGCGACTACGTCGAGACCTTGCTCGCGCGCCAGCTGAGCCAGGTCGACGGGGTCGGCCTGATCAATATTTCCGGCCAGCTGCGCCCGGCCATCCGGGTTCAGGCGCAGCCAGAAAAACTCGCCGCCATCGGCCTGACCCTGGCCGACATCCGCCTGGCCATCCAGCAGACCAGCCTCAATCTGGCCAAAGGCGCTCTGTACGGTGAGCACAGCGTGTCGACCATCAGCGCCAACGATCAGCTGTTTCATCCCGAGGATTACGCCCGGCTGATCGTGTCCTATCGCGCTGGCGCACCGGTCTACCTGAGCGATGTCGCCAAGGTCATCGAGGGCGCCGAGAACGCTTACGTCAAATCCTGGGCCGGCGATCAGTTGGGGTTGAACCTGGTGGTGTTCCGCCAGCCGGGGGCGAATATCGTCGACACCGTCGACCGCGTGCTGGCGGCGCTGCCGCGCTTGCAGGAAATGCTGCCGGCCTCGGTCGAAGTGTCGGTACTGCAGGACCGCACCCAGACCATCCGCGCCTCGTTGCACGAGGTCGAGCTGACCTTGCTGATTGCGGTGGTGCTGGTGATCGGAGTGATGGCGTTGTTCCTGCGCCAGTGGTCGGCGACCCTGGTGGTGTCCAGCGTGCTTGGCGTGTCCCTGATTGCCAGTTGCGCACTGATGTACGTGATGGGCTTCAGCCTGAACAACCTGACCCTGGTCGCGATCGTGATTTCGGTCGGCTTTGTGGTCGACGACGCCATCGTCGTGGTCGAGAACATCCACCGTCACCTTGAAGCCGGTGATGACAGCCGTACAGCGGCGATCAAAGGCGCTGGCGAGATCGGCTTCACGGTGATTTCGATCAGCTTCTCGTTGATTGCCGCGTTTATCCCGCTGCTGTTCATGGGCGGTGTGGTCGGCCGGCTGTTCAAGGAATTTGCCCTGACCGCCACCGCGACCATCCTGATTTCGGTGCTGGTCTCGCTGACCCTGGCACCCACGCTCAGCGCCCTGTTCATGCGCAGGCCGAGTGCCGAGCAGCAGGGCGGTTTCGGTGAGCGCTTGCTGCGCTGGTACGAAAAGAGCCTGAATCGCGCCCTCGCCCACCAGCGGCTTACCCTCGGCGTGTTCGGCCTGACCCTGGCGCTGGCGGTAGTCGGTTACGTGGCCATCCCTAAGGGCTTCTTCCCGCTGCAAGACACCGGTTTCATCCTTGGCACCAGCGAAGCGGCGGCAGATGTGTCGTACCCGGCGATGGTCGCCAAGCACGAGGCGTTGGCGAAGATCATCGAGGCTGACCCGGCCGTGCGCGCGTTCTCCCACGCAGTGGGCGTGACCGGCAACAACCAGACGATCGCCAACGGCCGTTTCTGGATTGCCCTGAAACCCCGCGGCGAGCGCGACGTCACCGCCAGCGAACTGATCGACCGGCTGCGCCCGCAACTGGCCAAGGTGCCTGGGGTGGTGCTGTACATGCGCGCCGGCCAGGACATCAACCTCAGCTCCGGGCCGTCGCGCACGCAGTATCAATACGTGCTCAAGAGCAACGACGGCGTTGCCCTGAACCTCTGGACCCAACGCCTGACCGAGCGCCTGCGCGAGGTGCCGGCCCTGCGTGACCTGTCCAATGACCTGCAGCTGGGCGCCAGCGTCACCCGCATCGACATCGACCGTCAGGCGGCGGCACGCTTCGGCCTGACCACCACCGATATCGACCAGGCACTGTACGACGCCTTCGGCCAGCGGCAGATCAGCGAATTCCAGACCGAGACCAACCAGTACAAGGTGATCCTCGAACTGGACGCGCGCCAGCGTGGCAAGGCCGAAAGCCTCAACTACTTCTATCTGCGCTCGCCGCTGACCGGCGAAATGGTGCCACTGGCAGCGGTGGCGCATGTCGCTGCGCCGAGTACAGGGCCGCTGTCGATCGCCCATGACGGTCTGTTCCCGGCCGCCAACCTGTCATTCAACCTGGCGCCGGGAGTGGCCCTTGGCGATGCCGTGCGCATCCTCGAGCAGACCCAGCGCGAGCTGGGCATGCCCGATTCGATCAGCGGCAACTTCCAGGGCGCGGCGCAGGCCTTTCAGAGTTCGTTGTCGAGCCAGCCGTGGCTGATCCTCGCTGCGCTGGTGGCGGTGTACATCATCCTCGGCGTGCTCTACGAGAGCTTCGTCCACCCGTTGACGATCATTTCGACCCTGCCCTCAGCCGGCCTCGGTGCGCTGATTCTGCTCTGGGCGATGGGGCAGGACTTCAGCATCATGGGCCTGATCGGCGTGGTGCTGCTGATTGGCATCGTCAAGAAGAACGGTATCCTGCTGATCGACTTTGCCCTGGAGGCTCAGCGCAAACATGGCATGAGCCCGGAGCAGGCCATTCACCAGGCGTGCCTGACGCGCTTTCGGCCGATCATCATGACCACCCTGGCCGCGCTGCTGGGCGCGGTGCCATTGATGTTCGGCTTTGGCACCGGCGCCGAACTGCGCCAGCCGCTGGGCATCGCCGTGGTCGGCGGTTTGCTGGTCAGCCAGGCGCTGACCCTGTTTACCACGCCGGTGATCTACCTGGCGCTGGAGCGCCTGTTCCATCGCCGCCACCGCACCGACGCCGCCGCGCCACGTATCAGCTGAGAGCAGACCATGCGAGTACTGATCGTCGAAGACGAAGAAAAAACCGCCGACTACCTGCATCGGGGCCTGAGCGAGCAAGGCTTCACCGTTGACGTCGCCCGCGATGGCACCGACGGCCTGCACCTGGCCCTGCACAGCGACTATGACGTGATCGTGCTCGACGTCATGCTCCCCGGCCTGGATGGCTACGGCGTGCTGCGTGGCCTGCGCGCACGCAAGCAGACGCCGGTGATCATGCTGACTGCCCGCGAGCGTGTCGAAGACCGTATCCATGGCCTGCGCGAGGGCGCTGACGATTACCTCGGCAAACCGTTTTCGTTTCTCGAACTGGTCGCCCGACTGCAGGCGCTGACCCGTCGCAGCAGCAATCATGAGCCGCTGCAGGTGCAAGTCGCTGACCTCTCCATCGACCTGATCAGCCGCAAGGCCAGCCGCGCTGGCCAGCGTTTGGAGTTGACCGCCAAGGAGTTTTCGCTGCTCAGCGTGCTGGCCCGACGCCAGGGCGAAATCCTCTCCAAGACCGCCATTGCCGAGCTGGTCTGGGACATCAACTTCGACAGCGACGCGAATGTCGTCGAGGTGGCGATCAAGCGCCTGCGGGCCAAACTCGACGGGCCGTTCGCCAACAAGCTGCTGCATACCATCAGAGGCATGGGTTATGTCCTGGAAAACCGTGCCGGTTAATTCCATCGCGCTGGGCCTGGCCGGGTTGTTCATGCTGGTGGCGCTGGCGGTGTTCCTGCTGATCGGCGCTGCGCTGTATCGCCAGGTCGACCGCAGCCTCGACCTGCTGCCCGCGGCCGAACTGGACGCTCGTTACAGCGTGCTCGAGTCGACCTTGAAGCGCTTCGGCACCCACGAGCATTGGCTCAAGATCAGCAACAAGCTCAATTTGCTCAGTGAAGAAGATCGGCGCATCCGCTTCTGGGCGGTCAGTAGCGATCCGCAGTTCGAGTACGGCAAACCCAGCGAACAGATCCGCGCCTTCGCCGAAGGCGCCGAGGGCATGCGCGACCTGCGTCTGAACGGCAGCCCCTACCCGTACAAGATGTTGGTCAGTGAGCTGCCGCCCTTGGCACAGCGGCCGGCGCTGCGCTTCATGATCGGCATCGACACCGAAACCTTCTGGCAGGCGCAGCACAGCTTGCTGGTGGCCATCGTCAGCCTGGCCGCGCTGGGCGTGCTGCTGGCCGCTCTGCTGGGCTACTGGGTGGCACGCATCGGTTTACGGCCGCTGTCAGCGCTGTCCAGTAAAGCCCAGGCGCTGGCCGTGCCGCGCCTGGACGGGCGGCTGCCGACCGAGCAACTGGCCCCTGAGCTGGCGCAGTTTGCCGGCGCCTTCAACGCCACCCTGGAGCGGGTCACCCTCGCCTACTCGCGACTCGAGGCGTTCAACGCCGATGTCGCCCACGAACTGCGCTCGCCGCTGACCAACCTGATCGGCCAGACCCAGGTGGCACTGACCCGCGGACGCAGCGCCGAGCACTACCTTGACGTACTGCAATCGAACCTTGAAGAGCTGGAACGGCTGCGCAGCATCATCAACGACATGCTGTTCCTGGCCAGCGCCGATCAGGGCAGCAAGGCCACCGCGCTGACCCAGGCGTCGCTGGCCGCTGAAGTAGCCACCACCCTCGACTACCTGGATTACATCCTCGAAGACGCCCAGGTGCAGGTCAGGGTCAGCGGCGATGCCATCGCGCCGATCGAAACCGCGCAGTTGCGCCGAGCGTTGATCAACCTGTTGCACAACGCCGTGCAGCACACCCAGGCCCATCAGGTGATCACCGTGCGCATCGATGCGCAGCCTGAGCAGGTCAGCATTGCTGTAAGCAACCCCGGCCCGGCCATCGCCGACGAGCACCTGCAACTGTTGTTCGAGCGTTTCTACCGGGTCGATGCCGCGCGCAGCAACAACGGCGCTGGCAATCATGGCCTGGGCCTGGCGATCGTCAAGGCAATCGCGCTGATGCACGGCGGTGAAGTATTTGTGCGCAGCAACCACGGCAGCAACACCTTCGGCATACGCCTGCCGAGCGCTCAAGCCGGCGGGTTTGCCGCTGATAGCTAATGGTTTCGCCAGTTATAATTACTTTTTCCGCAACAGTGCATCTCCAAGCGGATGCTGTTTCTGCGGGCTGAACAGGACTAATTTGGCGCCTGTCCTCACTCACACTTGCAGCGCAAGAAGGTTGTTTCAAATGTCCAACAGTATGGGTATCGCGAGCCTGTTCGTTGTCTCTTCCCTGTTGTTGTCACCGCTGGCCATGGCGGAAGAATCGCCGGCCTTCGTCGCCCGTAACGCAGCCCTTGCCGCGGCCCATCAAGAAGCCCGCGAAGGCTATGCCGCGCAATCGGCTGAGGCCAGCAAAGATGCGCAGCAGACAGCTGCCAAGACTGACCAGGATGCTGCCAGCGACAGCTGATCGAGCTGCCTGCAACTGCCCCTCTTCCCAAGGCCTGCACATGGGCGCCCTGCGCGCCGATATGTTAGCCTCTTCAAGCCGCTGCTGATCAGCGGCTTTTTTTATGTCCAAAATTTGCACCACGCAGATACCTCGACTCACGGCAGTCACTGCGTTTTTCGACAATAAAAATTGCCCCACCGTCAGACCAAAGGAGCTCTAACCGGTGTCTTCCGCTTTCCGTTTCACCCCGCTGTTCATTGCATTCGCCGCAACGATGCCAAGCGTTGCCCACGCCGACGAAGCCGCTGAAGGTTTTGTTGCAGGTTCCTCGTTCAACCTGCATCTGCGCAACGCCTATTTCAACCGCAACAACCTCAATAGCGGCGTGCGTGACAACCGTGAATGGGGCCAGGGTTTCGTCGCCCGCTTCGAGTCCGGCTACACCCCGGGCACGGTCGGCTTCGGCGTGGATGCGCACGCCATGCTCGGGCTCAAGCTCGATGGCGGTGGCGGCCATGCCGGCACCAGCATCCTGCCTGAACACACCAAGGCCAATGGCGAGCTGGGCGCTGCGCCACACGCCTTCTCCACTGCCGGTGCCGCGCTCAAGCTCAAGGCGTTCGACACCGAGTTCAAGGCCGGTGACTTGTTCCTCAGCAACCCGGTCATCGCCGGCGGCGAAACACGCATGCTGCCGCAGACCTTTCGCGGCGTCAGCCTGAGCAACAACAGCATCGACGGCCTGCTCCTCGAAGGCGGCCAGGTCAGCTTCACCAAGCCGTACAATCAGAGCGGCCACCGCCGCATCGACACTTACTACGGCGCCTTGCAGGACAACCGCGACAGTCAGCACCTGAGCTGGGCTGGCGCCTCCTGGAGCGGCAGCGAAGCGATTACCAGCAACCTCTATGCAGCCGAGCTGAAGGACATCTGGAACCAGTACTACTTCGACTTTGACTACACCTATGCAGTCAACGACCTTGTCAGCCTCAACCCGGGTTTGCACTTCTATCACACCCAGGACACCGGCCAGGCGCTGCTGGGCGACATCGACAACAACACGTTCAGCCTGCACTTCACGGTCAACGCCGGTCATCACAGCGTTACTGCCGCCTATCAGCGGGTTAACGGCAACACGCCGTTCGACTACATCAATCTGGGTGACAGCGTGTTCCTCGACAACTCGCGGATGTACTCGGACTTCAACGCACCGAACGAGCGCTCGTGGAAGCTGGCCTACGGTTAGATTTTGCCGGCCTCGGCGTCGATGGCCTGAGCACTGAGCTGTCGTACTCACGGGGTGAAGCTGACCTGACCAAGGCAGCGCAAAACAACGCCTACTACGACTACTACAATGCTGACGGCAAGCACGCCACCCATTGGGAACGTGACCTGGATATCAAGTACGTATTCCAGCAGGGCGACTTCAAAGACCTGTCGGTACTGCTGCGTTATGCCAGCCACCGCGCCAACCAGGCCTACGCTGCCGAGCAGGACAACGATGAAATCCGCCTGATCGTGGATTATCCGCTCAACCTGTTCTGATCGCGGCCTGCAAGCACGGGGCACACTGCAATGCGGCTTTGCCGCTGCCGAGCGCCCCGTATCAGCCCCGCCAGCGCTGCACGCACTCGTCGGATGGCCAGATAACTTCTTGTCCGACAATCACCGCTTCCCTACACTACCGCCGCCCCGCCCTGGCCCTCCCCTCAAGGACACGAGGGACTTACGCAGTTGCGAGCCTCATGTTGCCCAATCGATCACCGGGGAATGCCCCGCTCAAGTCGCACCCCGAACTGTTGCTCAATCTAGGCAGCTGCCTGGCTGTGCTCGCGATTTTGGCCATAGTGGTGTTCTTGCTCGCCCGCGAACGCGACAGTGTCGAGCAGTCGGCAATCCGCTCGTCGAGCAACATCGTCCAGCTGATCGAGAGCGATGTGTTACGCAACATCGAGCTTTACGACCAGTCCCTGCAAGGGCTGATCTGGGCAGTCGGGCGCAAGGAATTGACTGGCGTGCCGAGAGAGCTGCGCCAGCGGCTGCTGTTCAACGAAGCCTTCATCGACCGCCGGCGCGGTGACGTGCTGTGGATCGATGCGCAGGGGAACGTGATTGGCGACTCAACCAGCGCTGTCCCGCGCAAGGCCAACTTCGCCGACACAAAGGTATTCAAGGCCCATCAGGCCGACCCCAGCCTGGGCATGTTGATCGGCCCACCGTTCAAGGCCAGGCTTGGCGACCTGGACTGGTGCATCAGTTTCAGCCGGCGTATCAACGGGCTGAATGGTGAGTTCGCAGGTATTGCTGCCGGCGCACTGCGCCTGGGTTACGTCAGCGAGCTGTTCCAGCGCCTGGATATCGGTGTCGACAGCAGCATCAGCCTGTTCAACACCGACGGTCAGTTGCTGGCGCGCCATCCCAGTGCGGCACCCAGTACGCTGATCGGCAGCAACTTCAGCAGCCGGCCCAACTTCCAGCGCATCCTCAGCCAACGCAGTGGCAGTTTTACTGCCAAGTCCAGTGCTTCCGGGGTCGAGCGCCTGTACACCTTCGCCCAGGTTACCGACCAGCCACTCGTTGTGGTGGTAGCGCACTCGAGCGATGAAGTATTCCAGTCATGGCGCCGTACCGCCGCCGTGGTGAGCATCGCCACGGGCGTACTGTGCATCGCCATCCTGTGGCTGACGGTGCTGCTCGGACGCGAGCTGCGCCGTCGTCAGGAGCTCGAACTAGGCCTGGAAAAACTGGCGGCAACCGACAGCTTGACCGGCCTTGCCAACCGTCGGCGGCTGGATCAGGTGCTGCGTCTGGAATGGGCGCGGGCACAGCGCAACCGCAGGCCGTTGGCGATCCTGATGGTCGATATCGATCATTTCAAGGCGTTCAATCAACGCCACGGGCATGCCGGTGGTGACCATGCATTGCGGGAGGTCGCGAAAACCATAGAAGGCTGTATTCGCAGGCCTTCAGACTTGGCAGCGCGCTATGGCGGCGAGGAATTTCAGATCGTGCTGCCGGAAACCGAACAGGCTGGCGCACTGCTGCTGGCGCAGCGGATCAAGCAGGGGGTGGAGGGCTTGGCGCCGTTTGGCGCAGATACCCACTCGGTGACGGTGAGCATCGGCATCGGCCTGTACATCCCCGGTACCCAGCAAGACTTGGCCAGTCTGCTGAGCACCGCGGACGAGGCCCTCTACCGGGCCAAGGCCAAAGGCCGTAACCGGGTAGAGGGACCGCTCGATTAAGAGCGGGCGCGTGCTGCGTCGCGCAGGACCTTCACTTCATCGTGATTGCGCTGTACGCCTTGCAGCTGAGTTTCGACCAGGTTGTAGCTGCTATCGGTAGCAGTACGGCCGAGTTTGACCAGCTTCTCGCGGGCCTCTTTGTAAGCCTTGAGGGCGTGGTCTTCACCGCGCTCGACTTCATTGAGGATCGCTTCATCGTCCTTGCCGGTCAGCAGCGACTTCAGGTTGACCCAACCGCGGTGCAGATCAGCACTGACGCTGGTAGTGGTTTCCGGATCGCCGCCCAGACGACGCACTTCGCTCTGCAGCTCGGCAGCCGAAGTAGCGCAGCCAGCAGCGCGCTTGACGAAGAACGCTTTCAGCTCAGGATTCTTCACGTCCTCGGCAGAGGTCTTGAAGCCTTTCTCGCCATCCTTGCTGTATTCGATCAGGTCGTTGAGGACGTCGATTACATCTTTGTTTGGATTGCTCATTGCTCAAACTCCTTGGCAGTGGGAAGTGGTTATATACAGAGCAGGCTTCGTGCCAATTTGTAGAGCAAGAAAAAATACTTATAAATCATTATGTTACGGATTAATGCGAAAACCTTGTAAACGGCGTTCTGCATGATCACCGCTTGGGCCCTCGTGCAGATTGCAGTATCGTCGGCGCTTTATCCGGAGGCGGCTGGCGATGAAACCTGAATACCTGCAACTGCTGGTGACCCGCAGCATGCCATTCGGCAAATACCAGGGCCGGCTGTTGGCCGATCTGCCTGGCGATTACCTTGGCTGGTTTGCGCGCAAGGGCTTTCCGCCAGGTGAGCTAGGGGCGCTGCTGGCTTTGATGCATGAGATTGATCACAACGGGCTGGGTGAACTGCTGGTGCCATTGCGACACAAGCACAAACGCTAGGCCCCTTCACCCGAAGGGGCCTGGCGCTCAGGTCTCAGGCCTTGACCGGCGCTATCGCCAGCTCGACCTGCTCTTTACGCTTGAGCACGGCATAGATCAGCGCCGTGACCAGGCTGCCGGCGGCAATCGCCAGCAAGTACAACAGCGCATGGTTGATCGCATTGGGGATCAACAATACGAACAGGCCGCCATGCGGCGCCATCAGCTTGCAGCCAAAGTACATCGACAGCGCCCCGGTCAGCGCGCCGCCGATAACACTCGCTGGAATCACCCGCAACGGGTCCTTGGCAGCAAACGGGATCGCCCCTTCGGAGATAAAGCACAGGCCTAATGCCAAGGCTGCCTTGCCTGCCTCGCGCTCACTCTGGGCGAACTTGCTGCGGGCGATCAGGCTGGCGATTCCCAGGCCGATCGGCGGCACCATGCCGGCAGCCATGGTCGCGGCCATCGGTGCAAAGCTCTGGTTCGACAGCAGGCCGACCGAAAACGCATAGGCCGCCTTGTTGATCGGCCCGCCAAGGTCCACACACATCATCCCGCCCAGCAGCAGCCCGAGCAGAATGGCATTGGTGGTGCCCATGTTGTCGAGGAACTGGGTCAGGCCCGCAAGCATCGAGGCGACCGGTTGGCCCACCACATAGATCATCACCAGGCCAGTGAACAGGCTGGCCAGCAGCGGGATGATCAGGATCGGCTTGAGCGCCTCGAGACTGCTCGGCAAGCGCACCCAGCGGCTGATCGCCTTGGCGCTGTAGCCGGCCAGAAAACCGGCAACGATACCGCCGATAAAGCCCGCACCAAGAATGGTCGCCAGCATCCCGCCGATCATCCCCGGCGCAAGGCCAGGGCGGTCGGCAATCGACCAGGCGATGTAACCGGCCAGCAGCGGCACCATCAGTTTGAAGGCTGCCTCAGCGCCGATCTGCATTAACGCCGCCGGCAGGGTGCCGGGCACTTCGTGGGCATTGATGCCGAACACGAAGGACAAGGCGATCAGCAAACCGCCAGCTACCACCATGGGCAGCATAAACGACACACCGGTCAGCAGGTGCTTGTACACGCCGCTTTTTTCGCTGCTGGCCGTGGCCCCTGCGGCGGCATCGGCAGCGCTTTCCTGCTTGGCTTCGAGCAGGGCCTTGTCGAGGGTGGCCTTGGCTTGCTTGAGGGCAATGCCGGTGCCGCAACGATATACCCGCTTGCCGGCAAAGCGCGCAGTGGGCACTTCGATGTCGGCCGCCAGCAGCACCACATCGGCCTCGGCAATGGCCTGCGCCGACAGCGGATTGCGCGCACCGACCGACCCCTGAGTTTCCACCGTGAGCTGGTAGCCCAGTTGCTGCGCCGCCTGCTGCAAGGCTTCGGCAGCCATGAAAGTGTGGGCAACGCCGGTTGGACAGGCCGTGACCGCGACTATCTTCGGCGGCCCCAGCGCGGCCGGTGCATCGACCACGGCGCTGGCGCTGTGGACCTGCGCCTGGGCAGCTGCCTCATCGAGAAAACTCTCGCGATCGGCCAACGCCTGAGCCGGTGTGCTCTGGTACAGGCGTTTGCCAACGAAGCGCGACAGATCGACCGCGCCGGTACTGATCACCAGCACCCAGTCGGCCTCGGCGATCTGCGTGGCGCTCAAATTACGCTCGGGGTGCTCGGCATCCTGCACCTCGACGCTGGTGCTCCAGCCGCGGCGCTGCGCTGCAGCCGCCAGCAGGCGCGCGCTGAGTACGCTGGAGACCTGGCCGTTGGGGCAGGCGGTGACAATGGCAATGTTCATCGGCAAGCCTCTTGTTGTTCTGTGATGTGTACGCCTGCTTGCAGTTGCTCCAGCTGCGCGCTGTCGCGGATACCAAAGCCGACCTGCGTCACCGCCTGGGCGGCGATGGCGGTGGCGCGGCGCAGCGTCTGTGCTGGTGCCTCGCCCTGCAACAAGCCATGGACCATGCCGGCCACCAGCGAGTCGCCGGCACCGACCGTGCTCGCCACGCGCACCTGCGGCGGTTGTGCATGCAGCACGCCACCTGCGCGGTACCAGCTGACGCCGTGCTCGCCTTGCGACACCACTACGTGCTCGATGCCGCTTGCCAGTAGTTGGCTGGCAGCCTGCTGCTGTTCGGCCCGGCCGGTGACGCTGTGGCCGAGTACCTCAGCAAGCTCATCGGTGTTCGGTTTGACCAGCCAGGGCGCTGCCTGAAGGCCGGCGCGCAAGGCCTCGCCGCTGCTGTCCAGAGCAATCTTCAAGCCTTGCGCCTTGAGCTGCCCGAGCAGCTCGGCAAACCACTGCGGGTCGATGCCGCGCGGCAGACTGCCGGCGACCACCACCGCGTCATGGCCTGGCGCAATCTGCAACAGCTTGCGCATCAGCGCGCTGCGTGAAGCGGCATCGACCTCCGGGCCCTGGCCGTTGATATCGGTCACGCAGCCGTTGGCCTCGACCAGCTTGATGTTGCTGCGCGTCTCGCCGGCCACGCGGACAAAGCAGTCGGCAAAGCCGCGCCACTCGATCAGCGCTTCGAACGGCTGCAGGTTGTCGCGGCCAAGAAACCCGCCGACGGTCACGCTGTGGCCAAGGTCGGCCAGCACCTGGGCGACATTCAGGCCCTTGCCGGCGGCGTGGGTGTGCTGCGCCTGGCTGCGGTTGACCTGGCCTGCGCGCAAGCTGTCGAGGCTGACGGTGATATCCAGCGCCGGGTTCAGGGTCAGGGTGAGGATCTTGGCCATCAGTAGTGCTCCACCAACGCGCGCACGGCGGCGGCGCTGTCTTGTTGCAGGGCCTCGAGCGCAAGCGCACGGGCCGTCTGGTAATCACGCTGGCGCACCAGCGCCTTGACTTCGGCGACGCTGCGCGAGGCCACGCTGAGCTCGTCGACCTCAAGCCCAAGCAATATGGCCACCGCTTGCGGGTCGGCGGCCAGCTCGCCACAGACCCCCACCCACTTGCCTTCGGCATGGGCGGCGCGCACGGTCATGTCGATCAGGCGCAGCACTGCCGGGTGCAGGCCATCGGCCTGGGCCGACAGGCTCGGGTGGCCGCGGTCGATGGCCAGGGTGTACTGGGTCAGGTCGTTGGTGCCGATGCTGAAGAAGTCCACCTCGCGCGCCAGCTGTGGCGCCAGCAAGGCCGCGGAAGGCACCTCGACCATGATCCCCAGTTGCAGGTCGGCGACCGGGATCTCCTCGCGCAATTGCTCGACCATGGCCTTGGCTTCGCGCCACTCGTGGATCTGCCCGACCATCGGGAACATGATCCGCAGGGGGCGGCCGTCGGCGGCCTGCAACAATGCGCGCAACTGGTCGCGCATGATCTGCGGGCGCTGCAAGGTCAGGCGCACACCGCGTACGCCAAGGAACGGGTTGTCTTCGCTTGCGATCGGCCAGTACGGCAGCGGTTTGTCGCCGCCGACATCCAGCGTGCGCACTACCAGCGGCCGCCCGTCGAGGCCATCGAGTACGCGCCGGTATTCTGCTTCCTGGGTTGCCACGTCGGGCGCCTGCGGGTGGGCCATGAAGATCAGCTCGGTGCGCAGCAGGCCAACCCCTTCGGCGCCCTGCTCGACCACTTTGTCGATGCCTTGGCTGCCGCCGATGTTGGCAAAAACTTCGATGGCATGGCCGTCGCGGGTGACGGCGGGTTGATGGCGGCTGGCCCAGGCTTGCTGCAGGCGCTGTTCACGCTGGTCGCGTTCGGTCAACGCGCGTTGCAGCTCATCGGCGGCCGGCGCCACGCTGACCCGGCCGCGCTGGCCGTCGAGCAGCAGCGGCGTGCCGGGGGCCAGCAACAGCATCGCCGCGCCTGCGCCGACTACCGCCGGGATGCCCAACGCACGCGCAACGATGGCGCTATGGGCAGTAGCGCCACCTTGGGCGGTGACGATGCCGGCGACCCGCTGCGGATCGAGCCGGGCGACGTCGGACGGGCCGACTTCGGTCATCACCAGCACATACGGCTCTGCAGGCTCAGGGGTATCGATGACGCCGCACAGTTGCGCCAGCACGCGCCGACCAATGTCACGCAGATCGGCGGCGCGCTCGGCGAGCAGTGCGTCGTGCAGGGCTTCCTGCTGGCGCGCGGCGGCCTCGATAACGCTCATCCAGGCGGCGGCAGCGCTTTCGCCCTGGCCCAGGCGTTGCTCGATTTCGTCCATCAGGGCCGGGTCGGCGAGCATTTCCTGATGGGTGATGAAGATCTCGCCGATGGCCTTGTCGCTGCGCTGCACCAGTGCCTGCAACTCTGCATTGACGGTTTCCAGCGCAGCGCGCAATTGCTCTCGCTCCTGGCTTGGCGAGACACCGCGCAGCGGATAGTCGATGTCACGCTCGACGCAGATATGCGCCGGCCCGCAGGCAATGCCCGGGGCGGCAGGCACGCCTTGAATCAGGCTGCCAGGCACAGGAGCCGAGAGCGGTTCGGCAACCACTACGACCTCTTCGGCGCTGGCTTCGGGCAGTGCTTCAACCGTTTCACCCAGGCCGTCGGCGATGGCCGCCAGCAACACCGGCAGGGCATCGTTGGCAATGTTTGGCTCGGCAATCAATTCCAGCGTCTGACCACGGCGGGCGCCGAGGCCGAGCAGCTTGCTCAGGCTCTTCACCGATACCGCCGGCTGGTTGTCGTCGAGCAGACGAATACGGATTTCACCCTCGAAGCCTTTGGCCAGTTGCGCCAGCACCTTGGCCGGGCGTGCATGCAGGCCGTGGGCATTGGCCAGCACAATCCGTGCACTGGGCCAGTCGGCCGGAACTTCACCGCCGAGCACTTCAAGCACGGTGCGGCTGCTGGTGGCCTGATAGAGCATCTGCCCACGGCCTTCAATCAGCACTTCGCACAGGCGCTCGAGCAACGCCTGATGGGCAGCACCTAGGCTGGCCAGGCAGAACAGACCATTGAGCGGCTGATCGCGATAACGCAGCGGCTGCTGCGGGGTGATAAAAGCCAGCCCCGGCTGGCGTACCTGCCGCTCGCTGTGCAGCCACCACAGGCCTTCGCCCAGCGGCAGCGGCTCGGCCTGCTGCAGCATGGCGGCAAAGCCGCTTTCGACGCAGCCGGCGCGTTGCAGCAAACGAGCGCCGCGCCAGGCCAGCTCTTCGAAGTCGTCAGCCGGCAGGTTCAGGCTGACCAACTGCGCATCCAGCGCCAGCGCCTGCGGTGCGCCCTGCAATAGTTTGAGCAGCGCCTCGGCCGAACTGGCCCGGCGCAGTGCCTGGGCCAAGTCGGTTTCGCCGAGGGCGCGGGTCAGCAGTTGCAGCAGGCGCAGGTGTTCGTCGGAGCGGGCGGCGATGGCAATCGCCAGGTAGACCATCTGCCCATCACCCCAGTCCACGCCCTCGGGGAACTGCATCAAGCGCACGCCGGTGGCAAACACCTGATCACGCGTCTGCGGCGTGCCGTGGGGAATGGCAATGCCCTGACCGAGGAAGGTCGAGCCTTGCTCCTCGCGGTCCTGCAAGCCTTGCAGGTAGCCCTCGGCAACCAGCCCATCGGCAACCAGGCAGTCAGCCAGCAGGCGCAGAGCCTGGCCTTTGTCGGCGGCAGACTGACCCATGGCTATCTGCTCTTTGGCGAGCTCGAGCATGACCTTCTCCTTTTGCAGTCCCGCAGCGGGTACTGAGGTATTGTTGTGAAATTCAGCAAAACAACCAGCTCAACAGCCGACGCAGGCGGCAGTGCCCGCTGATAATTGTCGGCTGAAACGTTTAATCTGACCAGGCGGCCACGTTACTCGATAATCTTGCGACGAAAAAGCCCCATCCCGTCGGACAATTGCCACAATGGTCGCCGGCGCGCAGGCTTGAGGCTGGGTCAAACTACCCAATCAGGTGCCACAGCCAGTCCCGGAAATAACAAGGAAAATTCGGTGAAACTCAGTGATATCGCCCGTCTGGCAGGTGTGTCAGTCACCACTGCCAGCTATGTCATCAACGGCAAGGCCGAACAGCAGCGCATCAGCAGCGCCACCGTCGAGCGTGTGCAGGCGGTTGTCGACGCCCATGGCTTTACGCCAAACCCTCAGGCGGCGGGCCTGCGCAGCCGGCACACGCGCACGTTGGGCTTCATTCTCCCGGATCTGGAGAACCCCAGCTATGCACGCATTGCCAAGCAACTCGAACAGGCGGCCCGCGCACGTGGCTACCAACTGCTGATCGCCAGCAGCGACGACCAGCCGGACATCGAGCGGCAACTGCAGCAGCTGTTCCGGGCCCGGCGCTGCGATGCATTGTTCGTCGCCAGTTGCCTGCCCAGCGAAGATGACAGCTACCACGCCCTGCAAGATAAAGGCCTGCCGGTAATTGCCATCGACCGTGGCCTTGACCCTACGCACTTCTGCTCGGTCATCAGCGATGATCGCGATGCCAGCCAGCAACTCGCCCGCAGCCTGCTGGCAACCGCCCCGGGCAGCATTGCCCTGATCGGTGCACGCCCAGAACTGTCGGTCAGCCAGGCCCGTGCCGGCGGCTTCGATCAAGCTCTGCAGCAGTTTGCCGGGGAGATCCGCCGCTACGAGGGCGAAGCGTTCAGCCGCGAGTGCGGCCAGCGCTTGATGGAGCAATTGATTGCCGAGCATGGCGGCTTGCCGGATGCGCTGGTGACCACCTCCTATGTACTGCTGCAAGGGGTGTTCGACGCCCTCCAGGCCCGCCCGGCCGAATCACGCCAGCTGCAGTTGGGCACCTTCGGTGACAACCAATTGCTCGATTTCCTGCCGCTGCCAGTCAATGCCATGGCCCAGCAGCACGGGCTGATCGCCGCCACCGCGCTGGAGCTGGCCCTTGCAGCCATCGAACAGAAGCGCTACCAACCGGGTGTGCACGCGGTACCGCGAACCTTCAAGCAACGTATTCAGCCGACCTGACCATGCGCCTGATCGATACCCACAGCCATCTGGACTTCCCAGAGTTCGACGCCGACCGCGAGCATGTTTTGGGTAATGCCGCAGCGAGCGGCGTGGAACGGGTGGTGGTACTGGGGGTGACGGCAGATAACCTGCAGCGGGTCTGGCAACTGGCCTGTAGCGACTCGCGCGTGTATGCCGCGCTCGGTCTGCATCCGGTGTTTCTGGCCCAGCATCGGCTTGAACATCTGCTGGAACTGCGCAACTGGTTCGAGCGCCTGCGCGGCGACCCGCGCCTATGTGCGGTGGGCGAGATCGGCCTGGACTACTACCTGCCGGAGCTCGACCCTGCCGAACAACAGGCTTTGTTTGAAGCGCAATTGCAGATCGCCTGCGACTTCGACCTACCGGCGCTTCTGCACGTACGCCGCAGCCATGCCCAGGTGATCGCCACGCTCAAGCGTTATCGCTTGCAACGGGCTGGCATCATCCACGCCTTTGCCGGCAGCTTCGAAGAGGCCCGCGAATACATCAAGCTCGGCTTCAAGCTGGGCTTGGGCGGCGCGGCGACCTGGCCGCAAGCGCTACGCCTGCGCAAGACCGTGGCACGCTTACCGCTGGAAAGCGTGGTACTGGAGACCGACGCGCCGGACATGGCGCCGGCAATGTACCCAGGCCTGCGTAACAGCCCCGAGCACTTACCGCAGATCGCTCAGGTGCTGGCCGAGTTGATGGGCGTCGCGCCGGAGCAGCTGGCGGCCGCGTCCAGCCGCACAGCCTGCGAGCTGTTTGGCTGGTAGCGCCTCCTCTACAGCAACACCGTCCACAGAGCAAAGGCCGCATACCACAGCACTGCCGAGCGCAACAGCAACTCCCACAAGCTGTCCAGACGGGCCAGACCCAACTGGCTGTCTTCCTGTTCGGGGATGTCATCAGCGGCGCGCCCAACCCGGGTTACCAGCAGCGCAGCGCTGATACGCCAATTGAGCAACTCGTGCAGCATTACCCGCATCACCGCGACAAAGTTGCCGACCAAGGCAAAGCTCAGGGTCAGCACCCGCACTGGCAGCCAATCCATGATATGCCGCAACTGCTCGGCCCTGGCTTTAAGCGCGGGCTGCCCGCTGTACTCGCTGCACAGCACCAGCAGCCGATAGGCCAATGCCGCGCCAGGCCCGAGCAGGAAGTACCAGAAGATCACCGCAAAGAAACTCTGGTAGGCGTGCCACAACAGATACCCCTGCACCTTCACCAGCAAACTCGGCGCATCATCGGCCTGCATGCCCAGGTCACGCTCAGCGACATGCAGCGCCGCCTGCTCATCCCCCCTGTGCCAGGCATCACGCAATGGCCCCAACGCCGCCTTGGCATCACCGCGACCAAGGCTGTAGATCAACACCAGCAAGTGCACCGGCAGTGCCAGCAGTCCGTACGCCACCGGCTCGAGCACATGCAGCAGCAAAACAAGCAGCGCGACCGGCGCCAAGACCAGAACCGCCAGTTGCCACCAGGGCTGTACGTTGCCACGGCGCTCAAGCCGGGCCAGCTCGCCTAGAAAAAAGCCATCACGTTGCAACCGCTGACGCAGAGCCGAAAACTTCTCCACCCACAGCACCAGCACCAACACCAGAAAACTCATGGTTGTACCTCATTGTTCAGCAAGTCGGCGCGATAACGCGGCCAGTCAAATGCGGCGCCGGGGTCGGTCTTGCGCCCCGGGGCGATCTCGTCATGCCCGCGAATGCGCTGCACATCGATCGCTGGCCAGGCCGCACATATCTGTTGCGTAAGGCGCGCCAGGGTCGCGTACTGAGCATCGCTGTAAGGCATTTCGTCGGTGCCTTCCAGTTCGATGCCGATGGAAAAGTCATTGCAGCCTTCCCGCCCATCGAAGCGCGACACGCCAGCATGCCAGGCACGGTCAAGCAACGAGACGAACTGGGTAACGCCACCGTCACGCTCGACGAACAGGTGAGCGGAAACGGTCAGATGGCAAATGTCTTGAAAG
The DNA here is from genome assembly GCF_052850745.1 of Pseudomonas sp. 1121_17. Taxonomy (NCBI): domain Bacteria; kingdom Pseudomonadati; phylum Pseudomonadota; class Gammaproteobacteria; order Pseudomonadales; family Pseudomonadaceae; genus Pseudomonas; species Pseudomonas sp. 1121_17. The sequence goes on from NZ_VXCX01000007.1 coordinate 57,108, forward strand.
TAAGGATGCTCGGCCGGGTCGAGCTGATTTTGGAAGAACTGCTGCACCTTGCCGGTGCCGAAGCACGCCGGCGGCAAGCTGATGTTGTGGATCACCAGCAACGAGATTGCCTCGCCCGCAGGGCGCTCGTTGAAGTTTGGCGAAGGGCAGTGAGTGACGCCGGCAAACCAGCCGGTCGCAGGGTCCAGTTGCATCGGGCAGATCCTGAATATCATCAACCAGGGGCGTTCAGTATGCCCTAGTGGTCCGGCAGGGTGATTCGGTTATCTAGCCAATTTGCTTCGTCTTGCGCATCCGGGGCTTTATCCGATGAATGAGCCAGCCATGAAAACCGGCACTCAAGATAGCCAGGGCCGCTGTGCGGCCTTGCTCAATGACTGTGCGTAAGCGACCCGCGCAACTGCTGCAACGCCGCATCAAGCGCACGTTCAAACAGAGGTCCATCATCAAGCACCCGCACCTCCCCATTGGCCAGCGCCAAAGCCAACCCACCGCGACTCCATTCACGCACCTTGATCCCGGTCCGACTGGTAAACACCAACCGGTCGCAGCTATCGATCCTGACCACCAGCTTGCAGCGCAGCGGGCCGGCTTCTTCAAGCACTTCCAACCAGCTACCAACACGCAACTGGCGAACTTGCCGAGCATATTCGCTGCTGTCGTCAAAAGGCGCATCACAGGTAGTCTCGTCAGCGACGGCGAGGACAATCTCATCAGCCACCAACACCTCACTGATCAGCGCCTCTTGATCAAGTTGGCTCACACCACCACACGCCCGCAGGTGCAACTGCTCAAGCTCGGCGAAGAACTCCCGAGCCGCGGTCGAGTCCTGGGCGACACTGGCCAACCCATCACGCAACGCCTTGAGCAGCCCCGGCACTTGTTCGAGCAACTGCGCACAAGCCTCGGCACTGCGGTGCGCACTGATGCTGGCAAGCAAGCTATCCATAGTCGCCAGGCCCTGGCGCCAGGCCGGTGAGGCTTCGCCATGCTTGAGCCATGCCAGCAACAGCACCTGGCTCCAGGACTGCACCAGCATCTGCACCAGCGTCTGCGGCAGCATCCGCCCGTGCAGGCGCAGGTTCAGTTCCTGCTGCACGCGCTGTCGCGCCTGCACGGTGCGCGCCCGACCCTCCTCGGCATCGCGGGTGCGCTGCTCGAGCAGTTCGTTGCGGCGGCGCTCATCCTGATTGAAGGCGAGAAAATCCTCGAGCAGCTCGGCGAACAACTGCGGATCTTCAGCGTAATCGTTAAGCAAACGCTGGACGATGCGCTCGACTCGCTGCTGCGGCCCGCCACGCGGCACCTGTTCGTCAGCCTCCCAGCCCAGCGCTGCGGCGGCGATCTCGTCGAGCAAGCGCCGCGCCGGGTGGTTGGCGCGGCTGAACAGGCCCCTGTCGAGCAAGGCCACTTTCAGCAGCGGAATATGCAGACGCGCGAGCAGTTCGCGCAGGTTGCTCGGCAGGTTGTCGTCAGTCTGGATAAAGTCGAAGAGCAAGCCGACCAGGTTGATCACATCTTCGTCGTAGTTGCCGATCCGCCGGCGGTTGCCGCTGCGTACGCCGACCCGCAGCAGCAACTGTTCCAGCTGCTGGCTCAGGTTGAAGTCGTCGGCATCAGCCACGCCGGGCACGTAGTGCTGCAAATGCGACAGTAGCCGCAGCAGATCGGCGGTATTGATTGGCTCGGCGGTTGCCACGCTCTGCAGGCGCGGCGCGAAACGCCCGCGAGCAGGCGCCAGCAGCGGTTGCAGGCTGGCGAAGAAGTCCTGGCCAGTACTGTCGCCGTCGGCCGGATCGGCCTGGGCGTGACAGTCAGCGCTGTGCAGGTGGGTCAGCGGCCGGTCTTCGGCGCGGCGCCGCGGCGCGGGCATCAGTTCGGGCAGGATGCCGGCTGCAGCGAGCAGTTGATTGGCTTCGCCGTACAATAGATCAAGATCACGCAGCACATAGCGTTCGAACAGCTTGAGCAGGATCAGCTTGACCTGCGGGCCAACCCCCAGGCTGCGCCCGGCATCCAGAAAGAACCCACACAGGCACTCCGGGCCCAACGGATTGCGGCGCAGTTCAAGGGGCATCTCCAGCAGCGCCTGGAAGCGCAAGCCGAGCTGATCAAGGGCAAAGCCATCACGCGACAACACCCGCGCCAGCATGCCCTCGATGGCCGCCGCCCGCTCCGGTTGAGCAGCGTTGCGCAGCGATTCGGTAATCGCCAGATAAGGTACGCGCTCGGCCTGGCCGATACGGGCGAAGGCGTCATAGAACGCATCGAGAAACTCCCGCTCGATACTCTTGCGCTTCAGCCGCAGGTCGCGCATCGCTTCGAAGTAGAGGTTCTGATCGACCCGCTCACCGGTCCGGTCCGCCATCTCGAACAGCCTGTCGTCAGCATTGTCGAACAGGGCCTGCAGGCCTTGGCGCAATTGCAGAACAGCCTTGTCCCGTACCTGCAGGAGCACGATCGGAAGGCTCAGCGAGGGCACGCGCGCACCTCTGTCGGCGGCCGCCACCAAGGGCACCACCTTGCCTTCTGTATGCATCCCTAACTCCTTGCAGGAAATCGTCAAAGCCATGACGCCAAATACTGGACGCTATTATCGACAAAAAGTCTTACAGCTGCCACCACGTAGTGCATGCCCCGGTGAAAAGACCACTAATCAGACGAAATGCTCCCCTGTTCTGACCAAAGGTCATCAGCGGCATGACTGTACACACCGCCCCCCTGCCCTATAATCGCCGGCATCTAGCTTGTGGAGCCGACCATGCCGAACCTACGCCTCGCCGACCTGACTGCCGAAATCGAAGCCAACGTGCGCCGCGCGTTGCTCGAGGACGTCGGCAATGGCGATATCACCGCACAACTGATCCCGGCCGAGCGCCTGGCCAAGGCCACCATCATCACCCGCGAAGACTGCGTGGTGGCCGGCAGTGCCTGGGTCGATGCGGTGTTTCGCCAGCTCGATCCGCGGGTCGCGGTGCATTGGCAAGTGGTCGATGGCGACCTGGCCAAGGCCAACCAGCCGCTGTTTCACCTCGAAGGCCCAGCCCGCTCGCTGCTGACCGGCGAACGTTCAGCGCTTAACTTCCTCCAGCTGCTGTCAGGCGTGGCCACCCGGGCGCGGTTCCTCGCGGACCTGGTCGAAGGCACCCAGGTGCGCTTGCTCGATACCCGCAAGACCCTACCCGGCCTGCGCCTGGCGCAGAAGTACGCGGTGACCTGTGGCGGATGCCACAACCACCGCATCGGCCTGTATGACGCGTTCCTGATCAAGGAAAACCACATCGCCGCCAGCGGTGGCGTTGCCGAAGCAGTAGCTGCAGCGCACCGCATCGCGCCAGGCAAGCCGGTCGAGATCGAAGTGGAGAGTCTGGATGAGCTGCGCCAGGCGCTGGCGGCCGGGGCCGATATCGTCATGCTTGACGAGCTGAGCCTGGATGAAATGCGCGAAGCGGTGCGGATCAATGCCGGCAAGGCCAAGCTCGAGGCCAGCGGCGGTGTCAATGAAAGCACCCTGCGGGTGATCGCCGAGACCGGGGTCGACTACATCTCGATCGGCGCAATGACCAAGGACGTCAAAGCGGTCGACCTGTCGATGCGCTTGAGCCTGTAAACGCAACGCGGGGCAATGAGCGCCGGTTGCGAACCGTGCCCATTGCCCCGCGTTTTGACGCTGGCGGCTTAGAACGAAGCGTTGGCCAAGCCGTCCAGGTACCGCTCGACGTCCAGTGCAGCCATGCAGCCAGCACCCGCTGAGGTGATCGCCTGACGGTAGACGTGGTCGGCCACGTCGCCGGCTGCGAACACGCCTTCGACGTTGGTTGCAGTGGCGTTGCCTTCACGGCTGCCGCTGACCACCAGGTAGCCGTCCTTCAAGGTCAGCTGGCCTTCGAACAGCGATGTGTTCGGGGTGTGGCCGATCGCGATGAACACGCCGTCAACAGTGATTTGGTCGCTGCTGCCGTCGTTGTTTTTCAGGCGCGCACCGGTCACGCCCATGTTGTCGCCCAACACTTCGTCGAGGGTGGCGTTGAGCTTGAGCTCGATCTTGCCTTCGGCAACCCGCGCGTTGAGCTTGTCGACCAGGATCTTCTCGGCGCGGAAGGTTTCGCGACGGTGCACCAGGGTCACCTTGCTGGCGATGTTGGCCAGGTACAGCGCCTCTTCAACGGCAGTGTTGCCGCCGCCGACGACCGCTACCGGCTTGTTGCGGTAGAAGAAACCGTCGCAGGTTGCGCAGGCAGACACGCCCTTGCCCATGAACGCTTCTTCCGACGGCAGGCCCAGGTAACGCGCACTGGCACCGGTAGCGACGATCAGCGCGTCGCAGGTGTAGGTGCCGCTGTCGCCTTGCAGAGTGAACGGCTTGTTGGCCAGGTCAACCGCGTTGATGTGGTCGAAGACGATCTCGGTCTCGAAGCGCTCGGCGTGCTCTTGCATACGCTGCATCAGCGCTGGGCCGGTCAGGCCATGGGGGTCGCCCGGCCAGTTGTCGACTTCGGTGGTGGTGGTCAGCTGGCCACCGGCCTGCATGCCGGTAATCAACAGGGGCTTGAGGTTGGCACGCGCAGCGTAGACCGCAGCGCTGTAGCCGGCAGGGCCGGAACCGAGAATGATCACCCGCGAATGACGTACTTCAGACATGTCGAACTCCTGTCGAGCGGGCCGCACGGGGTCGGCTGCAAAGCGCCGGCGGCGGCTGGAAATAAAAATGGACCCACGCAGCACTTGGGGAAGGCTAAAACGCGCAAGTCCGAAACCTCTAAAAGTTGAACGCACTGTAGCGAGGTCGCAGAGATTAAGGAAATATCCTCAGACAATCCACCTTATAGACACGCTCTATCCACCAGCAAAATCGATAGAGAGGTCCCGCGAGGTTTTGTTACAGCCGGTTGCGCGCTGCTCGGCCGGCTTCCGTCACGCCAGCAAACTCGGTAAGGTCAGCGCGTTTACCTTCTGCGGAGCGTCTCCATGCAAGCCCCTGTTCTATCCGGCCCGCAATACCTGCGTGAAGGCCTCAAGCTGATCCTGACCCCTGGCCTGCGCTTGTTCGTGCTGCTGCCGCTGGCGATCAACCTGCTGCTGTTCGGTGGCCTGGTGTACCTAGCCGCGCATCAGTTCAGCCTGTGGGTCGACACGCTGATGCCAACTCTGCCGGAGTGGCTGAGCTTTCTCACCTACATCATCTGGCCGCTGTTCGTGGCGCTGGTGGTGCTGATGGTGTTCTTCACCTTCACCCTGGTGGCCAACATTGTCGCGGCGCCCTTCAACGGCTTTCTGGCAGAAAAGGTCGAAGTGGTGGTGCGCGGCCAGGACACCTTCCCGCCGTTCAGCTGGGGCGAGCTGATCGCCATGGTGCCGCGCACCTTGAGCCGCGAAATGCGCAAGCTGGGCTACTTCTTGCCGCGCGCACTGGCGCTGTTCATTCTCTCGTTCATCCCGGTGGTAAACGTCATTGCCGCACCACTGTGGCTGATTTTCGGCGTGTGGATGATGGCCATCCAGTACATCGACTATCCGGCCGACAACAACAAGGTGAGCTGGCAGGACATGCTCGCCTGGCTGCGCCAGAAGCGCTGGCAGAGCATGGGCTTTGGCGGCATCACTTATCTGGCGTTGATGATCCCGTTCGTCAACATCGTGATGATGCCGGCAGCGGTGGCCGGGGCGACGTTGTTCTGGGTGCGCGAACGCAGCTGATTGGCTCTGGGGCCGGTGCACGGCCCCAGAGCAAGGCTCAAGAGCCCAATTGGCTGGAGAACTGCCCCACTACTTCGACCACGCGCTTGGCGCCATCCTGAATCTCGGTGATCACCGCGCCAGTCTCGCCGGCCAGGCTCAGGCCCTGCTCGGCCTGACGCTTGCTGGTGTCGATGATAGCCACCGCGGCTAACGCCAACTGCTCGTTCTGCTGCACGACCCGGGCGATCTCTTCGGTGGCGGTGCTGGTGCGCGAGGCCAACTGGCGTACTTCATCGGCGACCACGGCAAAGCCCCTGCCCTGCTCACCGGCGCGGGCCGCTTCGATGGCGGCGTTAAGCGCCAGCAGGTTGGTCTGCCCGGCAATATCGCTGATGGTCTTGATAATCGAGCCAATCACCCGTGACTGGGTATCCAGCGCCTGAATACCTTCTGCAGCCTGCTGCATCGAGGCTTCCAGGCCGCGCATCACGCTGACGGTCTGAGTCACCACATCATTGGCCTTGCAGGCGCTGGCATCTGTACCAAGCGAGGTGCTGTAGGCGATATCGGCAGCCTGGGCGACAGCCTGCTCCTGGTTGACCTGGTCGGTAATCACTGTGGCGAACTTGACCACTTTGTAGAGCACGTCGTGGGCGTCGATGATTGGGTTGTAGGACGCTTCCAGCCACACCACGCGGCCATTGGCATCAACCCGTTTGAACCGGTCAGCGACAAACTCGCCACGGCGCAGCTTGTCCCAGAACACCTGGTAACCGGCTGAGTTGGCTTCTTCAGGCTCGCAGAACTGACGGTGATGCTTGCCTTTGACCTGCTCCAGGCGATAACCCATGGTCTGCAGGAAGCGCTCGTTGGCGGTCAGTACATGGCCATCGAGGCTGAATTCGATGACAGCCGTGGAGCGCATCAGTGCATTGATCAGGCTCTCGTGCTCACGCGAACTGGCAATGGTCCGGGTCAGGTCGCTGGAGTGCAGCGTGAAGTACTTGATGCGGCCCTGGAAATCCCGCACCGGCTGCAGTATCGAGCGCAGCCACGCCTCTTCGCCATTGCCACGCAGTAGGCGGAAAGCGCCATTGAGGTGGGCGCCGGTGCTGATGGCGGATTTCATGCGCTCATAGAAGTCGAGTTTCTTGACGTGCGCCGGAACGATCTCTTCAAGGCTACGGCCGAGCAACTGGTCAGCGCGATAGAACATCTCACGCTCAAAGTTGGCGTTGACCGTTTCGATGCGCCCCTGCGGGTCCAGCTGCAGCACCAGCATTTCGCTGTCGAGGCTGTCCTTGACCTGCTCCATGGACATCAAGTCCTCGCGCAGTTGCTGGTTTTCTTTTTTGAGCTTGCTGTTGAACATTACCGCACTCCTGGAGCGCACCGGCCATCCGAATCCATCTGCATCGGCAGATATATGAACGTTCTTGAGCGGCCTGCTGGGAAATATTCCGCGCACTAGGCATTCCGCAACCAGACGTCACTTGCCGGTCATAAAGTGGTCATGGGAACGCAATCGGGCAGGCGGAAACTTTTGTCATGAACACTCCAAGCCTGCGCATCACCTTCGTCAGCGAGACATTTGCCCCTGAAGTCAATGGCGTGGCCAATACCCTCGGCCGGTTGAGTGACGGTCTGCGCGAGCGCGGCCACAGCGTTGAGCTGGTGCGCCCGCGCCAGGCCCACGATCCACTGCGCCTTGACGACGCTGACCTGCTACTGTGCAAAGGCTGGCCGCTGCCAGGTTACCCCGACCTGCAATGGGGCGGCATTTCCCTGCACAAGCTGCTGCGGCGCTGGCGCAGGCAGCGGCCAGATGTGATCTATATCGCCACCGAGGGCCCGTTGGGGCTGAGTGCGCTGCGCGCCGCACGCCGTTTGAAGATTGCCGTGGTCAGCGGCTTTCACACCAATTTTCCGCAGTATGCAGGCCAGTACGGGCTTGGCCTGCTGGCCCGGCTGCTGACCCACTACCTGCGCTGGTTCCACCGGCGCAGCGCGGTGACGCTGGTACCAAGCATCAGCCAACGGGTGGACCTCGAACGACGCGGTTTTACCCAACTGGCCATGCTCGCACGCGGAGTCGATGCCTGCCTGTTCAATCCCGCCCGCCGCAGCCAGCTGCTGCGTGAAGCATGGGGCTTGGCCGAGCAAGACCTGGCGATAATGTATGTCGGCCGGCTGGCTGCGGAAAAAAACCTGAACCTGCTCAAGCCTTGCCTGCAAGCCCTCCAGCAGCGTTATCCACAACAGCGCCTGCGCCTGATCATGGTCGGCGACGGCCCACAGCGGGCCAGCCTCGAGCAGCAACTGCCAGACGCGGTGTTCTGCGGCGCGCAGCGTGGCCAACACCTTGCCGAGCACTACGCCAGCGGCGATGTGTTCCTGTTCCCAAGTTTGACCGAGACGTTTGGCAACGTCGTCCTCGAGGCCATGGCCTCAGGCCTGGCCGTGGTCGCTTATGACCAAGCCGCAGCGGCTCAGCACGTGCGTCACGGGCACAGCGGGGCCGTGGCTATGCCCGGGGATCAGATCGGGTTCATCGATGCAGCGTGCTGGTTACTTGAGGAAAGCGAAACCCTGCGCCGGGTTCGCCTGAATGCGCGGCAGCATGCCAGCCGCCAAGGTTGGCCAGCTATCGTCGAGCAGTTCGAAGGGTATTTGTGCGATGCCTGGCAGCAGGCCTGCGACGCAACCCGCGCCAGAGCGCCGCTGCCGTTGCCCGCGATGGGCCGGTTAGCCAGCCCCGGCCGCTCGCAACAGCACCGTTAAGCCAAGGCTTTTTCGATCGCCTGCACCAGTGCAGGGTCATCAGGTGTAGTGCGCGGGGCGAAGCGAGCCAGCACGCGGCCGTCCTTGCCCACCAGAAACTTTTCGAAATTCCAGCTGATATCGCCCGGATACTCGGCACCCTCGCCCGCCAGCAGCCGATACAACGAGTGGCGCTGAGGACCATTGACTTCAAGCTTGCTGCTCAGCGGAAAACTCACCCCATAGTTGAGGCTGCAGAATTCCTGAATTTCACGCTCGCTGCCCGGCTCCTGGCCGGCGAACTGGTTGCATGGCAAGCCAAGCACGCTGAAACCCTTGGCCTTGTACAGCTGGTGCAACGATTCAAGCGAGGCGTACTGCGGGGTCAGGCCACACTTGGAGGCCACATTGACCACCAGCACCACCAGGCCCTTGAACGGCGCAAGGGGTAGATCCTCGCCATCCAACGCATGCAACGTCAGCTCGTGAAATGCACTCATGATGACTCCCCCTTCCTACGTTCTGATTGTCGCTGGAGCAAACGGCGCCCACTAAAAAGGCGCGCGGGCCAACCGTCAACCCTCCCATGGAGGGCAAGTACGGCTTGCCCGAGCGCCTGGCGACTGTCTGAGCTTAGCGCAGATATCAGTGCTGATGGCCGCCTTCGCCATGGACGTGGCCATGGGCAACTTCTTCTTCGCTGGCATCACGGACCGCAACGACCTTGACCTGGAAGGTCAGGCGCTGACCGGCCAGTGGGTGGTTGCCATCGACAGTTACGTCGTCGCCGTCCAGGTCACGGATGGTAACGATCTGCATCTGGCCGTCCGGCGCCGAAGCGTGGAACTGCATGCCGACTTCGAGCACGTCGACACCTTCGAACATGCTGCGGTTGAGGGTGCTGACCAGCTCGGCCAGGTATTCGCCGTAGGCGTCTTCCGGCTCGATGGTAACGTTCAGTTCTTCGCCGACATCTTTCCCTTCCAGGGCTTTTTCCAGGCCTGGGATGATGTTGCCGGAACCGTGCAGGTAAACCAGCGGCGCGCCGCCAGAGGAGCTGTCAATCACCTCCCCGGCGTCGTTGGTCAGGGTATAGTCGATGGAGACGGCCTTGTTGGCGGCGATCGGCATGGGGGCGAGACCTTTTGCAAAAGAATGTAGAGCGGACAAGTGTAACCAACGCATCGCCCGATTGCGAACGCACTGCAGGCGATGCCCGCCCCGTCAGTCGGGTCAGCGGTTTTCATCAGGATGAACAGGGCCACTGGGTGGTCGAGCTGACGTGCGGGCATACCCAGCATCTGCGCCATCAACCGCCCTGGCAAGCACGCCCGTGGGTGCTCGAGGCCGCCGAGCGCGAACAGCGCATCGGCCAGACATTCGCGTGTGGATGGTGCGCACAAGGTGCCGATTAGCGATACCCTTGGCGATTGGTTCTTTGCACCGCTTATTTCGAGAAGCACGCATGCAGACATTTTTCATCGCACCGACCGACTTCGGTGTCGGCCTGACCTCCATCAGCCTCGGCCTGGTACGCGCTCTCGAGCGCGGCGGTCTCAAGGTCGGCTTCTTCAAGCCCATTGCCCAGCCCCATCCGGGTGACACCGGCCCGGAGCGCTCGACCGAGCTGATGGCGCGCACCCACGGCCTGAAGCCGCCGACGCCGCTGAGCCTGGGCCAGGTCGAGCGCATGCTCGGCGACGGCCAGCTCGACGAACTGCTCGAAGAAATCATTCGCCTGTACCAACAGGCCTGCGTCGGCAAGGACGTGGTGGTGGTCGAAGGCATGGTGCCGACCCGGCATGCCAGCTACGCGGCGCGGGTCAACCTGCATCTGGCGAAAAGCCTGGATGCCGAGGTGATTCTGGTGTCGGCGCCGGAAAACGAAGTGCTCAGCGAACTGTCCGGCCGTGTCGAGCTGCAGGCGCAGTTGTTCGGCGGCCCGCGTGATCCGAAGGTACTCGGGGTGATCCTCAACAAGGTCCGCACCGAAGAGAGCATGAGCGAGTTCGCCAGCCGCCTGCGTGAGCATTCGCCGCTGCTGCGCGGCAATGACTTCCGCCTGCTCGGCTGCATCCCCTACCAACCCGAGCTGAACGCGCCACGCACCCGCGATGTGGCCGATCTGCTCGGCGCTCAGGTAGTGAACGCCGGTGACTACGAGCAACGGCGGATGAACACCATCATCATCTGCGCCCGCACCGTGGCCAACACAGTGCCGCTGCTCAAGCCCGGCACGCTGGTGGTGACCCCTGGCGATCGCGACGACATCATCCTTGCCGTAAGTCTGGCGGCAATCAACGGCGTGCCGCTGGCGGGCCTGTTGCTGACCAGCGACAGCAAGCCTGACCCGCGCATTCTCGAACTGTGCCGCGGCGCACTGCAGGCCGGCCTGCCGATACTGTCGGTGAGCACCGGTTCCTACGACACCGCCAACCGGCTCAACTCGCTCAACCGCGAGATCCCGGTCGACGACCGCGAGCGCGCCGAATTCATCACCGATTTTGTCGCCGGCCAGCTCGATGCCGCCTGGCTGCACCAGCGCTGCGGCACCCCGCGTGAACTGCGCCTGTCGCCGGCGGTGTTCCGCTATCAGCTGATCCAGCGCGCCCAGCAGGCCAACAAGCGCATCGTCCTGCCTGAGGGCGCCGAGCCGCTGCTGGTACAAGCGGCCGCGATTTGCCAGGCGCGTGGGATTGCCCGCTGCGTGCTGCTGGCCAAGCCCGAAGAAGTACAGGCGGTGGCACGCGCGCAGGGCATTACCCTGCCGCCGGATCTGGAAATTCTCGACCCTGATTTGATCCGTGGGCGTTACGTCGAGCCGATGGTCAATCTGCGCAAGAGCAAGAACCTCAATGCGCCGATGGCCGAACAGCAGCTGGAAGACCCGGTGGTGATCGGCACCATGATGCTGGCACTGGATGAAGTCGACGGTTTGGTCTCTGGCTTGGTGCATTCAACCGCCAACACCATTCGCCCGGCCCTGCAACTGATCAAGACCGCGCCGGGCAGCAGCCTGGTGTCGTCGGTGTTCTTCATGCTGTTTCCGGAGCAGGTACTGGTGTATGGCGACTGCGTGATGAACCCGCACCCAAGCGCCGCCGAACTGGCCGAGATCGCCCAGCAGAGCGCGCAGTCAGCCGAGGCCTTCGGCATTGCGCCGCGGGTGGCGATGATCAGCTATTCGAGTGATTCGGCCAGTGACGAGGAAGTCGACAAGGTGCGTGAGGCAACGCGTCTGGCGCAGCAGGCCGAACAACGCCTGGTCATCGATGGGCCGTTGCAGTATGACGCTGCCGCCAACCCGGAGATCGCCCGCCAACTCGCGCCGCAAAGCCCGGTAGCTGGGCGCGCGACGGTGTTCGTGTTCCCTGACCTGAATACTGGCAATACCACCCACAAGGCGGTGCAACGCAGCACTGACGGGGTCAGCCTGGGGCCGATGCTGCAGGGTTTGCGCAAGCCTGTGAACGACCTGCCGCGCGGGGCGCAGGTGGATGACATTGTGCATACCATTGCGCTGACGGCGATTCAGGCCAGCAGGAATATTTGAGTGGGTATTGGGGCTGCTTTGCAGCCCCAGCAATCTCAACCCCGGCGCAGATTACTGCTGATACTGCTGCCCAGGAATCGGCTTCAGGTTGACTTCAACCCGGCGATTCTGCGCACGCCCGTTGGCATCGGCGTTGCTCGCAATCGGCTGATCCGGGCCAAGGCCACGTACCGACACCCGCGAAGCATCCACGCCCTGCGAGGTCAGGTAAGTGCTGACCGCCTGCGCGCGACGCTGCGACAAGTCCATGTTGTGCTGGCGGCTACCGGTGCTGTCGGTGAACCCGACAACTTCAATGGTGTTCTGGTTGAACTGCTTGAACGAGCCCGCAAGGTTGTTCAGCGGGGTGTAGAAGCTTGGCGAGATGTTCGCCGAGTCGGTGGCAAAGGTGATGTTGCCTGGCATGATCAGCTTGATCTGGTCACCTTCACGCTGCACTTCAACGCCGGTGTTGGCCATGCTCTCGCGCAGTGCAGCTTCCTGCTTGTCGGCGTAGTAACCGTAACCGGCAGCGGCAGCACCTACCGCAGCCGCGCCGATCAGCGCGCCCTTGCCGCGGTTGTTGTGGTCGATCGCAGCGCCGGCTACAGCACCGGCCAGAGCACCCAGGCCGCCGTACTTGGCAGTCTTGCTCATGCCGCCAGAACCCTGGCCTTGGTTGTCATAAGGGTTCTGGCCAGCACAACCTGCCATCAGGGCAGCGGCAGTAGCGACGATAATCAGACGACGCATCATGGAAAGCTCCTACAGAAATTCAAGTGTGCAGTGATCGTACGTTGACCCCTGCCGGGTTTGGATCATTGCCGGGCTGAATAATTCCATGAATATTCAAGCGCGTACGAAAGGATTCTCGCGCATCTCATCGCCCAGGCGCGTATCTGGGCCATGCCCGGCCACCACCACCGCGTCTTCATCCAGCCGGTATAAACGGTCCTTGATCGAACGAACGATAGTGCGCTGGTCGCCACCCCACAAATCGGTGCGGCCAATCCCGCGGCGGAACAAGGTGTCGCCGGCAATCAGCAGCTTGGCATCGGCAAACCAGAAGCTCATCGAGCCCGGGCTATGCCCAGGCGTGTGCAGGGCAACGCCACAGCCGCAGGCCAGCTCCTCTTCATCGGCGAGCCAGCGATCCGGTGGTGGTGCGGGCGTATACGGCACGCCAAACATCTGGCACTGCATCTCCAGGTTATCCCACAGCGGCTGGTCGTCCTTGTGCAGGTGCAAGGTCGCGCCGGTCAGCTCCTTGAGCCGGCCAGAGGCGAGAAAGTGATCAAGGTGGGCATGGGTGTGGATGATGCTGACCAGCGTCAGGCCGTGGGCCTGCAAGCGGGCGACGATCTTCTCTGGATCACCGCCTGGGTCGACGACGATGGCTTTCTTGCTCAGCGGATCACCGATCAGGGTGCAGTTACACTGCAACGGCCCGACCGGGAAGGTTTCGCGGATAAGGCTTGGGGCGGCGCTGGTCATGGGGGTTCTGCTCAGCTGAAGAATGCTGAACATGATACCTCGACTCAGGGCAGATAGAGCCTGAACAAACCGCCACCGAGGGCGCCACCGTTGCTGATTTCGATTCGGCCGGTAACGCCATTGCGCTCATGCAGGGCCGCAATCCGTGCCGCGAAGTACAGGCCCAGGCCAGTGCTGCCGGTGCTGGCGTCGAGGCCCTGAATGTAATCCTGCTGCCGCTCGAGCATGCGCTCGGGATAACCCGGGCCGTCGTCGTTGACGCTGATGATCAACTGCTCGCCGTTTTCTTCAATACCGATCAGCAAGGCGTGGCCGGCGTAGCGAATGGCGTTGGTGAGCACGTTGGAGATCACCGAAGCCACCAGCTCGCGGTCGAAGAAGCCCAGCGGGCTGGCGCTTTCGATACGCCAGGTGGCGAGGATATCGCGGTGCTTGAGGATCTCCTGATGCGCCGCCAACTGCGCCTCGATGAAATCTTCCAGCTCGTGGTAGCCAGGGCAGATCGGCAGCTGATTGACGCCCAGCTTGTACAGCCCGAGCATCTGCACCAGCATGCCGTTAAGGTGGCCGAATTCATGCTCTATGACGCCCTGCTCGGTGCCTTGCCGCTGCGCTTCGGGCAGCCGCGCCAGCCACTGGTTATGCGCCTGGATCAACGCTGACAGCGAGTTTTTCATGTCGTGGACAGTTGAGGCGATCACTGTCGAGAAATCCAGCCCCGAGTTTTCCTGGTTCATGCGCCAAACACCCGCATATGCAGTTTTCGATAACGCTCGTAGCGGCTGTCGCTGGCGGGGATGCCGGCCACGCTTTGCAGGCAGCTGCGACACTCCAGCATGTATTCGGGCGAAGGCGACTCGCCGGCGATACGCAACAGGGCCTGAGCCGTGTTCAGGGCGATACTGATGTTTTTTGGCTGTAGCGACAGCGCTCGGCGGAACATCCCCAAGGCCTCGTCGAGCTGGCCGGCCTGATAGCAGCGAACCCCTTGGCGGTTGAGATCGACCGCTTCGGTCACGGCGCCCAGCACCGTTGGGTCGTCGGTCATCTTGGCTACGCTCTGCATGACCTTGGGGTCATCGCCGTAGGTTTCCACGCAGCCCTTGAGGATGCTGGTGCCGGCTGCCTCCTGGCCCAGTTGCTGGAGCTGCTTGGCCACGGTCAGGGCGGCGTCGACCGAGAAGAACTGGTCCATGTTGTCCAGCCGCTGCATGGCCTGCTCGGTCAACTTGGCGGCGGTTTCAGGGTCGCCGGCCTGTTGCAGGCTGGCCGCCTTCATCAACCGGGCGCGCACTTGCAGGCCCTGGTCCTCGCCGTTCTCCTTGGCCACCTCGCTGAGCACGGTGTTGATCTCGACCCGGGTGCGTGCGTCGAGGCCAAAACCTGCGTTCTTGCTCATCAGCGCCTGAGCCAGGCCAAGGTTGGTTTCGGCGTCCTTGTAGCGCGAGCTCTGGCCCTGGCTGACAGCATGACGGAAGGCCTTGGACGCGCTTTCGAAATCGTCGTTGCCCATCGCCAGCTTACCCAGCGCGGCCTGCCGGCGTACTGCCAGTGGCGACAGGCGCACGGCCTCCTCGAGCATGTGCTGGGCACGCTTGTTATCGCCCTGGGCGACCAGCACATCGGCCATGCCGTCATACAGCCCTGGCATGATCGGGAAGGCTTTCAGCGCCTGCTCGTACACGCCCTTGGCCTGATCGTTCTGGCCGCGTTTGTGCAGCACGCTGCCGAGCATCGAGTAGACCCACGGCTGCGGTCTGCTGGCGAGGATCGACGAGAGAAACTTCTCCAGCTCTTCGAAGCGGCCGAGATCGCGCAGGGCATCGGCGCGGTAGCGCAGGCACAGCGGGGCAAAGCGCGGGTCCTGCTTGCACAGGGCAGCACAGGCGGCCATCACTTCGGCGGGGCGACCGCGATCAAGTGCCTGCAGAATCGGCTTGAGCAGGGTTTTACGCTGCAGCAGTTTTTCCAGGCGCTGGGCCAGACCGACACGGTTGAACGGCTTGGTCAGGTAGGCATCCGGCTCGTGCTCGAGGGTGCTGAGAACAATGGCCTGGCTGCTCTCGGCGGTGACCATGAGGAACCCGCACTCGTGGCTGATCAACTTGTCGAGGATCAGGTCCTCGAGTACCTGCTGACCGTTCTTCTTGCCATCGCCCAGGTGAAAGTCCTGCAGGATGAAGTCATAGCGTTTCTGCGCGCACATGCGCAGCGCCTGTTCGCCGCTGTCAGCGGTGTCCACATCGCGCGCGCCCAGCTCGCGGAGCATGGAGCGGGCCGAGGTGCGAAAGTCGGTGAAGTCGTCGACGATCAGAAAGCTTTTTTGCCCGTACTGCAGCATCAACACGACCTGTCATGGCAGAAGATGGAAAATGACCCGAGGCGATGCGTGTCGCCGATCTGTTTATCGGCAGCAGGTAGAGAAAGCTGAGGGCGAATTCGCAGGCCGTGGGGCAGGCTCAGGGCAGCAGCCCTAGCGCCTTGGCCTTGGCTACCGCCTGGGTGCGGCGCTCCACGCCAAGCTTGCTGTTGATGTGGCTGGCGTGGGTCTTGACGGTGTGCAGCGAGATGAACAGGCGCTCGCTGATCTGCTGGTTCGAGCAGCCTTGGGCGATCAACTCAAGCACCGCCAACTCCCGCCCGCTCAGGGCTTCGCCGGTGCCACTGGCAACCACCTGCGGCTGCGGCAGGCGCGCCAGCAGGTCGAGCTGGACGCTGCAGGCGGGGCGCGTCGACAGCTGCTCGCGCAGCCACAGCGGCTGTTCTTCCAGCAACCGTTGAAACGCTTGCAAGGCGCCGCCCTGGGCGGCCAATAGCGCTTGCGGCAACAGGCTGGCAGCGGACTGCTCGCGGCCCTCGGTCAGATGCAGGGCAATCAGCTGGCACAAGGCGCTGGCCGCCAGCAACTGACCGCCACTGCCCTGGCCGCGCTCGACCAGCCTCTGCAGGCGCTCGACAGCCTGCGCCGAACGGCCCTGGACGCGCTCCAGCAGCGCCTGTTGCAGTTCGATGTGCAATGGCAGTAATGGGTGAAACTCCGGTGCTGCAGCGGGCTGCTCGCCGCCATAGGTCTGACCGAGCCGCAGCAGCCATGATTCAGCGAGATCGGTACGGCCCTGGGCCAGCCACAGCTCGCATTTCACCAGGGTGATCATCGCCAGGTAGAAGATTGGCGGTACGTCCCAGATATGCATCAAGCGCTCGGCTTCGGCCAGTTCGGCGAAGGCTTCGGCATACTGCCCTTCGCGGCCATCCAGCGAGGCAATCACGCAGTGCCCGATCAGCACGCTGATATCGCGACAGGCGCGCGCCTCACTGAGGCCCGCGCGCAAGCGCGCGCGGCCCTGGGCCGGTTGCAGGTGCGCCGCGAGCAAATGGCCCTCGTACAAGGTCAGCCTGGCGCGCACCGCGTACAGCCGCTGCGCTGACAGATCCTGCAG
Organism: Pseudomonas sp. 1121_17; assembly: GCF_052850745.1. Taxonomy (NCBI): domain Bacteria; kingdom Pseudomonadati; phylum Pseudomonadota; class Gammaproteobacteria; order Pseudomonadales; family Pseudomonadaceae; genus Pseudomonas; species Pseudomonas sp. 1121_17. Next base: position 74,013 of record NZ_VXCX01000007.1, read on the forward strand.
GCGCAACAAGCCCTGACGCACTTCATCCAGCGCCCGGCGGATTTCACCACGGGCGTGCAGCACCCGCGCCCGATCGTAATGGGCGAGTGCCTCGAACAACGGGTTGCCGACCCGCTGGGCCAACTCCAGCGCTTCGCGGTTCCAGCCACGCGCGCGCCAGAAGTCGGCGTCGGCAATGGCCAGGTTGGAAAGCGTCGACAGGCACACCAGACGTTGGCCGTAGCGTTTGTTGGGCAGGCTCTGCAGCGCTTCGCTGCAATAGCTCAAGGTGCGTTCACGATCGCCGCGGCCGCGAGCGATCACGCCACTGAGCGCCAGCCACTGCGCCAGCATCGAGCGCTGGGCGGTGGCCGAGGGCGCCGGCAAAAACCGGCTGAGGTGCGCCGCCAGTTCTTCGGCAGCATCCAATTGGCAGGCCAGGCCCAACGCCCAGCTGTACAGCACGATCAGCCGCGGCGTGCTGATCAACAGGCTGTCGGGAAGGTCCATCTTCCAGCGCAGGAGCATGCCGACGTTCTGCTCGGCCAGCAGTTGCTCCTCGGACAGGCTCTGCACCAGGTCCGCCGCCACATCCAAATGGCCGGCGCGCAGGGCCTGCTCGACCGCTTCGTCAAGCAGGCCCTGGGCCTGAAACCAGCGGCAGGCGCGCAGGTGCAGATCAGCCAGCGGCGCGCTGTGCTGGCGGCTGCGCAGCAAATCAGAGAACAGATGATGGTAGCGATACCAATGGCCGTGTTCATCCAGCGGCACCAGAAACACCTGATGCGCTTGCAGGTAGCGCAGGATGCCGGCGCTGTCCTGACGTGCGCGCAGGGCGTCGCACAGCTCGGCGCAGAAGCGCTCCTGGCAGGCGGTTTCGTACAAAAACGCCTGCACGTCGGCCGGCAGGATATCGATCACTTCTTCGAGCAGGTAGTCACGGATCAGCCCTTCGCCGCCATGCAATGCCTGCGGCAAGGCATGTTCGTCGCCCGACTCGCTGGCTGCCAGCTGCCAGAAGCGCAGCCCCGCTACCCAGCCATCGCTGCGCTGGATCAGGTTGTCCAGTGCCTGCCCGCGCAAGCCGGTGGGCTGTCGGCCGAGCACCGCCAGCGCTTCGTCGGCAGTAAGGCGCAGGTCCTGCTCGTTGAGTTCGCTGAGTTGGCGCGACAGGCGCAGACGCGCCAGGTGCCAATCGGGGCGCTGGCGGCTGGTAATCATCAGCACCAGGCCGTTTGGCAGGTGATTGAGGAAGAACTGCAAACACCGGTCGAGCACCGCGCCCTGCGCCAGATGGTAGTCGTCAAGCACCAGCAGGATCGGGCTATCGCTTTGCAGGTAAAGCGCCAGCTCGTCGAGCAGGCCGTCGAGCCACTCTTCGAAGGCGAACGGCTGATGACGCTGGCGCATCTTCAACAGGCCCATGGCCTGCCCGCCCAAGGCCGGGCAGTACTGCTGCAAACCTTCCAGCAGGCGCTCGAGGAAGCGCCCAGGGTCGGCATCCCTTTGGCTCAACCCCAGCCACAGGCTGCGCCAGTGATCAGGCAAGGACTCGCAGAACTCAATCGCCAGTGAGCTTTTGCCGAAGCCGGCTGGCGCGTTGATCAGCAACAGCCTGCCAGACAGCCCCGCATGCAGACGCTGGCACAAGCGCCCACGGGGCACGTGGCCATCGGGCAACGGTGGCCGGAAAAAACGCCCGTCCAGCAGGCCAAGGGCCTGGCTGGTGTATCCATGCGTACGGGACAGATCAGTCATGGCCGGCTCGTTATGAGGGAGACATCAGCACAGCAGGTTGTTGCGAGACTAGCGGGTATCGCAGCCTATTTGAAGATGATGGGTGTGTTTATCCGGTAAAAGACTACGACAAAAAGCGACAGAGCTGATTTACGGCAACCCATCAGTGCGCACCGGAAATCAAAACGCCCCGGCGGGCCGGGGCGTTCTGGGAGTCATGCGGAGTTTTAGCTGCGTCGATTAACGAATACCGTCCTGGCGCAACGCTGCTGGCTGGAAGTCGGCCTTGCTGGCGGTGAAGCCAAAGTCATAGGCACGTTTTTCTTCGTTTTTCAGACCCAGGGCCAGGTAGCGACCCGACTGCAGGTCATAGATCGTCTCGAGGGTGTACCACGGTACCTGGTTGTTGTAATAGTCCTGAGCATGCGCTTCGGACACGCGCCACAACTGGTTGCGACCGTCGTATTGGTCGATCACCGAGGCTTGCCAGGTATCCTCATCGATATAGAAGTCGCGCTTGGCATAGATATGCCGCTGGCCCGGCTTCAAGGTCGCGACCACATGCCAGACCCGGCGCAGCTCATAGCGGCTAAGGTCCTGGTTGATGTGGCCGGGCTTGACGATGTCGGCGTATTTCAGGCCTGGCGAATCGAGCTTGTAGGTGTTGGAGGCGATGTACATCTCCTTCTTGCCTTCAAGCTTCCAGTCGTAGCGATCTGGCGCGCCGTTGAACATGTCGAGATTATCGGAGGTACGCAGCCCGTCCGCCGCAGTACCCGGACCATCGTAAGACACCTGCGGTGCCTGGCGCACGCGGCGTTGGCCGGCGTTGTAGACCCAGGCCTTGCGCGGCTCCTTGACCTGGTCAAGGGTCTCGTGCACCAGCAGTACGGTGCCCGCCAGGCGCGAAGGCGCGGTGACCTTCTGTTTGAAGTAGAACAGCACGTTGCCCGGGTTGGCTGGGTCGTAATCTTTCAGCTTGTCGCGGAACACAAACTGGTCCGAGAACGATACCGGGCTGTAGGAGCCGTTGGGTTGCGGCGTGACCTGGGTAACCAGGCGCGTCACGCTGCCACCGCGATAGCGGGTGATATGGTTCCAGATCACCTCAACGCCGCTCTTGGGAATCGGGAACGGGATAGCCGTCTCGAAGTTCTCCAGACCGTTGCCGCCCGCCACCAGATTGGTCTTGGTGGCGTTGCGCTTGATCGCGGCAAACACTTCATCCGGCACGGTCGAGCCGCGATGGGTCGGGTAGACCGGAATCTTGTAGGTCTCCGGGTAGCGCTTGAACATCGCGTACTGGCCAGGCGAAAGCTTGTCCTTGTACTGCTCAACGTTCTGCGCGGTGATGGTGAATTTGGGCTTCTCGCTGCCATACGGGTCAGACAGGAACCCCTTGGCATCGACGCTGCCAGCCGTTTTCGATAGCGGTTGCCAGGCCGTGATGGAACCGTCGGCGTTACCGGCTTTTTCCGCACCCATCGGCGTCAGGGTGCTGCCGAGTTTGGCCGCCTCGTCAGCGGAAACCGCAGCCATTACGCTGGTTGCCAGCAGGGACATGCCCAGTACACCGGCCTTCAGCAGACTTCTGGTCTTGTTCATTGGTTGGTCGTCCTGGATCAATGGGCTTAGAAGTTCACGCCGAAGCTGAGCGCAACGAAGTCGCGGTCATCCACGGTGGTGTACTTGCCGTCAAAGAAGTTGGTGTACGACAGGCTCGCTGTGTAGGTGTTCTGGTATTCGGCATCGAGGCCCAGGCTTACGGCCTTGCGCCCTTCTTCGAAGTTGGCGCCCGGGCCAGGAGAATAGCCGGACACGTCATGCGACCAGGCCACGCTTGGCTTGAGGTTGACCCCAGCGAAGACATCGTTGTAGTCCCAGATCACGCGGCCCCGGTAGCCCCACGAAGTACTGGTGGTATAGCCATCGTTTTCGCACTTGCGGCTGAGGTTGGCGGTGGATGCGCCCGCGCCGGCGCCACCGATTGTGCTGTTATTGAGTGCCACACAGGTATCCGCGCCACCGGTCGCTGGCAGCGGCCCCGGGCCATAGACCGGGTCACGGCCATAGCGGATTTCGCGGGCGTTCTCCAGGCCGCCAACGTGAGTCACGCCGACTTCGCCGACCACAGTCATGCGGCTCGCGCCCATCACTTGATCGAAGAAGTGCGTCAGAGTGGTCTGGAACTGGGTGATTTCCTTGCGGCGGTAGCCGTGCAAGTCCTGGCCAGGGGTGCCATTGAGCAACGATGCGTTGGCCAACGCGCCGCCGATCGGACGTACGCCGGAGAACAAGATATCGGTAGTGTTGAGCTGCACAGGCGCGTTTGGCCGATAGCTGACTTCACCGCTCCAGGCGGTACCGGTTGGCAGCGTGGTGGAGAAGCTCAAACCGTACAGGCGGATGTCTTCCGGGTACTCGACGAAGTATTTCGAGTTGCCCGCAACGATCAGCGGCGCCAGACCCTGCAGCGGTGGCGGCAAACCGGCGAGGCCAGCGAACACCGATGGATCGGCGCCGGTGGCACTGAAGATCGGCGCACGGCTGTGATAATTCATGAAGTAGGCGCCGAACTCGGTGTCCAGCGGCTCGAACATGTAGCGCAGCGCGACCCCGAACTGGCCACTGTCACGGGCATCGCGGTCAGCACTGCGCCGCACAAGCACGCCTTCGTCGTTGTAGTTCACCCCGCTCCCGGCCAGGATGCCCTGCGCTATAGGTGGCAGCCCGCTCAAAGTTCGCCCACTGCTGAGCACCCGCAGATTGTCGGTACAGCCGTCGGCAATAATGTCCGGCTGAGAGAAGAAGGTGCCGCAGTTATCGACAACCGTCTGGTCCCATTCCAGCTGGTAGAAGGCCTCGGCCGAGAGGTTGTCGGTCAGGCTCTGCGAGATATAGAACATGTTGACCGGGATCAGGCCTTCTTTGATCTCGGCGCCAGGACGGCGGAAGGCAGCCACGTCAATCGGGTTGATCGAGTTGATGCCACCGCCAATGAAGGTGCTTTCACCCCAGCTGACTACCTGCTTGCCGAAACGCACCGAACCGGGTTGGTCGGCAATCGAGTAGTTGTGATAGACAAACGCATCGAGCAGCTCGGCCCCAGAGGACTTGGCGCCTTCCTTGCGGTTGGAATCGCTGATGTCCTTGAACTCGCGGTGTTCATCCTTGAGCTCGAAGTCATACCAGTACTTGCCACGGACGAAGATGCCGGTGTCGCCGTACTTCAGTTCGAGGTCATGGATGCCCTTGAAGATTTTCGAGAAGGTCTCACCGCGCTTGAAGTTCAGGTGGCCATCGTCGGAGGTCTGCGAAAGCCCTTTGCCGCCATTGTTGACGCCGATCAGGTTTTTGTTCGGGCTGGCTGTCGACCAACTGGCGCCGACCGACAGCGACGAATCGAACTGGCCTTCGATTTCACCGATGTTGAAACTGACAGCGAATGCAGGGCTTGCGAGCGTAGAAGCGAGGCTGACGGCAAAGGGCAGTCTTGCCCGACGCCAGAACGGGTGTGCAGATTTCATCGACGCTACTCCATGTTCTTTTTTGTTATGGCAGTGAGTCCTTGCAGAAACGGTCCGGCTGACCGGTAGGCAGGCTTGCACCTGCGACGCTGCGAGTTGCACGCAGCGCTCCCCCTCCGTTTCTGAAAACCCCTGGCCCCGACTATAGCCAGCAGGCTCGGACGCTAGATCCCTCTAAAGTGTGATTTGCGTTCCGTGCCCGTCGCTCGCCCCGATCTGGTCCGGTGTGCGAGCTGACAGTGCTCTAGCATGGCGCAATTTTCCCATTTGACAAGGCGCCATCCTCTCTGCAATGCGGGTCGCGCCTAATTCGCCGATGACCCGCTGCGCTTCACAGGGTCGACAGGAACGCGCTGTTGCTGGCCTGCCATTCGACGATGTCGAGGCGGATGCGCTTCTTGTCCAGCTTGCCGACGCTGGTCTTGGGAATTTCCGTAACAACGGCAATCTGGCTGGGAATCGCCCACTTGTTGATATGACCTTGCTCGACGAACGGTTTGAGATGTTCTTTGAGCGCACGGGCGTCAAGGCTCTGCCCGTCGCGAACAACCAGCAGGGCAAACGGACGCTCGCCCCACTGTGGATCGGCGACACCGACCACTGCAACTTCACGCACCGCCGGATGGCGGCTGATCAAGTCTTCAAGGTCGAGCGAGGAAATCCATTCACCGCCGGTCTTGATCACATCCTTGATGCGGTCGCGGATGTCGATATAGCCCATGCCGTCTAGGGTGGCGACGTCTCCGGTATGCAGCCAGCCGCCAGCCCACAGCTCGGTGCTTTTTTCCGGCTCCTTGAAATACCCCATCGACAGCCACGGCGCCCGCAGCACCAGTTCGCCCTGGGTCTCACCATCGGCCGGGAGGAAATTGCCATCGCAGTCGACAATCGCGGTTTCCACCAGCGGCACCGGCACCCCGGCCTTGATCCGATAGCTGACCCGCTCGTCATCGCCGCCGGCCTGCAGCTCTTCGTTGATGTGCGCAGCGGAGATCAGCGGGCAGGTTTCGGACATGCCGTAGGCTGCAGTGAGCTGAATACCACGGGCCAGCGCGTCTTGATACAGCGCACGGTTGAGCGCACTGCCGCCAATGATGATCTTCCAGCCGCCGAAGTCCTGGCCCTGGGACGCCGGGCAATTGAGCAGCATCTGCAGGATGGTCGGTACGCAGTGGGAGAAGGTGACCTTCTCTTCACGCCAGAGCTTGACCAGCATGTCCGGCTCGTATCGGCCAGGGTAGACCTGCTTCATACCCATCAGCGTGGCTGCGTAGGGGATACCCCAGGCGTGAACGTGGAACATCGGCGTAATCGGCATGTACACGTCATCGCTGCCGAGCAGGCGCACGCTGTCGATGCTGCCCAGTACCGAAGTTTCCGCCAGGGTATGCAGCACCAGTTGCCGATGGGTGAAGTACACGCCCTTAGGGTTGCCGGTGGTGCCGGTGGTGTAAAACATGGTCGCCACCGAGTTTTCGTCGAAATCAGGGAAGACGTACTGCGGGCTGGCGGCGGCCAGCAGTTGTTCGTACTCGCCGACCAGGTTCGGCAGTTCGGCGCGCTTGTCCGGGCCGTCGGTCAGCAGCAGGGTCTTTTCAACCGTGGTCAGCTGCCCGGCGATGCCTTGGTACAGGCCGATGAAATCGCTGTTGACCAACACCAGTCGGTCCTCGGCGTGGTTCATGGTGTAGAGGATCTGCTCGGGTGACAGGCGCACATTGATGGTGTGCACCACCGCGCCGATCATTGGTATGGCAAACATGCATTCCAGGTAACGATGGCTGTCCCAGTCCATCACGGCGACGGTATCGCCCGGCTTGACCCCGGCCTCGCTAAGCACATTGGCCAGGCGCGCAATGCGCTCGACCAGTTGTGGATAGGTCAGGCGCAACTGGTCACGGTAGACGATCTCGCGGGTGCGCTCGTAGCGGCTGCCAGACAACAGCAGGCGCTTGATCAGCAGCGGGAATTGGTAAGCACCTTCAGCGGGTTGGATGATGCGCGTCTGCAGCATGGTTATCCCTTTTTCGAGTCGGGCGAGGTCAGGCGGTTACTCTAGAGCGCAGATGTGACAGCCAAATCAGCCGAAGGAATGATTTGCGCGGCGCGGGTATGAGTGCCGCTGTTGACTCTACCGCTAGGGGCAGGCCTTAGCCTCGTTGGCTTGATTGAGTGGAGCTGACATGAGCAAACGTATTCTGGTGATCCTCGGCCACCCCGCCGCGGACAGCTTTTGCGCCGCATTGGGCCAGGCCTACATCCTCGCCGCCGGCGAGGCCGGGCATGCCGTGCGTATTCTTGACCTGCCGAAGGCGACCTTCGACCCGGTACTGCACCACGGCTATCGGCAGATCCAGCCGCTGGAACCGGACTTGCGCCAGGCCCAGGAGGACATCCTCTGGGCCGAACAACTAGTGTTTGTCTTTCCGATCTGGTGGGGCGCTACCCCGGCGTTGCTCAAGGGCTTTTTCGACCGTACTTTCCTGCCTGGTTTTGCCTTCAAGTACCGCGAAGACTCGCCATTCCCTGAGCAACTGCTCAAAGGCCGCACCGCCCATTTGCTGGTGACAATGGACACGCCGCCCTGGTACTACCGTTGGGTCTATCGCATGCCTGGCCTGCATCAGATGCGTAAGACCACCCTGGCCTTCTGCGGCATCAAGCCGACCCGCACCCTGACGTTCGGGCCGTTACTCGGCTCAGGTACCAGCCAGCGCGAGCGTTGGTTGCTGCAGGCCCGCAAGCTGGCCGCCAGCTAGCCACGTAGACGCGTTCAGCTGCTTGTGTAAGATGAATCGCCAGCCCAGGCTGGCGCCTCGATCACGCAAGGAAGCCCCCCATGTACATCGGAAAAGCAGCCCAACTTGCGGGCACCAGCGTCAAATCGATCCGTCACTACGAGAAGCTCGGCCTGCTGCCCGAGCCGCAACGCGCAGGCAACTACCGGATCTACAGCGAACAGAGCGTAGATCGCCTGCGCCTGATCAAATGCGCGCAGCAACTTGGATTCAAGCTGAAAGAGATGCAGGCCATCCTGCAGCCTTACCCAGAGGGTCAGATTCCCTGGCTGCAGGTGCAGCAGGCGCTCGCCGACAAGAAAGCTGCAGTTCGCGCACAGATCACCTCCTTGCAAGGGCTGCACGCGGCGCTGGAAGCATTCGAGCACGAAACTGCTGACGCCCTCTGCACGCTGCAGCCAGAGATCGGGGCAGCGGCCAAGGTCGCATGACAGATTTCAACTAGTCGACATGCGTTTTTTCACCTGATTCTGTAGGGTCTATTACCCTCCCCTTCGCGCACGCTGCCAGAGCACAGGACAGACCATGACCTTCAGCCACACTGCTGTATTTCTTGACCATGACTCACTGGACCTCGGCGACCTCGACCTAAGCGCGCTCAGGGCCTGCTTCGGCACTCTTACGCTACACGGCGCGACCGCGCCGGAGCAGGTTGCCGAACGCCTGCAGGGCGCTACTGTGGCAATCAGCAACAAGGTGCTGCTGGATGCAGACGTACTGGCGGCCAACCCGCAGTTGCAACTGATCCTGGTGGCTGCAACCGGCACCAACAACGTCGACCTGAACGCCGCGCGTGCCCAGGGCATTATCGTGTGCAACTGCCAGGGCTACGGCACTCCCTCGGTGGCGCAGCACACCCTGGCCTTGCTGCTGGCGCTGGCGACCCGCCTGTGCGACTACCAGCGCGCGGTCGCCGACGGTCAATGGGCCAAGGCCAGCCAGTTCTGCCTGCTCGACTTCCCTATCGTCGAACTTGAAGGCAAGACCCTCGGCCTGCTCGGCCACGGCGAGCTGGGCGGCGCGGTGGCACGCCTGGCCGAGGCCTTTGGCATGCGCGTTCTGAGCGGGCAGATCCCCGGACGCCCTGCACGTGCCGAGCGCCTGCCGCTGGACGAACTGCTGCCGCAGGTCGATGCGTTGACCCTGCATTGCCCGCTCAATGAACACACCCGGCACATGATCAGCCACCGTGAGCTGGCCCTGCTCAAGCCCGGCGCGTTGGTGGTCAACACCGCCCGCGGTGGTCTGATCGATGAACAGGCCTTGGCCGACGCCCTGCGCAGTGGCCATCTGGGCGGCGCGGCGACTGACGTACTCAGCGTCGAGCCACCGGTCAACGGCAACCCGCTGCTGGAGGCAGACGTGCCACGCCTGATCGTTACTCCGCACAGTGCCTGGGGCGCGGTCGAGGCACGGCAGCGCATCGTTGGGCAGCTCAGCGAAAACGCCCAGGCGTTCTTTGCCGGCACGCCGCGCCGCGTGGTCAGCTGAGCCAAGCCCGCCTCTGCTACACTGCGCGACTTTTTTCAGGAGGCGTCGTCCATGGACCCGCGCAGTGAAGTGTTGCTCCGTCAGGCGGAGTTGTTCCAGGGCTCGGTGCTGCTTGCCGGCCTGCCCGCCGACGATCTGCTCGGCCAACTGCCGCAAGCCCACGGCTGGACCTGGCACGCCGGCGACCAGGCCCTGCTCGAAGCGCGCTTTGCCGGGCGCAACCAGCATGGCGTCGAGCCGCCGCAGGTGCCGTTCGATGCCGCGGTAGTGTTCATGCCCAAGTCGCGCGAACTGGCCGCCTACCTGCTCAACGCCCTGGCTTCGCGCCTGGCTGGCCGTGAGCTGTATCTGGTCGGTGAAAAGCGCGGCGGGATCGAAGGCGGCGCCAAGCTGCTGCAAGCCTTCGGTAAGCCGCGCAAGCTCGACAGTGCGCGCCACTGCCAGCTGTGGCAGGTAACCGTCGACAACGCCCCGGCCGCCACCCCACTGGAAAGCCTGGCTGAACGCTTCGAACTGCCGCTGGCCGATGGTCCGCTGCAGATCGTCAGCCTGCCCGGGGTGTTCAGCCATGGCCGGCTGGACCGCGGCACCTCCCTGTTGCTTGAGCATCTGGACGGCCTGGCGGTTGGCCAGGTACTCGACTTCGGCTGCGGCGCGGGCGTAATCGGCTCGATCGTCAAGCGCCGTTACCCGGACAGCCAGGTAACCATGCTCGACGTCGATGCCTTCGCGGTGGCCAGCAGCCGCCTCACCCTTGCCGCCAACGGCTTGCAAGCTGAAGTCATCAGTGGCGATGGGATCGATGCTGCACCGCGTGATCTGCAGGTAATCCTGAGCAATCCGCCGTTCCATACCGGCGTCCACACTGACTACAACGCCTCGGAAACATTGCTGAAAAAATCGGCTGAACATCTGCGATCAGGTGGCGAACTTCGCCTTGTTGCGAACACCTTCCTGCGCTATCAACCGTACATCCAGCAGGCCTTGGGCAACTGCAAGACGCTGATCGAAGAGCAGGGTTTCAGGATTTACCAGGCAAAACGCGGATAGGAAATAGCGCTTGCCCAAACGGATTTGCCTAGGCAGAATCCGCTCCGTCCTAGGGGAGTAGTCTCCCGCAAGCACTCAAGCTTGCCCGGTACGCGTCAACATACTTGGTCCTCAGACCATGGCGCGTACGACTCATGGTCCGCACAGACGGACCCAGGGTTTGACAAGACCTATGACACGCACACCTTACCCGGGGCGGGAAGGCTGTACGTGTCATAGCCGTGTCGACCCGCCCCCGTAGGAACCCTGATGCTGGAATCCCTTCTCGTACCAACCGCCATCGTTGCGCTCGCCGAAATCGGTGACAAGACGCAACTGCTCGCGCTCATCCTTGCTGCCCGCTTTCGCAAACCCTGGCCGATCATCGCCGGTATCGTTGTCGCCACCCTCGCCAACCACGCTGCGGCAGGTGCAGTAGGGGCGTGGGTAAGTGGGTTCTTCAGCGAGTCGGTGTTGCACTGGGTGCTGGCCGCAAGCTTTGTCGCAACCGCGTTGTGGACCCTGGTGCCGGACAAGCTGGACGACGACGAAAGCAGCGCAGCACGACGCTTCGGGCCGTTCGTGACGACCTTGATTGCGTTCTTCCTGGCCGAGATCGGCGACAAGACTCAGGTCGCCACCGTGATGCTGGCGGCGCAGTATCCGCACCTGATCATGGTGATTATCGGTACCACCCTGGGCATGTTGATTGCCAACGTACCGGTGGTATTGGCGGGTAACTTTGCGGCGGAGAAGTTGCCGCTGACACTGATTCGGCGCCTGGCTGCCACGGCGTTTGTGGTGCTGGCGATCGTCGCGGTGTATTCGGCGATGAAGAGCAGTGGCTGGATTGGCTGATTCAGCAGGGATTTCGGGGCTGCTTCGCAGCCCCAATACCGCTTACTTCTTGGCAGCCTGATACAACGGCATCACCTTGGGAATGGCAGCCTGCAACGAGGCGATCCGGCTGGACGAAGCCGGGTGAGTGCTCATGAACTCAGGCGGGGCGCCCTCGGACGCCTTGCTCATCTTGTTCCACAAGGTGATCGCGGCGTTCGGGTCGTAGCCGGCACGGGCCGACAGCTCAAGACCGATCAGATCCGCCTCGTTCTCGTTGGCGCGGCTGTTGGGCAGGGTCATCGAGTAGTTCACCACGGTGTCGGCGAGGGCCATGCTGTCCTGGCCCAGGCCCAGCAGGGCGCCAGCACCGGAGCGGGCCATCTCGATCCCATAGGCCTTGGACATCGCTTCACGACCATGCTCACGCAGGGCATGAGCGATCTCATGGCCCATCACGGCGGCGATTTCAGCGTCAGTCAGCTTGAGCTGATCGATCAGGCCGGTGTAGACGATGATCTTGCCGCCAGGGCCGCAGTTCGCGTTGAGTTCGTCACTCTTGATGACGTTGACTTCCCACTTCCACTGCGCAGAATCCGGGCGAAACTGCGGCGCCTGGGCGATCAGGCGATCGGCGATGGCCTGCACGCGCTTGGCTTCGGCGCTGCTTTTATCCAGCGCGCCCTTGCTCGAGGCTTCGCTCAAGGTCTGCTGATAGGACTGGGCATACATGTTGTTGACCTCGTCGGTCGACAGCATGCTGAACATGTACTGCTTGCGCTCAACGCCGACGGCGCCGCCACTGGTGGTATTCACCGCCTGGCAGCCGCTCAGCAGGACGCCGGCAGCGAGCAGGCTGAGAACAAATGACTTACGCATAAAACACTCCCTGGGTACGTGCCGCGTATCCTAGGCGCAGACGCCCGGCGCCGCCAGAGCCATAGGGAAGATTTAACCCGAGGTTTTTCTGCACCAGGTCAAGCCGGCGTCAGACACTCCGGTGCATCCAGCTTGGGATCATTGACGAAATTGGCCAGCGCCCGCTCGCGTAGCGCAGCCGGTGGGCCAGCAAGCAACTCATGCAAACGCGCCAGAGGCGTCTGCGGATCAAGCCAGGCAGCCTGCCCGGCTTCGTCGAGGATCAGTGGCCGGCGCTGATTGACCACCGCCTGGGTGATCACTGCGCAGCTTAGCCAGACTTGCTCCTGCACCGGATATGCCTCCCATATCGCTGCAAAGAACAGCGCCGCGCCCTCGCCCGGCGTCAGCCAGTAAGGCCGCTTGCGCACACTGCCACGCCATTCGTAAAAACCGTTGGCCGGCATCAGGCAACGGCGCTGGGTAAACGCCTGGCGAAACATCGGTTGTTCGGCGAGGGTCTCGGCCCGCGCTTGTGCCGGCGTCTTGGACAAGTCGGTCAGCCACGGCGGGGTCAGCCCCCAGCGCGCTCTGGCCACCTGTAGCTGGCCGTCAAGCTGGCGCTGGATCAGCACCGAGGCGCCGGGCGCGATGTTCCATTGCGCCTGTTGGTCGGCGGGGTAGCCCGGCAGTCCGGCAAAGGCCGGGGTCCAGCGAAACAGGGCGTAGCGTCCACACATGCGATATACAACCTAGCAAATCAGTGTCCCGGGATAACTCTCCGGTTCGTCGCCAGCAACTGGCAGGGCAACATTGTACGCATCGATCAGCTCGCGTGCGTAGCCGGCCTGCTCATCGGCCACCGCCAGGCCGAGCAAACCGTGCAAGGGCAGCTCACCGGCGGCGCCGACCAGGTCGCGGCCGACCAGGTGCACCTCAATGCCCTCGCTGGCCAGCACCGCCACCAGCAGCTCGGCCTCCAGCAAGTTCTCTGGCTCGTAGATTCGTCGCATCAGGCGTCATCCTCGCTTTTCACATCGAGCATCCACTCGTCGCCGTGCACCTGCAGGTCGAACACGATCGGCCGGCAGCAGACCTGACAGTCTTCGATATAGCGTTGATCACCGCCGGACAGATCAACCGTGGTCTCCACCCCCTCTCCACAATAAGGGCAATCGTAGAATGCAGTTTCCAGCATCGCGGCCTCCAGGGTGACTTATGCGTATAATTGTCGGTCTATTTACGGGACCTGCGCGCGTCCGAGCCGTTTTTCGGAGCCGCCCCCTATCTATTACCCTAGTCGTTTCCAACAAGAGAGCATGATGGGCGAATTCGATGCCATCCGACCGTATGACGATGCTGAGGTGCCGGCGGTGCTGGCGCGCCTGTTCAGCGACCCGGCATTCCTCGATATCCTCACCCACTTCCGCTTCCCTCGGGCGGCCGGTGCCTTCGGCTGGCTGCTCAAGCCACTGATCGCGCGCCGCCTACGCAAAGAGTTCGCCGGCGTCAGTTGCGTCGCGACCCTGCAGGACAAAGTCGAGTATTACGTCGACCAGACCATCGATCGCGCCACCGACGGCGTCACCTACTCAGGTGTCGAACAGCTCAAGGCAGGTACGGCTTACCTGTTTTTGGCCAACCACCGTGACATTGTCATGGATCCGGCCTTCGTCAACTATGCGGTGTACCACGCCGGCCTGCCGACGCCGCGCATCGCCATTGGCGACAACCTCCTGCAAAAGCCCTTTGTCAGTGACATGATGCGGCTGAACAAGAGCTTCATCGTGCACCGCTCATTGACCGGGCGGCGCGAGAAGCTGGCGGCTTATCAGTTGCTCTCGGCCTACATCAATCATTCGATCCGCACCGATGGCGCGTCGATCTGGATCGCCCAGGCTGAAGGTCGGGCCAAGGACGGCGATGACCGTACCGATTCGGCGATCCTCAAGATGTTCCACATGAGCCGCAAGGACGAGCCATTCGGCGCGGTGATCCAGGGCCTGAACCTGACGCCGGTATCGATCAGCTACGAGTATGACCCGTGCGATCAGGCCAAGGCGCGGGAGCTGTACATCCGCGCCACCACCGGCAGCTATACCAAGGCGCCCGGCGAAGACGACAAGAGCATCGCTACGGGCATCACCGGCTATAAAGGCCGCGTGCATATCCACTTCGCTGCACCGGTCAGGGAGTTCTTTGCCGATACCAAGCTGTTGGCGCAGGAAGTTGACCGGCAGATCCTGGGTGGCTACCGCTTGTTCCCGGTGCATTACCTGGCCTACGCAATGTGGCAGGATGCCGACCCGGCACTGGCAGTGCCGCCTGCCGAGAAGCTGTTCCAGGCTGACGAGTTGGCCAAAGCCAAGCAGGAATGGCAACGCCGCCTCGACGCCTGCCCGGTCGAACAGCAGCCTTACCTGGTGCTGCAGTACGCAACGCCGGTACGCAATCAGTATCAGGTCAAGGTCCAGAGCCAGGTTGCCTGAACCGCGGTGGGGCTGGCAGCGGCCCCGCCGTCAGACCCAGGTACTCAACCAGGACAACAGCAGCGCCAGCGCCAGGCACGCCGAGCCGAGGGTGTAGTAGTAACGCGGCACGCGCCGATCAAAGGCGTCGACCAGGCCTTCGTCGACCGCCAGGCTGCGCCGCGTCAACGCCGCCCGGCGCCGGGCGCTTTGCAGCAGCAGGCCGCCAGGGCAGGTAATCAGCAGTGCCAGCAGGTTGATCAGCTTGGCCGGATGGGCCGCCAGCAGCCCCCAGAGTACTTGCACAGACATTACAGACCTCGCAGTCGCGACAGCAAAGCCGAGCATTCTACCCAAGCCGGGCGCGTTGGCTGCGGCTTTACGACCAACTGCCGACGGATTTCATCTGCCATAGACTTTGTTCTCTGCGCTGCGCTATCGCCTGTTCCTGAAGGAAAAAAAACCGCCGCCTGAGATTCAGGCAGCGGTTTTTTTATGACCTGGCTGTGACGAACGCTTACTCGCCGAGCACCTGACCGATGGTCGGGTCCTTGAACAGACGGGTCAAGGCATCGCTGAGCACATCACTGACCAGCTTGGTGTTGGTTTCCTGGTTCGGCGCCATGCCGAAGCGCTGATCCAGCGAAGCGCCGTAACGGCCGCTGTAACGGCGGTTGGCATTGGCTACGTCAGCACGGAAGGTCGCGCCGATGGTCGCCTCGGTCACATACATCTTGTCCTTGGGCGACTGGTACTTCAGTTCGGCCAGGGTCACGGTCAACTGCGGCGCATTGGAGCCGCCCTGGGTCGGGGTGAAACCGAGCAGACGCACCGCAGCCTCGGCCTGAGCCTGCAGCTTGGGCACGACATCGTTGCCGTTGACGCTGATGGTGCTGGTTTCCGGGTACATGCCGCCACGGGTGCCGAGCGACTGCGAAGGACGACCATCGACCACCCGCACCACGACAGGCTGGCCGCGACCGACCGGATTGAGCTGAGTGGTCAGCTTGGGTTGCGGGCTGAGTTGTTGCGGGCTGTGGGCACAACCGACCAGGCTCAGGCTGGCCACCGCGAGCAAACCGAACAGCAGACGTTGCAACATGCGCGTTTCTCCAGAAAATGCGGCAAAGGCCCACAGTATACCCAGCCGCTTGAACGCCAGCTATCGGCTATATCCGCTTGTCATAATGCTTTCATGGCCGCGCCGTTATCCTTGGCCCAGCCCACTCCATAAAGGATTCGCCGCCATGGCCTCGCTCTGGAACCTGCTGTTCAAGCGCTCGCCCCAGCTTATCTATGCTCGCCTCGACAGCACCGGTTGCTGCCTGGGTTTCAAGCAGTGCAGCCTGCCGCCCAGCGGTAGCGGCTGGGTTCAGGTCAGTGACATGCAGCTTGCCTGGCTGGGCCGGACCTTGCCTGCCAGCGCCCGGGTTTGCGCCAGTGCAAGCCGTCGCTGGCAGCAACGCAGCCTGCCCGCCTGACAAATGCTGCAATAAAAACCGCGATTAACGACCTTTCTGCCCGCGACATCGCTATAATCTCCCCCCGATTATAAGGACGTCTCCTGATCGGGCCCCGCACCTGCCGATTGACCCCGGCACCTTCACCGCCTCGCCCACAGAGAGCCTTCCACTTCAGGTCTTGCATCCGGCTGTTGCGCCTGCTTTTTCTGGCCTTCTGCACTGCATGAACCTGTGGGTTGCCATCGCGCAGTCCCTTTTTGAGGTTCACGTCTCCAAAAGAGCGTGGAAAAAACCAGGTTTTCACAACTTCACAAGAGTGTGGCGAGCAAATGAACAGTCTGGCATGTGCAACAGCAGCAGATGTGTCCCCAACAGCCCCTGATGGCCGGTATTGGCGCTCATCCATGATGAGTCACTGAGGCCGGTCCATAACGCACGTCGGACACCTTGACCATAAGTCGAATTGCCGCAGCCGTGGCAATCAGCGTTCAATAGCTGAACCCTGAGACTGATTGGCGGTGTTCGCGAAGTTGCAAGAACTGCGAAGAGTCGGACATGGCGAGCCTGGCAACCCCAGGGATCCTATGCTGTCAATTAGGTGCTGTAGATTGTGGAGACGCGTTAATGGCGCAGAACGAATCGGTTGATGTAGTACTGGTAGGCGCGGGCATCATGAGTGCCACCCTGGCCGTACTGCTCAAGGAGCTCGACCCGGCCCTCAAACTGGAGGTCGTCGAGGCGATGGACTCCGGGGCTGCAGAAAGCTCGAACCCTTGGAACAACGCCGGGACCGGCCATGCCGGCCTGTGCGAGCTGAACTACACGCCGCAGGCCGCCGATGGCAGCATCGACATCAAGAAGGCCGTGCACATCAACACTCAGTTCGAGGTGTCACGGCAGTTCTGGGCTTACCTGATCAACAAGGGTGGCCTCGGCGCGCCGCGTGACTTCATCAATCCCGTGCCACACCTGAGCTACGTCGAAGGTGACAAGGGCGTGTCCTTCCTCAAGAAGCGTTTCGAGCTGCTCAAGCAGCACCACGCCTTCAGCGAGATGGAGTACACCGAAGACAAGGCGGTGATGCGCGACTGGATGCCGTTGATGATGCCCGGCCGCCCGGCCGACCAGCACATCGCCGCAACCCGCGTGATGAAAGGCACCGACGTCAACTTCGGTGCCTTGACCAACAAGCTGCTGAAAATCCTCGGCAACACCGCGGACAGCCAGGTCAAATACAGCAAGAAGGTCGTCGGCCTGCGCCGTAACGGCGCCGGCTGGACCGTCAGCATCAAGGACGTCAACAGCGGCGGTAGCCGTGAAGTCGATGCACGCTTTGTCTTCCTCGGCGCTGGTGGCGCGGCATTGCCATTGCTGCAGGCTTCGGGCATTCCCGAGAGCAAAGGCTTTGGCGGCTTCCCGGTGAGCGGCCAGTGGCTACGCTGCGACAACCCGGAAATCGTCAAGCAGCACCAGGCCAAGGTCTACAGCCAGGCTGCCGTGGGCGCTCCGCCGATGTCGGTGCCGCACCTGGATACCCGTGTCGTCGACGGCAAGACTTCGCTGCTGTTCGGCCCTTACGCCGGCTTCACCACCAAGTTCCTCAAGCACGGTTCGCTGCTCGACCTGCCACTGTCGGTACGCCTGGGTAACCTCGGCCCGATGCTGGCAGTCGCGCGCGACAACATGGACCTGACCAAGTACCTGGTCAGTGAAGTGATGCAGTCGATGGAGCAACGCCTGGACTCGCTGCGCCGCTTCTACCCAGAAGCCAAAGCCGAAGACTGGCGCCTGGAAGTGGCCGGTCAGCGTGTGCAGATCATCAAGAAAGACCCGAAAAAAGGCGGCGTGCTGCAATTTGGTACCGAGCTGGTTGCGGCAGCCGACGGCAGCCTGGCGGCCCTGCTGGGCGCATCCCCTGGTGCTTCGGTGACGGTGTCGATCATGCTTGATCTGATCGAACGCTGCTTCCCTGAGCAAGCCAAGGGTGCCTGGGCGAGCAAGCTGCACGAGATCTTCCCTGCTCGGGAAAGTGTCCTGGCCAGCGATGCAGCGCTGTACCGCAAGGTCAGCGAGCATAACGACCAGGTATTGCAGATGGTTGAAAGCAGCCCGGCTCAGCATTACGCCTGACCGGTCTAGGGGCCGCTCTGCGGCCCCAAATCACCCCAGACTCAGATCACTCAACCACGGGCGTTGTTGATGATCTCGATGTACTCCGCCGCATTACGCTGATCAGCGATCTGCTCGACGAAGGTCTGACCGTGCTCGTCCTTGCCGTCCAGCTCGTAACCCGCCTCGACGAAGAACCCGACAAACCGCTCGAAGTCATCGATGCGCAGGCCACGATAGGCTTTGACCAGCTTGTGCGCGGACGGCGATGTCACGCCGTCGGCCGGGTCGTACTGCAGAAACGACTTGATGTAGTCGTCACTGATCTCGTCACCAATCACTTGCTTCTTGTCTTTACGCATTGCCGACTCCACCTAAGCCATCACCAAATTTCGCAGGGCGGCAGTGTACCCCCGCCAATGCGCAGGCCTCAACGCGTACGTACGGTGCCGGTATGCAGATCCGCCCAGACATGGCCGTTGGCGTAAGTCAGAAACTGCACGTAGAGGGTCTCGTTGCGCAGCAGGTCGATGATCACCCGGTAGTCGGCCATCGGGTAGTTCAGGCTCAGGGTGCGGGTCTTGTCGTCGTAGACTGGCTTCTTCAGGCTCTTGCCACCTTCACCATCGAAGCTGAGCAATACTTGGGTAATCGTCGCGCCCTTGCTCAGCGGCTTGCCTTTCAGGCGCATCTGCAGCGAGGCGGTGATCGGGATCGGTTGTTGGTCAGACTGACGCTGGGTGCCAACCACCACCGAGTAGTCGGTGACTTGCAGCAACTGTTGACTGGTCGGCGCCTCTTGGCGCAGCGACTGGTCATCAGGTGGCAGAAACTGGCTGTGCAGGGGCGCCGCAGACAATGGCAGGCTCAGCGCCAACAGCAAGGGAATGAACGCACGCATGTGAGGCTCCTTGGCATGAAGCCGCACTCTAGCATGCCCGCTCAGGCGAACTGCGCGCGCATCCACACCTGGTATGCGGCAACCCCTGGCTCACCCTCACGCGGCGCCCATGGCGCCAACTCACCCTCACCCACCGGGCGATAAGGGCCGGCCTTGCACTCGAACAGAATGCTGTCGGCGGCGAGCACCACCAGCGCGTGATAGACACCCGGTGGCAGGTCGACACCGAGGCACTCGCCACCGGCCTCGAGCAGGCGTTTTTCGATAACCCCGCCCTTCTCGTCGAACAGCAGCAGGCCAAGGCGCCCTTTGAGCACCAGCAAGGCCTCGGCTTTGTCTTCGCTCAGGTGGCGATGCGGCGGGATGTAGGTGTCAGGCTGCAAGCCAACCGCCATGCGATGGCACGGTTCGGCCATGGCATGAAAGTTATGGTGCTGACGCCCGCGCGGGTTGGCCGCAGCCTGCTCGGCCAGGCCGGCAAACAAGGACTGGTCGATGAATGCCGGCGCGCGCATGGCTTACAGGCCCTTTACGGCGAAGATGCCGTTGGCGTTGCGCCAGTAGCCTTTGTAGTCCATGCCATAGCCGAAGATGTAGCGGTCGATGCATGGCAAGCCGACGAAGTTGGCTTTCAGGTCCGGACTGGCCTTGCGGTCATGCTCCTTGTCGATCAGCACAGCGGTGTACACCTCACGGGCGCCGGCGTGCTTGCAGAACTCGATGATCGCGCTGAGGGTGTGGCCCTCGTCGAGAATGTCATCGACGATCAGCACATCGCGGTCAATGAACGATACTTCCGGCTTGGCCTTCCAGAACAGCTCACCGCCGCTGGTCTGGTTGCGGTAGCGAGTGGCGTGCAGGTAGGACGCTTCGAGCGGGAACTGCAGATGGGTAAGCAGCTTGCCGGCGAAAATCAGGCCACCGTTCATGACGCAGAACACGACCGGGTTCTTCTCATGCAGCTCGCGGCTGATGTGCTCGCCTACCTTGGCGATGGCCGCTTCGACCTCGGCTTCGTTGTACAGGCAGTCAGCTTCGCGCATGACTTGGCGGATGTGCTCGAGATCGGCGGACATGGCGCTCCCCAGGGGTCGGAATCGGAAAAGCGGGCAAAGGTACGCATCCGCTGGCCTCAGATCAAGCGTTTATGGACTAACGTGCACAATGACAAAGCGACAGCTCAGGCTGAATAGATTAATCTAGCGCGGTTTTTTTGCCCGCCTTCCGGAGCCCTCCCCCATGCCTACTCGTGAGATCCGCCATCCGCTGATCCGCCACAAGCTCGGCCTTATGCGCCGTGCCGATATCAGCACCAAGAACTTTCGCGAACTCGCCCAGGAAGTGGGCGCCCTGCTGACTTATGAGGCCACCCAGGACCTGCCACTGGAATCCTACGAAATCGACGGCTGGAGCGGTAAAGTCCAGGTCGAGAAAATCGCCGGCAAGAAGATCACTGTAGTACCGATCCTGCGTGCCGGCATCGGCATGCTCGACGGCGTGCTCAGCCTGATCCCGGGCGCCAAGGTCAGCGCCGTGGGCGTCGCCCGCAACGAAGAAACCCTCGAAGCGCACACCTACCTTGAGAAGCTGGCACCGGACATCAATCAGCGCCTGGCACTGATCATCGACCCGATGCTGGCCACCGGTGCGTCGATGGTCGCAACCATCGACCTGCTGAAAAAAGCCGGCTGCAAGGAGATCCGCGCCATGGTGCTGGTGGCGGCCCCCGAGGGTATCGCCACAGTCGAGAAGGCTCACCCGGATGTGAGCATCTACACCGCCTCGATCGACGAGCGCCTCAACCAGCACGGCTACATCATCCCAGGCCTGGGCGATGCCGGTGACAAGATCTTCGGCACCAAGCAGAAGGACGCCTGATCATGCAGGACGGCTTCAACGACCCGCTCTGGCGCCAGGTCGTCTCGGGCGCGCAGATGCTCTTCGTGGCATTTGGCGCGCTGGTGCTGATGCCGCTGATCACCGGCCTCGACCCTAACGTGGCGCTGTTCACCGCCGGCATCGGCACCTTGCTGTTCCAGCTGGTAACGGGCCGTCAGGTACCGGTGTTTCTCGCCTCGAGCTTTGCCTTCATCACCCCGATCATCCTCGCCAAAGGTCAGTTCGGCCTGGCCGAGACCATGGGCGGAGTGATGGCGGCAGGCTTCGTCTACACCTTCATGGGCATGATGGTGAAGATCAAAGGCACCGGTTTCATCGACCGCATGCTGCCGCCGGTGGTGATCGGCCCGGTGATCATTTCAATCGGCCTGGCGATGGCGCCGATTGCCGCCAACATGGCCATGGGCAAGGGCGGCGATGGCGCTGTGTTGATTCCGTATCAGACCGCGATGCTGATTTCCATGCCGGCCCTGCTGACGACCTTGATCGTGGCCGTGTTCGGCAAGGGCATCTTCCGCCTGGTGCCGATCATTGCCGGGGTTCTGGTCGGTTTTGCCATGGCCTTTGCCTTTGGCGTGGTCGACACTGCCAAGATCGCTGCGGCGCCCTGGCTGGCGATTCCCCATTTCACCGCGCCAGCGTTCAACTGGCAGGCGATTCTGTTCATCGTGCCGGTGGCCTTGGCGCCGGCAATCGAGCATATCGGTGGAGTGATTGCTGTCGGCAGCGTGACTGGACGCGACTACCTGAAAAAGCCCGGCCTGCATCGCACGCTGCTGGGCGATGGCCTGGCCACTACTGCTGCCGGCCTGTTCGGCGGGCCGCCCAATACGACCTACGCGGAAGTGACCGGTGCGGTGATGCTGACCAAGAACTACAACCCGAAGATCATGACCTGGGCGGCGGTGTTTGCCATCACCTTGGCGTTTGTCGGTAAGTTCGGTGCGCTGCTGCAGAGCATTCCGGTACCGGTCATGGGTGGCATCCTGTGCTTGCTGTTTGGTTCGATTGCAGCGGTGGGGATGAATACCATGATCCGCCACAAGATCGACCTGAGCGAGGCGCGTAACCTGGTGATCGTTTCGGTGACCTTGGTGTTCGGGATTGGCGGGGTACTGATTGGCAGCGGTGATGGGCCGGATGACTGGGGTCTGAAGGGCATTGCGCTGTGTGCCATTGTGGCGATTGTGTTGAATCTGTTGCTGCCTGGGAATGATGGGTGGAAGAACAACAAGCTGGATGATCAGTTGCCCTGAGAGGTGATTGGGTGACCCTGCTTTGTTGGGGTTTATCCGGTATTTGTGTGAATAGTTAGGGCCCCTTTCGCCCTTACAGCGAGTCACTTTTTTGGCAAACGCCGGGCGTTTGCCAAAAGTGACTCGCTGTAAGGGCGCAAGGGGCCATAACAGCCCCTAAATCAATTGGATAGTGCAAAGAAAACCGCCCCCCATACATCAGCCCTCTTCACAAAGCCGAGCCAACGTCCGAGCCCACTGCGGATGATCATTCAAACAAGGCACAAGCACCAACTCCTCCCCCCCAGCCTCGATAAACTGCTCCCGCCCCCGATCCCCGATCTCCTCGAGCGTCTCGATACAGTCAGCAACAAACGCCGGGCACATCACCAGCAACCGCTTCACCCCAGCCTTGGCCAACTCATCAAGCCGCGTCTCGGTATAAGGCTCGATCCACTTGGCCCGCCCCAACCGCGACTGGAACGAAGCCGACCACTTGCCATCCGCAATGCCCATCGCCTTGGCAAACGCCGCCGCACTGGCCAGGCACTGCGAGCGATAGCACACCGCCCGCACATTGGCACACGCCTGCTGGCAGCAATCGGCACTCTGGAAGCAATGATTGCCGGTCGGATCAAGCTTCTTCAGATGCCGCTCAGGCAGCCCATGGAAGCTCAACAACAGATGGTCATAGTCATCCTGCAGATACGGCCGCGCACTGGCCACCAACGCATCGATATAGCTCGGCTGATCATAGAACGGCTGCAACACCCGCATCTCCAGCGGCAACCGGTTCTGTGCAATGGTCTGCGTCGCCAACTCGATCACGGTGGTTACCGTACTGTCAGCGAACTGCGGATAGAGCGGCGCCAATGTCACCTTGCGTACGCCCTGCGCAGCCAGGCGCTTGAGCACCTCCGGCAGCGCCGGCTGGCCATAGCGCATGGCCACTTCCACCGGGCCATGCGGCCAATGCGCATGCATGGCGGCTTGCAGACGACGGGTCAGCACCACCAGCGGCGAGCCCTCATCCCACCAGATCGACGCGTAGGCATGAGCCGACTGCTCAGGGCGCTTGATCAGGATCAGCGACACCAGCAAGCGCCGCACCGGCCACGGCAGGTCGATCACGTACGGGTCCATCAGAAACTGGTTGAGGTAGCGGCGCACGTCGGCTACCGAAGTGGAGGCTGGCGAACCCAGGTTGACCAGCAGCAGGGCATGATCGGTCATGCAGCGTCCTATGTCAGAGGCGCCCGGACAGGTTGTCCAGCGCCGATTGCAGATCGTTGAAACGGAAGGTGAAGCCAGCCGCCAGCAAGCGGGTCGGGCGCGCACGCTGGCCACCGAGAAGCAAAGTCGACAGCTCGCCCAGCCCGGCCTTCAGCACCAGCGCCGGCACGGGCAACAACGCCGGTCGATGCAGCGCCTTGCCCAGGCATTTGGCAAAGGTACGGTTGCGCACAGGCTCTGGCGCGCAGGCATTATAAGGACCGCTGGCGTCGTTGTGGCGCATGAGAAAATCTATCAGGGCGACCTGATCATCTATATGGATCCACGGCATCCACTGCCGACCACTGCCCAGCGGCCCGCCCAGGCCGAGTTTGAACGGCAGGCGCAGGCGCGACAAAAAGCCGCCATCGCTGGCCAGCACCAACCCGGTCCGCACCAGCACCACGCGTATGCCAAGCGCTTGAGCACGCTGCGCGGTCTCTTCCCAGGCGATGCACAGCTGGCTGGCGAAGTCCTCCTTGACCGGTTGCGAAGCCTCGGTCAGCTCGCGCTCACCGCCATCGCCATACCAGCCCACTGCTGAGCCTGACACCAGCACCTCAGGGCGCTGCTCGCGCTTTTGCAGCCACGCCAGCAACTGCTCGGTCAAAGTAATGCGGCTGGCCCAAAGCAGGTTGCGCCGCGCTGCGGTCCAGTGCCGGTCGGCAATCGGTGCGCCGGCCAGATTGATCACCGCGTCGATCGGGTCATCGGCAGCCAGATCATCCAGCTGGGCGATACCGCGTACGCCGCTGCCACAAAGCATCGGCACCTGTTCCGGGCGCCGGCTCCAGACCGTCAACCGATGGCCCTGGCCAGTCCACAGACGGCAAAGATGCCTGCCGAGCAAACCGGTACCGCCTGTCAGCAATATATGCATGGCTGTGTCCTCGCAGATCGTCGGGGTGGTCTATTTTTAACAACAAGGCACTTTCTTGACCGCACGCTCTCGGATAAACATAGGCCAAGCTGGCCTGTAGAGCGGAATAACCTTATACAAACTTTGCACATTGTACAGGTTTGCAAGACGGCGTAATCTGTTTCGAGCAAGGTTAGAAGAGGCCATCATGACAGTACCTATTGCCATCATTGGTGCCGGCATTGCCGGCCTTTCCGCAGCCCAGGCCCTGCAGGCCGCCGGGCAGACTGTGCACTTGTTCGACAAAGGCCACGGCAGTGGTGGGCGGATGGCCAGCAAGCGCAGCGATGCCGGTGCGCTCGACCTGGGCGCGCAGTACTTCACTGCCCGCGACCGGCGCTTCGTCGAGCAGGTGCAACAGTGGGAAGCCGCTGGCCATGCCGCGCAATGGAAGCCGCAGCTGTACAACTATCGCGATGGCGTCCTCAGCCCTTCCCCAGACGAGCAAGTGCGCTGGGTCGGCGTGCCGCGCATGAGCGCCATCACTCGCGGCCTACTCAACGACGTCACAGTCAATTTCGGCTGCCGCATCGCCGAGGTGTTTCGCGGCAAGCAGTACTGGCACCTGCAGGATACTGAAGGCTGCAGCCACGGCCCCTTCAGCCGGGTCGTGATTGCCGTGCCCGCACCGCAAGCCACGCCACTGCTGGCAGCAACCCCAAAATTGGCAGCGGTCGCCGCCGGCGTGCAGATGGAACCCACCTGGGCCATCGCCCTGGCCTTCGAGACGCTACTACAAACGCCCATGCAAGGTTGCTTCGTGCAGGACAACCCACTTGACTGGCTGGCGCGCAACCGCAGCAAACCAGGGCGCGACGAGCAGCTCGACACCTGGGTTCTGCATGCCACGTCAGACTGGAGCAAGCAGCACATCGACCTGAGCAAAGAGCTGGTGATCGAGCAGTTGAGCGGCGAGTTTGCCGAGCTGATTGGCTGCGCGGTGCCGGCCCCAAGCTTTGCCCTGGCCCACCGTTGGTTGTATGCCCGCCCCGCCGCTGGCCATGAATGGGGGGCGCTCGCGGATGCTGACCTGGGCTTGTACGCCTGTGGCGACTGGTGCTTGTCTGGCCGGGTCGAAGGTGCTTGGTTGAGTGGCCAGGAAGCGGCAAGACGCTTGCTCGAGCATCTGGAATAGATCTGGCTGTAAACCTGTACAGAAAAAACTATTTGCATAAATGCGTGGCTGTGCTGGAATAGACTTGTACACAAGGAGCAACCTTGTACAGGTATTCTGGAGGCAGCGATGAACGCGTTGGCGAAACCCCGCATTGGCATCAGTGCCTGCCTGCTCGGCGAGAACGTGCGCTACAACGGCGGGCACAAGGCTTCCGAACTCTGCTTGAGTGCTTTCGAAGCGCACTTCGACTGGGCACCGTTGTGCCCTGAGGTCGCCATCGGTCTGGGTATTCCGCGCGATCCGATCCGCCTGGTAGGTGATCCGCAGCACCCCGAAGTGGTTGCCACGCGCAACCCCGGCGCCAACTACTCTGCCCCACTGCGCGCCTATGGCGAACAGATGGCTGATGAAATCGGCGATGTCTGCGGTTATATCTTCATGCAGAAGTCGCCCTCATGCGGCTTGGAGCGGGTCAAGGTCTATCAGGACAACGGCCACCCTGCGCTCAAAGGTGGCCGCGGTGCCTACGCCGACGCTTTCTGCGCGCGCCGCCCCGATCTGCCGGTCGAAGAGGAGGGCCGCCTGCATGATCCGGTGCTGCGGGAGAACTTCATCAGCCGCGTGTATGCCTACGCCGACTGGCAGCAGCAACTGGCTGTGGGGCTGAGCCGGGGTGCGTTGGTGAGTTTCCATTCGCGGTACAAATACCTGCTGATGGCCAACAACCCCAAAGCCTATCGCGAGCTTGGCCGGCTGTTGGGCAGCATGCGCAAGGATGACGACCCGCAGCAGGTCGGCGCGCAGTACTTCAGCCTCCTGATGCAGGCACTGCGCCGCCCGGCCAACCGCGGCACCCATTGCAACGTGCTGCTGCACCTGAGCGGTTATCTGCGCGATGCGCTGGATCAGGGTGACCGCGCCGAGCTGCAGCAGGTAATCGGCCAATATCAGCAAGGAATCGTGCCATTGGTAGTACCGATGACCCTGCTCAAACACCACCTGCGGGTACATCCAGACCCCTACCTCAGCCAGCAGGCCTATCTGCAGCCCCACCCCGAGAGTCTAGGTCTACGCAATGCAGTCTGAAGATTTGATGCCCATTGGCGAGCTTGCCCGCCGCACCGGGGTCAACCCGGTCACCTTGCGCGCCTGGGAGCGTCGCTATGGTTTGCTCAAGCCACAACGCACGGCCAAGGGGCATCGCTTGTATGGCTCCGATCAAGTCGAGCAGGTGCAGGCGATCCTGCGCTGGCTCGAGCGTGGTGCTTCGGTCGGCCAGGTCCGTGAGCTGCTTGAACACGCCCCAAGCGTTGCCCCACAAGGGGACTGGCAGTTGCGCGAGCAGGCGTTGATCGAAGCGGTGGGCAACTTGTCCCAGCGCACCCTCGACCAGCAGCTCAATCAGGCCATGGCGCTGTACCCGGCCGTCACGCTCTGTGAACAGCTGCTGCTGCCGTTGCTGCACAGCCTCGCCCGGCGCTGGCAGACGCATTTCAACGCCCGCCTCGAGCAGGCGTTTTTTCACACCTGGCTGCGCAGCAAGTTCGGCGCACGGGTGTATCACGACAATCAGCAGCTTACAGGGCCGCCGGTGCTGTTGGTGGTCGACAGCGATCGCGGTTTCGACGCGCATCTGTGGCTGTGCGCCTGGCTGTTTACCAGCAGTGGCCGCGCCGTCGAGGTGCTCGAGTTCGCGGTCGCAGGCGCGCAGCTGCAACGCGCCGTGAGCGAGCTACAAGCGCAGGTGCTGGTACTGCTGCTCGGCCCGCGCGTTGACTATGCCGCCCTTGAGCGCGCGCTGCATGGCATCGATGCGGCAAAACTACTGGGTGGCGAAACAATTGCCCTGCACCAGACCCAACTGGAAGCCATGCAGCAACCCGGCCTGTCCCTGTTCGACACACCGCAGGCCGCGTTGCGCCTGCTTCAGCAACCTGCGCTCACCCCGCCAGAGACGACTTCTTCATGCAATTGATGTGGCTGCGCAGCGACCTGCGCATCGATGACAACAGCGCCCTCAGCGCTGCCTGTGAACGCGGCCCCACCGTGGCTGTGTGGATAGCCAGCCCCGCGCAATGGTTGAGCCATGACGATGCCCCGTGCAAGGTCGACTTCTGGTTGCGCAACCTGCGCGAATTGAGCCAATCACTGCAGCAACTGAACATCCCGCTGCTGATTCGCCACACCGACGACTGGGCTCAGGTGCCGCAAGTGCTGCTCGATATCTGCCGGGAGCACGCGGTGGAAGCAGTGCACTGGAATGACGAGTATGGCGTCAACGAGCAACTACGCGATGAGTACGCAGAGGCCCTGCTGCGCAGCAGCGACATCAGCGTGCATCGTTACCTTGATCAGTTGCTGCTCAGCCCCGGCACCGTGCTGACCAAGGCCGGCCAGTATTTTCAAGTGTTCGGCCAGTTCAAGCGTGCCTGCCTCGAGCGTCTGCAGCATGGCATGCCTGCCATGGCCAGCAGAGTTGCGAAACAAGCTGTGACGAAGATCGCCAGCGACCCAATCCCATCTGGCTTCGACGGATTTGCCGAGCCCACTCAGGCGTTGCGGGAGTTGTGGCCCGCCGGTGAAAAAGAAGCGCAGCGGCGCCTCGCCGAGTTCGCCGAACACAGCATCGATGATTACCTGCAACTGCGCGATTTACCGGCCGAACCCGGCACCAGCCAGTTGTCCGCATACCTGGCAGCGGGGGTCATTTCCCCTCGGCAATGCCTGCATGCGGCGTTGTCGGCCAATCGCGGCGAGTTCGACAGCGGCAGTGCCGGCGTGCAGACCTGGATCAACGAACTGCTCTGGCGTGAATTCTACAAACACATCCTGGTCGGTTATCCACAGGTCTCGCGCCACCAACCATTCCGCGCTCACACCGCTGCCCTGCCCTGGCGCGATGCACCGGAAGATTTGAAGGCCTGGGAACAAGGCCGCACCGGCTTCCCCATCATCGACGCAGCGATGCAGCAACTGCTGGCAACTGGCTGGATGCATAACCGCCTGCGCATGATCGTCGCGATGTTTCTGAGCAAGAACCTGCTGATCGACTGGCGCCACGGAGAGCGGCACTTCATGCGTCATCTGATCGACGGCGACCTTGCCGCCAACAACGGTGGCTGGCAGTGGAGCTCATCGACCGGCACCGACTCGGTACCGTACTTCCGCATCTTCAATCCGGTGACGCAATCGCAACGTTTTGATCCCAAAGGGCGCTTTATTCGTCAGTGGCTCCCCCAATTGAAGGCCCGCGACGATAAATCCATTCATTTGCCCGTGAAATCTGCTGATCTTTTTGCTACAACCTCTTATCAGAGTCCAATTGTGGATCTCGCAAGCAGTCGCCAGCGCGCATTGGAAGCCTTCAAGGGCCGCTCGGCAGGATTAGAGGGCAATGTGTGACTCACACAAGCAGTTTTTGGATCACCGGTGCTACCAATGGGCTTGGTCTGGCACTGGTGATTGAGTTGCTCAAGCAAGGCCATCGGGTTGCAGCCAGCTGCAACGACAGCCATCTGCTGGATACGCTGACCAAGGATCACGGTGAGCGCTTTTTGCCGCTTCCGTGGCAGCTGTATGACCATGCCCAGGCCACCGAGGCCGCTGCACAGGTGCAAGCGGCCTGGGGCGCGCTGGATGCCCTGATCATCAATGCCGGAACCTGTGATTACCTCGCGCCCGAGCTTCCTGATGACAAGGTGCTGGAGGCGATCGTCACCAGCAATCGGCAAGCCAGCAGCAATTGCCTGATGGCAGCTGCGCCTCTGTTGGCCAACGGCAGCTCGCCACAGGTCATGGCCATTCTCAGCCGCTATTCTGCGATGCAACTGCACCATCCCAATCAGCCGCTCAACGCCAGCAACAGCTTGACGCACTGGTTCCGCGAGCAGCGCCAGGCACTGCAGGCGCACGGCATCGGTTTGACCGTGGTCGCACCACAATCGCTGCAGGCGCCGGTCACAGCCGCGCATGCCATCCCCGAACAATGGACAGCCGAAACCGCAGCGCAAGTGCTGGTCAGCAGCCTGCGTGAACGGGAGTCGGAACTGGTGTTGGAAGTGTGGAGCCTGAGCAGCTTGTGGCCGTTACCGCGCTAGAGCGGTTCCGGGGCCGCCTGGCGGCCCCGGCTACCTGACGGCGCGCTTACAGCGCCATACGGTAATGCAGTGAGTAGCTCTCTACGCCATCGTTGGGCTGCTTGATCCCGGCGTTGGAGTAGTGGATCGCGCGCACGCCGATCTCGTGGCCGCCGGCAAAGCGCAGGCCGAAGCCGATACGGTCTTCGAACTGGAACGACGAGCCCAGGTCATTGCTTTCCAGCTTGGTGCGCGAGAACGCAGCGACACCAATACCGGCTTCGATGTACGGTTTGACGCTGTCACCGGCGAATTCATAGACGAATACCGGCGCGAACGACAGGCTGTGGTTGCTGGCAGTGGTGTCGCCGTCCCAGAAGGTGTAGGCGCCATCCCAGTAGCCGGTTACCCGACCAACACTGGTTTGCCACCAGCTGGCATCCCAGTTCGATTGCAGGCCCAGGCGATAGACCATGGTGGAGTCGCCGGTCTGCCCTACCGAAAGCGAAACGTCCGCCGCCTGTGCCGCAGACATTTGCCCCATTGCCAAAGCGGCAGCCGCCGCTAAACCAAGCAGTTTCTTCATGAGAAACATCCCTTTCCTTTGCTGTTTTAAGTGTTATGCCCCATCGGCACCTAATAGAAATCAAAGCTTGTACGATAGTTCAGCTTTCTAGGTGGCTTTTCACTTTTTTTTTACAATGGGAAGCTTCGCACACTGTCGGACTTCTTCCACAACAAAGGTAGGATTTTTCTTAAATTGTCCGGATCACTGCTGGTCCAGAAGGCGGTCTGCTGCGCCGGCCCCTCTGCCAACAGTTCACGTTCGCCGAGCAAACGCTGAAGTTGCCGGGCCACCGCAGCCCCGGTATCGATGATCGCTACATCTGCCGGAACCAGTTCGGCCAGTAGCGGACGCAAGAAGGGATAATGCGTACAGCCCAGAATCAGCGTGTCACAACCCGCCTGCAGCAGCGGTTGAACATAGCCTGCGAGCAACCGGCGCAACTCGGCGCTGATCAGGTCACCCGCCTCGATCCGCTCGACCAACCCCGGGCAGGGCTGGGTGATGACGCGGACGTCGCTGGCGAAGCGGTCGAGCAAGGCGGCAAATTTGGCACTTTGCAGAGTACCGGTGGTAGCCAGCACTCCCACTACGCCTGAACGAGTCGCCGCCGCCGCCGGTTTGACCGCAGGTTCCATCCCCACCAACGGCCACTGCGGGTACTGCTCGCGTAGATCGGCTACGGCGGCGACGGTCGCGGTATTACAGGCCAGCACCATTGCCTTGGCACCTTGCTGCTGAAAAAACTCAGCGATATGGCGCAAGCGCTGGCGGATGTAGTCAGGGGATTTTTCGCCGTAGGGAACGTGACCACTGTCGGCCACGTATAGCAGTGATTCGTTCGGTAGCCGGCGCTGGATCTCGGCGAGCACCGACAAGCCGCCGACCCCCGAGTCCATCACGCCGACCGGCGCCGAGCGCTCAGCCATGGCGCTGAGCGCACACGGCGCAGGCAGGGTCACGCTTGACCCGCAGCTCGCGCATGCGCGTAGTCAGCGCATCGATCAGCAACAGGCGGCCAACCAGCGGCTCGCCGAACTCGGCCAGCAGCTTGAGTGCTTCGAGTGCCTGCAGGCTACCGACCAGGCCCACCAACGGACCGATCACGCCGGCTTCACTACAAGTCAGTTCGGCCTCGCTGCCGTGGCCGTACAGGCAGTGGTAGCAAGGGCTGGTGTCGCGCCGTGTGTCGAACACCGACAGCTGGCCTTCGAGGCGAATCGCCGCGCCGCTGACCAAAGGCCTGGCCGCAGCTACGCACGCGGCATTGACCGCCTCGCGGGTGGTGAAGTTATCCGAGCAATCCAGCACTACATCGACCGCTGACACAGCCGCTGCCAGGGAATCCTCGTCCAGCGCCAAGCGGTGCGCAACCAGCTTGATCTCCGGATTGATCGCCTGCAGGCGCCTGATCGCCGAGTCGACCTTGCCCATGCCGACACTGTCGGTGTCATGGATGATCTGCCGCTGCAAGTTGGTCAGGTCGACCGTGTCGAAGTCGGCCAGGTGCAGCTCGCCAACCCCCGCCGCTGCCAGGTACAACGCCACCGGCGAGCCGAGGCCGCCGACGCCGACCACCAGCGCCTTGCTCTGCTTGAGCCGCAACTGGCCGTCGATATCGACTTGAGCCAGCAGGACCTGCCGACTGTAGCGCAGCAGTTCCTGATCACTCAGCATGGCAGGCGCCCCAGCGAGATGCGTTCGTGGCCGCCCAGGTCACGCCGGCTGGCGACCTCGGTGAAGCCCTGTTGGCTGAGCAGTTCACGCACAGCATCAGCCTGATCGTAGCCGTGCTCGAGCAACAACCAGCCGCCTTCGACGAGGTGCTCAGGCGCCTGGGCAATGATCACGCGCAGGTCATCCAGGCCATCGTCACCTGCCACCAGGGCACTGCTCGGCTCGAAGCGCACATCGCCAGCGACCAGATGCGGGTCGGCAGCACGGATATACGGCGGGTTGCTCAGAATCATCGCGAAGCGCTCGCCAGCCAGGGCGTCGAACCAGTGGCTCTTGCGCACCTCGACGTTGCTCAACTGCAAGCGCTGACGATTACGCTCGGCCAGCGCCACGGCGGCGTCGATCCGGTCTACTGCAACCACCTGCCAAACCGGGCGTTCGCTGGCCAGGGCCAAGGCGATCGCGCCGGTTCCAGTGCCCAGATCGAGCAACCGCGCCGGGCCGCCGGCTTGCAGCTCGAGGGCGGTTTCAACCAGCAGCTCGGTATCGGGCCGCGGGATCAGGGTGTCTGGCGCAACCTCGAGGTCGAGCTTCCAGAACCCCTGCTGACCGAGAATATAAGCCACCGGCTCGCCGTCACGGCGGCGCGCGAGATAGTCGGCAAACACCTGCGCGGCCTCACTGCTGACGATGCGCTCAGGCCAGGTGTGGAGAAAACTGCGCGACTTGCCTAGGGCAGCCGCCAGCAGCAACTCGGCATCGAGCCGTTCGGTCGGCGAATCTGGCAACTGTGCGTTGCGCAGCAGGCTGGCAATAATGGTCATCAGTCCCCCAGGGCAGCCAATTGATCGGCCTGGTATTCGGCCAGCAACGGTTCGATCACGGCATCGACGCCGCCGGCGAGGATGTCATCCAGGGAGTACAGGGTCAGGTTGACGCGGTGATCGGTCACCCGTCCCTGCGGATAGTTATAGGTGCGAATGCGCTCGGAGCGGTCACCCGAGCCGACCAACAGCTTGCGCTCGCTGGCAATGGCGTTCTGTGCAGCGCTGGTCTGGATGTCGTTGAGCTTGGCCGACAGCCAGGACATGGCGCGGGCGCGGTTCTTGTGCTGGGAACGCTCTTCCTGGCACTCGACCACGATGCCGGTCGGCAAGTGGGTGATGCGGATCGCCGAGTCGGTCTTGTTGATGTGCTGACCGCCAGCACCGGAGGCCCGGTAGGTGTCTACACGCAGGTCAGCCGGATTGATCTCGATCGCGACCTGCTCGTCGGGCTCGGGCAGCACTGCCACGGTGCAGGCGGAGGTATGGATACGCCCTTGCGATTCGGTCTCCGGCACCCGCTGTACACGGTGCGCGCCGGACTCGAATTTGAGCTTGGCGTAGACGTTATCACCTTCGATGCGCGCGATGATCTCTTTATAGCCGCCGTGCTCGCCGACGTTCTCGGACAGAATTTCCAGGCGCCAACCACGCTTCTCGGCGTAACGCGAGTACATGCGAAACAGGTCGCCGGAGAAAATCGCCGCCTCGTCGCCGCCGGTGCCAGCACGGATTTCAAGGAACACGTTGCGACCGTCGTTGGGGTCCTTGGGCAGCAGCATGCGCTGCAGCTGCGACTCCAGCTCGACCAACTGCTCCTTGGCTTCGCGGACTTCCTCGACGGCCATCTCGCGCATGTCCGGGTCGCTGTCCTTGAGCAGCGCCTGCGCGCCCTCGAGGTCAGCCTGGACCTTGCGCCATTCCTGGTAGGCGCTCATCACCGGCTCGACTTCGGCGTATTCCCTGGAATAGGCCCGGAAGCGCGTCTGGTCGGCAATGACCTCGCCATCACCGAGCAGGGCAGTCAGTTCCTCGAAGCGGTCCTGGAGGATATCCAGTTTATTCAGCAGCGACGCTTTCATTGCGGGGGTTTGTCCGTGGAGCCCTCGTTGAGGGCAAAGAGTTCCTGGGCCATGGCCAGCGCATCGACGCGGCCCTCGGCCGAGAGCTTTTTCAGCTGCACGCTGGGTGCGTGCAGCAATTTGTTGGTCAGCCCTCGGGCCAGCTGGGCCAGCACGTCCTCCGGGTTGCCGCCGTTGGCCAGCAGCCGCTGGGCCTTCTGCAGCTCTTCATCGCGCAGCCGTTCACTCTGCTGGCGGTAGGCCTTGAGCACGTCGACCGCAGCCAGCTCGCGCAGGCGAACCATGAAGTCGCCGGCGCCGGCCGCAACCAGCTCTTCGGCAGCCTGCGCCGCGCCCTGGCGACTTTTGAGGTTCTCGGCGACGACATCATGCAGGTCATCAACGGTATACAGATAGACGTCATCCAGCTCGCCGACCTGCGCTTCGATGTCGCGCGGCACGGCAATGTCGACCATGAAGATCGGCTTGTGCCGGCGTTGCTTCAGCGCGCTTTCGACCGCGCCCTTGCCCAGGATCGGCAACTGGCTGGCGGTGGAACTGATAACAATGTCGCTGTGCGCCAGCTCCTGGGGGATGTCCGCCAGCAGAACGGCATGGGCGCCGAACTGCTCGGCGAGCATGCTTGCCCGCTCCAGGGTACGGTTGGCCACGACGATACGGCGCACGCCCTGCTCATGCAGATGGCGGGCAACCAGGGTGATGGTTTCGCCAGCACCGATCAGCAGCGCCTGGCTACGGCCCAGGTCACTGAAGATCTGCTTGGCCAGGCTGACCGCGGCAAACGCCACCGACACCGGATTTTCGCCGATCGCGGTGTCGGTCCGTACCTGCTTGGCGGCGCTGAAGGTGGCCTGGAACAGGCGCCCCAGCAGCGGCCCGATGGTGCCAGCCTCACGCGCCACGGCGTAGGCCGACTTCATCTGGCCGAGGATCTGCGGCTCGCCCAGCACCAGCGAGTCCAGCCCGGAGGCGACCCGCATCATGTGCCGCACGGCGTCATGTTCCTCATGCACGTAGGCGCTTGCGCGCAGTTCATCTACGCTGAGCTGGTGGTAGTCGGCCAGCCATTGCAGCACCGCGTCGGCGGTCAACTGGTCCTGCTCTATGTAAAGCTCGCTGCGGTTGCAGGTCGACAGGATCGCTGCCTCGCGGCTGGCGGTCAGTCGGCAGAGCTGCTGCAGGGCGTCGACCAGTTGCTCGGGCGTAAACGCCACGCGCTCGCGTACGTCTACCGAGGCAGTCTTATGGTTGATACCAAGTGCAAGAAAGGCCATGCAAGGTCGCTGGTTGTGACGTGAAGCCGATAATTGTCCTACTTCGCAGGTTCCAGAACAACCACCGTTCACTATTGTCGTAATAGATCGTGGCCATGATGGCCACTACACGCGCCTGATTCTTAATCACGCGGTATGGCTTCGCAGGTGGGTTTGCCACTGCGCTTGTGTCATCATGCTGCGACCGCCGGATAGCACTTTTATACCTTATCTATGAATAGATCCCACGCACTGCTGCTCACCTTCGCCCTGCTGCAGGGCTGCCAAAGCCTGGCCCCGCAGAACGCCGCCGAGCCGCCTGCTGCAGAGGCCGCCAAGGCTGCGCAGGAAAAGCCCGTGGTGTACGGATCGTTCAAGCCGGAAACCCTCTACAGCCTGCTCGTCGCCGAGTTGGCCGGCCAGCGCAACCGTTTCGATATCGCCCTGGCCAACTACGTGGACCAGGCCGAGAAAACCCAGGACCCAGGCGTCTCCGAGCGGGCCTTCCGCATTGCCGAGTACCTTGGTGCCGACGAACCGGCGCTGGATACCGCGCTGATCTGGGCCCGCAACGACCCGGACAACCTCGACGCCCAACGCGCCGCCGCGATCCAGCTGGCGCGTGGCGGGCGCTACGACGAGTCGATGGTGTTCATGGAAAAGGTCCTGCAAGGTAAGGGCGATACCCATTTCGACTTCCTCGCGCTGTCTGCCGCCGAGACCGATCAAAGCACCCGGGACGGCTTGATGCAGAGCTTCGAGCGCCTGTTGGTGAAGTACCCCGAGAACGGCCAACTGATCTTCGGCAAGGCGCTGCTGCTCAATCAGGACGACAAACCGGAGCAAGCGCTGGCTCTGCTGGAGCAGCACCCACCGCAAAATGGCGAAATCGCTCCGATCCTGCTCCGTGCACGCTTGCTGCAAGCCCTCGACCGCGGCCCTGAAGCACTGCCACTGCTGCGCCGAGCAATCCGCGACAACCCGGAAGACAAGCGCTTGCGCCTGACCTACGCGCGCACCTTGGTCGAACAGGACCGCATCGGCGACGCCAAGGCCGAGTTCGAAAGCATGCTCCAGCAGTACCCGGAGGACGACGAACTGCGCTATTCCCTGGCGCTGGTATGCCTGGAAAACAAGGACTGGGACGAGGCCGAAGGCTATCTGCAAGAGCTGGTCGAACGCGACAGCAACGTTGATGCCGCGCACCTTAACCTGGGCCGGATCCGCGAGCAGCGCAACGACCCGCAAGCGGCGCTGCGCGAATACGCACTGGTGGGCCCAGGTGCTGACTACTTGCCGGCGCAACTGCGCCAGGCCGACATCCTCATCGCCAACGGCCGCGGCCGCGAGGCCTCGCGCCTGCTCGCCGAAGCCCGCGAAGCGCAGCCCGACTACGCCATCCAGCTGTACCTGATCGAGGCCGAAAGCTACGGCAACAACGACAAGCCGGCGCAGGCCGACCAAGTACTGCAGCAAGCTATCAAGCGCTACCCGGACGACATCAACCTGCTATATACCCGCGCCATGCTCGCCGAAAAGCGTGACGACCTCGGCCAGATGGAAAAGGACCTGCGCGCAATCATCACCCGCGAGCCGGAAAACGCCATGGCCCTGAATGCTCTCGGCTACACCCTGGCCGACCGCACCACGCGCTATGCCGAAGCCAAAGCCCTGATCGAAAAAGCCCACCAACTGACCCCGGACGACCCTGCCGTGCTCGACAGCCTTGGCTGGGTGAACTATCGCCTGGGCAATCTGGATGAGGCCGAGCGCTACCTGCGCCAGGCGTTGGTGCGCTTCCCCGATCACGAAGTGGCAGCCCACCTGGGCGAAGTGCTCTGGGCCAATGGCAAACGCCGCGAAGCGCGCCAGGTCTGGGCCAAAGCCTTCGAAACCCAACCCGACAGCAGTGTCCTGCGCAAGACCGTCTTGCGCCTGACCGGATCAGAGAATCTCTAAGCCATGTTTTTGCGTCATTGCCTTACCTTTACCCTGATCGCCGTGCTCGCTGGCTGCAGCAGCTTTGGTAGTCGTGAAGCCGTACAGGGCCAGGGCGACCCACAACTGTGGCGTCAACACAAACAACAGCTGAGCAGCCTCGACGGCTGGCAGATCAACGGCAAGGTCGGCATCCGCGCGCCCAAGGACTCCGGCAGCGGCACCTTGTTCTGGCTGCAGCGCCAGGATTACTACGACATCCGCCTGGCTGGCCCGCTCGGCCGCGGTGCGGCGCGTCTGACCGGTCGCCCCGGCGGCGTGGTGCTGGAGGTAGCAAACCAGGGCCGCTATGAAGCGCCAAGCCCGGAAGCCCTTCTCGCCGAACAGCTTGGCTGGGAATTGCCGGTGTCGCATCTGGTCTGGTGGGTGCGCGGCCTGCCCGCCCCCGACAGCAAGAGCCAACTGACTCTCGACCAGGACAGCCGCCTGGCCAGCCTGAACCAGGATGGCTGGCAGGTGCAGTACCTGAGCTACACCGAGCAGAATGGCTACTGGCTGCCAGAGCGAATCAAGCTGCATGGCAAGGACATCGACGTCACCCTGGTGGTCAAAGACTGGCAACCGCGGCAACTGGGGCATTGATCGATGACCACGCTGAGCCTGCCGGCACCGGCCAAGCTGAACCTGTGGCTGCATATCATTGGCCGCCGCGATGACGGTTACCATGAGCTGGAAACCGTGTTTCAGTTTCTTGACCACGCTGACCAGTTGCGCTTTGCCCTGCGCGACGACGATCAGGTGCGCCTGCAGACGGACGTCCCCGGAGTCGACCACGACAGCAACCTGATCGTGCGCGCTGCGCGCCAATTGCAGCAGCAGTCAGGCTGCATTCAAGGTGTGGATATCTGGCTGGAGAAGCTTCTGCCCATGGGCGGCGGCATTGGCGGCGGCAGCTCCGACGCCGCGACCACCCTGCTCGGCCTCAACCATCTGTGGCAACTGGGCTGGGACCTTGATCGCCTGGCTGCGCTGGGACTGAGCCTGGGCGCCGATGTACCGGTGTTCGTGCGCGGCCATGCCGCCTTCGCCCAAGGGGTTGGCGAGCAGCTCACCCCGGTCGATCCGGTCGAGCCGTGGTATGTCGTGCTGGTGCCGCAAGTGTCTGTCAGCACAGCGGAAATTTTTTCACATCCGCAGTTGACACGTGATTCCCTCCCCCTTAAGATGCGCCCCGTTCCCGAGGGAAACAGTCGAAATGACTGCCAACCGGTGGTAGAGCAAAGTTACCCGGAAGTTCGCAATGCGTTGAATCTTCTTGGTAAATATACTGAAGCTCGATTAACCGGCACTGGAAGTTGCGTGTTTGGGGCCTTCCCAAGCAAAGCCGAAGCTGATAAAGTTCTGGCCCTTCTTTCAGAGACTCAAACAGGGTTTGTGGCAAAAGGAAGCAACGTTTCGATGTTGCATCGCAAGCTACAGAGTCTGCTCTAGAAGTCGAGTACACAGTACTCGCAGCAACAGATACAGGGGCGTCGCCAAGCGGTAAGGCAGCAGGTTTTGATCCTGCCATGCGTTGGTTCGAATCCAGCCGCCCCTGCCATTTTCCTATACTCATCCAGGTATACCCTCAGCCTTCAGGTACTGCGCGTGTCCAAGATGATGGTCTTTACGGGGAACGCTAACCCCGATCTGGCTCGACGTGTCGTACGTCAGCTGCATATCCCACTTGGTGATGTTTCTGTCGGTAAGTTCTCCGACGGTGAGATCAGCACTGAGATCAATGAAAACGTCCGCGGTAAAGACGTCTTCATCATTCAGCCGACTTGCGCTCCGACCAACGATAATCTGATGGAACTGGTAGTGATGGCCGACGCCTTCCGCCGCTCCTCAGCCTCCCGAATCACCGCCGTGATTCCTTACTTCGGATACGCCCGCCAGGACCGCCGTCCGCGTTCGGCACGTGTAGCCATCAGCGCCAAGGTTGTCGCTGACATGCTCACTGTCGTGGGTATCGACCGTGTTCTCACTGTCGACCTGCACGCTGACCAGATCCAGGGTTTCTTCGATATCCCGGTCGACAACATCTACGGCTCGCCCGTATTGGTCGACGATATCGAAGACCAGCGTTTCGAGAACCTGATGATCGTCTCCCCAGACATCGGTGGCGTCGTGCGTGCACGGGCTGTTGCCAAGTCGCTGGGTGTCGATCTGGGTATCATCGACAAACGCCGTGAAAAGGCCAATCACTCCGAAGTGATGCACATCATCGGCGACGTCGAAGGGCGCACTTGCATCCTGGTAGACGACATGGTCGACACCGCCGGCACACTGTGCCACGCGGCCAAGGCTCTGAAAGAACACGGCGCTGCCAAGGTTTACGCCTATTGCACGCACCCGGTTCTGTCGGGCCGAGCGATCGAGAACATCGAGAAGTCGGTACTCGACGAGCTGGTGGTGACCAACACCATTCCGCTGTCGGCCGCTGCTCAAGCCTGTGACCGTATCCGCCAGTTGGATATTGCACCGGTTGTCGCTGAAGCGGTTCGCCGCATCAGCAACGAAGAATCGATCAGCGCGATGTTCCGCTAAGCGGAACCCCGTTGACGAAAAGCGCCCCGCCCCGACCCTTATGTCGGGGCGGGGCTTTTTTGCCCACCCCGTTTGGCGCTGGTCGCAAACGCCTGCGGGTGCTGGCTATTTTGGAGAAACAAAATGACTGATTTTACCCTGAACGCAATCAAGCGTACTGACCTGGGGAAAGGTGCGAGCCGCCGCCTGCGTCACACGCAGAGCATCCCTGCCGTCATCTACGGTGGCAACAAAGAAGCTGAGTCCGTGACCTTCGTTCTGAAGGAAATCGCCAAGCTGTTCGAAAACGAAGCTGCCTTCAGCCACGTGATCGAGCTGAACGTTGACGGCGCCAAGCAGAACGTCATCGTCAAGGCTCTGCAGCGTCACCCGGTCAAGCAGTTCATCATGCACGCCGACTTCATCCGTGTTGTCGCTGGCCAGAAACTGACCGCTCAGGTTCCAGTGCACTTCATCAACGAAGAAGCACCGATCAAGAAAGGCGGCGAGATCTCGCACGTTGAAGCTCAGATCGAAGTTTCCTGCGAAGCCAAAGACCTGCCAGAGTTCATCGAAGTTGACCTGGCTAACGCTGAAATCGGCACCATCATCCACCTGTCGGACCTGAAAGCTCCTAAAGGCGTAGAGTTCGTTGCTCTGGCCCACGGTGATGACAAAGCTGTTGCCAACGTTCACGCTCCGCGCGTTGTTGCTGACGCTGAAGAAGGCGCTGCTGAGTAATCTACTCGGCGCGCCGGTGTTGACCGGGTTACAGTGCCCAGCACTGTGACCCACCAACTCCAAGGAAGAGCCCCTACGTGACCGCCATCCAGTTGATCGTCGGCCTGGGTAACCCCGGCCCCGAATACGAACAGACCCGGCATAACGCAGGGGCTCTTTTCGTTGAACGCATTGCCAGCGCCCAGCGGGTTTCACTCACTGCTGATCGCAAATATTTCGGCCTGACGGCAAAATTCAGCCATCAGGGCAACGACGTTCGTCTGTTGATCCCCACCACCTACATGAACCGCAGCGGCCAGTCCGTGGCGGCCTTGGCCAATTTCTTCCGGATCAAACCGGAGGCCATTCTGGTGGCTCACGACGAACTCGACCTGCCTCCGGGCGTCGCCAAACTCAAACGAGGTGGCGGCCATGGTGGGCACAACGGGCTGCGCGACATCATCGCGCAACTCGGCAACCAGAACGACTTCCATCGCCTGCGGCTTGGCATCGGCCACCCAGGTGACGCCAAGCTGGTCTCCAACTTCGTCCTTGGCCGCGCACCGCGCGCCGAACAGGACAAGCTCGACGCCAGCATCGACTTTGCCCTCGGCGTGCTGCCGGACGTGCTCGCCGGCGACTTCGCCAAGGCCATGCGCGAGCTGCACAGCCAGAAGGCCTGATCTCACCAAGAGGGGAATTTCCATGGGTTTCAATTGCGGCATCGTCGGCCTGCCCAACGTCGGCAAGTCCACCCTGTTCAACGCGCTGACCAAGTCCGGCATCGCGGCTGAGAACTTCCCCTTCTGCACCATCGAGCCGAACAGCGGTATCGTGCCGATGCCGGATGCGCGCCTCGCGGCTCTGGCTGAAATCGTCAAGCCGAACCGCATCCTGCCGACCACCATGGAGTTCGTCGACATCGCCGGCCTGGTTGCTGGTGCCTCCAAAGGTGAAGGCCTGGGCAACAAGTTCCTCGCCAACATCCGCGAGACCGACGCCATCGCCCACGTGGTGCGCTGCTTCGAAGACGAGAACGTGATTCACGTCTCCAACAGCGTCGACCCCAAGCGTGACATCGAGATCATCGACCTCGAGCTGATCTTCGCCGACCTCGACAGCTGCGAGAAGCAACTGCAGAAAGTCACCCGCAATGCCAAGGGCGGTGACAAGGAGGCCCTCGCGCAGAAGGCCATCCTCGAGAAGCTGATCCCGCACTTCACTGAAGGCAAACCAGCGCGCAGCCTTATGAAGACCATGGCTGACGACGAGAAGGCCGTGATCCGTGGCTTCCATCTGCTGACCAGCAAGCCGGTGATGTACATCGCCAACGTTGCTGAAGACGGCTTCGACAACAACCCGCACCTTGATGTAGTGCGCGCGATTGCTGAAGAAGAAGGCGCAGTGGTGGTGCCGGTATGCAACAAGATCGAGGCCGAGATTGCCGAGCTCGATGACGGCGAAGAGAAGGACATGTTCCTCGAAGCCCTGGGCCTGGAAGAGCCTGGCCTGAACCGGGTGATTCGCGCCGGTTACGAGCTGCTCAACCTGCAGACCTACTTCACCGCCGGCGTGCAGGAAGTGCGCGCCTGGACCGTGCGCATCGGTGCTACCGCACCGCAGGCGGCTGGCGTGATCCACACCGACTTCGAGAAAGGCTTCATCCGTGCTGAAGTAGTCGCCTATGACGACTTCATCCAGTTCAAAGGTGAGAGCGGCGCCAAGGAAGCAGGCAAGTGGCGCCTGGAAGGTAAGGATTACATCGTCAAAGACGGCGATGTGATGCACTTCCGCTTCAACGTCTGATTGGTTTCAGGTTGATGTGAAAAATCCGATGCCTTGGCGTCGGATTTTTTTTGTGGCGAATTCAACAAGGAAGCAGAGCAGCATGGAACAGCAGATTATTCTTATGCGTCATGGCCAACCGCAACTGGCTGTGACCGGTCGAGTTGCCCTCGGTGATATGCGGAGTTGGATCGAAGACTATGATCGTTCAGTCATCACCCAGGATCCGGCACCTGCTGCCAGCGTGCAGTTGGCGACCGGGTCGCAGGTAGTTGTCTGCAGCAGCGCGCCGCGAGCGCTCAGCTCAGCGCAGGCGCTTGGGGTCGAGCCTGTTGTGGTTGATGCGGTGTTCTGCGAGGCGCAGTTGCCGGGTGGCCGTGGGCGGTTGGCGAAGCTTTCGCCGTTTACCTGGGCGGCTGTGCTGCGGGTGCTCTGGTTGTGCGGCTATTCGGCTGGGGTTGAGTCGGCCAAGGCGGCCGGTGCGCGGGCGGATGACGGGGCTCGGCGGTTGCAGTCGATGGCTGAGGGTGGGCCGGTGTTGTTGGTTGGGCACGGGATCATGAATCGGTTTATTGGCAAGCGGTTGCGGGCTGCAGGCTGGGTGCGGCAGGCGTCCGGTGATAGTGGGTATTGGAGTGCTGTGGTGTATCGGCGTAGCTGAGTGGTTTGCGCCTGCAAGGCCGCCATGGCCAGTGATCAATGACCTGTGGGAGCGGCCTTGTGTCGCGAAAGGGCCGCAAAGCGGCCCCGGCTATCCCGCTCGGTGACCTACTGGCCCTACCACCACAAACACCGATAAGCCCACAGCAACAGTAAGCTACTCCCAAGCCAACCGGCACCTACCCTCACGGTACAACACACAATCCCCATCCCCCAAAATCACTTCACAAATCCCTGAACTAATTATTTCACCCAGCAGATTTTTCCCCCCACCAACCCTGCGCAAACTCCCCCCACCATAATCACAATAACCGTGAGACCACCGCAGTGGACCAGACCCTCCAGGTAAGCCAGGCCGCCGCCGAGCTGGTAGCCGCCTTCGCCAGCAACGACACCGAGCGCTACTTCGCCTGTTTCAGCGAAGATGCAACCTTCGTCTTCCATACCCTCCCCCAGCCGCTGCTCTCGCGCCAGGCCTACCAAGCCCTTTGGCAACAGTGGCAAGAGGAAGGCTTCAAAGTGCTCGATTGCCAATCGAGCAACGCCACCATCTCCCTGCAGGGCGACCTGGCAATCTTCATCCACAGCGTCGCCACCCGCATCACTATCAACGGTGAAGAACAACAACTGGCCGAGCGCGAGACCATCCTGTTCCGCCGCCACAACACCCGCTGGCTCGCGTGCCATGAACACCTTTCGAGGGTTTCGCCAGCCTGAGCCAGCG
This sequence comes from Pseudomonas sp. 1121_17, assembly GCF_052850745.1. NCBI lineage: Bacteria > Pseudomonadati > Pseudomonadota > Gammaproteobacteria > Pseudomonadales > Pseudomonadaceae > Pseudomonas > Pseudomonas sp. 1121_17. The sequence goes on from NZ_VXCX01000007.1 coordinate 117,524, forward strand.
GTAACCCTTGCGGCCCTGCCGCACCTGCCAACGCACCCATAAAAGCGTCCGCGCCTTGCGCCGACCACAACAACCGCGCTGGAGCATCAACATGAGCCACTCGACCGGTATCGAGAGCAATGGCGTCGAGCAAATCCCCGACGCGCAACGCCATGCCACCCCTCTGGACCTGTTCCGCCTGATTTTCGGCGGCGCCAATACCTTTGCCACTGCCGTGCTCGGCAGCTTCCCGGTGCTGTTCGGCCTGTCGTTCCAGGCCGGGTTCTGGGCGATTTTGCTGGGTGTTGGTGTCGGCGCCTTGATTCTTGCCCCGATGGGCCTGTTCGGTGCGCTGAACGGCACCAACAATGCAGTCTCCTCCGGCGCGCACTTCGGCGTGCACGGGCGCATCGTCGGCTCGTTGCTGTCACTGCTGACCGCCGTGGCGTTCTTTTCACTGTCGGTGTGGAGTTCCGGCGATGCATTGGTCGGCGGCGCCAAGCGCCTGGTCGGATTGCCGGAAACCGACGTGACTCTGGGCCTGGCCTACGGCCTGTTCGCGGTGCTGGTGCTGGTGGTGTGCATCTACGGCTTTCGCTTCATGCTGTGGGTCAACAAGATCGCCGTGTGGGCATCGAGCCTGCTGTTTCTGCTGGGCATCTTCGCCTTCGCCGGGCCCTTCGATGCGGGCTACGCGGGTAGCGTCAATGTCGGCCAGGCAGGCTTTTGGGCGGCGTTTGTCGGCGCGGCGATCCTGGCCATGAGCAACCCGGTGTCGTTCGGCGCGTTTCTCGGCGACTGGTCACGCTACATCCCGCGCGAAACGCCAAAAGCGCGGATCATGCTGGCCGTGATTTGCGCCCAGGCCGCCACCTTGATCCCGTTTCTGTTCGGCCTGTGCACGGCCACACTGGTCGCCAGCCAGGCGCCTGACTATATCGCTGTCAACAACTATGTTGGCGGCCTGCTGGCGATTTCGCCGAGCTGGTTCTTCTTGCCGGTGTGCCTGATTGCGGTAATCGGCGGCATGTCGACCGGTACCACCGCGCTGTATGGCACCGGGCTGGACATGTCCAGCGTGTTCCCGCGGCTGCTCAGCCGCGCCGCAGCCACCTTGCTGATTGGCGTGGCAGCAATCGGCTTCATCTTCCTTGGCCGCTTTACCTTCAACCTGGTGCAGAGCGTGTCGACCTTCGCCGTGCTGATCATCACCTGCACCAGCCCGTGGATGGTGATCATGATCCTCGGCCTGATTACCCGTCGTGGCTTCTACCACGCCGATGACCTGCAAGTGTTCACCCGCGGCCAGCGCGGCGGCCACTACTGGTTTCTGCATGGCTGGAACTGGCGCGGCATGGGCGCCTGGCTGCCCAGCGCAGCGCTGGGCCTGTGCTTCGTCAACCTGCCAGGGCAGTTCGTTGGGCCGTTGGGTGAACTGGCCGGCGGTATCGACGTGAGCCTGCCGGTAACTCTCGGCATCGCCGCCCTGCTCTACCTGAGCCTGCTCAGACTGTTCCCCGAACCCGCTGGCGTGTATGGGCCGAACGGCCCGCGCTGGGTGCGCTGCAGAAACAGCGCGCCACAACCGGTAACTTCTGCCGCCGAAATGGCCTGACTGGAATCTGCCCATGAACACGTTCAACTACATCGATGGCTGCTGGGTCGAAGGCCAAGGCACTGACTGCATCACCGTCCACGACCCCGCGCTGGGCGCGCCATTCGCCGAGCTGATGGCCGCCAGCACGGCCCAGGTTGACCTGGCGGTTACCGCCGCGCGACAGGCGCTGCCGGCCTGGAAAGCCACCCCGGCAAGTGAGCGCGCCCGCCTCTTGCACGGCTTCGCCGAGCAGCTGACGGCGCGTCGTGAAGCGTTGGTCGCCCTGCAGATGCGCAACAACGGCAAGCCCCGCCACGAGGCTGAAGTCGACCTCGATGACGCCGTTGCGACCTTCACCTATTACGCAGCGCTGGCCGAGCAATCGCCGGCGAGCAACCGCGAAGTACCCTTGGCAGTGCCAGGCTTCACCTCGCGTACGCGGCTGGAACCGATCGGTGTGGTTGGCTTGATCGTGCCGTGGAACTTCCCGCTGGTCACCAGCGCCTGGAAGCTCGCCCCGGCCCTGGCGGCAGGCTGCACGGTGGTGCTCAAGCCCTCCGAAGTCACGCCACTGGCGGAGCTGGCCTACGGCGAAATCGCCAGTCAGATCGGCCTGCCCGCAGGCGTGCTGAACATCGTCAACGGCAAAGCCGAAACTGGCGCCGCGCTCAGCGGCCACCCCGGCCTGGACAAGCTGTCATTCACCGGCAGCAATGGCGTCGGCAGCCAGGTCATGCGTGCCTCGGCGGCGCACTGCCGGCCGCTGTCACTGGAGCTGGGCGGCAAGTCGGCAATCATCGTGTTCGACGACTGCGACGTGCAGCAGGCGGTTGACTGGATCATCGCCGGCATCACCTGGAACGCCGGCCAGATGTGCTCGGCGACCTCACGTCTGTTAGTGCAGGAAGACATCGCCGACGCGCTGCTAAGCCAGCTGCAGAGCGCCCTGACGCAACTGCGGGTGGGTAATCCATCACGCGAAGAGGTCGACATGGGCCCGCTGACCAGCCAGGCGCAGTGGCTGAAGGTGGCGGGTTACTTTGCCAGTGCCCGCGATGAAGGTTTGCGCTGTATGGCCGGCGGCAAGGCAGTGGATCGTGATGGCTGGTTTGTCAGCCCGACGCTGTATGTCGATGTGCCCGCGAGCAGCCGCCTGTGGCAGGAAGAGATCTTCGGGCCGGTGCTCTGCGCGCAGCGGTTCAGCACCGAACAGCAGGCAATCGAGCATGCCAATGACAGCCGCTTCGGCTTGGTGGCTACCGTATGCTCCAACGACCTGCAGCGCGCCGAACGGGTCGCCGACAGCCTTGAGGTCGGCCATGTCTGGATCAACTCGGTGCAAGCGGTATTCGTCGAAACGTCCTGGGGCGGTACGAAGGCCAGCGGCATTGGCCGCGAGCTGGGGCCATGGGGGTTGTCGGCCTATCAGGCAGTCAAGCATGTGACCCGCTGCCTGGGCTAGTCGACGCGCCCCTTGGCCGGCAATGGGCGCGCCGCTACCGCGATCAGGCGGGTTCGTCGGCGGGCTTGGGCGCTTCTTGCACCAGCACCATGCTCTGCGGCGAAGACAGCGGAATGTCGGCATCGCGCAACCGGCCGAGCACGGTGAACAGCAGGTCGCTGCGGGTGCCGGAGACCTGCCGCGGGCTGGCCACATAGCCGCTGATGCTCAGCGTCATGCCGCTGGCGGTAAGGTCCTTGAACGTCACCGAGGGTGCCGGCGCATCCAGAATCGCCTCGTGCTCGTGGTACGCCGCCATCAGCAGGTCACGCACCTGATCAGGGTCGGTTTCCAGCGGCAGAGTCAGGGTGATACCCACCACCCCCAGCGCATTGCCCATGGTCACGTTGCGCACGTTCTGCGAGATGAACTGCGAATTCGGCACGATCACCGTCGAACGGTCGGACATCTGGATCTCGGTGGCGCGCACGTTGATCCGGCGGATATCGCCTTCGACGCCAGCCAGGCTGACCCAGTCGCCCACCTTGACCGGGCGCTCGGTGAGCAGGATAAGGCCGGAGATGAAGTTCTGCACGATCTGCTGCAGACCGAAACCGATACCCACCGACAACGCACTGACCACCCAGGTCAGGCTGGTCAGGTTGATGCGCAGGGTCGTCATCACCAGCATCGCCAGGAACAGGAAGCCCAGGTAGCCGACAAGGGTCACCAGCGAGGCACGCATGCCGGCGTCCATGTCGGTCTCGGGCAGCAGCCGCTCGCTCAGCCAGCGCTTGACCACCCGAATGGCGAACAGCCCACCGAGGAACATCGCCACGGCGATGAAAATATCTTGCGGCACGATGTTCAGATTGCCGAGCACCTTGCCGCCGCTGCCGTCCCAATCAGCCAGGCTCATCAGCAGCTCGCTGGGGCTGGTGCCGGACGGCATCAGCGCCAGCAGCGCCGCGAGGAACAGCAGCAGGGTGCGGCCGATGCCAGCCAGAACAGTGCTGGCCTGGGCCTGATGACGCGGCTTCAAGCCGAGCGTCGAAGCCAACGCCAGGCCACCAGGCTGGCGTGGCGAGAGCAGGGTTTCGCAGAGGTCGCCGAATACCGTCACCAGCAGGTAGGCGCAGGTGACGACCACGCTGATCCAGAGCATTTTCGCCGCGAGGAAGTACGCCAAGGTCAGGTAGCCCGCCAGCAATGCCAGCAGGATCAGCAACACCCAGACCACGATCACGAACGGGATCAGCCCGGCGAGGCCGGTTGGTCGCTCGATCTGGTGCTTGCGTCGGGTGCGGCGGTAGCGCACCAAGGCGGCGAAGAACACCAGTGACACCACCAGAGCGGTCAGACCATTGGTGGCAACGGTCAACGCCAGGCTGGTGCCAATCACACTGTTGATCCGCTCCTGGGTCAACAGCACCATCAGCGCTACGGCCAGCACCTTGGGAAACCAGCCCAGCGCGCTGGCCACTTCGTCGGGGATCGGCGGCAGCCGCCAGGACGGCCGCTGCAGCATCAGCATGGCCCGGCCCAGGCCGGTGATGAAGGCACTGAACACCACCAGCGTCAGCACGTGGTTGATCAGGCTGGCGATATCGGCGCCCAGCTCGGCGCTGGTCTCCAGCCCCCAGCGCACCAGCGACACCGAACCCGCAATGGTCGCCAGCGTGGCCAGGCTGACGCCCAGCGCCAGGGCGCTGCGGCGCAGGCGGCCTTCAGGCAACCAACGGACCATCGCATCGGCCAGCAGACGCTCGACCAGCAAACGCGCCAATGTCCATACCAGCAGCGCGGCGACCAGGCTGGCGATGAACAGCCAGCGGTGTTCAGGGCTGAGCGCGCTGGCCAGGGCATCACTGGCCTCGGTCTTCAAGGCCTGCAAGCGGGCGACGTCATCGTCGGTCGGGCGAATCATGCTCGACCAGAACGCCGGGCTCAGCGGGCTGGCGGCGCGGCTGGTGACCTGCGAGTTGAACTGGCTGCGGCGCAGATTGACGATCTGGGTCGACAAGTCACGCGCTGACTGGGTCAGCTGGGTGGCGTTCTTCTGCTCGGCCAGTAGCTTCTTCTTGTCACTGGTGAGCTGCTGACGCTGTCGGGTGATGCTTTCGCCCTCGTCGGGCAGCACATCGCCAAGCACCTTGAGCTGATCATCCAGGCGGCTGATGTCGGTGGTGCGTATGGTGGTCAGCGCATCGGCCTGGCGCTGCACCTGCATGGCCGCCTGGCGCAGCTGCGACAGCTGGTCGTCGTTGGCATTGCTGGTGACCCCCTGGCGGATCTGGTCGAGCCGATCGGTCAACTGCTCCAGGCTGGCGTTTTCCTCCAGCGCCGGCATCTCACCGGCCAGCAGTTGCGATACCGGCGTAGCGCCTGCCGACCAGGCTGGGGTCGCCACCCACATAAGCAGGGCCAGTAACCCCACACACAAACGGTCAAGGCTTACACGGCTCATCAAAATCACCTATAGACAGACTCTGCTGGCGGCGAATTCTACGCCGCTTGCCGGCTTAGGGAAGTGCCGTTTCTCTCTCCAGCAACTGCCGTTTACGCTCAACTCCCCAGCGGTAGCCGCTCAGATCACCGTCACGGCGAACGACCCGGTGACAGGGGATGGCCACGGCGATGCGGTTGGCTGCACAAGCGAGTGCTACCGCCCGCACGGCTTTTGGCGCACCGATGCGCTCGGCGATGTCGGTATAGCTGACGCGCTGGCCTGCCGGGACTTCACGCAGGGCCTGCCAGACCCGCTCCTGAAACGCCGTGCCCTGCACATCCAGCGGCAGGTTAAGGCCCAGTGCGGGTTGTTCAACAAAGCCCACTACCTGTGCGATCAACTGCTCGAAGCGGTTGTCGGCACCGATCAGTTCGGCGTTGGCGAACTGATCCTGCAGGTCATTGAGCAACTGCGCAGGGTCATCGCCAAGAAATATCGCGCAGACACCACGCGCACTCTGCGCCACCAAAATGGCCCCCAGCGCGCACTGACCAACGGCAAAGTAGATGGTCGCGCCTGCACCACGTGCGCGGTACTGCTTGGGCAACATGCCCAGGCGTTGGCCGGCGCCTTCGTAAAAGCGGCTGTTGGAGTTGTAGCCGGCATCGAACAGCGCTTCGGTCACGGTCACTGCCTCGCCTTGCAAGCGCTCGCGCAGGCGCTGCGCGCGAAACGCCGAAGCATAGGCCTTGGGGGTAAGGCCGGTCTCGGCCTTGAACAGGCGGTGCAGATGAAACCGGCTGACCGCGAGCTCGACCGCCAGTTGGTCGAGGCTGGGCAGGGTGTCACTGGTTTCGATCAGGCGGCAGGCGCGCGCAATCAATGCGGTACGCCGGGCGCTGGTAGTGTCGACAGGGTGCATGTCGCAGTCTCCTGGCTGGGATGGGCAAAGCGTGGCAGAGCCTCTGCCAGCGATCACTCCGATTCTTGCGCTTGTTCCACTGGTCAGCCTACCGCACGCCATAGATACCACGCCGCAGCCGTCCGATAGGGGCTCAAGGGTAGTGCCAACGCGCGCATCTGCGCAGGCGTCGGCGCCTTGTCCAGACCCTTGATGCGCCGATAACCCTCGCGCACACCAAAATCATCGACCGGAAGGATATCCGAGCGCTCCAGGCAGTAGATCAGCAGCATCTCTACCGTCCAGCGGCCGACCCCACGCAACGTCACCAGCCGCTCGATCAATTCGTCATCGGCCATACCCAGCGCCTCGGCCCGGCTTGGCACCAGGCCGTCGAGGCGGGCCTGGGCGATGCCCTGCACAGTGGTCAACTTGTTCGCCGAAAAACCACACCCGCGCAGCGCCAACGGAGTGGTCGCCAGCAACTGCTGAGGGCTGGGAAACGCCGCTTCCGGGTATAACGCGAGCATCCGCTGCAAGATCGCCTCGGCCGCGCGCGCGTGCAACTGCTGGTAGGCAATCGCCCGCACCAACGCCTCATAGGGCTCCCGCCCGGGCGTAGCGCGATGCAGGCAAGGGCCTATCGTCGCAACATGGCGGGCCCAGTCAGGATCAATGCTTGCCAGATGAACGCTGGCCTGCTGCAGCCCCGCCGCGCTGAGGTCGGACACAATCATTGGCAAAAACCTGTGTTGAGCCTGATCGCCCATCTTAGCCCAGGCCTTTACCTGAACCCTACTTCACCCATAGAATTGAGAACCATTAACAAACGCATTTAACTCTAGTTCAGGGCCATTGATCCGATGCAGATGAACGACACGCTCAAGCCGTCCGAGGTCGATCTGCTCTATCAAACCCACCATGCCTGGCTGCGTGGCTGGCTGCGGACTAGAGTCGGCTGCATGGAAAACGCTGCCGACCTGGCTCAGGACACCTTCGTCCGCCTGTTGCGGGCACGCCAGGTATCACCGCTGAAGGAACCCCGCGCTTATCTGAGCAGCATCGCCCGTGGCCTGATGATCGATCAGTTTCGCCGACGTGCGCTGGAGCGGGCCTATCAGGACAGCCTGGCCTGCCTGCCCGAGGGCGAAGCGCCCAGCGAAGAGTACCGGCTGATCATTCTCGATACCCTCGAACGCCTGGATCGCGCCCTGCAGCAACTCAAGCCGCGGGTGCGCCAGGCGTTTTTGCTGGCACAGCTGGATGGCCTGAGCATTACCCAAATCGCCATGCGCCTGGAGGTTTCCCGCGCCACCATCGAACGCGACCTGGCCAAGGCACTTGGCGTCTGCTACCGGTTGCGCTATGCCGACCTCTGAGCGCACGCCGGCGCAGGCCCAGGTCGATCAGGCCATCGACTGGCTGGTCAAGCTACGTTTCGACGAGCCAAGTGCACGCACCCAGCGCCAGTTCCAGCAATGGCTTGCCAGCCATCCGCATAATGCCCTGGCCTGGCAACGGGTCAGCGAGCTGAGCGAAGAGCTGGCCGGCCTGCCCAGCGACTTGAGCCGGCGTACCCTCGATGGCAGCCGTCGGCAGCGCATCAGCCGCCGCGATCAGCTCAAGCTGATGGCTGTGCTGGCGGTTGGCGGCAGCCTCGGCTGGGCGGCGCGTGAACCCCTCGGCCTGCAGGCACTGCTCGCCGACAGCAGTACCGGCACCGGCGAGCAACGCCAGGTGCAAGGCAGCGACGGCAGCATGATCCAGCTCAACACCGCCAGCGCCATCGACCTGCGCTACAGCAGCGCGCAACGCCATTTGAGCCTGCTGCGTGGCGAGCTGACACTGGACAGCAATGGCGACGATAACCGGCCTTTCATCGTCAGTACCCGGGTGGGTCAGCTGAGCACGCAGAACGGGCAATTGCTGTTGCGCGAAAACGACGCCGGCTTGTTGCTGGCGGTGCGTCGTGGCTCAGTCACTGTTGACTCGCAGAGCAACCCGTTGCGACAGGTACAGGCGGGCCAGGTCGTGCAATTGTCGATGTCTGGCGCCGCGTCAGCGGTGCAACTGCATGGCGATCCCTGGGCCTGGACCGACGGTGTGCTCAGCGTGCAGCAGATGCCCCTTGGCGAGTTCATCAGCGAGCTGTCGCGCTACCGGCCAGGGTTGTTGCGCTGTGCAGATGAGGTTGCTCGGTTGAGGGTGTCCGGTACCTACCAATTGGCCGATACCGAACAAATTCTGCTGCTGCTGGCGCGCACCCTGCCGCTGCGCGTCGACTACCGCACACGCTACTGGGTCAGCATTGACGCTGCCTGAAAAAACCCGAAAATAAATGAGGTGGAATCTCATTCTCGCTCGGCCTGAAGGAACAAAGCCCGAAAAGTGGACTTGATCATCTTCAGGAGCGCTGCATGATTCACCGCCGTCCCCACCGCCCCGATCGCCTGCGGCATGCCGTGCAGGCCGCCCTGCTCGGCCTCGGCCTGAGCGCCGCCGCTCTGCCAGTGCTGGTCCAGGCCGCCCCCGTCAGTCAGAACCAGCAACGGGACTGGAACATCACCGCCGGCCCGCTGGCCAGCGCCCTGGACCAGTTGGCCCGGCAAGGCGGCCTGAGTCTGTCGTTCGACGCCAACAGCCTGCAAGGCAAGACCACCCGAGGCGTGCAAGGCCGGTATGACAGCGCCCAGGCCTTGTCGATCGTACTGCAGGGCAGTGACGTGCAGGTCCAGCAGGAGAGCGCCAGCAGCTTCCTGCTGATCCCGGCAATCGACGCCGGCGGCGCGCTCGAGTTGGGCGCTACCAGCATCTCAAGCGACCGTCTGGGCGAAACTACCGAGCATTCCGGTTCCTACACTACCGGCGCGGTGACCATCGGCAAAACCGCCCAGAGCATCCGCCGCACGCCGCAGTCGGTCACGGTGGTCACGCGCCAACGGATCGACGACCAGAACATCACCAACCTGACCAATCTGCTCGAGCAGACCCCGGGCGTGGTGGTGAACATGACCGACAGCGAGCGCGTGCAGTACTACTCCCGCGGCTACGCGATCGACGCAATTCAGTACGACGGCGCCACCGTGGTGCAAGGCAGCGGCGGTGGCTCGTTCATCCAGAGCGACTCGGCGATCATCGACCGCGCCGAGATCCTGCGCGGCGCCACCGGTATGCTGCGCGGTGCCGGCAACCCGTCCGGCACGGTCAACCTGGTGCGCAAGCGCCCTACTGCCGAGTTTCAGGGTGAAGGCAGCGTGACCCTGGGCAGCTGGGATGCGCAGCGCTATGTGGCCGATGTGTCCGGCCCGCTGACCGAAACCGGCAACGTACGTGGCCGGATGATTGCCGTGCACGACGACAAGGATCACTTCCAGAACTCGCGCATGGAGCGCAAAGAGGTGCTGTACGGCGTACTCGCCTTCGACCTCAGCGACAGCACCACGCTGACCACCGGCCTGGAATGGACCAAGCTCGACGCCACCGGCGCCTGGGGCAACCTGCCCGCCGACTTCGACGGCAAGCCGCTGCCGTTTGGCCGCAGCACCTATCTGGGTTCGGACTGGAACCGCTGGGACCGCAGCAATCTGCAGACTTTCGCCGAGCTGGAGCACCGCTTCGACAACGACTGGAAGCTCAAGCTGATGGCCCAGCGTACGCACTTTGAGCTTGACGACCACGGCTTCAAGCAGACCTTCTTCAGCCGGCCCACTGGCACCAGCAATCCCTACCTGATGAATTACCAGGTCACCGAAGGAGATGGCGGCGAGAGCATCCAGAACAACCTCAGCGCCACCCTCAACGGCCCGTTCGAGCTGCTCGGTCGCACCCATGAATTGATGCTCGGCGTCGAACGGATCCGCAACGACTCCTACGCCTCGGCCACCAACAACGTCGCCTCCGGGCAGTTCGATCTGCGCAACTGGGACCCGAAGACCAGCCTGCCGGAGCCGGATATCACCATCTTCGCGCACCCGGTGCGCACCCGTACCACCCAGCAGGCGGCCTATGCCACCTGGCGCATTTCCCTGGCCGAGCCGCTTACAGCGATCATCGGCGCGCGCAACAACTGGTACGACTACGAGCAGGAAAACAACGTCAAATCCAACGGCAAGTTCGCCGTCGACAACAAGATCGTGCCGTATGCCGCGCTGATTTATGACATCAACGACAACTTCAGTACCTACGCCAGCTATACCGAGATCTTCAACCCGCAGACCGCCACCGGGGTCAGCGGCGCGGTGCTCGAGCCGACTACTGGTGAAGCCTACGAGACCGGGATCAAGGGTGAGTTCTACGAAGGGCGGTTGAATACCTCGCTGGCGTTCTTCCGCATCTATCAGGTCGGCAACGCCCTGGATGACATCAGCGGGCCTAACCCGTGCCTGCCCAACTACACCAGCGGCTACTGCAAGGTCGCTGCCGGCAAGAACCGCAGCCAGGGCTTCGAGCTGGAGATTTCCGGTGAAGTGCTGCCGGGCTGGAACGTCGGCGGTGGCTACACCTACAACACCACCGAGTACCTGAAGGACACCAGCAACAGCACCGGCAACCCGATCCGCACCACCGACCCCAAGCGTATGTTGCGCCTGTTCACCAGCTACCGCCTGCCGGGCGAGCTGGAGGCGTGGACCATTGGCGGCGGGGTGCAGGCGCAGAGCGATATCTACAACCGCAATGGCACGGCAGAAGCGTCGCAGGCGGGCTACGCGGTGTACAACGGCATGCTCAACTACCGCTTCAACCAGCAGTACTCGCTGCAGCTCAACGCCAACAACATCTTCGACAAGAAGTACTACCGCCAGGTCGCGCCGACGCCAACCGGCTATTACTGGGGTGATCCGCGCAACGTCTCGGTGACCCTGCGCGGTAGCTTCTGAGCCTTCGCCGAGCGCTTACTCGGCGGCTGCCTTGAGCTTGCCGGCGCGGCGGTACGACTGCCGGGCAAAGCACACGAACAGCCCTGCCATCAGTGCCAGCGCCATCGGCAGACCATGCGGTGCGGCGCCCATCGCGGCGCCGCTGAGCAGCGGCCCAATCAGGCTGCCGACGCCCCACAGCAGGCCGACGCTGGCATTTGCCGTGACCAGGTCGCGGCCCCTGAAGCGCTGGCCGATCAGCACCAGCGCCAAGGTGTAGATGCCGCCAGCCACCGCGCCCAGCAGCACCAGCATCGGCCATAACAGCCAGCTCATCTGCAGCAACCATGGCAGGCCGATGCCGATCAGCATTGCTAGCACCCCGCATAGCAAATGCAGGCCGGTGCGCTCGACCCGATCCGCCAACCAGCCCAGCGGCAGCTGGAACAGCATGTCGCCGGCAAACACCACGGTCACCATCAGCGCCGCCACGGCCACGGCAAAGCCATGACTGGTGGCATACACCGGCAGCAACGACAGCACCACCGCATCGAAGAACGAGAAAAACAGCACCGCCACACACAGCGCCGGCGCGACCCGGAAGAAACCAGCCAGGGTAAAGCTCTTGTCGTCTTCTTCAGCGTGTTCGACGTGGTCGTTGGGTACGGTCAGCACGATGCACAGCAGGGCCAGGCCATAACAGGCCGTAACCACCCCGGTGATCCACGGGCTGTGCGCGCCGACCAGCGCCAGCATCGCCGGGCCAAGGACCTGGAAGCCGGTAAAACTGGTGGCGTACAGCGCCATGATCTTGCCGCGGTTGTGCTCCGGGCACAGCTCGTTGACCCACGATTCACCCAGAATGATGGCGATCCCCATGCCCAGGCCAAGCCCTAGTCGCAACAAGGCCAGCAGCCAGATCGATGAGAACGCCCACTCCAACAGGCCGATGGACAGCGCGCACAAGCTGAAGCACAGCAAATAGATGGTGCGTCGGGTCAGGTAGCGGCAGCAGGCATCGACCAGAAACGCCGAGAGCATCATCCCCGCCGCCGGTATCGCCGCCATGATGCCGATCTGCAGGGTGTTGGCACCGCTGTCCTGCAGCCGCAACGACACCAGCGGCAGGCTCGCCCCGAGGCTGAAACCCACGACCGATACGGCGAACAGAAGGCCCGCCAGCAAACGCATGTTCATTACCCACTCCTTGCATGCCGGCACGGCGGCACCTGCGGCCGCGTCGGCTGATAACCCTGAAAAATGACTGCACACAGGCGCCCATGGCCAGGCGCAAAGGGCGCTGGTCGCAGCGGCGCGAATCAGTTCAGGGCAAGGTGTGGCGAGAAGGTGAAGGCAAACAGCACGCTGCGCCGCCGCTTGAGCACCGTGTCGCTCGGCCAGGCACGCCGACAGGCCTGGGCTGCAGGCTGAAGGGCTTGGAGGAGACGCTGACTACGGCGCATTGCATCGACTACGCAGGTAAATAGGAAGCGGCACTCTAGGCCAAGGCTGGCGAGCGCGTCAATCGGGGGGCATGCAAGGGCGGTGAAGCGAACCGTGCGCTTCACCGCCTCCAGGCTTACATGTCGTAACGCAGCGCCAGGCCAAAGGTACGTGGTGCACCGGCATCGATGATGTCGCCGCCACGGTTGTTGGTCACGTACTCCTTGTCGAAGGCGTTTTTGACAAAGCCGGACACCGCGATGTTCTTGGTGACCTTGTACTCGCTGCTGAAGTTGGCCAGCACGTAGTTGTCGCTTCTGCGCTCACCAATAACCTGGCCCGCGGTATTGAAGTCGTATTGCGACGGCGCCGTGCTTTGGTAAGTCAGGTCAGTGTTGAAGGTAAGCCGTTCATTGACCCGATACAACGCGCCCAGCGACATCTTGTACTTGGGCGCATAGAGGAACGCCTCGCCACTGCGGTCCTGGCCGTTGCCGGCAACGAAGTCCTTGTACTTGCCATCGGTGACCGAGCCACCCAAGGTCAGCGTCAGTTGCTCGCTGAGGTCTTTTTCGACAAACACTTCCAGGCCTTTGATGGTGCTGCGACCGGCGTTATACACATTGATAACGTTGCTGTTGTCCTGGCGTACGCTGACCTGCTGGTCTTTCCAGTCGGTGTAATAGAGGTTGGCGCGAGTGCGCAGGCTGCCTTCCATGAATGTCCCGCGATAGGACAGCTCATAGTTGGTGGTGTATTCCGGGTCATACGACTCGTGACCACTGCCGGAGCGCACGTTGACGCCACCGCCGCGATAGCCTTTCTGCACCATGAAGCCGAGGAACTGATTGGCCGCCAGTTCATAGTTCAGACCCAGCTTGGGCAACAGGGCGTTGAACGATTCACTGACTTGCCCCGGACTGGACAGATCGTCCTGCTTGACGTCGGTGTCATTGGTTTCGTGGTCGTAACGCAGGCCGGTGATCAACGTCCAGCGCGGCGCGAAGGTCCAGTTGACCTCACCGAATACAGCCTTGTTATCGATTGTCGTGTCGCCTTTGACGGTGGCGAACAAGGTGTCATCGAACAACAGGCGGTCATGGAATTTGTTGGTGCTGTGGCCGTAATAGGCGCCGATGAAACTCTTCACGTCATCCGAGCTGTAGTTCAGCCGCAGTTCCTGGCTGAACAAATTGCCATCGTGTGCACGGAGGATGACGTCGTTGCTCTCGGCGGTCTGGTCGAAGTCCAGGCGGTTGCTGTAATCGGAGCGGGTGTTGACGGTCATGCTGGTCAGCGACCAGGCATCACTCAGGCGATAGTCGACCTTGGCGCTGACGGTGTCCTGCTTGAGGTTGTCAAAGGCCTGGGTATTGGACGACACCTTGTAGTAGCGGACTTTGTCGTTCTCGCGCATGACCGAGTTGTCGCCCTGACGGTGCTCGCTGTGGGCATAAGTCAGCAGTACATCGAGGTCGTCATTGGGCAGGATCAGCAACTTGCCGCGAGCATTGCTGGTGCGATGCGGGTTGGCATCCTTGCCCAGCGCGATATTGTCGATATAGCCGTCGCCGTCCTGGCGGTCCACAGCGATACGCCCGGCGACCTTGCCCTCGACAATGGCGCCACCACCAGCAACGGCCAGGCCTTTTTCACCGTAGTTGCCAACGTTGGTCTGGGCAGAGAAGCTTGGGTCGAAGGTCGGATCCTTGGTCTTGATCACCACTGCACCGGCCAGCGAGTTGCGCCCTTGAGTGGTGGACTGCGGGCCAAGAAACACCTCGACCTGCTCGGTATCCCACAGCGGGTTCGGGCTCAAGGTCAGTGCCCGGTTCGGCTGCACAGCGCCATCGATATAGACCGACACGGCACCGTTCATGGTCGACGGCCCCTGGTCATCGAAACCGGACACCGGCACACCACGGATGCCCCAGTTCTCGTTGCCGGCCTGGCTGTATACCCCAGGCGTTCGCGCAAACACATCAACCAGGCTGTGATCGGCCTTGTCGCGCAGTTGCTGGTCGGTGACGACCACAACGCTGGACTGGGTCTGCTCGAGGGTGCGGTCGATCTTCTCGCCGGTCACCGTGATTGGCGCCATCTCGACCACGTTTGGTGATGCAGCGTTCGATGTTTCAGCGGCCCAGCCGCTATTTGCCAGGCACGCGACAGCGCCCACAGCCAGGGCAAGCGTATTCTTCTTGAAATTCACGACCCGCTCCACTACGCCAGATATTGTTGTTTTGCGCAGGCCCACTGCTCGTTGCGGCCAGCGGGGCGGATTCTAAGTGAAAGTGAGCGTTATAGGAATAAGATTGATAATTACTCTTATTAACTTGCAGTGAGGCCGCATTGCGGCCCCACTGCACTTGTCAGCGTTTGCCGGTAGACGGCAGCAATATTGCCAGCAGGCCAAACAGCGGCAGATACGAACAAAGCGCATACACGTATTCGATCCCGCGCAGGTCGGCCACATAGCCCAGCAGCGCCGCGCCGATGCCGCCAAAGCCGAACATCAGGCCGAAGAAGATCCCGGCGATCATGCCAACATTGCCCGGCACCAGCTCCTGGGCGTAAACGACGATGGCCGAGAATGCCGAAGCGAGGATAAAGCCGATCACCACACTGAGGATGGTGGTCCAGAACTGATCGGCATACGGCAGCGCCAGGGTGAACGGCGCCACACCGAGAATCGAGAACCAGATCACCGCCTTGCGCCCGAAGCGGTCGCCAATCGGCCCGCCAAAGAAGGTCCCCGCCGCCACTGCGCCAAGGAACAGGAACAGGTGCAACTGCGAGCTGGCCACCGAAACGTCGAACTTCTCGATCAGGTAGAAGGTGAAATAGCTGGTGAAGCTGGCCATGTAGAAGTACTTGGAAAACACCAGCAAGCCCAGCACCACCAATGCACCAATCACGCGCTGGCGCGACAGGCCATGGGTCGCTTCTACCGCCTTGCGCGCCTTGGCCTGGTTGAGGTGCTCCTTGTACCAGCGGCGCAGCAGCAGGGTTACGCCGAAGAAGAACAAGCCAGCCAGGCCGAACCAGGCGACATGGGTCTGGCCGAACGGAATGACGATCGCGGCTGCCAGCAGCGGGCCCAGCGCCGAGCCGGCATTACCGCCGACCTGGAAGGTCGACTGGGCCAGGCCAAAGCGCCCACCTGAAGCCAACCGGGCAATCCGCGATGTCTCGGGGTGGAATGCTGACGAACCGATGCCGACCAGCGCCGAAGCCACCAGAATCATCGGGAAGCTGCCAACAAATGCCAGCAACACGATCCCGACCAAGGTGCACAGGGTGCCCAGCGGTAGCAGATTCGGCGTCGGCCGCTTGTCTGTGAAAAAGCCCACCCACGGCTGCAACAGCGACGCAGTGATCTGGAACGTCAGAGTGATCAGGCCGATCTGGGCAAAGCTCAAGTTGTAATTGGCCTTGAGCATTGGGTAGATCGCCGGCAGCACGGCCTGGATCAGGTCGTTGATCAGGTGCGCCAGCGCACAGAAGCCGATGATGCGCATCACCAGAGGGTTGGCACCTGAAGCCGTAGTTGCGCTGGAGGTGGTTTGAGAACTGCTGATGGCCATGGGCTCGACATCCGTCCGCGGGTTTGGGATCCGATTATCGGGAAACAAATCGATACATAGCTAGCTTTTTTACCATCGGCCCGACACGCACTTGCAAATGGTTCTCAATATAATTAGCATCCATGGCACATTGCCCCACTCCCTTTCGCCGCTTCCGCCTCACCTGCGAGCCGACCGATCAATGAACCCGATGCCCGCCCAGCAGCCCACGCCCGACGCCGATCGCGAGGCACTGGAGTGCTTTTCCATGCTCCGTCAGCCAGGCTGCGATGAGCTGCAGCGGCAGGCGTTCGCCACGTGGCAGCAGCAGGACCCAGCCAACGCCCGCGCCTACGCTGAGCTGGAAGCCTACTGGCAGCAACTCACTCCGCCTCCAGCAAGGCCGCGCCCGCGTCAGTTGCAAACCCGCCGCAGCTATCTCGGCAAAACCCTCGCCGCGCTGTTTCTGTTGATCCTCGCCGCTCTTGCCTATCTGTATTGGCCGTTGATGCAGCGCCTGGCCAGTGAACTGCACACCGCCAGCGGCGAGCGCCGCAGTGTGCGCCTGGCCGACGGTTCAACGATGCACCTGGACAGCGCCAGCGCGATGAACGCCGACCTGCGCGGGCGCACTCGCCAGTTGCAACTGGTGCAAGGTCAGGTTTCGCTCGAAGTGGTGCTCGATGGCCGCGCCCTGGAAGTGCAGGTCGGCCAGGCGCGCATTCAGGTCTATGGCACTCGCCTGATGATCGCCCGCAGCGGCCAACATGATGAACTGGTCGTGCTCAACGGCAAAGCCATGATCATTCAAGGCGGCGATCAACGCCTGCTCTCGGCCGGCGAACGGGTAACCTTCACCGAACAGCGCATCGACCCTGTGCAAAAAATCGACGTGCAGCGCGTGGAGGCCTGGCGCAGCGGGCACTTGCAGGTCAAGGATCAGCCCCTGGCCAGCGTGCTCGGGCGCCTGGCCGGCTATCAAGGCCAGCGCGTCTGGCTGATGGATGAGCAAACCGCTTATCGCCGGGTCAGCGGTGATTTCAACCTCGACCGCGCCCAGGCCAGCCTCGATCAGCTCGCCGCCGAGCAGCAATTGCAGCTGTATAGCCTGTTCGGCCAGTGGCTGATCGCCCGCTGAAACCGCACTCGCAGGCTAAGCGGTTGAAACCGTGTAAATTTTTTTTGATCCGGGTGTTGACAGAGGGGCGTCTGAAGCGAATAATGCGCGCCAGTTGGCTACATAGCTCAGTTGGTTAGAGCATAGCATTCATAATGCTGGGGTCCGGGGTTCAAGTCCCTGTGTAGCCACCACCCTTCAGATCTACAGATTTCTCACGAGGTCTGTAGATCTAACAAGAAGCCCGCCTAGTGCGGGCTTTCTTGTTTCTGGCGTTCTGTCCTTGAATCGCCCTGCAACTTCTCTCCGTATTCCTCTGGGCAAAATTTCCTGCCTACCCCCTCTCCGTGCCGATGCCGCGAGAAATCAACGCACTTACGTTCAGTACGTATGATTATTTACATTCACCACGTATCAATATAGGGTCCCTTTCATACGCCGCGTATGTTCTGTTCCAGATACCACTGCCAGACGACAAGGCTTGCTTGAAAACTCAAAGGACCTGAACCATGAGCACGTCTTCATCCGAACTCACAGCAACCTCCGCGCAGCACCCCTGGCTGGCCGTCAGCGCAGTCGGCCTTGCGACATTTTCCGTGGTCACCACTGAAATGCTCCCGGTCGGGCTGCTGCCACCGATTGCCGAATCGCTGAACACGTCCACCGGCACGGCAGGGCTGATGATCTCACTGCCTGCACTACTGGCAGCGTTTTTTGCCCCGCTGGTGGTCATCGCATCCGGCGGCATTGATCGACGCAGGATCCTCTGCGGATTGCTGGGGCTATTGGTGATCGTCAACATCGCCTCGGCGTTGGCCCCGAGCATGGCCTGGATGCTGGCCGCGCGTGTACTGGTCGGCTTTTGCATGGGGGGGATCTGGGCGATCGCCGGGGGGCTGGCGGGGCGGCTGGTGGCGGCGCACTCGGTTGGCCTGGCGACCTCGATCATCTTCGGCGGGGTGGCCGCTGCTTCGGTGCTTGGCGTGCCGCTGGGTGCGTTGATCGGCGACTATGCCGGGTGGCGCTGGGCCTTTGCCGGCATGGCCCTGTTCAGCGCATTGGTGCTGGCGTTGCACCTTGCGGTGATCCCCGGGCTACCGGTAACCAGTTCGGTGACCGTGCGCCAGTTTGCCCAGCAGCTGGGTAGCCGCAAACTGCAAGTGGGGTTGCTGCTGACGCTGGCACTGGTCGCCGGGCACTTCATGCTGTTCACCTACGTGCGGCCCTTGCTGATGTCGGTGTCAGGCTTCGATAGCCAATGGGTCAGCGCACTGCTGTTCGCCTATGGCTTCGCCGGCATCGTCGGCAACTTCCTTGCCGGCGTCATCGCCGCGCGGCGCACAGCACGTACCTTGCTGGCGATCTCGACCGGGCTGCTGCTGACGCCGGTGCTGTTCCTGCTCATCGGCAATTCCAACTTCGGCGGCGGCATGCTGTTGCTGGTCTGGGGGCTGGCCTATGGCGGCGTGTCGGTAGGCCTGATGACGTGGATGATGAAGGCCGCACCAAGTGCAGTGGAAGTCGCTACGGCGCTTTATGTAGGGGTTTTCAATGTTGCCATCGCCTTGGGCGCATGGGCTGGCGGCCGGGTGCTGGATGGCGTTGGTCTGGAAGGTAATCTTTGGGTTGGCGCGGGGCTCGCTACGGTCGCCTTGCTGCTGTCGCTCGGTATCTGTATCACAGAGCGAGGGAGGGAGCATGAACGGGACCACCTCATGCAGAGCAAGACACCCATCAACTAAACTCAGCGCACGCCCGCCACCAGCACGGTCACACCCAGACCGATCAGCGCCACGCCGATCAGCCGATCAACCACTCGCTGGCGCTCGATCATTGCCAGGCGCAGCGCTGCGCTGGAAAAAAACACCGCCACCAGGCTGAACCACAGCCAATGGGCGAAGGACATGAACGCGCCGTAGGCAAAGTCCTGCGCCAGCGAGCTGCCCGGCTGCACCACCTGGGTGTAGGCGCTGATCACAAACAGCATGGTCTTGGGGTTCAGCGCGTTGGTGAAAAATCCTGTGCGTAACGCCCTCAAACTACCCCAGCTCTGCCTCTGGCCGACGTCGTCGAGGTGGATCCGCTTGGTATTGGTTAGCGACTGGTAGCCCAGATAAATCAGGTAGCCCGCGCCCAGCACCTTCATGGCCATGAACAGCGCTGGGCTTTGGCTGATGATCACGGCGATGCCCAGCACCGTGTACAGCACATGCACCTGCACGCCCAAGGCAATGCCGACCGCAGCGGCCAGGCCGGCCTTGCGCCCCTGTGCATAACTGCTGCGGGTGACCATGGCAAAGTCAGCGCCGGTCACGGCAAGTACGGTAAACACGGCGACGGCAATCAGTTCATTCACTCAGGCGGCCTCGATAGACGATGAAAATCCACAGGTCGCCGATTATCGAGGGCTTATCCACAGGTCAAAATCGATTTATAGTCGCGCAGATACGCTAGTTTTTCTCACAGATATGCAGCGTTCACTTGCGCCGAGATTTCAATGAAACTGCCGCCGCTCAACACCCTGCGTTTTTTCGACGTTGCCGCCCAGACCGAGAGCTTTGTGCGCGCGGCCGAGCGCCTGCACGTCACCCATGGCGCGGTTAGCCGGCAAGTACGCTTGCTAGAGCAAAGTCTGGGGGTCGAACTGTTCGAGCGGCGCAACCGGGCGCTGTTTTTGACAGCCGCCGGGCGCGCCCTGCAGAGCACCACCCAGGCCATCTTCGAGCAGATCGAAGACACCGTGCAGCGCATGCAACAACCGCTTCAGGACAACGTGCTGGTGCTCTCCTGCGAGCCGACCATCGCCATGCGCTGGCTGATCCCACGGCTGCCGGACTTTCATGCCGCGCACCCGGATATCCAGCTGCAACTGGTCGCTGCTGGCGGAGCAGTGGACTTTGCCCGCAGCGGCATAGACCTGGCCTTGCGGCGTGACGATTTTCACTGGGAACGCACGCTGCACAGCGTGAAGATCTGCGATGAATGGATGGGGCCGGTCTGTCGAGCGGGCAGCCAGGAAGCGGCGCAAAACCCTCGTTTGCTGCACAGCCGCACCCGTCCCAAGGCTTGGTCTGACTGGCATCGGTTGCGCGGCGAAGGGGTACGGCACCGCGCAGGCAGCGAGTATGAGCACTTCTATCTGTCGATCCAGGCGGCCAGCGCCGGCCTTGGGATGGCCATGGCGTCAGCCTTGATGGTCAGCGACGAGATTGCCAGCGGCCAATTGCGCGCGCACGCCGGGTTTATCGCGGATGGCTCGGCGTATCACCTGCTCAGCCCGCAGGCGTTTCTGCCCGGCTGCAAGCGCCAGCGCTTTGCCGACTGGGTGCGCTGCCAATCTCAGGCCTGCCTGGCTCACCTGGGCCTGATACAGAACGACGAGCCGGCTTTGCCATCACCGCCCCAGGTGCGGTAACCGGCGGTGTCGATATGAATCCGCCCCGACGGATAGCGGCCCAGGCCCATGCTCCAGGCCTGGCCATGCTGCTGCCAGAAGCGGCACAAGGGATTGGGGTCAGCCCATGCCGGCAGTAACAGATCGACCGCAAAAGCCCGCGTGTGAGCGCTCGCCACCGCACCGCCAGCACAGGCGTTGAGCTGCGGATCGCGGTACGCCGAGACCACCTCGAACTGGCGCAGAACATCCTGCTCAGCCAGAGTTTTCAGCAACGCCAGCGTCGAGCGCACTGCCGGCCACTGCGCCGTCGGCGGCACCGCGAACGGCAAGGCACGACACTGGCGCCAGTCCGACGCCGAGCGCAGCAACTGATGAATCGGCACCACGCCGTACAGCCGCGCCTCGACCAGCATCTCGCGAAACGGTCGGGTCTGATGGTCGCCGGCCCACTGGGCGAACATCCACAGGTCGCGCGGGTCGGCCTGAGCAACACTGGCGATGCTCAAGCC
The DNA here is from genome assembly GCF_052850745.1 of Pseudomonas sp. 1121_17. Classification (NCBI taxonomy): domain Bacteria; kingdom Pseudomonadati; phylum Pseudomonadota; class Gammaproteobacteria; order Pseudomonadales; family Pseudomonadaceae; genus Pseudomonas; species Pseudomonas sp. 1121_17. The sequence continues at coordinate 138,779 of NZ_VXCX01000007.1, forward strand.
AGCTGCACAGAGCAGCATCCTTGCAGTTTTCATTGCTCACCCCTTCAGCCAGTTGGCGGCTACTGGCTTAGAGTTAAGCCTACTCCTGTGGGCGCAGGCGGTATTGCGGCGGCAATTGGGCAAAGCCGCTTATGGTGGTGTCCAGGCTCTTCCAGCGGCCATCCTTGATGCCATAGATGCAACCATGGATAGACAGCTCCTGACCGCGATGCCAGGCGTTCTGGATGATGCTGGTGTGGGCAACGTTGGCCACCTGCTGAATCACGTTCAGCTCGCACATGCGGTCGACCCGCGCCTCGTCCGTGTCGAGCTTGGCCAGCTCACCGCGTTTTTCGTAGTAGAGGTCACGAATCGAGCGCAGCCAGCCGTCGATCAGTCCGAGTTGACGGTCTTGCATGGCCGCGCGCACGCCGCCGCAGCCATAGTGGCCGGTGACCAGGATGTGTTTGACCTTGAGCACTTCGACCGCGTACTGAATCACCGACAGGCAGTTAAGGTCGGTGTGCAGCACCACGTTGGCGACGTTGCGGTGGACGAACAGATCGCCCGGTAGCATGCCGACGATCTCGTTGGCCGGCACGCGTGCGTCGGAGCAGCCGATCCAGAGAAACTCCGGCGTCTGCTGACGGGCCAGCTTGGCGAAGAAGTCGGGGTCACGCTGGGTGATCGCGTCAGCCCAGCGCTCGTTGTTGTCGATCAGTTCCTGCAGGTCGTGCATGGTCTTGCCTCATCAGGTTATGCCTGTGTGACTGGACCTGACGGCGCAAGGTCACTCGTCGAACAGGGTGCAGGCCATTACCAGGGCATCTTCGCGGCCACCAGCCATTGGATAGTAGTCGCGGCGCCGGCCAATCTCGTTGAAGCCGAAGCGTTCATACAGACGATAGGCCGACTGGTTGCTCGCGCGCAGCTCGAGGAAGCACTCGCGGCCATTGAGCTTGTAGGCCTCGGCCATGAGTTTTTCCAGCAGGCGCAGGCCCAGGCCGCGGCCCTGGTTTTCCGGTTTTACGGTGATGTTGAGCAGGTGCGCTTCGTCGATGATCACGTTGATCACACCATGACCCACCTGCTGGGCGCCATCGAACATCAACCAGATCTGGTATGACTTGAGCGCATCCAGAAAAATCCCGCGGGTCCAGGGATGGCTGAACGCGGCGTACTCGATCTTCAGCACGGCATCCAGGTCCGCCTCGGTCATCGGGCGGAAACTGATCGAATCACTCATTTAACGCTCTTCCAGCGCGCCATCAGCTGGCGCATCGCTTGCCAGACGTCCGCCTTGCGCTGCGGCTCGTCCATCAACAGTTCCAGGCCAGGCAGCGCCCAGGCAGTGCCCAGCGCTTCGACCTGCAGTTCTTGGTAATAGGCCGGTGCCTCGGCCTGGGCGGCAAAGCGCAGCGCCGGCAGGCCGATCAGCCACAGGCAGGTGCAGGGTGATTCTTCCAGGCGCGCCTGGATAAAGCCCTGGACGAAGTCACGCGCAGCCTCGGGGCCTTGGTCCATGTTGCCGCGCACCAGCAGCGGCCAACGGATCGGCTCGCCGATGATCTGCGGCGCATCCGGCAGGCCGGCGGCGCGGAGCATGTCCTTGAGCAGCAGGTAGGATGGGTCGCGGCTCTGGAACGGCTGACCAGTGGCCAGCTCGACCAGCACCAGGCAACTGCCGGCGCGCAGCAACTGCAGGGCAAACCGTGGCGGTGGCACCGGCGCCGCACGGACCACTGGCTCAGCCTCGGTCTCGGCCGGCTTGGCCGCTGGCTTGACGCTGCTGGCTGGGCGCGGAATCTCGATTTTCGGCCGTTCGATGCTGCGTGCCTGCGGCGCGACCGGTGCGGCGGCGGGCGCTGGCGCCAGGGCTTCGAGCTCGACTTCCTCGACCGGCGCCTGCGGCAGCAGCAGCTCGGGGCGCGACGGCGCGGCGAACGGCAGTTCGGCACGCGGCAGCCAGTGCACCACTTGCATGGCAGACAGGTAAGCGCGGCGGCGGGACTCGATCAGCACAGCACGGTCATCCGGGAAAAGTCAGTCGCGCATTCTAACGCCGTTGACCGCCCCGCGCCGCTACAGGTTGGCGGAAATTTGCCAGCCGGCAAAACCCTGGGCCAACCCGGTAAATCCCTGACGCAATCTCATTACAGACCAAGGGGTGAATTCCTCCCCCCTGGATGCAGTACAATCGCCGGCTTTAATTTGGCAACGAGTCGACCCGCCAATGATCGAACCCAAGCGCGTCCTGCGCGCCCTCGCCGAACACTGGGCATTGATCGAGCCGCTGTGCGAACGCTTCGACCAGGGCACATTGAGCCTGATCGAACTGCGCCAGCAACTCGGCCGCCAGCAGGTAGAAAGCACTCCGCAGGACATCACCCAGCTGCTCGATGTGTGGATCCGCCTGGATATTCTGGTACCGGTGGCAAAAAGCCCGAACCGCTTCGAGCTGAATGCGCAGATCCACGACTTTCTGGCCTACCTGCGCCGCGAGCACCGGCTCGGCCTGTGCCTGGAAATCGAAGCCTATCTGCGCCATCTGGAGCGCTTGGCCGGGCATATTCAGGACGCATTCGACAACCGCGACAGCGACGATCTGGCGCGCCAACTGCGTTTGCTCGACATGCGCGTGCGCGACGTGTTGAAGAAACTCGACAACGACGAGCAGGCGCTGGTGGCCGTGGCCGAACGGGCCAAGACCAGCAACCGGCAGATCCCGCTGCGCCAGCGCTACGCCGAAGTACTGGCAACCTGGGACGAGTACGTCGAGCCGATGATCCAGCTGGTCAACGCCGACGGCGCCTTCGAGCAAGGCGTGCGCAAGGTCGAGACAGTGCTGCTGCGCCTGCTCGGCGAACAGGCGCGGCTCGGCCACCTGGTCGACGACGACATGCTCCTGCGCACCCACGCGCGCATCCTCGAGATGCAGACCAGCGCCCAGCTGACCCTGCGCCATGCGCGCGAGCTGCTGCTGCCGCTGCGCGAAGAAGCGCGCCGGCACAACGCCGTGACCCGTGGCGCGGCGCTGGCCCTGTCAGTGATCCGGCGCAAGGGCATCGATGCCGTGCCGCACGCGGCCATGCCGATGTTCACTCGCCCGCAAAGCACCTTTCTCGGCAGCGCCAGCCAGGTCGAGGCTTACGTTTACGCGCTGGCCCGCTTCGAGCCCAAGCCGGCGCGCTTCCCCAAGGCCCACCGCACCGACAAGGGCCCGACGCCACGTGCCCCGCGCACGGTCAAGGAAATGCTCGAACGCTGTGCCAGCGCTCTGCCACTGCCCGACCTGATGGTCTGGCTGCTGGAGCAGGAGCCCGAAGGCGCCACCGACGAGCTGCTGTACTGGTTCTCGCGCCTGTCGCGCGAGAAGCGCTTCAGCCGCGAGCGCCTCGAACGGCGCGACTATCTCACCGCCGAACACCGGGTGAGCTTGCGCTCCTTCGCCCTGACCGAATCATCGCCTGCATCCACTGCGAGCCCAGCCAATGCATCTTGATCTCTCCGAACTGTCCCAGCTCGCGCCGATCTTCCGCGAGCTGTTCAAAGGTTTCCACGTCAGCCGCCGCGACCCCGAGTTGTACGCCCAGCTGTCGAACTTCCAGGACCAGTACCGCACCCTGTTCAAGGCACTTGGCTTCGAGCTGGTGTGCGATACCCGCGGTTTCTATTACTTCGTGCCAGAGCTGGCTGCTGCGCAGGTCAACAAGACCGCCCAGCGCCTGTCGCTGTTCACGTTCATCCTGGTTGAACACCTGGCTGACCAGGGCCGCGACCCGATCGCCGTGCTCGATGGCGGCAGCATCGGCCGCGATGAGCTGCCGTCGCTGCTGGAAAAGTACCGAGACCTGTTCATTCAGGCCGAAGTACAGACCGTCGACGAGCTTGAAGAAAAGATCCTCCGGCGCATGACCCAGCTGGGCTTCGCTCATGAAGAAGGCGGCATCTACCGTTTCCTGCCGCCGATGCACCGCTTCATCGATGTGTGCCTGTCGGTGCAGCAGGACCGCGACCTGGCCGCGACCCTGCACAGCGCCCTGCCACTGCCGGTACCGGTGCTGGCCGACGACGACAGCGCCGAACAACTCGACAGCACCGACGACCCGCTCGACCTCAGCCCGTTTGCCGGCGACGAGAGCGAAGAAGATGCCCTTGCCCGCGCCATCCGCGAAGAGCAACAGGAGATTGACGCATGAGCCAGCAACGCTACGGCATCCGCCGCTTCGCCTTGCTCAACACCGCCGGCTACAGCCTCGGCCTGTTCCCGCTGGAGCACCCGCTGTCGGTCTATGGCGCCAACAACCTGGGTAAGTCGGCGTCGATCAACGCCCTGCAGTTCCCGATTCTGGCGCGCATGTCGGACATGAGCTTCGGCAAGTACAGCCTCGAGCAGTCGCGCCGCTTCTACTTCGCCAGCGACACCAGCTACATCCTCTGCGAGCTGGACCTGCCCCATGGCCCGCACGTGATTGGCGTAGTCGGCCGCGGCCCGGGCGGCGGCTTCGGTCACCAGTTCTTTGCCTACCAAGGCCAGCTGGACCTGGCTCACTACCAGAAAGACGACACCTGCCTGCGCCAGAAGGAGCTGTTCACCAACCTTGAGCGCAATGGCCTCAAGGCTTACGAGCTGAAGCCCGACGAACTGCGCCGTCTGCTGGTCGGTGGCCACACTTCGGTGCCACTGGACCTGACCCTGATCCCGTTGCGCTCGACCAGCGAGCAGAGCCTGAAGACCTTCCGCGCCCTGTTCATCAACCTGCTGCACATGCGCGAAATCACTGCAGCCAAGCTCAAGCAGCTGTTCCTCGATGCCTTCGAGCACAGCCTGCGCTCCGGCAGCGTCGACTACATCGCTGCCTGCGAAGAGGCCTTCCGCGACGTACGCCGCATGGAAGGCGATTACAACGCCCTGGTCGCCGCCGGGCCGTTGGTCGAAGCCCTGGCCGGCGGCGTCGCCCAGCGCGACATCCTGCGTGGCAAGCTGCATCGCCTGTCGCCGCTGCTGGATAACCTGCTCGGCACCTGGCAGGAATATGCCATGGCGCGTAAAGAAGAACTGGTGATCCAGTCCGAGCATTACCGCAGCGAGCAGGACCGCCTGCAGAACGACCAACGCGGCGGTACCCAGGAGCTGATGCGCCTGGAGCGCGAGATCAGCGGTATCCAGCGCTGGCTGGGCGAACTGTCGGTGCTGAAGAATCGCTTTGCGCTGGTCGATGATGTACGCGTCCTCGAGCAGCAGTTGCTTGCCGCCAAGGACGCCCACGACGAACTTGCCGGCGCCCTGGCGCAATCGCGGCAGTTCTCCGCCGAAGACCTCGACGAGCGTGTGCGTGACCTCGAGAAGCGGGTCAAGGTGGTCAAGCAGCAGCTCGATCATGCCGACAACAACAGCTACGCACGCCTGCGCGAAGAGTTCTCGCAAGGCGACGTCGACCGCCTGATGCGCCTGTTCAACGGCGCACTGTTCAGCCTGCCGCTGGGCGAGCGCGGCATCGAACTGGATGACAGCGACCTCTGGGTCAAGTCACTGGAAGCGGTGCTCGACAGCTTCAAGGGCGAGCGTTTCGAAGCCCCGGGCCTGTCCATCGACCTCTCGCACATCGAGCCGCCGGCGCTGCAAGCGTTGGCTGACCGCGCGGCCCTGCGCGACCAGAAAGACCGCCTCGACCGCGAACTCAAGCAGCTCAAGACCCAGCAGGCGGTCGCCGCCGACCGCACCGCCAGCAAGGCCCAGACCGAAGCCCTGTACCAGCAGGTACTGGATGCGCAAAAGGCCCTGGAAGACTTCCGTCGCAGCGAAACCCTGGCCGCTGAAGAGCCAGAGAAGCTTGAGCAACTGGCCCAGCTTGAAGCGGCCCAGGACGAACTCAAGCGCTCCAGCGACGCGTTCACCGAGCGCGTCCAGCAACTGTCGGCCAAGCTGCAACTGGTCGGCCGTCAGTTGGCCGATCTCGAAGCCAAGCAGCGCACCCTCGAAGACGCCCTGCGCCGCCGTCAGCTGCTACCCAACGACATGCCGTTCGGCACGCCGTTCATGGAAGCGGTGGACGACTCGATGGACAACCTGCTGCCGCTGCTCAACGACTACCAGGACAGCTGGCAGGCGCTGCAGCGGGCAGATAACCAGATCGAGGCGCTGTACGCCCAGGTACGCCTCAAAGGGGTGGCCAAGTTCGACAGCGAAGACGACATGGAGCGCCGCCTGCAGCTGCTGATCAACGCCTACTCGCACCGCACCGAAGAAGCCCTGACCCTGGCCAAGGCGCGCCGTGCGGCGGTTACCGACATCGCCCGGACCCTGCGCAACATCCGCAGCGACTACGACAGCCTCGAGCACCAGCTGGCGCTGTTCAACCGCGAGATCAACAAGCGCCAGGTGTCCAACCTGGAAAGCTTCCGCGTGGTGCTGGCGCCGAACAAGGAAGCGCTCAAGCACATCGACCAGATCATCCACAGCGCTGGCCAGTACGAAGAAGGCGAGACCCTGTCGGTGTTCGATCTGACCCAGAGCAGCGACCAGGATCACAAGAACGAAGAGGCCAAGGAGTACCTGGCCCGGCTGGTGGCAGCCAACCACAACCAACTGGGCCTCAAGGACCTGTTCGAGCTGGCGTTCGAGATCACCAAGATCAACAGCCAGCCGGTGATCCACGCCGACATCGATGGCGCTGCCTCCAACGGCACCACCATGACCATCAAGGCGCTGACCAACATGTACTTGTTGCTGCACCTGATGGACCGCGACCTGGCCGGACGCATTCGCTTGCCGTACTACCTCGACGAGGCCGCCGACATCGACGAACGCAACCAGGCGGCGCTGCTCGAGACCAGCCAGCAACTGGGCTTCGTGCCGATTCTGGCCAGCGTCAAGCCACAGGTGTCGGCGCACGTGGCGATCGATCTGGAAGGTGGTAGCGGGCCGAATGGCATCTACATCGACGAATCGGACTGGAAGTACATCAGCCGGATCGATGCAGAGAAGGCGATTGTGCGTGAGGATGTGGCCGAGGAATTGGCCTGATCTGCGGTAACGGGGGCCGCTGCGCGGCCCTTTCGCGACACAAGGCCGCTCCTACAGGATGCTGCGATCTGCTCTTGTAGGAGCGGCCTTGTGTCGCGAAAGGGCTGCAAAGCAGCCCCAAAATACGTATTACCTGCTACTGCGCCCAAGGCAGGATTGGAATCGCCGTCACCGCGTTCTGCGGGCTGCCTTCGATCATGCGATCGCTGTAGACCAGGTACACCAGGGTGTTGCGCTTCTTGTCGAGAAAACGCACCACCTGCATGGTCTTGAACACCAGCGAGGTGCGCTCCTTGAACACCTCGTCACCGTCCTTGAGTTCACCCTTGAAGTTGATCGGCCCAACCTGACGGCAGGCGATCGACGCTTCTGCACGGTCCTCGGCCAGGCCCAGGCCACCCTTGACGCCGCCAGTCTTGGCCCGCGACAGGTAGCAGGTGACACCCTCGACCTTGGGGTCATCGAAGGCTTCGACGACGATCCGATCATTCGGCCCGACAAACTTGAACACGGTCGAGACCTGGCCGATTTCTTCAGCGCCCGCGACCATCGGCAGCATCAACACCGCCACGGCAAACAGCTTTTTCAGCACAGTCATCCCCTTACACCAGAACCAGGTTGTCACGGTGCACCAGCTCGGGCTCCGCGCTGTAGCCAAGCAACGCCTCGATTGCATCGGACGGTTGGCCGATGATCTTCTGCGCTTCCAACGCACTGTAATTGGCCAGCCCGCGGGCCACTTCATGGCCGTCCGGGCCGACGCAGATCACCATCTCGCCGCGACGGAAGCTGCCCTGAACAGTCTTGACCCCAACCGGCAGCAGGCTCTTGTTGGCCTGGCGTAGTGCCCGCACGGCACCCTCGTCGAGCACCAGTGTGCCGCGGGTCTGCAGGTGGCCTGCCAGCCACTGCTTGCGCGCCGCGAGCATGCCGCGCTCTGGCGACAGCAGCGTGCCGAGGCGCTCACCGGCCTTGAGCCGATCCAGCACGCGTTCGATGCGTCCGCCAATGATGATGGTGTGCGCGCCGGAACGCGCCGCTAGGCGCGCCGCACGCAGTTTGGTCTGCATGCCGCCGCGCCCCAGCGCACCGCCGGTGCTGCCGGCCACGGCGTCGAGCGCCGGGTCATCGGCGCGCGCTTCGAAGATCAGCTGGGCGTCGGGGTTGTGCCGTGGGTCGGCATCGAACATACCGTCGCGGTCGGTGAGAATCACCAGCAGGTCCGCCTCGACCAAGTTGGCCACCAGCGCTGCAAGGGTGTCGTTGTCGCCGAAACGGATCTCGTCGGTAACCACCGTGTCGTTCTCGTTGATCACCGGCACCACACCCAGATCGACCAGAGTGCGCAGGGTGCTGCGGGCATTCAGGTAACGCTTGCGGTCAGACAGATCGTCGTGGGTCAGGAGGATCTGCGCGGTGTGCTTGCCGTGCTCACCAAAGCTCGACTCCCACGCCTGCACCAGGCGCATCTGGCCCAGCGAGGCGGCGGCCTGCAGCTCGTTCATGGCACTCGGTCGCTTGTTCCAGCCAAGCTGGCTCATGCCCGCTGCTACGGCCCCGGAAGAGACCAGCACCAACTCCACCCCTGCTTCACGCAGGGCCACCATCTGCTCGACCCAAACGCCCATGGCACCGCGGTCCAGGCCCTTGCCATCGGCGGTCAGCAGGGCGCTGCCGATCTTCACGACCCAGCGCTTCGCGCCCGTCACCTTGCTTCGCATCTTCATCCAACCCATGTCGATTCGTAGATACTAAAACGCCGCTCCTGAGAGCGGCGTTTAGTGTACTGCAAGCGATCAGTCGCGCACGTAAATGATTTCCGGGCCGTCTTCGTCGTCCTCGAAATCATCATCCCAGACATCGTCTTCGCCGACGCTGTGCACGCTCTTGACGCCAGTGCGGCGCAAGGTACGGGCATCGTCCAGGGCCTGCAACTGAGCACGCGCTTCGTCTTCGATGCGCTGATCGAGGCTGGCCAGCTGCGCGGCGTAGGCCGGGTCGGCGGCCAGGCGGTCGGCGCGGTCTTCGAGGTAGCGCATGATGTCGCGGCTGAGGGCTTCGGTACCCTGCTTGGAGATTGCCGAGATCACATAGACCGGCCCCTTCCACTGCAGGCGCTCGACCACCTCTTTGACCCGCTCGTCACGCTCGTCGTCCATCAGCATGTCCGACTTGTTCAGCACCAGCCAGCGCTCACGCTCGGCCAGCGACGGGCTGAAGCGGGTCAGCTCGTTGACGATGACTTCGGCAGCGTCGGCCGAGTTGGTCTCGTCCAGCGGCGCCAGGTCAACCAGATGCAGCAGGATGCGAGTGCGCGCCAGGTGCTTGAGGAAGCGGATACCCAGGCCGGCACCTTCCGAGGCGCCTTCGATCAGGCCGGGGATGTCGGCGATGACGAAGCTCTTCCAGCGGTCGACGCTGACCACGCCCAGGTTTGGCACCAGGGTGGTGAACGGGTAGTCGGCGACTTTCGGCTTGGCGGCCGATACCGAGCGGATGAAGGTACTTTTGCCAGCGTTGGGCAGGCCGAGCAGGCCGACGTCAGCGAGGACTTTCATTTCCAGTTTCAGGTCACGCTGATCGCCCGGCTTGCCTGGGGTGGTCTGGCGTGGAGCACGGTTGGTGCTGGACTTGAAACGGGTGTTGCCCAGGCCGTGCCAGCCGCCTTGGGCGACCATCAGCTTTTGCCCGGCCTTGACCAGGTCGCCGATCACTTCCTGGGTCGAGGCATCGATCACGGTGGTGCCAACCGGCACCCGCAGGATCATGTCTTCGCCCTTCTTGCCGGTGCAGTCGGTACTGCCACCGTTGGCGCCGCGCTGGGCGTCGAAGTGACGGGTGTAGCGATAGTCGACCAGGGTGTTGAGGTTTTCGTCGGCAATCATGTACACCGAGCCACCGTCGCCGCCATCACCACCGTTGGGGCCACCGTTCTCGATGAACTTCTCGCGGCGGAAGCTCATGCAACCGTTACCGCCATCACCGGCTTTGACCCGGATCGATACTTCGTCAACAAACTTCATAGAAACCGCCTCTCGTCAGCAGACGAGTTGAAATGACTCAAAAACATGAGGCTCTTGCAAAAATGAGCGCGGCGACCCCGAGACGCAGAGACCGACGCCGGCAGCCCAGACAAACAGCTTTGCAAGAGGCTCACCACAAACGAAAAAGCCCCGTCGCGTGACGGGGCTTCTCCAGCGACAGCGCGATTAGCCCGCGACGACGCTCACGTAACGGCGGTTGAATTCGCCTTTCTTCTCGAACTTGATCACGCCTTCGATCTTGGCGAACAAGGTGTGATCCTTGCCCATGCCAACGCCGTAGCCGGCGTGGAACTGGGTGCCACGCTGACGGACGATGATGTTGCCGGCCTTGATGACCTGGCCGCCATACATCTTCACGCCAAGGCGTTTCGATTCTGAGTCGCGACCGTTACGAGTACTACCACCAGCCTTCTTGTGAGCCATGGTTCAATTCTCCAAATAAATTCAGGGGATCTAGGAAATTAAGCCTGGATGCCGGTGATTTTGATCTCGGTGAACCACTGGCGGTGGCCCATACGCTTCATGTGGTGCTTACGACGACGGAACTTGATGATGCGAACCTTGTCGTGACGGCCTTGCGAGATGACCTCGGCAACCACGGTAGCGCCAGCAACAACTGGAGCACCGATGGTGACTGCGTCGCCATTGGCAACCAGCAGGACGCGATCGAAGGTCACGGATTCGCCAGTGGCGATTTCCAGCTTCTCGATCTTCAGGTATTCACCTTCAGCGACTTTGTACTGCTTGCCGCCGGTAACAATTACTGCGTAAGACATGGTATTTCTCCGATAATCCTGCTCACCCAGCTCTTTATATATTGAGTATTGGCTGGCATGGCTGCACAAGGCTGGAACGGCCCGGCGCAATTGCGTAAGGCAGGTGCTGCCCAGGAAAGTTAGGGTGCGCGATTGTACGCAACCCAGGATGGCCTTGCAAGTCCCGCCCCGGCGCGGCAGGCAGCGTGCCTTGACACACCGCAACCCTCGACCTAGCATGCCGCGCAACCCCAATGGAGCAGCCGATGCAACCCCAAACCTTCTACCGCGCGGTAGCTGATGATTTCAGCGCCGTCGACGAGATCATCAAGAAGCAGCTGACCTCGCGCGTGCCGCTGGTATCGAAGATCGGCGACTATATCACGTCGGCCGGCGGCAAACGCCTGCGGCCCTTGCTGGTACTGCTCTGCGGCAAAGCGCTGGGTCGCGAGAGCGACGACCTGCGCCTGCTGGCAGCGACCATCGAGTTCCTCCACACCGCTACCCTGCTGCACGACGATGTGGTCGACATGTCCGGCATGCGTCGTGGCCGCTCCACCGCCAACGCACTATGGGGCAACGCGCCGAGCGTGCTGGTGGGCGACTTCCTTTATTCGCGCTCGTTCGAAATGATGGTCGAACTGGGTTCGATGCCGGTGATGCAGATCCTCGCCAAGGCCACTCGCGTGATCGCCGAAGGCGAAGTGCTGCAGCTGTCGCGGGTGCGTGATGCGAGCACCAGCGAAGAGGTGTACATGGAAGTCATCCGCGGCAAGACCGCGATGCTCTTTGAAGCCTCGACCCACAGCGCCGCTGCGCTGGCCGGCGCCAGCGACGAGCAACGTGAAGCGCTGCGCACCTTTGGTGATCACCTTGGCGTGGCCTTCCAGCTGGTCGACGACCTACTCGACTATCAGGGCGACTCGGAAACCCTGGGCAAGAACGTCGGCGACGATCTGGCCGAAGGCAAGCCGACCCTGCCGCTGATCTACACCATGCGCGAAGGCTCGCCCGAGCAGGCCGCACTGGTGCGCAAGGCGATCCAGAAGGGTGGCCTGGAAGACCTCGAGCAGATTCGCGCAGCCGTGCAGGACTCAGGCGCCCTCGCCTACACCGCGCAGATGGCCCGCGACTACGTCGCCCGCGCCATCGCCTGCCTGGAAGTACTGCCAGCCAGCGAGTACCGCGATGCACTGGTCGAGCTCAGCGAGTTTGCGGTAGCCCGTACTCACTAAGCAGGGCTGCTGGGCCAGGGATTGTTTAGATACCGTGCGCTGTCTGCTTTGTGTAGGAGCGGCCTTGTGTCGCGAAAGGCCAGCATAGCTGGCCCGGCAATTTCGGCGGCGAAGCTGATATCTGGGGCCGCTACGCGCCCCTTTCGCGACACAAGGCCGCTCCTACACGAGCTGCACCAACTCCGGGTGATGAGAGCGAATCTCATCGCCCCGCTCACCGGCAAAACCTTATACAATGTAGGCTTTTCCAGCCCTGCCAAAGGACCCGTAGTGAGCACTCTGCCTGCCTGCCCCAAATGCAATTCCGAATATACCTACGAAGACGGCACCCAGCTGATCTGCCCTGAATGCGCCCACGAGTGGTCGGCCAGCGACGATGCCGAAGCAGCCAGCGATGACGTGGTGAAGAAGGATTCGGTCGGTAACGTCCTGCAGGACGGCGACACCATCACCGTGATCAAGGACCTCAAAGTCAAGGGCACCTCGCTGGTGGTCAAAGTCGGCACCAAGGTCAAGAACATCCGCCTGTGCGACGGCGACCATGACATCGACTGCAAGATCGACGGCATCGGCCCGATGAAGCTCAAGTCCGAGTTCGTGCGCAAGGTCTGACTTGCTCTGGTCTGGGGCTGCCCTCGGTGGCCCCGACAGATCCTGCAACAGGATCGACCGACCATTGGCGAAAAAAACCAATAGTTACTTGCTATTTTGATAATAAGAATTATTCTCATTGGAAACCGCTATCCAAGGAGAGTAGCCATGACTTATCTGATTGACGCCTGGCTGGACCGCCCCCATCCCTACCTGAGAATTCTCCACCGCGAGACCGGTGAAGTGTGCGCGGTACTTGAGCAGGACGCCCTCAACGAGCTACGCGACCAGGGTGACCTGGACCTGCATGGGCTTAATTCAAGCGAGCCGGTGGTGCTCAAGGAGCTGGTACGCAATTTGTTTCTGTTCTGCTATGCACGGGCATTGCGCCCTGGCGGGACGGACTGGAACTGAAGGTCAAGCGAAAGGGCCGCACCAGGCGGCCCAGACGGTCTTACAGAACGTCGAGCAGCTCGACGTCGAACACCAGAACGCTGTGCGGCGGGATACTGCCAACGCCTTGAGCGCCGTAAGCCAGCTCGCTGGGCACGTACAGGCGCCATTTGCTGCCGGCATTCATCAGCTGCAGAGCTTCGGTCCAGCCGGCGATCACGCCACCAACCGGGAATTCAGCAGGCTGACCACGATCGTAGGAGCTGTCGAATACAGTGCCGTCGATCAGGGTGCCATGGTAGTGGGTGCGTACAGTGTCGTCGCGGCTTGGCTTGGCGCCAACACCGGCGGTCAGCACTTCGAACTGCAGGCCCGAAGCCAGGGTGGTGATGCCTTCGCGCTTGGCGTTTTCAGCCAGGAACTCGACGCCCACAGCAGCAGCGACTTCAGCCTTGGCGGCGGCTTCGGCTTGCATGATGTCGCGGATGGTCTTGAACGCAGCCGACAGGTCGGCCTCGTTGACGCGGCTTTCAACGCCATTGAAGGCATCGGTCAGGCCGGCGACGATGGCTTCCAGGCTGACGCCTGGTGGCGGGTTGTCACGCAGCTGACCGCCGAGCTGACGGCCAATGCCGTAGCTGACGCGGGTTTCGTCGGTGGACAGAATGAGTTCGGACATTGACTTGCTCCGCAGCAGGGCGCAGTGCAGCCGCGCCCTTGATCAAAAGGGCGAGCAGCCTAGCACACTGCGGCGCAGCAGATCAGCTACCGGGCCACTGCGCACCGCAGATACACAACCGCCCGGCCGTTGGGCAACGGTCGGGCGGCATGGGCAATGCGGCAGAGCAGCGCTTAGTGCTTGGTCAGCTTGTCCAGATAACCCATGACAAATGCCGAAATGACAAAGGTCATGTGGATGATCACGTACCACATCAGCTTGTCGGTGGAGATGTTCTGCGCATCCATGAACACCCGCAGCAGATGAATGGAAGAAATTGCCACGATCGACGCGGCGACTTTCATCTTCAGCGAGGTCGAGTCCATCTTGCCCAGCCAGCTGAGCTTTTCCTTGCTGTCGTCGATGTCCAGCTGCGAGACGAAGTTCTCGTAGCCAGAGATCATCACCATCACCAGCAGGCCGCCAACCAGCGACATGTCGATCAGCGACAGGATGACCAGGATCAGGTCGGCCTCGCTGAGAGCGAACACATTGGGCAGCACATGCAGGACTTCTTGGAAGAACTTCAGCGCCAGCGCCAGCAGGCCAAGCGACAGGCCAAAGTAGATCGGGGCAAGCAACCAACGCGATGCGTACATCGCGTTCTCGAGAAAACGTTCCATGGAGGATCAAACTCGTCAGGTGAGCGGAAAGCGATCGCGAGTATAGCCACCCACCTGTTACAGCAAAAGCCTGCGGTCGGTTGCCGCAGGGTACAAATCGCTCAAGCGGACGGGTCAGGTTTCAGGATGAAACTGATAGTCGCCCAAATTGCGGCAGCGTTCACCGTTGATCTTGCGCAGTTGCCCTTGCAGGTGCACACACCAGATCTGCGGGTCTTCAGCGACGTGGTAACCATGCAAGGTCAGGCTGTCGACAATCGCGTTGAGCACCGACTCGGCCACCAGCGGTCCATGAAACGGCCCCTGGGCCTTGATCGCCGAGGGCTGTTCACCGGCCATGCCGGCCGCAAACAGCAGCGTCCACATGCCGTTGTCGCCAGACAGCGGACGAATGCTGCATTCAATACGAGTCACCAGGCCAAGGCACTGGCGGGTGAGACTGAGGTTGCGCATGGCGGCGTCCCCTCCGAGGTAACCATTTCAGCCAATCACTGCAGGCTGTTTCCATCCTGAACGCTGTTGCTCTCCCTAAGTTCCAGCATAGAAGATCAACGGAAAAAGATGGAAAACCGGCGCCGAACGGTAGCACATTGCCGCCAGCGCCGTTTTTTTGACTCACGCCGGTTTAGCTTGAGCGATCATCTCCTCCATACGCTCCTTCTCAGCGTCTTTGATGTCTTCCTCGCTGATCATTTCGGCAATCTCGCTGAGCCGCTCGACCACTCGGGCGTTGACACTGCCCTCTGGGAATTCACCGTTCTCATCTGGCGTTCCGGCATCCGTGCCGACCAGCAGGCTCAACGCTTCGTCCGCCTGGCTGACCGCGTAGACGTTGAACTGACCCGCCTCCACTGCCTGCAACACACGCTCATCGAGCATCAACGTGGCGACGTTGGCGCGCGGGATGATCACCCCTTGCTCCCCGGTCAGGCCGCGCGCTTCGCACAGGCGGAAAAAGCCCTCGATCTTCTCGTTGACCCCGCCAACCGCCTGCACCTCGCCAAACTGGTTGATCGAGCCGGTGATGGCGAAACACTGTTTGAGCGGCGTGCGCGACAGCGCCGAGATCAGCGTACAGGCCTCGCCCAGCGACGCACTGTCGCCATCGACATAGCCGTAGGACTGCTCAAGGGCGATGCTCGCCGAGATCGCCAGAGGGAACTCCTGGGCGTACCGGCTGCCCAGATACCCGGTTAGGATCATCACCCCCTTGGAGTGGATCGGCTGGCCCAGATTGACCTCACGCTCGATGTCGACGATACCGCTACCACCCGGATACACCGTGGCCGAGATCCGCGCCGGCATACCGAACGCCGAATCACCCACCTCGAGCACGGTCAGCCCGTTGCACTTGCCGATCGCCGCACCTTCTGTGTCGATCAGGATGATCCCGGCCAGCATGTCATCAAGCACCCGCTGCGAGACGCGCCCGGTACGAGTCGCCTTGGCTTTCAGGGCTCGTTCGATGTGCCCGGCATCAGTCATTTCGCCGTTGGCCAACTGACGGATGAAGTCCGCCTCACTGACCAACTGGAACAGGTCGCCGATGCGTGCCGAGAGGCGTGACTGGTTTTCTGCCAGGCGAGCGCTGTAGGTGGCCAGACGCGCAACTGCGTCGCTGGTCAACGGCGCCATGCCCTCTTCGTTGGTGCGGGTACGCAGCAACTGGGCGAACTGCTCAAGGTTCTCGTCGACCATGGGCATGTCTTCGTCGAAATCGACCAGCACCCGGAACATCTCCTGGAAGTCCGAATCATGGTCTTGCAGCGCGTAGTACAGCTGACGCGAGCCAATGATCACCAGCTTGACGTTGAGCGGGATCATCTGCGGCGCGAGGCTGACCGTGGCTACGCGGCCCAGCTCACCCAGCGGCGATTCCATCTTCAGCTTGCGCGACTGCAACGCACGCTTGAGGCCGTCCCAGACGTACGGCTCGCCGAGCATCTTCTCTGCTTCAAGGATCAGGAAGCCGCCATTGGCCCGGTGCAAGGCACCTGGACGCAGCTGGCGGTAGGAGGTGTACAGCGCGCCCTGGTCGGTGCTGTATTCAATGCGACCGAACAGGTTGTCGTAGGTCGGGTGCGGCTCGAACACCACCGGCGCGCCGCCGCTGTTGGGGTGACCGACCATCAGGCTTGGCGCGTAATATTCTTCGAGCATCTTGCGCGCGACCGGGTCGGCCTTGGCGTCATCGACCAGTTCTTCAACCACGGTGCGCAGCAGGTTCAACTGCACCGACTGCAGATAGGCGCAGACTGCTGCGTTTTCAGCGTATTTTTCCGACAGCGGTGCCAACAGCGGCTGCAGTGCCAGGGTGATGGTTTCTTCGTTGAGCTGGCGCAGTTGGTTGTTCGACTCACGCTTCCATTGCGGCAGGCTGGCAAGCTCTTCGTTGAGACGCTCTTCAAGCTGCGAGATGTCGTCGTGGAAGCGCTCGCGCACTTCGTCCGGCAACTGGGCAAACTCCGCTTCGTCCAGCGCCTTGCCGTCGCTCATCGGCGTGAAGGCAACGTTGCTGGCGTCGCGGTACAGGGCCACGTCCTTTTCCAGCGAGGCGCGTTCGATAACGTCCAGGGCACGGTCGTAGCGCTGGTTGAAGGCGCGGTCGATGGCGCTTTTTTTCTGCTGGTAGGACGGGTGCTCGAACACTGCCGGGAAGGTCGCCAGCAGGTTGTCGATCAGACCGTTCATGTCACTGATGAACTCGCCGGCAGTGCCCGACGGCAGCTCCAGCGCACGCGGCTCGCGCATGTCCTCGAAGTTGTTGACGTAGACCCAGTCAGCCGGCGTCTTCTGGCGCTTGCCCTCGGCGCGCAGGTAGCGTTTGACGAAAGAGAAGCGACCGGTACCCGGCTCGCCCATGACAAACACGTTGTAACCAGGGCGCGGCATGGCCACACCGAATTGCAGGGCCTCGACAGCACGTTCCTGGCCCAGAACGCCGCGAAACGGTTCCAGATCGTCAGTATTGGTGAAAGCAAACTGCTCGGGAGAAAAACGCCGGGTCAGGGCTTCAGGCGCAAGACGCAGGCGCGCAGCGACAGGATCGGGCATTGGGTTTCCTTACTTCGGCGGGGCGATGAAAGCATTCTGGCGCTGCCTGACCGCACGTTGCAAGGCTCACCGGGACTTTATGTCGCAGCCAACCTCTGGCAATTACTCATGCAATTTTTTGTAATAAGCCACGCAACCTTTGGATCATGCCTAAACTCCAACATTGCGCGGGGTAGCATTATGCTGTTCCGAGCTGGCAAGGAATTGCCAGAACCCCTGACCATTGGTAAGTCTACTAAGAAAGAGAACGAAGCTATGAAACGGATTCTTCTGGGTACTCTGTTCACCGCAATCTCGATCAACGCCATGGCAGACGCGCCTGGTGGCCCGAACTGCGGCTGGGGCAACATGCTGTTCGAAGGCCAGCGCGGGACTCCTGCTCACTTCCTGGCTTCCACCACCAACGGTACTTCCGGCAACGCCACCTTCGGCATGACCTCGGGCACCAACGGTTGCTCGACCAAGGCTTCGCTGACCTACGGCGGCAAGTCCTGGTTCGCCATGAACGGCATGATGAACGAGCTTTCCGAAGACATGGCGCAAGGCCAGGGCGAAGCTCTGACCACCTACGCCGTGGTTCTCGGCGTTGCACCTGAAGATCGCGCGCACTTCGCCGCGGTTACCCACCAGCACTTCGGCGAGATCTTCAACAGCGCCGACGCCACTGCTGAAACCGTGCACAACAACACCCTCGCGGTGCTCAAAAGCGACCCGCAACTGGCCAAGTACGCTACCGAGGCTTGAGTCCGGCCCTTCCCGCCCCTCACCGGGGCGGGACTGGCATCATCATCGGCATCCTTCAAGAAGTAGTTGCCCGACATGCTCAAACGCCTTGCCCTTCTGGCTCTGCTTGGCAGCGCCCAGCTCAACGCTGCACCCCACGTAGACCCTGCGCGCCTGCAACAGCTGGCGGCCACGCCCTACTGGATTGCCCTCGGCCACTACGAGACCGGCAAATTGGGCGGTTGGCGCAGTTATGTCGACGATGCCAAATTCTTCCTCGCCGAAGACGGCGGGCACCATCCCGACCGCGAACTGGCGGCCACGGTACAAGCGTTGTACGCGCCGGCCAGCCTCGGCGACAAGCACGCCCAATGCGTCTACCCCGCGCGCACCCGCTGGCTGCGCGAGCAACTCGATCTGCAAGACCTGCCGCAGCCCGACTGCGCCGAATTCCGCCAGTGGTATCAGTCGGTAGACCCGCACAGCGCAGTACTGATATTCCCCGCGGCTTACCTGAACAGCCCGTCGTCGATGTTCGGCCATACCCTGCTGCGTATCGACCAGGCCAAGACCCGCGACGACGACACCACCCTGCTCAGCTACGCGATCAACTTCGGTGCCTACATCGAAGGCAGCGACAACAGCATTCTATATGCCTGGAAAGGCCTGGCAGGCGGCTACCCCGGGTTATTCGCCCTGATGCCGTACCAGGAGAAGTTGTCCGAGTATCGCAGCCTGGAAAACCGCGACCTGTGGGAGTACCAGCTGGACCTGACGCCGACCGAGACCGGGCGCATGGTCGAACACGTGTGGGAACTCAAACAGGTCCAGTTCGACTATTTCTTCTTTGACGAAAACTGCTCGTATCGCCTGCTCGAACTGCTGCAAGTCGCCCGCCCCGGGCTGGATCTGACCTCGCAGTTCCCGCTGACCGCGATCCCTACCGACACGGTCAAGGCAGTCAAGCAATCCGGGCTGGTTTCCAGTGTTCGCTACCGGCCCTCGCGTGAACGTGAACTGCTGGCCCGCGCAGATTCGCTCGATCATCAGGAAAAACAGCAGGTGCTGGCCATCAGCGCCAACACCGCGCAGCTGCAGAGCGCCGAATTCAACGCACTGCCCAAGCCGCGTCAGGCCTTGGTCCAGGATGCCGCCTACCGCCTGGAGCGCTATCGCGCCAACGGCCAGGAACGCGACCCGGCTCAGGCCAAGCGCAGTTTCGAGCTGCTACAGGCAATCAACCGCAATCCACCTGAGCCACTCGAAGTAGAACGCCCGGGCCTGCCTGAAAACGGCCACCAGTCGCGCACCTGGCAGGTTGGCGTAGGCACCCGTGAGGACCGTGCCTTTGCCGAGTACGGCCTGCGCATGGCCTACCACGACCTCAACGACAACGCCTACGGCTTCCCGCTCGGCGCGCAGATCGAGATTCTCCAACTCAAGCTGCGCCAGTACGAAGGCAACGATTGGCAGGTACAGCAACTCGACCTCGCCACCATCCGCTCCCTGACGCCGCGCAACGAGCTGCTCAAACCGCTGTCGTGGCAGGTTGCCGGTGGCCTTGAGCGGGTACCGGGCAAGCATGACGATGAAGTGCTGGTCAGCCACGTCAACGGCGGCGCCGGCGGCACCTGGCAGTTGGCCGACGGCTTGCTCGGCTTTGCCTTGGGCACGGTACGGGTCGAACACCACAACGACTTTGCCGAGTTCATCAGCCCGGCTGCAGGCTTCAATGGTGGCCTGCTCTGGCGCAACGGGCTGGGCAACATGACCGTCGAAGCCAAGGGCGATTACTTCACCAACGGCGAAGTGCGCCGCAGCCTCAGCCTCAATCAGCAGTGGGAAATCAGCCAGGACCTGGGCCTGCGCTTGAGCGCCAAGCGTGAGTACAGTCACCTGGCCACTGCGCAAAACGAGGTGATGCTCGAGTTGAAGTGGTACCACTACTGATGCAGCCGGCCCCGGTCTGAGCGCACAGGGTTGCGTTCAGGCCGGGTTTGGCCGTACAGCAATCCAACATTGTTTTGACATCAGCGCGACAATCCGGCGCCTAGACTTTCTCTATAACGTGGAGGTCTGGCACATGTCGCGGTACTGGCTTGGAATCGGAATAGCATTGTTGCTCACGGGGTGCCAGTCAGCTCACGAGCAGATGATCGAGCACGGCTATCCGCCCGCCTACGCCGATGGTTACGGCGACGGCTGCAGCAGCGGCCGCCAGGCGGCGGGCTTGATGGTCGGGGACTTTCGCAAGAACGTGCCGCGCTATCTAGCCGAGCGCCAGTATGAAACCGGCTGGGACGATGGCTTTCGGCAGTGCCAGAGCATGCAGGCCAATCAGGATTTGCGTGACTACCGCGAACACTACTGGAACGAGCGTGACCGCGACTGGCAGCAGGAAAAGGATCGCGACACCGCGCGGGCCTACCGTCATAACTAGGCCCCGAACTGGCTTGCACTGAAACGACCAGCCTTTGGCAGAGGTCTCATGCCTGAGGAGGGCCGAGCATGAGCCGAGCATTTGTCAACGAAGACCACGCCGCCGCCCAGGCCGAACAGCCGGTTGAACGGCGGGTCAGCGAGCAACCCAACTACGTCACCGCTGCTGGCCTGCGCTTGCTGCAGCAGCGCGTGGCCGCGCTGAACGCCCAGCGAGCGCAACTGCTGGCAGAGGGTGAGCGTGCCGACAAGCAGCAGGTGGCAAACACCGAAAGCGAACTGCGTTACTTCGCCGCGCGCGTGCAGAGCGCACAAGTGGTGCCACCGGCAACCTCCGAGCAGAAGGTGCAGATTGGCAGCTGCGTGATGTTTATCGATGAGGATGAGCAAGAACACAGCGTGCAGTTGGTCGGCGAGGATCAGGCAGACGCCAGGCAAGGCCTGATCAACTGGGGTTCGCCATTGGGCCGCGCATTACTGGGCGCGGCGCCGGGGGATGAAGTCCTGTGGCGGCGCCCGGCCGGGGACCAGATGATCGTTATTACCGCCATAACGCCGGACGCTGTGTAGGAGCGGCCTTGCCGGGGCGCCGGACCGGTCGGAAAGGGTCGCGTAGCGGCCCCGGGATCTACACAACGCCGCTGAATTGCTGGGCCCGCTGTGCGGGCCTTTCCGACCGGTCCGGCGCCCCGGCAAGGCCGCTCCAACACAAGCGTATGTCAGACCACGCCTTGCGCCAGCATCGCGTCAGCGACTTTGACGAAGCCGGCGATGTTGGCGCCTTTGACGTAGTTGACCTTACCGTCGGCTTCTTCGCCGTAATACACGCAAGCATGGTGGATCGATTGCATGATGTTGTGCAGCTTGCTGTCCACCTCACCCGCGGTCCACAGCAGGCGCATGGCATTCTGCGACATTTCCAGGCCGCTGACGGCAACGCCGCCGGCGTTCGAAGCCTTACCCGGGGCATACAGAATGCCCGCGTCGATGAAGATATCCACAGCCTCGAGCGTGGTCGGCATGTTGGCGCCTTCTGCCACACAGATACAGCCGTTGCGCAGCAGAGTCTGCGCGTCTTCGGCGCCCAGCTCATTCTGAGTAGCACATGGCAGGGCGATGTCGCAGGCCAGGGTCCATGGCGTCTGCCCCTTGCGGAACTCCAGGCCGAACTGGCTGGCCAGCTCGCTGATACGCCCACGCTTGACGTTTTTCAGCTCCATCAATGCATCCCACTGGGCATCGTTCAGGCCGGCTTCGCAGTACAGCGTACCTTCAGAGTCGGACAGCGAGATGACCTTGCCACCCAGGTCCATGACCTTGCGCGCTGCATACTGAGCCACGTTGCCGGAGCCGGAGATGGCCACCCGGCGACCGTCGATACGCAGGCCCTGACGCTTGAGCATTTCTTCAGCGAAGTACACGCAGCCGTAGCCGGTCGCTTCCGGGCGGATCAGGCTGCCGCCGTAGGTCATGCCTTTGCCGGTCAGCACCGAGGTGAACTGGTTGGCCAGGCGCTTGTACTGGCCGAACATGAAGCCGATCTCGCGTGCACCAACGCCGATATCACCGGCCGGCACGTCGCAATCAGCACCAATGTGGCGGTACAGCTCGCTCATGAAGGCCTGGCAGAAGCGCATCACTTCAGCGTCGCTCTTGCCCTTTGGATCGAAGTCCGAGCCGCCCTTGCCGCCGCCCATGGGCAGCGAGGTCAGCGAGTTCTTGAAGGTCTGCTCGAAGGCGAGGAACTTGAGCACACTGAGGTTGACCGAGCGATGGAAGCGCAAGCCGCCTTTGTAGGGGCCGATGGCGCTGTTCATCTGGATGCGGTAGCCGCGGTTGACCTGGACCTTGCCCTGATCATCGACCCAGGAGACACGGAACAGAATCGCGCGCTCAGGCTCGACGATACGCTCGAGAATGCCGGCTTGCAGGTAGTGGGGGTTGGCCTCGAGGAAGGGCCAAAGCGTACGCAGGACCTCTTCCACCGCCTGGTGGAATTCGGGTTGGCCTGGGTCACGTTGCTGCAGGCGCGCGAGGAAATCGTCGACGGATTCGATCATGCTAGACATCTCACCAAGAGAGGGTTGGACTTATATTTTTTCCCGACTCTATCAAGAACCGCTCGCACTGCAACAGGGCGAAATGTCGTTTTTTTGAAATAAATTGGTGCGTTTTATATAAATGTATACAAAGCACAACACGGAATGCTCGTGAAAGCAGCCTGACCGGCGCTCAGGCAGGCACAAAAAAGGGGCCCCACAGGGCCCCAATCTTGTGCAGCGGATGAAGCTGTTACTGCGCCAGCTTCTTGTGGCGAACACGGTGCGGCTGGGCCGCTGCATCGCCGAGGCGTTTCTTGCGATCAGCTTCGTACTCGGTGTAGTTACCTTCGAAGAACAGCACGTTGGAGTCGTCTTCGTAGGCGAGGATGTGCGTGGCGACACGGTCCAGGAACCACCGATCGTGAGAGATCACGATGGCTGCGCCTGGGAAGTCGAGCAGTGCTTCCTCCAGCGAACGCAGGGTTTCGACGTCGAGGTCGTTGGACGGTTCGTCGAGCAGCAGGACGTTGCCGCCTTCTTTCAAGGTCAGCGCCAGGTGCAGACGGCCACGCTCACCACCGGACAGGTCCTTGACGAACTTCTGCTGATCCCCGCCCTTGAAGTTGAAGCGGCCAACATAGGTACGCGCCGGGATCTCATAGTTGCCGATGCGGATCTGGTCGGAGCCGTCGGAAATCTGCTGGAATACCGACTTGCTGCCGTCGAGGTCCTCGCGGCTCTGGTCAACACAGGCCAGCTGCACGGTTTCGCCGATCTCGATGGTGCCCGAGTCCGGTTGCTCTTTGCCCATCAGCATGCGGAACAGGGTCGACTTACCGGCACCGTTGCCGCCGATCACGCCAACGATGGCGCCTTTAGGCATGGCGAATGAGAGGTTCTCGATCAGCACGCGATCGCCATAGCTCTTGCTGACGTTCTTGAACTCGATGACCTTGTCGCCCAGACGTGGACCGGCCGGGATATAGATCTCGTTGGTCTCGCTGCGCTTCTGGAATTCCTGCGACTGCATTTCTTCGAAGCGTGCCAGACGAGCCTTGGACTTCGACTGGCGGGCCTTGGCGCCTTTGCGCACCCACTCCAGTTCTTCCTTCATGGCTTTTTCGTGAGCGCTCTGCTGCTTGGACTCTTGCGCCAGACGGTCCGACTTGGCTTCCAGCCAGCCCGAATAGTTGCCTTCGTACGGGATACCGGCGCCGCGGTCGAGCTCGAGGATCCAGCCGGCAACGTTGTCAAGGAAGTACCGGTCGTGGGTAATCGCGACCACGGTGCCCGGGAAGTCGTGCAGGAAGCGCTCGAGCCAGGCCACCGAATCAGCATCCAGGTGGTTGGTTGGTTCGTCGAGCAGGAGCATGTCGGGGGCCGACAGCAGCAGGCGGCACAGGGCGACGCGGCGTTTTTCACCACCGGAGAGGTGCTCGACCTTGGCATCCCATGCCGGCAGACGCAGGGCATCGGCGGCGACTTCGAGCTGACGCTCGAGGTTGTGGCCGTCGGCGGCCTGCAGGATCGATTCGAGCTTGGCCTGCTCGGCAGCCAGCTTGTCGAAGTCGGCTTCCGGTTCGGCGTAGGCAGCGTAGACCTCGTCCAGGCGCGCCTGGGCGTCCTTGATCACGCTCACCGCTTCCTCGACCACTTCACGCACGGTCTTGGTTGGGTCCAGCTGCGGCTCCTGAGGCAGGTAGCCGACGTTCAGTTCAGGCATCGGACGGGCTTCACCGTCGAACTCTTTGTCGACCCCAGCCATGATCTTCAGCAAAGTCGATTTGCCCGAACCGTTGAGGCCGAGCACGCCGATCTTGGCGCCAGGGAAGAACGACAGCGAAATGTTCTTCAGGATTTCGCGCTTCGGCGGCACGACCTTGCTCAGCCGATGCATGGTGTAGACGTATTGAGCCAAAACCAAGCCCTCTATAGATAGGTGAAGACATCCGAACTACCCGGCTGATGCCAGGGGGATGTGCTTACAGGGTGTCAGTGAACAAAGGCGACCATTCTACGCCAACTGTGGGCGTTGGCCAGATGTCAGGGGTGCGGCCTTCGCGGGTGAACCCCCACAGGGACCGCGCCGCGCAGCCCCAATCACACAGCTGTCAAGCCAGCAGCTCAACCACGCCGCTGCTTGGCCTGCTTGCCTCGCGGCGGGCGGTTGCCGGCCTGCTTGACCAGCTGCGCCGCCCAGGCGGCCTTGGCATTGAAGCTGGCCGCAGGCGCTGGCTGGCTCGACACTGGCTGCTTGAGCACAGACGCCAGCGCAGGGTTGACCTGCGGCGTGGCTACCGAAGGAGCCGATGCAGGCAATACCACCGAGACGACCGCAAAACCAGGCTCACTGGCAGCCTTGGCAGCCTTGGCCGACTTGCGCAGCTCAGCCAGCGACGGGCTCTTGCGCACCACTGCCGCGTCGGCATCAGGTTTGACCAGCGAGCGCTGGCAGGATTTACACGAAACAGCATCGGCCACACCGGTGCTGACCAGGGTCTGGCTGCTGCGCCCGCAGGCGGAATCGAGGCCGTTGAGGGAATAGTGGGTAACCAAAACCGTACATCTCCAGAAGCATAAACAGTCGAGCGGCAGGCATTCTCGCACAGCCAGCCTGGGGTTGCCGAACCGGACCCGATCAACGCATCGGCGACAGGCTGAATGCGGAGCTGGCACTTCGCCACAATTGCAGGCATGCTACCCGCCTTCATGTGTCCACAACTATAAGTGCGCGCCACTCCAGGCTCAGGCACGACCCATGCATGTTGCGCCCCTGCCGTCGCCGCCCAATTGCAGGACCATCGCTTGACCAATCTCAACCAACCGCCCGTTTTGCGCCCTGCTCCCACTTCGAGCAGTGTATCCCTGCGCGGCTCGCTCAAAGGCGCGCTGGCCATGCTTGCGCTGGTTTTGCTGGGTTTGCTGTTGTGGCAGCTGTTTGCTCAGTTCCGCCATACCCAGGCTGACATGCGCGAACACACGGTTGTCGCCAGCGCCAAATTGGCCGATAACCTCAACCTGAATCTGGCGCTCAAAGCTCAGCAAGCGCTGAACCTGGTCCAGCCCTACGTCAAAGCGCCGACGCCTGAAGCATTGCCGTCGCTGCTGCAAACCCTGCAGGCGCGCCTGCCTAGCCTGCGCCATGTGGCCTGGTTGAACCAGAATGGTCAGGTCGTGGCCGACAGCCTGGTCGGCAGCCCTGACCGCCAGTTGATTGACGAGTTGCTGCAATTGAATCGCGGCCGCAGCCATTTCTTTGCCAATGCTGCGGACAACGGCATGATCTATCTGCTGCTGCGCCAAACGCCGGAACAAGGCGTCGGTTATTGGCTGCTGCGTCTGAGCCCTGACTATTACCCGGCGCTGACCGAGCATCTGGACGGCCCTGACCACCCGCTCTGGCTGCTGGAAAGCAGCCGCGACGGTGCGGTGCTGGAGCGCCATGAGTCCGCCGTTTCCAGTGGTGAACCGCTACAAAGCGTGATGCTTGCCTTCCTCGATAACAGTAGCTGGCAACTGCGCGGCCTGTATGACGAAGGCCTGACTCGCCAGCAACTGCTGCTGCCAATGCTGGGCAAGTGCCTGTTGGTGGTGATCTGTGCGTTGCTGCCGTTGCTGGCACTGACCAACATGCGCCGGCGCCAGCGCGCGCTGCAGGAAGACCGCCGCCGCTATCACGAGATTTTCGAAGGCACCGGGGTTGCCCTGTGCGTGCTCGACCTGTCGAGCCTGCCCGGTCAGCTCGACCGCTATCACCTGCGCAACCTGAGTGCACTGAGGCAGAGCCTGGCGCTGGAGCCAAACCTGCGCCGCTCGTTGCTGCAGGAGCTGAAAATCACCGAGATCAACCAGGTGGCGCGCCAGTTGCTCAGTGTCGAATGCCACGAAGGCGCCTGGCAGCGCCTGATCGAGGCGTCCGGGCATGGCCGCGAGAGCGTCGGCATGCAGTTGATCGACGCCCTGATCGAGCAGCGCAGCGTGCTTGAACTGGAAGTCTGCCTGCCGGCGCCACTGGGAGGCGACCTGCACCTGTGGCTGATGGTGCGTCTGCCACAGCAACGCCGCGATTATCAGGCGGTGATCCTCAGCATCAGTGATATCACCAGCCGCAAGCAGGTCGAGTTGTCGCTGCTGGAGCGCGAAAGCTTCTGGTCGGACGTGGTCCGTACCGTGCCCGATCAGCTTTACGTGCAGGACGTGGCCAGCCAGCGGATGATCTTCAGCAACCGGCATCTGGGCCAGACCCTGGGCTACGACCGCGCCGAGCTGGCACAGATGGGCGAGCGCTTCTGGGAGCTGTTGCTGCACCCCGAAGACGCCGCGCACTATCGCAGCCAGCTGCAGTTGCAACGCGACAGCGGCCACCGCGAGGCGCTGCACTGCCAGTTGCGCTTCCGCCACCATGACGGCGGCTGGCGTTGCTATGACATCCGCGAGCAGGTGCTGACCCGCGACAACGATGGCCAGGTCACGCGCATCGTCGGCGTCGGCAAGGATGTCACCGTACAGATCGAGGCCAGCGCGTCGCTGCGTGACAGCGAGCAACGCTACCGCATGCTCGCCGAGAGCATCAGCGACGTGATCTTCTCCACCGACAGCCGCTTGCTGCTCAATTACGTCAGCCCGTCGGTGCGCGCGGTGCTCGGCTATGAGGCAGAGTGGATATTCGCCAATGGCTGGCAGTCGGTGGTCGCCAACCCGGCCCAGTTGAGCGGTGTCTACAGTTTGATGGAGCAGGTCAGCAAAGCGATCGATGACCGCGCGCAACTGGCCCTGCTGCGCACCGAGCTGCCGACCCAGCTGTTCCTGTTCGACTGCCTGCGCGCCGATGGCCGCAAGATCCCGATTGAGCTGCGCCTGGTGCTGGTGTGGGATGAGCACGAGCGCTTCGAGGGCATCCTTGGGGTCGGCCGCGACATCAGCCAGCAACGCCGTGCAGAAAAAGACCTGCGCATGGCGGCAACGGTATTCGAGCACTCGACCTCGGCGATTCTGATCACCGACCCGGCCGGCTACATCGTTCAGGCCAACGACGCCTTCAGCCGGGTCAGTGGTTATGCGGTCAGCGAAGTGCTCGACCAACTGCCACGCCTGCTCACCGTCGAGGACCAGCAGGAATCGCACCTGCGTTACGTGCTCAAGCAACTCAACCAGCGCGGCAGCTGGGAGGGCGAAGTCTGGCTCAAACGCCGTGACGGCGAGCATTACCCGGCCTGGGTCGGCATCACCGCGGTGCTCGACGACGAGGGCGACCTGGCCAGCTACGTGTGCTTCTTCACCGATATCAGTGAGCGCAAGGCCAGCGAACAGCGCATTCACCGCCTGGCCTATTACGACGCCCTGACCCACCTGCCCAACCGCACCTTGTTCCAGGACCGCCTGTACACGGCGCTGCAGCAGGCCGAGCGGCAGAAGTCGTGGGTGGTGCTGATGTTCCTCGACCTGGACCGCTTCAAGCCGATCAACGACTCGCTCGGCCACGCCGCCGGCGACCGCATGCTCAAGGACATGGCCCAGCGCCTGCTCGAGTGCGTCGATGACGACGACACCGTAGCGCGCATGGGCGGCGACGAATTCACCCTGCTGCTGCAGCCCCGCGCGAGCCGCGAGCAAGCCCTGAACCGCGCCATTCATGTTGCCGAGAGCATTCTTGGCAGCCTGGTGCGGCCGTTCGTACTGGAGAACCGCGAGTTCTTCGTCACCGCCAGTATCGGCATCGCCCTGAGCCCGCAGGATGGCAGCGAACTCAGCCAGCTGATGAAAAACGCCGACACCGCCATGTACCATGCCAAGGAGCGCGGCAAGAACAACTTCCAGTTCTACCAGACCGAGATGAACGCCAGTGCCCTCGAGCGCCTGGAACTGGAAAGCGATTTGCGCCATGCCCTCGAACAGAACGAATTCATCCTCTATTACCAGCCGCAATTCAGTGGCGACGGCAAACGCCTGACCGGCGCCGAAGCGCTGCTGCGCTGGCGCCATCCACGCCGCGGGCTGGTGCCGCCGGGCGATTTCATTCCGGTGCTGGAAGAGGTCGGGCTGGTGGTGGATGTCGGTGACTGGGTGTTGCGCGAGTCGTGCCGCCAGCTCAAGGCCTGGCATCTGGCCAAGGTGCGCGTACCGAAAGTGTCGGTGAACATCTCGGCGCGGCAGTTCTCCGACGGCCAGTTGGGCACGCGCATCGCGACCATTCTTGAAGAAACCGGGCTGCCGCCGGCGTGCCTGGAGCTGGAGCTGACCGAAAGCATCCTGATGCGCGAAGTGCATGAGGCCATGCAGATTCTCGACAGCCTGAAAAACCTTGGCCTGAGCATCGCCGTGGATGACTTCGGCACTGGCTACTCATCGCTCAACTACTTAAAGCAGTTCCCCATCGATGTGCTCAAGATCGACCGCACCTTCGTCGACGGCCTGCCCTCCGGCGAGCAAGACGCGCAGATCGCCCGGGCGATCATCGCCATGGCCCACAGCCTCAACCTGGCGGTGATCGCCGAGGGTGTCGAAACCCACGAGCAGCTGGAGTTTCTGCGCGAGCACGACTGCGACGAAGTGCAGGGCTACCTGTTCGGCCGGCCAATGCCGCCGCAGCAGTTCGAAGCGCAGTTCAGCAACGAGACGCTGTTCATGTTCCAGTGAGCCGAGCGGCATGTCCGCCCGGTCATTTTACGACGTGAATGGCATTGGTCTGCGACATGACGCCAGTTCATATGCCACGCCTCGGCCAATCGGTTAGAATGCACACCCAATTCAGCCCCGATCCTTGAGGACCGCCATGTTCAGCCGTGATTTGACCATTGCCAAGTACGACGCCGATCTCTTTGCCGCCATGGAGCAAGAAGCTCAGCGTCAGGAAGAGCATATCGAGCTGATCGCTTCGGAAAACTACACCAGCCCCGCGGTGATGGAAGCCCAAGGTTCGGTACTGACCAACAAGTACGCCGAAGGCTACCCAGGCAAGCGCTACTACGGCGGCTGTGAATACGTCGACGTGGTCGAGCAACTGGCTATCGATCGCGCCAAAGAGCTGTTCGGCGCCGATTACGCCAACGTCCAGCCGCATGCCGGCTCCCAGGCCAACGCTGCGGTCTACCTGGCACTGCTGTCGGCCGGTGATACCATCCTGGGCATGAGCCTGGCTCACGGCGGTCACCTGACCCACGGCGCCAGCGTCAGCTCGTCGGGCAAGCTGTACAACGCCGTGCAGTACGGCATCGACGGCAATGGCCTTATCGACTACGACGAAGTCGAGCGCCTGGCTGTTGAACACAAGCCGAAAATGATCGTAGCCGGCTTCTCGGCCTACTCGCAGGTTCTCGACTTCCCGCGCTTCCGCGCCATCGCCGACAAGGTCGGTGCCTACCTGTTCGTCGACATGGCCCACGTTGCTGGCCTGGTTGCCGCTGGCGTGTACCCGAACCCGGTGCCGTTCGCCGACGTGGTCACCACCACCACCCACAAGACCCTGCGCGGTCCACGTGGCGGCCTGATCCTGGCCCGTGCCAACGCCGACATCGAGAAGAAACTCAACTCGGCAGTGTTCCCAGGCGCCCAGGGCGGCCCGCTCGAGCACGTCATCGCCGCCAAGGCGATCTGCTTCAAGGAAGCGCTGCAGCCTGAGTTCAAGGCTTACCAGCAGCAAGTGGTGAAAAACGCCCAGGCCATGGCCGAGGTGTTCATCGAGCGCGGCTTCGACGTGGTGTCCGGCGGTACTCAAAACCACCTGTTCCTGCTCTCGCTGATCAAGCAGGACATCTCCGGTAAAGATGCTGACGCTGCCCTGGGCAACGCTTTCATCACCGTCAACAAGAACTCGGTACCGAACGATCCACGTTCGCCGTTCGTCACCTCGGGCCTGCGCTTCGGCACCCCGGCTGTGACCACCCGCGGCTTCAAGGAAACCGAATGCCGCGAGCTGGCTGGCTGGATCTGCGACATCCTCGCCGACCTGAACAACCAGGCTGTGATCGACGCGGTACGTGAGAAGGTCAAGGCCATCTGCAAAAAGCTGCCGGTTTACGGCAACTGATCCACGCGTGATCCAGCCTGTCGCTTTTTGTTCTTGAAAATCAGGCTGCATGAAAAACCGATGTCAGTTCGCTGACATCGGTTTTTTGTTTTTCAGCCCGGCGGCTCCATCAACACCAAGCCACTTTCTGCGGCACAAAGCTCAACGGCTGCTCGCGAAAGCTCAGGTAATGGCGCAGCACCTGCACCGGCGCTTCGATGTGCGGGTAATGACCAATGCCCTGCAACTGCACCGTATCGGCATCCACGACGAGCTGGCGGAAGGCGTCGACCATGTGGGCACCGCACAGCGGATCAACCGAGCCGTTGATCAGGCGCAAACGCACGCCATCACCCTGCAGCGCGCCGACCCAACGCTCACGCTGCTGGCGCCGTTCATGCACGTAGTTGATCAGCCGGTGCAGGATATGCGTGCCACGGTTGGCGGTGATCAGGCTCCAGCTGTCATCCAGAGCGCTCTCGCTGGGGTGGGTGCAGGGCCCATAGATCTGGGTGACGGTACGCACCAGGTCATCCCGGCCGAACGAGCGGCCGATCAGCCAGCCAAGCGGGCTGAGCAACAGCTTCTGCACCAGCAGCAGCGGGCAACTCTCGGGGAACAGCGCGCTATTGAGGAAGGCACAGCTGGCGATGTTGCTGCGCTGCTCATAGTGCCGTGCGAGCAACTCTTGAGCGACGCTGCCGCCATAGTCGTGGGCGAGCAGGTGCACTGGCTCGTCGATGCCCAAGTGAGCAAGCAAGGCCTGCTGCAAATCGGCCTGTTCGATCAGACTGTAGCGATGGCCGAGCGGCTTGGCAGAGTCGCCAAAGCCGAGCATGTCGCAGGCCACTACGCGAAAGCGCTGGGTCAATGGGCCCCATAAATAGTGCCAGTCCCAACTGGCCGTGGGGAAACCGTGGAGAAGCAGCAGAGGCTCGCCTTGCCCTGCCGTCCAGTAGCGGATGCTCTGGCCCCGGAATGAGAAATCCTGACCCCGGGTACGCCAGACGCACAATGGAATTTCGGCCAAAGGCATCAGAGTTGTCCTGGAGTAGTAGCTTGGATCAAAGCTTCGTGGGTCGAATACGGCAAGGCTGCGGTCATTGCATGTCACCTTGGCACTTACATGTGCTCTTTATGTTGCGTCCTGCACAGCATAGTCAGCGCCTCGATCGGCGGAACTCGCCTTGGCAGCCAGCTTGATGACCGTACAGGTCAGTGGCACGAACGGTCACAGCAACGCCGCCAGCAATGGCGCGGCGAACAGGTTGAGCAAGCCGGTCAGGACCATGACCAGGCCGGCAACCGAACCTTCTTCGCGACCCACTTCCTGCGCCCGGCTGACGCCAGCGCCATGTGCGCCGACGCCAAACAGCGCGCCACGGGCCAGTGGCGTGCGCAACGGCAACCATCGCAGCAAGGTGCCGCCGAACAGCGCCCCGAGCACCCCGGTGAACATCACGAACACCGCAGTAAGCTCCGGCACGCCGCCCAGATCGTGGGCCAGCGGCATGGCAAACGGGGTGGTGATCGAGCGCGGCAGCAGCGACAGGCTGACTGCCTCGTCCAGCGCCAACAGGTGTGCCAGGCCCCAGGAGCTGCCGATCGACACGCAGCTGCCGGCCAGCATGCCCAGCAGCAACGCCGGCCAATGCCGCGCGAGCAACGCCCGTTGCTGCCAGATGGGCACGGCGAAGGCCACCGTCACCGGGCCAAGCACGGCCATCAGCCAATGGGTATTGCGCGCGTACTCGGCATAGGCGGTGTGCAGTGGCACGGCCACCGCCAGCAGCAAAGCCGGCACCAGGATCAGCGGCGACAGCAGGTAACGCCCGCTGCGCCGGTACAGCCAGCGGCTGCCTAGATAAGCGGCCAGTGTCAGCGCCAGCCAGAACAGCGGCATCGGCTCAAGGCTCATGTCGCAGGCTCCAGCGGCACACCAGCTCGACCGTCACGGCAGTGACCACCATTACCAGCAGCGTGCTCACCGCGATCACCAGGAGGATGCGCCAGCCTTCATCGCGCAGCAGGCTGCCGTAATCGAGCAGGCTCATCAGCGCCGGAATGAAGAACAACAGCATTTCGGCCATCAGCCAGCCCGCACCGGCCTGGAGCATGGCCGGTTTCAGCAGGCCGCTGGCGAACAGCATCAAGAGCAGGGCCAGGCCGAGCACACCACCCGGAATGGGCCAGCCAGACCAGGCTGCAAGCTGGCTGCCGAACAGAAACAAGGCAAACAGCACCGCCAGCTCGCAGATCAGCCGAGTGAGTTTTTTAAGCAATACAGCGTTCATCAATGGGCTCCTCGACAGGTGCCCATTGTAAATTTGCCGTGCCTAGGCCAGAAGCGAATTGTTAGACTGCCTGCCATTCCAAAAAGGAATTCAGGCGATGGAATTCAAGCAGCTACGCAGCTTTGTCGAAGTGGTTCATCGCGGTGGTTTTACCCAGGCCGCGCAGACGCTGAATATCAGCCAATCAGCGGTGAGCAAGCAGGTGGCTCAGCTGGAGGATGACATCGGCCAGCAACTGCTCGAACGGCAGGGCTCGCAGATGCACCTGACCGCCGCGGGGCGCATCGTACTTGAGCGCGGCGAAGCGCTGCTGCGCCAGCGCCAGGAGCTGTTGAGCGAGCTGGATGATTTGAGCCAGATGCACCGGGGCGAGCTGCGCCTGGGCCTGCCACTGCTGGGCAGTGATGCGCTGTTTGCCGGGCTGTTCGCCGAGTACCGGCGGCGCCACCCGAACATCGTCATTCATCTGCTCGAAGGCGGCAGCCGCACCATTGAGCAGGCGGTACGCAGCGGCGAGCTGGAGCTGGGCGGCAGCCTGACGCCGAATGACGATGGCTTCGCCTTTCAGCCCTTCTGCAACGAGCCGCTGGATGCCCTACTGCCCGCCGGACACGCCCTGGCAGGCTTGACCGAGGTTGACCTGGGCCAACTGGCCGAGACGCCGTTCTTGCTCTATCAGCGCAGTTTCGTCCTCAACGACCGCCTGCTCAGCGCCTGCCAGCAGCTGGGTTTCACCCCCAAGGAAGGCGGGCGCAGCGGTCAGGCGGACTTTCTCGCGGCACTGGTGGCAGCAGGCCAAGGCGTGGTGCTGCTGCCGCGGGTGGTCGCCCGCGCACTGGAGCGCCCTGGGGTGGTCCGTCTGCCATTACTGGCCCCCGAGGCGCTGCGCTGGGACATTGCCTTTATCTGGCGCCGCGGCGCGTATCTGTCACGGGCAGCGCAAGCCTGGCTGGCATTGCTGCGCGAGCAAGCTTAGGCCTTCAGTGCGGCGGCCAGCTCGGCCAACCACGGCTCGGCGTCAGCCTCCGGGGTGACCGTTTCGCTGGCATCCAGACGCAGCATCGGCAGCACTTCGTGCACACCCAGTTCGGCAAACAGCTCGCGCATCTGCTCGCCGCCGCCGCAGTAGGTGTCGCCATAGCTGGAGTCGCCCAGGCCGATCACTGCGCCGGGCAGGCCGCGCCATGCCGCTGGCAGGCTGTCGCGAATAGCGCAGAACAGCGGCATAAGGTTATCCGGCAGCTCACCCATGCCGGTAGTCGAGGTGACAGCCAGCAGGGCTTGCGGGGCAAAGCCTTCGATGTCGGCCAGGCTGGCCCGCGCCGCGTACCAGGCTTCAAGGCCAGCGGCTTTGAGCAACGCCTCGGCATGACGGGCAACTTCTTCGGCGGTGCCGTACACTGAACCGGAAATAATGACGACTTTCATCTGCGGGAGGATTCCGAAACTGAGTAAAAACGTAGGATACTAGCATCCTGCAATGGCAAAAGGCCGCTTGAGGCGTAAGTCGCCGCTATTCAATCTCTGGTCCGCATATGATCAACGCTCAACTGCTGCAATCGATGGTCGATGCCTCCAATGACGGCATCGTGGTCTGTGAACAGGAAGGTGACGACACCATCCTGATCTACGTGAACGCCGCCTTCGAGCGCCTGACCGGCTTCAGTCGCGACGAAATCCTCTATCAGGACTGCCGCTTTCTGCAGGGCAATGACCGCGACCAACTGGCCCGCGCACGCATCCGCAAGGCCATGCTCGACGGCAAACCGTGCCGCGAAGTGTTGCTCAACTACCGCAAGGACGGCAGCCGGTTCTGGAATGAGTTGTCTATCACGCCGGTGTACAACGAAGCCGACCAGCGCCGCTATTTCATTGGCATCCAGAAGGACGTCAGCCGCCAGGTCGAACTGCAGCGCAGCCTGGAACAATGCCAGGCGCAGCTCGCCGATCTGAAATCCGAGCTGCTTAAATGAACCAACCGCCGCCGCCGCTGTCCATCCTGTCACTGTTGAAAAAATCGCCACATTCGGATGCGACCATGCAAGCAGATACCCTGCTCACTCAGGCCGAGATGAGCTTCATCCAAGATTTGCAGCATTCGCCGCAGCTGAACTTGGCTGACCCTATGTCCGGTCTGCTGGTCAACGGCGATCGCCAGTTGCAGACCTTGCTGACGCGCCTTGCGGCCAGTGATCAGGTTACCTTGCAGGCGCATTTCAACAACCAGCAGATCAGCTTTCCGCTGCAACTGGTCGAAGACGAATTCCACGCCCTGCATCTGCAACTCGGCTCTCCGGAAATCTACGAAGACGGCCCGCAATTACGCCCGTGGCGCTTGTCACTCGAAGAACCCTCGGCGCTGCTTGAAAGCAAAGACAAACGCAGCAACCTGTGGGTCCGGGACATCTCGTTCAAGGGTGTGTTGCTTGAAGTGCGCGGCCTGAAACAGGCGCCCAAGCGCTTCGACCTGAGCTTTGCCCCTGACGGCATTGCGCCGATCGGCCTGCACGGCGTGCTGCGGCGGCGTATCGGTGCAAACCTAGCCGCGTACGACCTCAGCCGCAGCCCGGCAGAAGAGATCGAGCGCTTGCGCGAATACATCCTCCAGGCCCACCGCAGCGCCCATCCCGAACTGCACGCTTAAGCTTCAAGTATCGAGCTGACCGGCCAGATACTGGCGCAAGCGTCGGCGCATCAGGCTGACCTCGGCTCCCAGGCAGACCACCGCACTGCCGGCCAGCGTGTCGTGAGCAAACTCCGCCGCCTCCCCTGCCAGCAGTAACGGGCAACCCAAGCCCAAACGTGCCAGGCGCTTACCCAACTCGGCAGTTGGCCGCTGATTGGAGAACAGCACCACCGCATCCGGCTCCAGCTGCCGACAGATCAGCGCCAGCTCCTGCAGCGGCTGACTGGCCGGCAGCAGTACCACGCCGATTTCTTCGCTGCCGAGCAGCAGCCCGGCCACCAGCAACTCCAGCTCCTGCAACGCGGTTGACAGCGGCGCCAGCACGACGCGCTGGCGCCGCGGTGCCCGCGCCAGCTGGAGGCGCATCAGCACCCGCCCGCGCAAGAACTGGTCGAGAAAACCCCACTCACTGGCATGACCAAAACCGCGCGGCGCCGCGCGCAGCGTGTGCCAAACCGGCATGAATATGTCGTTGAAGACCTGCTCCTGGGTAGTACTGGCAAATACCTGATCGAACAAACGATCGAGCCCAGCGCCGTCAAAGCACTGTACTGCCTCGCGCACCTGGGTACGCCACCTGGCCAGGTCATCGGCATTGCTTGCAGCACTGCTGTCCTGCGCCAGCGCCTGGCCACGGGCGAGAATGCTGCCGACCTTGCTCACCGCCACGCCGCGCTCAAGCCAGCCGAGAATGCTGCGTACCGCGTCGACGTCGGCCTGCGAGTACAAGCGGTGGCCGCTGTCGGTGCGAGTTGGCTGGATCAGGCCGTAACGACGCTCCCAGGCACGTAGCGTCACCGGGTTGACCCCGGTCAGGCGCGAAACCTCGCGGATTGGAAACAGCTCTTGGTGGTCCAGATCGGCTATAGGGAGTGCCTGCTCGTTCATGCGTGGTGAAAACCCGGATTTGATTAAACAAAGCACATTCTACGCCGGGACGGGCAAACAAATAACCAACCGTTCGCCCGCTGACACTGACGAGTCACAGTTTATCCGCGATAATCCGCGCCTGATTCTTGCATGCATGCCTGCGTCGCCCACCACCCCGGGCGCGCAAGCCTAAGGGCCGGCTACCCGCCAGCCCTGTCGCCAGGAGATACACAATGTCTACCCCACCCGTAACCCTGATGGTGTCGCGCCGCGCCGCCCATGGCCGCTACCAGGACCTGCTGACCTGGCTGCATGAAGGCGAGCAGCTGGCCACTGACTTCACCGGCTACCTCGGCTCGGGCATCCTCGCCCCGCCCGGTGATGGCGACGAATTCCAGATCATATTCCGTTTCACCAGCGAGCAGACCATGCACGCCTGGGAGCATTCGGCCTCGCGCCGCGCCTGGCTGCAACGCGGCGACGGCCTGTTCGAACGCCCCAGGGAGCAGCGCGTCAGCGGCATCGACGACTGGTTCGGCGCCAATACAGTGCAAAAGCCGCCGCGCTGGAAGCAGGCCGTGGCAATCTGGCTGGCGTTCTTCCCGGTCTCGCTATTGTTCAACCTGATCTTCGGCCACTGGCTCGGCGCACTCGACCTGCTGCCACGGGTGCTGCTCAGCACGTTGGGCCTGACGCCAGTCATGGTCTATGTATTCATCCCGCTGTCGACGCGGCTGCTGGCCAGCTGGCTACACCCGGCGCCAGCCGCCAGCGCAGAGCCCACGCGCGGGCTGCGCAGCGGCTGAGGCGCACCCCAGAGGGAAGCAGTTCGGGTATGCTGGGGCATCACTGCCTGCACAGACAAGTAGACCGCCCTGAACATGAACAGCCCCATTCTGATCACCGGAGCCAGCCAACGCGTAGGGCTGGCTCTGGCACTTGAACTGGCACAGGCCGGCCATACGGTGGTCGCTGCCAGTCGCCATGTCCATGCGCAATCTGCGCACCCCAACATCGTCCAGTTTCGCGCCGATCTGTGCCAGCAGGCCGACCGCGACGCCCTGATCGATCACTTGAGCAGCCACTACAACGGCCTGCGGGCGATCATCCACAACGCCTCGGTGTGGCTGGATGACGACCTGGTCAATCTTGAGCTGATGTTCCGCCTGCACGTCGAGGCGCCCTATCACCTCAACCTGGCCCTGGGCGACATGCTGCGCAAGGTCGACAAGGCCGACATCATCCACATCTGTGACGAAACCTCCTCGCGCGGCAGCAAGAGCCATATCGGCTACGCCGCGACCAAGGCCGCGCTGCAGAACATGGTGTTGTCGTTTGCCGAAAAGTACGCGCCGACGGTGCGCGTCAACGGTATCCTGCCGGGGTTGTTGATCCTCAAGGAAGGCGGCGACGAAGCCTACCGCCAGCAGACCCTGAAAAAAGCCCTGCTGGAATTCGAACCCGGCGCCGGGCCGCTGATCGAGGCTGTCAAGTACCTGCTCGACAGCCACTACAGCACCGGCAGCCAGGTGGTCATCAACGGTGGCCGCCACCTGAAGAACCGCATGATCTGAGAGAAGCCCATGACCCCACAACAACAGCTCGAACTCGAGGCCGCCGCGTTTCGCCGGCTGGTCGATCACCTGCAAAAACGCACCGACGTGCAGAACATCGACCTGATGAACCTGTCCGGTTTCTGCCGCAACTGCCTGTCCAAGTGGTACAAGGCGGCTGCCGATGAGCAGCAGGTAGACATCAGCCTGGATGACGCCCGCGAAGCGGTGTACGGCATGCCCTACGCCGAATGGAAAGCCCAATACCAGAAAGAAGCCAGCGCCGAACAGCAAGCGGCGTTCGAACAAGGAAAACCCCGTGACTGACTTGAACACCCTGCGCGCCAGCCTCGAAAGCGGCGAACACGCCTTTGCCGACACCCTTGCCTTCATCGCCGAGCACTACAGCTATCAGCCGCAGGCGTTTACTAACGGTAACGTGGAAAACGCCGCCGGGCAGAACGAAGGCTCGTGCAAGACCCTCGGCATGGCCGCGCTGGAAGGCTTGAGCGACCGCGAAGCGTTGCTGGCCTTTGGTGAGCATTACCGCAGCGTGGTCGCCACGCCAGATGGCAGCGACCACGGCAATATCCGTGCGTTGATCGCGTATGGCCTGGCTGGGGTGAAGTTCGCCCAGCAGCCGCTCAAGCGCCTGGCTTGATGACAATGGGGCTGCCTGCGTAGCCCCTTTGCTTGCGGCGTCAGCGCAGCCGCTGGCCGGGCGTGCTCGGTGACAGCTGGCCGTGTTGCAACCATTCCAGTGCAATCGGCCACAGCGTCTGCCTGAATCGGTCATGAAAGAAGGCAAAGTGGCCGATCTCGGCGACGCGTAGGTCTGCCGGGGCAATCCGCAGATGCGCGGGTTGCGCCTCGCTCAGATAAGCCAGTAAACGCTCGGTAGCAGCCACCGTACCGAACGGGTCATCGCTCAAGCTGATCGCCAATGTTGCCGCGCGCACCTGAGCGAATGGCTTAGCCGCCAGCAAGCGCCCGCTAGGACGCTGTTCGTACGCAGGCGTGGGCGTACTCCAGTCAGCGACAACCCCGGCCGGGGTATCTTCCAGCCAACCCAGGCGCTTGCCCGGGAAATAGCCCATCACCTTGGTCAGCAGCGGCATTGCCACATGCCATTTAGCCAACAAGCGCCAGCGCTGCGCCACGGCATAGTCGCGCCAATAGGCAAACTGCGCACCGACCATCACCACCCGCCGCACCTTCTGCGCCGAGGGCGCCAGGCCTACCGCCCAACCGCCGAAGCTGTGCCCGACCACATCCACTGGCTGCCTGGGGAAGTGCTCGGCCGCATACTGCAGCATTGCCTCGAAATCCAGTTGCCCCCAATCGCTCCATGACGCCGTGAAGCCACGCAACGACGGCGGCCGTGATTCGCCGATGCCGCGATAATCGAAGCACAGCACATCGCAGCCCTGGGCAAACAGGTAGTCGGCAAAACGCGAGTAGTAAGCGCAGCGCACCGAAGTGGCCGGGTTGATGATCACCAGCGGGCGCTGGGGATCAGGTCGAGCATGGCGCCAGACAAAACCGCCGAGGCTGTAGCCATCGGCGGCTTTGTGGCGCAGGGCGCTGGCGGGTTGGGTCAGGCTGCTCATGGCGGGCTCTTTGTTGGAGTCCGCTCACGCTAGCAAAATTTCAGCCCCACGCCATCACCAAACACACGCTTTGCAGATTACAGCTGAACGCAGTCGAACTGGACGTCGGTCGCCACGTCTGCGTCGTAGTCGACGTCAGCGCGCTCGAAGCCGAACAGGTTGAGGAACTGCTTCTTGTAACCGGCGTAGTCGGTCATTTCGAACAGGTTCTCGGTGGTCACTTGTGGCCACAGGGCCTTGCACGCGTCCTGGACATCGTCGCGCAGTTCCCAGTCGTCCAGGCGCAGGCGGCCTTTTTCGTCGACTTCAGCCGGCGCGCCGTCTTCTCGGAACAAGCGGTCGCGGAACATGCGATCGAGCTGGTCCTGGGTGCCTTCGTGCAGACCCTTTTCCTGCATGATCTTGAACACCATCGACAGGTACAGCGGCATTACCGGGATCGCCGAGCTGGCCTGGGTGACCACCGACTTGAGCACGGCAACGTTGGCGCCGCCCTTGATCTCGCTGGCGAGCTTCTGGTCCAGGCGCAGGGCAGTGTCGTCCAGGTCCTGCTTGGCCTTGCCCAGTGCACCGTGCCAGTAGATCGGCCAGGTGATTTCGGTGCCGATGTAGCTGAACGCGACGGTACGCGCCTGCTCGGCCAGCACGCCGGCATCAGCCAGAGCGTCGATCCACAACTGCCAGTCCTGACCACCCATGACGGTGATGGTGTCGGCGATTTCCTGCTCGGTGGCCGGCTCGATCGAGGCTTCGGTGATCACGTCTTTGTTGGTGTCGATGGCAGTCGACTTGTACGGCTGGCCGATTGGTTTGAGCGACGAGCGAATCACTTCGCCAGTCTGTGGCAGCTTGCGCACAGGCGAGGCCAGCGAGTAGATGACCAGGTCAACCTTGCCGCCCATTTCGTTCTTGATCAGCTCGATGACCTTGGCGCGGGCTTCATCGGAGAAGGCGTCACCGTTGATCGACTTGCTGTACAGGCCTTCAGCCTTGGCGAACTTGTCGAATGCAGCAGCGTTGTACCAGCCGGCGGTGCCTGGCTTGGTTTCGGTGCCTGGCTTTTCGAAGAACACG
The DNA here is from genome assembly GCF_052850745.1 of Pseudomonas sp. 1121_17. Taxonomy (NCBI): domain Bacteria; kingdom Pseudomonadati; phylum Pseudomonadota; class Gammaproteobacteria; order Pseudomonadales; family Pseudomonadaceae; genus Pseudomonas; species Pseudomonas sp. 1121_17. The sequence goes on from NZ_VXCX01000007.1 coordinate 179,494, forward strand.
CCGAGGGTATCGGCTTTGAAGCCGAAGGCTGCAGTGATGCGTGCTGCCAGGCCGTAGCCGCTGGAAGCACCGATCACCAAGACCTTTTTCGGACCATCATCGCGCACGCCCAGCTTGCGGGTGGCTTCGATCTGGTCACGGACGTTGAGCTCGCAGCCCTTCGGATGGGTCGTGGTGCAGATGAAACCGCGAACCTTGGGATGAATGATGGCCAATGTCTGTACCTCGTCAGGTTTAGGCTAGGGAGCCGCGCCGCGCGGGCCGGTTCCGTTTGATCTGAGGGTGAGACTACCCCCGCAAGTTATCCGACACATATTACGGGCTGACGGGGGGTGGTTCCAACCGCAGATCGCCCCAGCTGCTCACGCAGCCACCGCATGAACGCCCGCGCCAGCGGGTCATCCTGGCTGTCGCGGTGCACCAGGCACGCCCACGCCGGGCCCCTGACCCGCTGCGCCGACAACGCCTGCAGTAAACCCTGCGCCACTGCACGTTGGGCCAGCAACTGGCTGACCAAGGCCACGCCCAGGCCCTCGCAGGCAGCAGCCAGGAGCAAGCCCGGATCAGAGAAGTTCAGCCCCTTGCCCCGTGCAGCTCAACATTGACGCCATTGCCGATGGTCGCGGAGGCATTCACTGCGTCACTCATCAGTGTCCGGCCGTTTGAAGGAGTGATTGATTTGCTTTCCAGATCAATGGCAAAGAAAAACAAACTTAACAAATGAACCGTTTGCACCGATGCTGGGTGACACTGCGTCGCCTCGTCGCGCTACCTTCATCGGAGAACAACAACATGCATGAAGTCGTCATCGTCGCCGCCACCCGCACCGCCATCGGCAGTTTCCAGGGCGCTCTGGCCAGCGTGCCGGCGGTCGATCTGGGCGCAGCAGTAATCAAGCGCCTGCTCGAACAGACCGGGCTCGACCCAGCACAAGTCGACGAGGTGATCCTTGGCCAGGTGCTGACCGCCGGTGCCGGGCAAAACCCGGCGCGTCAGGCTGCGGTCAAAGCCGGCCTGCCGTTCAGCGTGCCGGCGCTGACCCTGAACAAAGTCTGCGGCTCGGGCCTCAAGGCCCTGCACCTGGCGACCCAGGCGATCCGCTGCGGCGATGCCGAAGTAGTGATCGCCGGCGGCCAGGAGAACATGAGCCTGGCGCCCTACGTCATGCCCTCGGCCCGCACCGGTCAGCGCATGGGCCACGGCCAGTTGATCGACAGCATGATCAGCGACGGCCTGTGGGACGCCTTCAACGATTACCACATGGGCATCACTGCCGAGAACCTGGTCGACAAGTTCGACATCAGCCGTGAGCAGCAGGACGCCTTTGCCGCCGAATCCCAGCGCAAGGCCGTCGCCGCCATCGAAGCCGGGCGTTTCAAGGACGAGATCACACCCATCGTGCTGCCGCAGAAAAAGGGCGAGCCAAAGGTGGTCGAGCGCGACGAGCAACCCCGCCCCGAATCCACCGCCGAAGCACTGGCCAAACTGCGCCCGGCGTTCAAGAAAGACGGCAGCGTCACCGCCGGCAACGCCTCCAGCCTCAACGACGGCGCAGCGGCGGTACTGCTGATGAGCGCGGCCAAAGCCACCGAGCTGGGCCTGCCGGTGCTGGCCAGGATTGCCAGCTACGCCAGTGCTGGGGTTGACCCGGCGATCATGGGCATTGGCCCGGTGTCGGCAACCCAGCGCTGCCTGGCCAAGGCCGGCTGGCAGTTGGCCGATCTGGACTTGATCGAAGCCAACGAAGCCTTCGCCGCGCAGGCGCTGGCGGTGGGCAAGTCGCTGGAATGGGATGCCGACAAGGTCAACGTCAACGGCGGCGCCATTGCCCTCGGTCACCCGATTGGTGCATCCGGTTGCCGCGTGCTGGTAACCCTGCTGCACGAGATGATCAAGCGTGATGCCAAAAAAGGCCTGGCGACCCTGTGCATCGGTGGTGGTCAGGGCGTGGCGCTGGCGATCGAGCGCTAGGTTGGCGATGTGTGAACCGGGCTGGCGGCGTGTGCCGGCAGCCTGGCTGCTCAAGAAGGTTCAGAAGCGCTCGTCAGCGATGGCTGGCAGAGTCAGCTCACGTACGTAGCTGGCTGGCGACAAGCTGAGCAATGTGCGCACCATCAGCACCACATCGTGCACCGGAATCAACTCCCCTGCACCGCGTGCTGCGGCTTCGGCCAACGGCACTTCAAGGCCATCTTCGGTATTCAGATAGCCAAGATTGAGGCAGGTGACGCCGAGCTGTTGATCTCGGTAGCCTTCGCGCAGCGCTTCGGCGATACCGCGCAAGGCGAATTTCGATGCGCCAAAGGTAACTTCAGGGCGACCGCTCTGACTCAGGCCGGAGGTCGAGCCGGTGAGGATGATTCGCGGCGCTTGGCTGCGTAACAGAACCGGCAGCAGACGTTTGATCAGCAGGATTGTCGCGGTGATATTGCAGCTGACCATGTGCTCCAGCTGCTCATCATCGTCGCTTGAAAAACTGTAGCCGGCTTCGAACGCCTGCGTCTCCCACAAACCAAGGTTGTAGATCAGGGCATCGATACCGCCCGCCTCTACTGCATGTGCAATCTGCTGCGCCGCCAACTTGGGCTGGCCCATGTCCGCTGCGATCCACTGCACTGCAATGCCATCGCGAACCGGCAACGGTTCAGGCTGCGTGCGTGACACCCCGATCAGCGTATCGCCCGTTGCTCCCAGCCCGTCGATCAATGCCTTGCCCAGCCCTTTGCTGGCACCCACCACCAGAACTTTCATCCCAACACTCCCTGTAGGCCGGATGGCCGAGCGGCATCGAAACAGAACTCGGCAGGTGCGGCAAAGCCAGGTTGTATCTGGATATGAACAGTGGCTCGCCTGCTACGCGGCGCGAGCCTGGGCTAAGTCCGATTGGTTGAGCGCCTTGGTCAGCAGTGCTACCTGCTGGCACTTGTCAGCGGCGAGGGCGAGCTCATTGTTGCGCTCGGCATCGTCTTGCTCGTCAGCGCTATGCAGCAGTGGGCACGATGGCGCGACCCACAACCGGTCGCCCAGGCGCTCGGCGGCGAGGCGCAGTACGTGCAGCGCGTCGTCCAGGTTCCAGTGCCCGCTGTTGCGGCCACTGACTACGCCCAGCGAAAGCACCTTGTACGCCGGCAGGCGATCAAGAATGGTCGGGAATTGTTCAGGGGCCTGCACCAGGTCGATGTGCAGGCCGTCGACCGGGAGATTGGCGGCCAGGCCGAGGTTGGCGTTCAGGCCGCCAAAGTAGGTCGCGACCAGCTTTTTCAGCGGCGCACGCTGAAGGATGTTGTAAACCCGCTCGTAGGCATTCTTCCAGGACTGTGGCAGTTCCAGCGCCAGGATCGGTTCGTCGATCTGTACCCACTCCACACCTTGCGCAGCCAGCTGGTTGAGGATCTGGTCGTACAGCGGCAGCAGGCGATCGAGCAAGTCCAGTTTGTCGAAGTCGCCACCTTGGCATTCACCCAGCCACAGGTAAGTCAGCGGGCCGAGCACGACTGGCTTGACCGCATGGCCGAGCGCTTTGGCCTCGTTTACCTCTTCAAGCAGTTGCTCCCAGTTCAAAGCGAACTGCTGATCAACGCTGAGCTGCGGGGCCAGGTGGTGGCTGTTGCGGTCGAACCACTGTGTCAGCTCCAGCGCGTGGTCGCTGACTGGCAGCAGCTCGATGCCTGCGTCTGTCTGCAGCTGCCAGTGCTTGGCACGCAACTCACGGCCCACCGCACGCAGGCCGGCTTCATCCAGCGCGCCCGTGAGGAACGCCTGCTGGGCCTTCTTCAGTTCGGGATCGCAGCCGATGCGTGGAAAGCCGAGATTGTGTGCCAGTGCCATGAGAGGTGTTCCTTGCCGTTGAATTTCAATGGGGCAAGTCTGTGGGAGATGCGATGCTGAGACAAACTCATATAATTTATGATCATCTCAAGAAATTCTCATACAGCGCTTTGACGTACACCGACTTGAGATTGGCCCAGCCGCGCCATGGCATGTCTTTTCCACACCTGTCACCAGCGCAATCAGACAAGCCAACCTCACCCATCTGCCGCACAATGCCGGCCAGATCCACTGCCGCTGCCGAGCCCCGCATGAGCCTGCTGAAAACCGCGCTGCATGAGCACGCCTTCGTCTGCATCATGGAATTCGTGCCCAAGCCCTCTGCCGAGCGCTTCGCCGCGCTTGAAGCGATCATGGCCCGCAAACAGCTGTGCGGCTGGCCACTGACCGTGTCCATCGGCGACCGCGTCGGCAGCCCGTTAGATATGTCACCGCTGGACGCCTTCAATTCGCTCGCCACACCCGTACCCGCCCTGCTGCATTTCTCCGGTAAGGCCCGTGAGCGCCATGACCTGCTCAGCCAGCTGCAACACATGGATGCCGCCGGCCTCGACCAGTTGCTGATACTCACCGGCGACCGCTTGCCCGGGCACACGCCCGGCCAACAGCCCGTGCGCTACCTCGAGTCCGTCCCCGCCCTGCAGATCGCCCGCCAGGCCCGCCCCAACTGGCTGCTCGGTGCAGCCCTGAACCCGTTCAAGTACCGTGAAGAAGAAGGCGCTGCGCAGTATCTCAAGGCAGAGAAAAAGCTCAGTGCCGGTGCTGACTTCCTCACCCTGCAGCTCGGCTACGACGATCAAAAACATCAGGAAGCGCTGCAGTGGATGGCTCGTCAGCGCACACCGAAACCGCTGATCGCCTGCCTTATGGCGCTCACCCACGGGCGCGCGCAGATGCTCGAACACGTTGCCGGCGCCGTCGTCACTCCGTCCATGCGCGACGTGCTCGCGGCTGAGCTGGCAGTGTCCAAAGCGTATGCCCAGGCGCGCAGTATTCAGCGGCTGGCGTTGCAGGTGGTCGGTTTGAAATTGATGGGCTATGCCGGCGTGCACCTGTCCGGAGTGCATGAGCTTGCCCAGTTGCAAACGCTCGAGCGTGAACTGGGGCAAGTGCTGGCAAGTGTTTACACCCTTGAACAATGGGCGCCTGCCTGGACTGCCAGCTGGCAGATGCCGGACCTGCCCGCAGTGACCTTCACCCCGCCCGGCGCGGACTGGCGGCTTGGCCAGTCACGGGTCAGCGCCAGCCCGCGGGAGCGGGTTCGCTATCGCTTGTTGTCGGGCATGCACGGGTTTTTGTTCGACCACGAGAACTGGGCCAGTCGTGCGTTTGGCTGGGCGGTGACCAGACCTTTGTGGGCGACACCTGGCGCCGCACGCCTGCTGCATGGCCTTGAGCGCGGCGTCAAAAGGCCCTTGGTGGGTTGCGACACCTGCGGCAGTTGTCGCCTGCAAGACACGCTTTATATCTGCCCAGAATCCTGCCCCAAAGGTCTCGCCAACGGCCCCTGCGGCGGCACCTCGCTGAACCGCTGCGAGTTCGGTGATCGCGAGTGCGTGCATGGCGTGAAGTACCGCGTGGCGAAGACTGTGGGCGAGACCGATGTGCTGCGCGAGCGATTGATCCCCTGCGTCGAAGTCGAGAGCCGGCATCGCAGTTCGTGGCCGGTGTGGTTTCAGCCTGCGCCGGTGGTCAAGGTTGAGCCGGTTGCTGGGGTGGCTGCGGTGCGGCGGGCTGCTGGTTCGGAGTCTGTACGGCGTAAGACAGAGATTGCTGAGATGGATAACTGAGGCTGCCGACGAGTCACTCCAGCGGCGTACGCTTTTGACTCAATGCGCAATCGAAACGCCAGATGCGACAAGCGTGAGGCCTGGGCCCACGTTTAGCCCATTTACCAGCCGTGGCCGCTGGTACAGGTAGCGAGATAAACCTGTGACGAAAATGCCGATCAAGGCACCCCCCCTTTCAGCACAGCCCCATCTGCCGCAGGAACTCGCACACGCAGTGCAATCAGCAACGCGGCCAGCAGCATCAGCACGGCCGCCGCCACGAATACGCCTGCGCTGCCACCGAGGCTGAACATTGCCCCACCCGCTGCTGCGCCTGTGGCGATGGCCGACTGCACAGACGCTACCACCATGCCTCCAGCGCTCTCCGCTTGATCAGGGACCGCGCTGGCGACCCAGTTCGACCATGCCACCGGCACACCCCCAAAGGCCAGGCCCCAGACCGCCAGCAGTACAGCCTGCCCTGGCACCGAAGCTGGCAACAAGACCAGCGCCAGTGCCGCAACGCCTACCAACGCTGGCATCAACACCAGGGTGGCCAATGGGTGACGAGTGAGCATCCACCCGGCCACCAACGTGCCGACAAAGTTCGCTACACCAAAACCCAGCAACATCAGCGACAGGCCCTGCGGGCCAATGCCGGTCGTATCTTCGAGGAATGGCCGAATATACGTGAACATCGCGAAGTGGCCGCTGTGCACCAGCACACAACCGAACATTCCCATAGCAATGCCTGGGCGCTGCAACACTTCAAGCACCATACGCAGCCGTGCCGGCCGACGTGGCGCAAGGCTCGGCAGCGTAAGCGACTGGAAAACCAGGGTCACCACCCCCACCGCCGCCGCTGCAAAGAACGCACTGCGCCAGCCATAGAGCCCGCCCAGATAACTACCCAGCGGGACCGCGACCACCGTCCCGACGGCGATGCCGCTGAAAATGATCGAGAGCGCTCGCGGCAACAAAGCCACGGGCACCAAGCGCATCGCCACCGCTGCCGCCATGCTCCAAAACCCACCAAGCGCGACGCCGAGCAAGATACGCATCAACAACAGCACCGCGAAACTGGAGGAAACGGCGACCAGCAGGTTGGATGCGATCATCAACGTGGAAAACCCCAGCAACACCCAGCGCCGATCGATACTTCGAGTCAGGCCTGGCACCAACAGGCCAGCGAACAGCGCCACCACCGCTGTCACCGTTACCGCTTGGCCAGCCAGCGCTTCGGACACCCCCAGCTCGGTTGCCATCGGCGTCAACAGGCTGGCCGGAAGGTACTCAGCGGTCAGCAAGCCAAACACGCCCATCGCCAACGAGAATACGGCCATCCACGCTGGAGTTATGGGTTCTGCATACGGCGCGGCGCCGCGACGGCTGTCGGGTAAGGCATTGCATATAAGGTCAGTCACTTCATGGATCTCCCAATCTTCAATTGCGACCGGTAGTCTAGGCGCGAGAATCCGGATGATCTATGATCGAAAAACTCAACTTTTTGATTAAAACACCGGATCGATGTCGACAGACCAATTTGCCCTTTCTTCCGACCTCATCAACGAGCTGTTGCGCGGCATGCGCCTGCGCGGTGTCGAGTACCGCCGTATCCAGGCGGGCCCAGCCTTCGGCTTGGCCTTTGCTGCCAAACCCGGGCATGCTTGGTTCCACTTCCTGGCGGTCGGCAACGCGGTGCTACGTATGGAAGACGGGACGACCTATGCGCTGTCCGCCGGTAACGCCGTTTTCATCTGCCATGGCGCGGCCCATCACTTGCTCTCGCATACGCAGGTACCCGTGCAGGACATTGATCTGCTGGACGGCGAGCCTCTCGGCGAAACCGTAAGCGCGGTGGACACCGGAACCGATCCCGGCTCCATGCCGACCACGCTTTTGTTCAGTGGATGCATGGAATTCGAATTGGGCAGCCTCCATGGCCTTGGCAAGCTGATGCCTGGCCTGATGCTTATTGATGCCGGCGGCCAGCGTTACCCCGGGCTGGTGCCTATTCTCACCACCATGGAGCGCGAGGTCAGCGCCGCACGCGTTGGCTTCGCCGGCATCCTCGCGCGATTGGCCGATGTGGTCGCCGCCATGGTCGTTCGCGGTTGGGTCGAGTGCGCCTGCGGCAACGCCTCCGGCCTGGTTGCCGCTCTGCGCGATCCTCGGCTGGCAGGTGCACTTCTGGCGCTTCATCAGCAACCGGGCCGAGACTGGACCGTCGAGCAGTTGGCGGAGCAATGCAATACCTCCCGCTCGGTCTTTGCCGAGCGCTTCCAACTGACGATTGGCATGAGCCCACTGCGCTACGTTACCGAAGTGCGAATGCGGCTTGCCAGCCAGTGGCTCACGCTGGAAAGAGTACCTATTGAAGAGGTCGCGCAGCGGTTGGGCTATACGTCTCAGGCGGCCTTCAGTCGGGCGTTCAAGCGAGTTACGGGCACGACGCCTGGGTTGAGTCGCAGGTTGAGGCAGTTGGCTGCCACCTGAAGTTGAGGGGAATTAGTGCCGAGCCGGAAAGCACCGAATGTGTCTGCGGCTGCCAACTCCAACGCATCGGCGAAGACGTCAGCGAGAAATTGGATTACACGCCGGGGGTGTTCACAGTTGAGCTGCATGTGCGAGGCAAGTGGGCCTGCCGCCAGTGCGAAACACTCACCCAGGCGCCGGTGCCCGCCCAAGTGATCGACAAGGGCATCCCCACTGCCGGGCTGCTTGCACATGTGTTGGTGGCCAAGTTCTCCGACCATCTGCCGCTGTACCGGCAAGAAAGGATCTTTGGCCGAGCAGGCTTGGCCATCCCGCGTTCAACACTGGCTCAATGGGTAGGGCAAACCGGCGTGCAGCTCCAGCCCTTGGTGGATGCGCTGCGCGAAGCAGTGTTGACCCAACACGTTGTGCATGCTGATGAAACACCCGTACAGATGTTGGCACCAGGTGAGAAGAAAACGCACCGCGCGTAGAAAAAAGCTGCTTCCACTGAGGTATTTATATCTGTAAATTCGAATATGTGCATAAACGAATATACAGGTCGGCCATGTCCTTTCAGCCCCACACGTTCTTCAAATGCCTCGGTGATGAAACTCGCGCCCGAATCATGCTGATGCTCGCTGCCGAGGGAGAGCTATGTGTCTGCGAATTGATCTGGGCGCTCGACGATCACCAACCAAAAGTGTCCCGACACCTTGCTCAGTTGCGCACCTGCGGGCTGCTGGAAGATCGCCGTCAGGGCCAATGGATCTATTACCGCCTTCATCCAGAACTCCCTCAGTGGGCAGTGGAGGTACTCCACACGACCCTTGAGGCTAACCGTTCCTGGCTCGGCGATGATCAAGGTCGCCTTGCTTCGATGGAAGGTCGCCCAGTACGCCAGGCTTCCTGTTGCTAAGTGTTTCTGGAGAACTGACATGCTGTTGGCAATTTCAATATTTCTGGTCACGCTGGTACTGGTGATCTGGCAACCCCGTGGACTTGGCGTTGGCTGGAGCGCGTCTGCTGGGGCGGTACTCGCATTGTTGACCGGTGTCATCACGCTCAGCGATATCCCAGTGGTCTGGCACATAGTGTGGAATGCCACGGCAACGTTCATCGCGGTGATCATCATCAGCCTTCTGCTGGATGAGGCGGGCTTTTTCGAGTGGGCAGCACTTCATGTGGCTCGCTGGGGAAGAGGCAGCGGCGCACGCCTGTTTGCACTGATGGTGCTCTTGGGGGCAGCGGTTTCGGCCCTGTTTGCCAATGACGGCGCAGCATTGATACTGACTCCCATCGTGATCGCGATGCTGACCGCGCTCCGCTTCAGTCCAGCGGCGACCTTAGCTTTCGTGATGGCTGCCGGTTTCATTGCCGACACTGCCAGCCTGCCGCTGGTTGTCTCGAACTTGGTGAACATCGTCTCTGCCGACTTTTTCGATATCGGATTCGCCCGGTACGCCTCAATCATGTGGCCGGTGAATCTGGTCAGCGTCGTGGTGACCCTGGGCATGCTCTGGTTGTTTTATCGAAAGGAGGTGCCGCTGGAATACTCGCCGGAGCAACTAAGGCGGCCAGAAAAAGCCATCAAAGATCGCCATACGTTCCTTGCAGGCTGGTGGGTGCTGGTACTTCTATTGCTCGGGTTATTCGTCCTTGAGCCGCTTGGTATTCCTGTCAGTGCTGTCGCCGCCGTATGCGCCTTGGTGCTGCTGATCATTGCCGCAAAGGGGCATGTGATCTCGACACGCAAAGTGATGTTCAACGCCCCCTGGCAAGTCGTCCTGTTTTCGCTTGGCATGTATCTGGTGATCTACGGGCTGAAGAATGCCGGGCTGACTGAAGGACTCAGCTCGCTGCTTGGCACTTTCGCCGACCATGGCCTGTGGGCTGCCACGCTGGGTACCGGTTTCACCGCCGCGTTGCTGTCATCCGTGATGAACAATATGCCCAGCGTGCTGATCGGTGCCTTGTCGATCCAGGGCAGTGGGGTATCGGGACTCGCACACGAGGCCATGGTGTACGCCAACGTCATTGGCTGCGACCTCGGCCCGAAGATCACCCCCATCGGCAGTTTGGCCACGCTGCTCTGGCTGCACGTCCTGGCCCAGAAAAATATCCGCATCACCTGGGGTTACTACTTCAAGGTTGGCTGCGTACTCACCTTTCCCATTTTGCTTACGACACTGGCAGCACTCGCCGTGCGCTTGAGCATCAGCGCTTAGGAGTTGCTTTATGAAGATTCTGTTCATGTGTACGGCCAATAGCTGTCGTAGCGTCCTGTCCGAGGGGCTCTTCAACCATGTCGCCCCAGACGGCTTCACGGCCATAAGTTCGGGCAGCTTCCCCAGCGGCAAACTCAATCCGCGAGCGCTGAGCACTCTGCAAGGATTGGGAATCGACACGTCCGGCCTGTACAGCAAAGGCTCGGAAGTCTTCGTAGCCACACCACCCGATATCGTCATCACCGTGTGCGACAAGGCGGGCGGCGAACCTTGCCCGGTGTATTTCGGCCCGGCCATCAAAAGCCACTGGGGGCTGTCCGACCCGTCTGAGGTCGACGGCACTGATGAGCAGGTTCAGGCCGCATTTGAAGCGACCGTTGAACGTATCAAGAGGCGATTTACCGCGTTCTTCAACTTGGATCTGAAAACGCTTCAGGGCGCTGATCTGAAGCAGGCTCTGGATCGGATCGGAGCCCTGTGATGAGCGAATTTGATAGGGACTCTGTCAATACTTTTCCAGCTCTTGATCTGTCGCTGATGGATAGACGGACAGGTGTGGTGCTCTCCGGAACGACAGGGAGCGATGTCTGCGGTGTTCAAAGCGCAGATTGACTGGATCTGACCATGGGGTGCCGTACGCACCACACAGGGTACGACTCTTGCGGTGATGCAGGTGTGCGGCGGCTCGCAGTCCTTCAACGCAGTGAAGCAAGTGCGGGTTCTGGGTCGGTGGATGCGCATGCTGACCATCCCGAATCAGTCGTCTGTGCCCAAGGCGTATCTGCAGTTCGACGAGGCAGATCGAAAGAAGCCTTCACCGTACTACGACCGGGTAGTCGATGTGATGGAGGAACTGGTGAAATTCACTCTGCTGGTTCAGGAGTGCTCAACAAGCCAAGAAGCCAGTCGAATCGTTCTGACCTCGTTCTTGCACGTGTGTTGAGCCTACCCAACCGTCACACCCTCGCTCACTTGCCTGGCTCGAGCGAGAAGCTCGTGATAAGGCACGCAGACCAATAGCCATTCCCCCCGAGAAAAGCACTGCGGGTGACGAATAAACCCCTGCAGACGCGGTCATAGCGAAAATTCTGCAGGGAAATGGGTCAATGACGACACGCTTGAGATTCTGTTTAGTGCTGTTGCCGATGTTCGCAGGTTGCAAGTATCTTCCCCACACCGATTACTTTGTCGCACCAGCGAATGAGCCGAATCCGGCCTGGATTCGTGTCGTCAATTTCACCCAGCATGCGGCAATCTACCAGACCGACAACGGTGTGAAGACCGGCGGTGTGGTGCGTACCGGGCCTCTCCCCTTTACCAATACCCAAGACATTGGCATGCCCAAAGCGGGGCAAGACCTGACCTGGGACTACTACGAATCGACGATTCGGCCGGGCCTGGAAACAACTGTGTATATGACATGGGAGGGCTCGCGTACCAGGACCTGCTTTGTCACAACCCAATTCACACCTGAAGCCGGGCGCTACTATCAGTTCCTCCTCACTTCAGGTTCCAGTGGAAAATGCACGCTGTCCCCAACGCTAATCGAGCGTGACAAAGAAGGTACGGGCTGGCATCTGGTCCGTAACGAAAATGTAACCTACAAGAATGCTGGGCCAACCGCCGAGACCTTCTACACCAACAGTCAATTCGAAAACCCTGACTACCAGCCACCGCCCGAGCTGTACCCAGGCACAGACGTCAGATAGCGGCTACCCCTCAGGCCCAGCGACTCAGGTACCAGATATGAAGCCACAACCGCTGCATATGGTTGCTGATGTGAAAATACCTTGCGCCTACCGCCCCAGCGTCTCGACGATCGTGTTGTTTGGTCTTGAGGTTGCGGGTGAGCACGAGCCGCCGGTATACATGGAGATTCGCTTCGTGGACTACGCCAGCCAGCAGATTGAAGGCGATCATTTGATGATTACGCTGGAGCTGGCTCTGGAATCCGCCGAGCAGGATTACGGGATCAGCAAGGATGATTGGCGCCAGATGAGCGACGCAGAAATTGCCCGTATCCGCTGGTAATGATCTGATGGTCAAGCCAGCACAGCACCGCGTGAGCCTAATGAGTACACGCGATAGGGGACTAATGAAAGCCTGGGAATGCCGGCCCCTGACAGCCAACAGTTGGCACAGTCCGGGGTGAATTCAAGATACCCGCAGGCGAGCCCGTGTCGTTTGTCTACAACCGCGATCGTTGCTACAACAGGTTCACATTCGTACCGCAACCGGGGGCAGACTACGAACTTGTCGCGTCGGGGTAATCCAACTGTACGGTGGCTGTCAGGCAGCTTCCACATGGATCGGAGCCAGGCAAACCCGTGGCGTTGGACGACAGCAAAATGTGTCGGTTGGCAGACAATTACTGAGCGTGCCAGGCTCAAAGCTGATCCGCTTGATGCCACAGCGTTAGGTGCCGCAGCATTATCGCAATGAGCTAATTATTCGGTTTGTTAGCGGGCAGTGGTGCCGAATGAATTTCGTCGAACATAGCGGTTGTCACCGATGCAGCGTAGACAATGTATTTCACGTCATTGGCCTCATCCTTGACTTCATAAATCTCACACAGAAGGCTTCTCTTGTCCTTCGGCAACTCTATAGACGACCAAGAGGCAGGACTCTTGAAGTTAAACTCAGGGCCCTTGTAGCTTAATGACCTGATACCAACGACCGTTCTCTTATATTGTTGCCTGTCAGGTCTCTTAGCGTTTTCATAGCTGCCTCTGAACGATCCCAGCGACCCAGAGACCACATCTACGCACGCCTTGTCCAGCGCGGTCGCGTAATCAGCTACGGCATAAGTGCCAACGGTTGCATGATCGGCGTAGAATTTTTCACGCGGCGACAGGCGCTCCTCCAGAGCGTTGGAGGCATGGTTTTCACCCTCGAAATAGTATTCGATATACCCTCGAGAAATATCCACCCTGTCATATTTCTTTCTTTTCTCTACTACTTCGCTGAACGAATACCAGCGTTGCTCGATCCGATGATGCTCGACCTCTAGCGTGTTCGCTAAAACCTTAACAGACACCGCCGAACCCAACAGGATGAAAGCAATCAGTAGATTTTTCATGGCTAACCTAAAACAGAGATTTTAATTAATTTTGCTTGAAAGGGATGAGATTTTAATTAGCGCCCTTCCACCGCCAGGCCTGACACTGAGGCTACTGCTTCTCCCTCCGTTTCACAGACCAGCATCAGATTGTCCCCCTGCTTACGCTCGGCAAACGCAACCACGAATGCCACCTTGGCGAAGGTACTGTTCACTCAGCCGTGTCACGGCCGGTACAGCGGGAATGCTTCCATCAGCGGCGGGATCTCCTGCCCCATCGCTATTGCGCTCTCGGTGGGATCGTTCGGTTTTGGAATGGTCCGGGCGAAGTGAAAAATGATCGTCTGGCCGGTGGTGCCATCGGTGTAGTACTTGAAGTAGCTAATCTCCGAAAACTGCCCGTCCTTACGGACTGAATCGGGGTAGTACATCATCGCGTAGTCGATCCCGGTTCTATTTTTTGTCAGCAGAACTGCCGGCATGTTCGGGTTTTCCTGCTGATGCAGCTGGATGGCACGTTTGGCCAGGTCGAGGGGCTTGAAGCGGTTCATCTCGCGAGGCACGACAGTAAAGTCGACCATCTCGGTCCAGGCATCCATGCTTTCATCTTCAGGGAAATATTCCCACAGGCCCTGCTTCTGGAACTTGAGGACAAACGTCTTCCCACCGAACTGCACCGATTTGGTTTCGGCGATGGAAGGGCTGGCCTTGGTGGCGGTGAGCGGCGTGGAGCAGCCGGAAAGCAGGAGCAAGGTCGATAGCACAAGCAATAGGGCTTTCATTTCAATCCTTGAAAAAATGCATCAGGCAATTTTTTGCGCAGCTAACAATAGCTCAAGGCAACTCTGAATACTTGCTTTATCTAGCGGGCCGAGAAGTCACGTTGCCTACCGCTCCCTCTCCAAACTCCCCCGCGCCGCCTCCCTCAACATCTCCCCCGCCAACACCCGAAACCTCTGCGTCAGCACGTTCTCAGGCCGGTCGGACGACAACAGCAAATACGTATAAAACCGCAACTCAGGCGCAAACGGCCGGATGTCGATATCGGTATGCAGGTACTCGTTGGCCACCAGCGGGCTGACCACGCTGACGCCCAGCCCAAGCCCGACCAGTGAGCAGACAGTGGCAGCATGGGTCGCATCCATGTTCAGCACGCGCGGATCTTCTTCGGCAAACAGTCGGTCGAGCCGCGTGCGGGAGCCGTCGGTGTGCGACAGCGAGATGAATTCCTCGCCCTTCAAATCTGCCGGTGTCACTACCTCCAAGGCACCAAGCCGATGCCCTTTGGGGAAAATGCACACGCCAGGCACATCACAGATGATTTCCGACTGCACCCCCGCCATGTCCTCGGCCACATACGACACCAGGCATACATCGCAGAAACGGGTGGCCGCCCAGTGCGCGACGTTGGGCGAGTCATTGGTGTGGATCGATATATGCACGTGTGGGTTCTGCTGGCGAAAGCGCTGGATGATCGCCGGCAGCAGGCCGTGGGTCAGCGACGGCACAGCGCCGATGCGCAAGCGCCCGGTGCCGCCGCGCTTGAGGTGCTGGGCGGAGTTTTCCAGGCTATGCAGGCCGATGAAGGCGCGCTCGACGTCGGCGAAAAACTGCGCGCCTTCATCGGTTGGCACCAATCGCGCGCCCACCCGCTCAAACAATTTGAAGCCGTTGGCCCGCTCGAGTTGTGCGATCAGGCGGCTGACATTCGGCTGCGAGGTATGCAACGCCTGCGCCGCCGCCGTCATGGAGCCGCTGACCATCACCGCGCGGAAGGTTTCGATCTGCTTGAAATTAATGGCCATATCATTTCTGCATGACTAGTTGATGGATTGTCATTTGATTGCATGACCCGAAGATTTTATAACTAGATCTACATCGACGTCTGCCCCGATGCAGCGCGATGCCAACCGAGCGCATACCCGCAACAACAAAAACAAAACCGGTGCTCAAGCTTCATTTCAGCTCTGCCCTTGTACTCATCGTTTCGCCGCACGCCAGTGGGGCGATGCAGCCCGGTAATCAGGAGGCATCATGTCGTTCTCGTATAAAAAACTAAGCGCTGCGCTGGCCCTTTCGTGCGTGTCCATGGCGGCGGTGTCCACCGCACTGGCCGTCGACTTGCCGGCCGTTCCTGCAGCTATCAAAGAGGCAGGCCAGCTGCGAGCTGGCGTGCGTTGCGACCAGCCGCCTTATGGCTATCAAGACAACAAGGGCGACTTTGCCGGCGTCGAAGTAGAGATGGCCAAGCAGGTGTGACTGTGGTCCCTGGGCTCCAAGGACAAGGTCAGCTTTACCTGCGTGACTGCCGAAAACCGAGTGCCGCAACTGCTGGGGCGCAAGGTCGACTTCCTCATCGCTACCCTCGGCGTAACCCCGGAGCGTCAGCGCGTGATCGACTTCACCACGCCCTACCGCTGGGGCGCGAGTGACGTGGTGGTGAAGAAGGACAGCCCGGCGCAGAAGATCGCCGACCTCAAGGGCAAGACCCTCGCCACGCTCAAGGGCTCGGTGCAGGCCAAGTGGTTCGAAGACCACATGCCCGACGTGAAAACCCTGCGCATGAACAGCGCCGCCGATGCCCTGCAAGCCTTCCGCCAGGGCCGCGCCGATGCCTACACCCACGACGCCGCAACGCTGGTGGTGGTCGCCGACAACGACAAGGACGCGCGCCTGATCGGCGAACCGTTCCAGATCTCCGATGCGGCCATCGGTGTGCGCAAGAACGAAGAGCAGTGGCGCGACTTCCTCAGCGCGGCGGTGCTGCGCATGCGTGAAGAGCACCTGTACCGCGGCTGGGTAGAGCAGTTTGTACCGAAGAATATCCAGGGCTATTACATCAGTGTGTTCGAGCAGGCCAAACCTGCCGAATCGCTCTGATCGGCCGCGATCATGGATTTCGACATCCATTACTTGATAGCGCAGTGGCCTGCGCTGCTCGACGGCGTGTTGATGACGCTGAAGATCACCGCGCTGGCCATCTTCTTTTCAATGCTGATCGGTGTGCTGGGCGGCGCGGTGCGGGTGATGAAAGTGCCGGTGCTGTCGCAGGCGGTGGTGCTGTACGTGGAGTTGATCCGCAATACGCCGATCCTGGTGCAGTTGTTCTTCATCTTCTACGGTCTGCCGGCCATTGGCCTAGGGTTGTCGCTGTTCTGGTCGGGGGTGGTGTGCCTGTCGCTGTGGGCTGGGGCCTACCAGATCGAGAACATCCGCGGCGGCCTGGCCACCGTGGAGCGCGGCATGCGCGAGGCGAGCCTGGCACTCAGCCTCAAGCCGGCGCAGTACTTTGCCCTGATCGCCCTGCCGATCGCGTTTCGCACCAGCCTCCCGGCGATGCTCAACACCGCGATCTCGCTGCTGAAGAACTCTTCGTACCTGCAGGCCATCGGTCTGGCGGAATTGACCTTCGTCGCGGTGGACCGCATCGCCACGGACTTTCGCGCCATCGAGATGTTCACGGCCATCTGCGTCATGTACCTGGTGCTGGTCGGCGTGCTCGCGCTGCTGACTGCGCGCCTTTCCGCCCACTTACAACGCCCTTTCCGGCAGTGAGGCGAGCATGAACTTCATCTTCGAAAACTGGAGCTTCGTTTTAAAAGGGTTGTTGATGACCCTGCAGCTGGCGCTGGTGGTGCTGTTGTTCACCACGCTGATCTCGGCCGTGCTCGGCGTGCTGGCCACGGTCAAGAACCGTGTGCTGTGGTGGACGATTCATGCCTACGTGGAGCTGTTCCGCTCCATTCCGCTGATCGTCAACGTGTTCTTCATCTTCTTCGGCGCGCCGATGTTCGGCGTCGATCTGAGCCCGTTTGCCGCGGTCACCGTCGGCCTGACCTTGTGGGGTAGCGCCAACGGTATCGAGATCGTGCGGGGCGGGTTGGAGTCGGTGTCCCGCCACCAGTGGAAAAGCGCCTGGGCGCTGGGCCTGCGCCCCTGGCAGATCTACCTGCACGTGATCGTGCCGCAGTCGATGAAAGCCATTCTGCCGGCCTATACCGGGCTGCTGACGATCCTCGTGCAAGCCACGTCGCTGGGTGCCCTGGTCGGTGTAGGCGAATTCCTCAAGGTCGGCCAGATCATCATCGAACGGGAAACCGTGATGACCGGCGTCAGCCCGGCCTTCTCGGTCTACGCCGTGGTGTTGCTGGTGTACTTCGTCATCTGCTCGGCACTGACCTGGCTTAGCCGTTATCTCGAACGTCGTCTGGGTCGCCCGGCGGTACGTACTTCCATTGGAGAGGTTCCAACATGCAAGAATCCAAAGTCAGTCGGCGTCTGAAAGAAAGCACCGCGCCGGAAGTCAACGAGTACATCTATCGCCCGCGCCTGGAAGGCTTCGCCAGCGGTTTCGCCAACCTGGGCAACGTCAACAAGGCGCACATCCTGATGCTTGCCGAACAGGGACTGATTCGCGGCGAACATGCCAGTGCGCTGGCCAAGGGTGTGCTGGACATGGAGCAGGCCGGGCCGGATGCGGTCGAGCTGGACCCGTCCCGCGAAGACGCCTACTTCAACTACGAAGCACACCTGATCGAGCAGATCGGCGCCGACATCGGCGGGCGCCTGCACACCGGTCGCAGCCGCAACGACATACTCGCCACACTCGACCGCCTGCGCTGCCGCGAGCTGTTGATGGACCTGATCGATGAGCTGGTGACCGTGCGCGCCACGGCCCTGCGCTGCGCCGCGATGTACGCCGAAGTGGTGATGCCCGGCTACACCCACCAGCAGCCGGCGCAACCGATCACCTACGGCTACTATCTGAGCGCGGTGGAACAGGCGCTGGAGCGCGACAGCAAGCGCCTGATCCAGACTCTGGAGTCGATGAACCAGTGTCCACTCGGCGCAGCCGCTTTCGCCGGCACGCCGTTCGACATCGACCGCGCACGCACCGCGGAGCTGCTCGGCTTCGACGGCTACCTGGACAATGCGCTGGACGCCATCGGCTCACGCGACTTCCTGCTCGAAAGCCTGTCGCACCTGAGCCACCTGGCGGTGTTCTGGAGCCGCGTCGCGCAGGACTACTTTGTCTGGAGCACCCATGAGTTCAACCTCATCGACTTCCCCGACAGCGTCGCCGCCACCTCCAGCATCATGCCGCAAAAGAAAAACCCCACCGTGCTCGAGTACCTCAAGGGCCGCAGCGGGCACATCGTCGGCCTGCTGATGGGCGCCAGCGTGAGCATCAAGGGCACCAACTTCTCCCACACTGGCGACGGCAACCGCGAAGGCACCCGCGGCTTCTGGGAAGCCGCCGAAGAAACCCTACGCTGCCTGAAACTACTCGACCTGGTGCTGCGCACCGCAACGCCCAACATCGACCTGGCGGTACGCCGCGCCGGTGAAGACTTCTCCACCGCCACCGGCCTTGCCGACCTGATGGTGCGCGAAGTCGACCTGTCGTTCCGCGAAGCCCACCATGTGGTCGGCGGCGTGGTGCGGATGGCCATGGACCAGGGCCTGCCGGCCAACCAGATCACCACGCAGATGGTCGATGCCTGCGCCCTCGAGCAACTCGGTCACGCCCTCAATCTGCCCGAGCAGAAAGTCCGTGATTGCCTCGACCCGGTCAGCAACGTGCAAGGCCGCAGCTCCGCAGGCGGCCCCTCGCTCGGCTCACTCAAGCCAAGCCTGGCACGTGCCAGCGAGCGCCTGAGCGCCGAGCGCATTGCCAACCAGCAACGCCGCGAGCGACTCAGCGCGGCCGACCTCAACCTGCAAACCCTGACCCGGGCACAGGCGGGCGTATGAGCACGATCCTGACGGTTCGCGACCTGCACAAAAGCTTCGGTGCGCACGAGGTGGTCAAGGGCGTGGACATGGACGTTCAACAAGGCGAAGTGGTGGTCATCATTGGCCCCAGCGGCTCGGGCAAGTCGACCTTCATCCGCTGCCTGAACAGCCTGGAAGAGCCGTCCCTCGGCACCGTGGTGATCGCCAATGGCGACTCGGCCAATGCCGGTGACCGCAAAGCCCTGGCCAGGCTGCGCGAAGAGGTGGGCATGGTGTTTCAGGACTACACCCTGTTCCCGCACATGAGCGTGCTGGCGAACATGATGCTCGCCCCGGTCAAGCTCAAGCGCTCGAGCAAGCAAGAAGCCCAGGCTCACGCCCTCGCCCTGCTCGACCGCGTCGGCCTGCGGCACAAGGCCGAGCACTACCCGGCGGAGCTGTCCGGCGGCCAGCAACAGCGGGTGGCGATCGTGCGGGCTCTTGCGATGAAACCCAAGCTGATGCTGTTCGACGAGCCCACCTCGGCACTCGACCCGGAGACCGTCGGCGACGTGCTCAACGTGATGAAAGGCCTCGCGGCCGAGGGCATGACCATGATCGTCGTCACCCACGAAATGGGTTTCGCCCGGGAAGTGGCCGACCGCGTGGTGTTCTTCGACGGCGGCAAGATCATCGAGATGGGCCCGCCATCGGAAATCTTCAGCGCACCAAAGGAGCATCGCACCCGGCAGTTCCTGGAAAGCGTCCTGCACTGACTTCAACATCCTCTTCCACACCCGGCGTGCCCGCCTCCACCGGGACGGCGCGCCTGTGCTCCGGCAAGGAGTTTCAAATGAGTCAAGCGACCGGCAAAGCCCTGGATCCACTGGGCGCACAGACCATGATCCAGATGGAGAACGTCAACAAATGGTATGGCGAGTTCCAGGTACTGAAGAACATCAACCTCAGCGTACGCCAGGGTGAACGCATCGTGCTGTGCGGCCCATCTGGCTCGGGCAAATCGACGACCATTCGCTGCCTCAACCGCCTCGAAGAACACCAGCAAGGCCGCATCGTCGTCGACGGCACCGAGCTGACTAGCGACGCCAAACAGATCGAAACCATCCGCCGCGAAGTCGGCATGGTTTTCCAGCACTTCAACCTGTTTCCGCACCTGACCATCCTGCAAAACTGCACCCTCGCCCCGATGTGGGCGCGCAAGATGCCGCGCAAGGAGGCGGAGGCGGTGGCGATGCATTACCTGGAACGGGTGCGCATTCCCGAACAGGCGCACAAATACCCCGGCCAGCTTTCAGGCGGCCAGCAACAGCGCGTCGCGATTGCCCGGGCGTTGTGCATGAAGCCGAAGATCATGCTGTTTGACGAACCCACCTCGGCGTTGGATCCGGAGATGGTCAAGGAAGTGCTGCAGACCATGGTCGACCTGGCCGAAGACGGCATGACCATGGTGTGTGTTACGCATGAAATGGGCTTTGCCCGGACCGTGGCGCATCGGGTGGTGTTTATGGATCAGGGGGAGATTGTTGAGGAGGCTACGCCTGGGGAATTCTTTGAGAATCCGCAGAGTGAGCGGAGTCGGTTGTTTTTGAGTCAGGTGCTGCATTGAGTGGGAGTGGAGCGCAGCGTCTGGGCCGGGGCGGACAGACATTGATGTTCCTGTGTTTCCGTCATATGTTGCGCGCTTTCATGGAGGATTCTGTCTGATGGCACGCGTGGCTTTGATACTGACCCCCGGTTTTGCGGACTGGGAATATGCCTTCATCGCGGGTACGGCGTCCCCGTTTTACGGGATACACGTCAGGTTCTTCTCCCCCACTACTGGACATTTCCGTTCGCAGGGTGGATTGGCGGTAACGGTCGATAGCAGCTTGCAAGAATGTCTGGACTGGAAACCGGACGTTGTCGTCGTCATTGGAGGGATGGTCTGGGAACGTGAAGAAGCCCCCGATATTCGCGACTTTCTGCATGCCAGCCGTTCAAGCGGAGCAATCATTGCCGGTATCTGTGGAGGAACGCTGGCACTTGCAGGAGCCGGGCTTCTGGACACGGTTGCTCATACCTCGAACAGCGCTGATTTCCTGCAGGCTGTCGTCGGTTACGAAGGCTGCGCGCTTTACCAAAGCAGCTCAAGAGCGGTGACGGCAGACCGCATCATTACTGCTCCAGGCACCGCCCCCGTTAGCTTCACCTGCGCAGTGTTTGAAGGTGCAGGGCTGTCTGCAGAGAGCATTTCTCAGTTCAGATCAATGTTGGCGGCGGAGCATGGCTGATCGCGTCGTCCCGGCCTGTCGGGTACATGCCCGATAGTTCTTGATCAGACGCTAGCGAATGCATGTCTTCTGAGGGAAAATTCGGTGCTCTAGGTACCGCCGCCAAGGAACGGAAATGGCACTGACCAGCAAGATAACCCCGTACAACCCCACTTGGCCCACCCAATTTATAGCGGACGAGTCGCTCATCGCTTTGGCCTTTGGCGATGAGCTGATAGCCATACACCATGTTGGAAGTACCTCTGTTCCAGGCCTCGCGGCCAAGCCCGAGATCGACGTGCTAATCGAGGTTCATGATCATCGCAATGCGTCGACGCGGGACGAGGTGTTGATGGGTTTAGGCTATGTACGAGGAAGTGATCTAACGCAAGGCCATCACTTCTATCGGCGTAATGTGGATGGGATTCGTACGCACAAGCTTCACGCGTGTACCTGTGGTCACCCTGCGATCACCCAGATGTTGGGGTTCAGAGATTTGCTTAGGCGCGATGCCTCGATCCGCCAGCAGTATGAAGCGTTGAAGCTTCAGCTGGAGTCGAGCAATACGGATGGAATGGCTGAGTATCTGGAGAAAAAATCACCGTTTATTATCGAGGCGCTACGTCATGCGGGGATATCCACTGCATGCAATCAATAAGAGCACGCTCGCCGAGCAGGCCTTGCGTTACTCACTTTTCCTGACTGCTTTCCCGTGCCCGTGGCGAGACCGGCTTCGACACTGCCTTCTTCGCTCTGGCTGCCGCAGGGCTTTTCCCTCGTTTCGGTCCGGCCACCACATAGGCGCTGGCCAGCGGCGAATGACTGGCCACCGGCCGCGCAGCCACGGCGATTGGGCCATTAGCCTTCAACTGGCCGACATTGTTGTCCACGACGGCTGCAGTAGTCTTATCTCTGGCAGTCATCACCATCCCCATCCGCACGCCAAACAGACGTAGCACGGCCTCCAACGTGCTGAGCTTCGGATTCGACTTGCCGCTCTCCAGTTCGTACAGGCTTTTCGTGGACATCTTGCACATGGTCGCGAAGGTCGCTTGATCAAGCCCGGTGACCTCGAGCCGCAGCCGGCGGATGGATGTCCCAATTGGATCGAGCCCCGCCGCGTTGCGCTGGACGATGTCCTCGACGAGCTGAGCGCGCTCTTCAGGCTGTAGTTTTTTCATCGCAGTCCCCACTCCACGAGTCGCTTATCCAGGTTATTCACAGGTAGAGGGGCTGCATTGCGCATCGATGCAGGCGCAGCGATCAACAGATCGGGTAGCGCCCTGAATTCATCAGCCGCGTTCTTTCAGCAACACGCTCGGCTCCCTGCACCGCCGGCGAACGCTTGGATCGTCAGTCTGAACGGCATGTCTACACCTTTAATCAGCATACTAATGCCGATTACCATACTGTACAGTGCGTAAACCGGCAATATACTGCCGATTAACAGCTTCAGATGGGAAAAAATGGTACTGGACTATCGGCGGGGTTAGGACCACCTTATAACGACTCGGCTCCTTTTTCGGCGTTCAGCGTATGACCTCAAGATCAGAGATCACAAGATCTGGCCAGGTTTGATCAAGCGCGGATTAGCGTCAGACCAACAGCCGATTGGGCGAACAAGGCTGAGCGCCCCGTAACCTCATACCAGTGCTGAGCCGCGTTTATAGTCGGGGGCTTTCGCCTACGCCACGAATCATTTCCAGCAACGTCCTCACCCGCAGCGGCAGACTTCCAGCCGGGTAAACCGCATGCATCTGTGGACTCTCACCACTGCTGGAGGTGAGTCTGTATTCCGGACAAACCCGCAGCAGGCGCCCCGCTTCCACTTCAGGTTCCGCCATCCAATCCGCCAGGCGGGCGATCCCAACGCCCGCCAGGGCTGCCTGGAATACCGCCAGACCAGAACTGAAACGAAATTTGGGATGAACCCGAAAGCTGATGGCCTGCCCCTCGCAGCGAAAATTCCACTCTTTGAGAATCCGCGGCGCCGTATGCAAGATCAGCGAATGCGAGGCCAGGACCTCGATGGAGTCGGGCACGCCTTTGCGCTCCAGGTACCCGGGGGCGGCATAGAGATGGCGTGAGTAAGTCCAGAGCGCGAAACCGATCAAGTCGCTGGATTGTGGAAATGCCCCGCGGATCGAGAAGTCCAGCTTGCTCTTGGCCGGGTCAAGAAGCTCATCGGTGAAAATCACATCGATGTTGACGTCTGGATAACGCTCGCAGTATTGCGCAATCAATCGCGGCAACACCCCGTGTCCAAGTACCTCGGGGGCGGAAAAACGGATCCAGCCGGAGGCCAGGCCGCTGAGACCGGCCAGGTCTTCATCCACCTCGCGTTGCAGTTCGAGCATTTTGTAGGCGTGGGGTAACAAGCACTCACCCGCCTCAGTCAGGCTCACGGTATTGGACGAGCGATTGAACAACTTGAGCCCGACACTTTCCTCAAGGGCTTGAATGGCGCGGGTCAGTGCACTGGGGGAACGTCCCAAGGCCCGCGCCGCGGCGACGAAGCTGCGCTTGCGAGCTACGGCCGCAAAGGCTTCAAGTTCCGCCAACATGTTCAATGCCACGCACCACCTCATTGCACTTTTCACAATGCGACATTGCAACACAGAAAAAGCCCTTCCGTTAACCTTCCCGTCAGCCCAGATCAGCATGTCCTCTGGTTGCAGCGATATGCGCCACCCACCTAGATAGTCAGAGCCTTAGTTCATGGTCGATATTGTCATCCTTTGCGTGTTCGCTTTCGCTGCCGGCCTGATCGATGCGGCGGTGGGCGGCGGCGGACTGATCCAGATACCCGCGCTGTTCAACGTACTACCCAGCGCTCAACCGGCTGCGCTGCTGGGTACCAACAAGGTCGCGGCCGCCTGCGGCACCGCATTCGCGGCTCGCTCCTTCATACGCAAGGTGGTGATCGACTGGGGGCTTGTGATCCCCGCGGCCTGTGCGGCCTTTGTCATGGCGTTCTTCGGCGCCGCCACGGTATCGTTCGTACCGCAGTCAGTGATGCGGCCGGCGGTGCTGGTGCTGATTGTGCTGATGGCGATCTACACCTTCTGGAAAAAAGACTTCGGCGCCCTGCATAAACCTATGCGCATCGGTACCAAGGAAAAGCTGCTGGCGATCAGCATCGGCGGCGCCATCGGTTTTTACGATGGCCTGTTCGGGCCCGGCACTGGCAGCTTCCTGATCTTCCTGTTTATCCGCTGCTTCGCCTTCGACTTTCTGCATGCCTCGGCATCGGCGAAACTCGTGAACATCGCTACCAACATCGCGGCACTGATGTTCTTCATCCCGACGGGTAACGTGCTTTACCTGATCGCGATCCCCATGGCGGCATTCAACATTCTCGGAGCGCTCACTGGCACTTGGTTGGCGGTTCATAAAGGCGTGCCCTTTGTCCGCACGCTGTTCCTGGTGTTGTTGGTGATTCTGATCAGCAAACTGTCTTACGACCTGTTCTTGTAGAGCTCAGGCGCGAGGCGACTTTTTACCGCGTCATGGGTTTCGCACTCGCGAATACTTGAAAGCAACGCGTCCAGATCTGTAGGCATAAAACGGACTCCTGTCCGTTGGAGTTGGAAGGCGCTAGCGCTTCAACTTGCTGGCCTGTACTTTTAGAAACTTCCTTCCAAGACGCTACTACTGTCAATCTTACCTAGCAAAAACTAACATATGACAGGCCGACGAATCCGTGAATGGACTTCGAAACGAGGAATTACAGAAACAACAAAGCCCGCGCTAGGCGGGCTTTGCGGGGTGTTTCGTAGACAGTCATAGACTTCAGGAAACTGGTCTCTGGTGCGGAGACAGGAATCGAATATGGCTAATTCAACCTAGATATTACGGGGCATAGCGAGAACAGTCGACCTACCGTATCCCTAAACGTATCCCTAAATCGAAGTCCACCTTAGCCACCCGGTGATAGACAGATCATTGCCTCGTGGGTACCTTCCACACCTTTCCGTTGCTCCGGCTGAGGGGCTCTTAGACTTAAGGAGTTTGGTAGGTGGGATGGCCACAATGGTTGACGTCTGAAAAAGTCATAGGTTGCGTACTCGCCCTGTTGGTTCCAGGGGCATACACACTTGCATACCAGATCCAACAAGGACGAATAGAAGATCGAGATAAAACAATTGAAGCACGAAACAAAGAAATCGATTCCCTTACGACTGCAAAAACTTGGGATGTTCCAAATACGATCAATCGATTGACAGATATCAGTAAGACACTGCAAAAGCAATTCGCCTCTATAGAAGAGCTCAAAGCACTTCGGAGCCAGAATGAACTATTGAATTCTAAAATTGCTTCGATTGTAAAGGAGGACAACGAGAAGGGAATCAAGCTACAAGCCCTATCTGAAAAAAACCAAAATCTTGAAAAAAGCCTTGCGAAAGCGATCGTATCTGACGAAGTGGTTGATATTCGGCAAGGTGAGGCTAAGCAACTGATAAAAAACCATCTCGTCCTTGGAGTGGAATCAGTCTACCCAACCAGTGGTATTTATGGTGTGTTGGGGAAAGAGCAGGTAGCGATGAAAGTGGGGGAGACGAAAGAGTTCGGTGCCCTCGGGAAAGACTGCCGCCTAACTCTGACTAGTACCGCATATCCTCGGGCATCTTTTAGTTTTGTGTGTTTCTAGCACACGGAGCTTGGGTTAGGTGGTCAAGCAGCTTACGCAACAAGTCAACGCGTGAGCACAGTTGCAGCAGTAGGCAGTAGCAGAATGCTGATGGCCCATGCTAACCCACTGTCAGTTTCGACCTGGGACCCTGAAGGCACTCGGACGGTACGGGGTCAGAAACCCGCGGTGCCTTGCTAGAGACAGGTTGACAGTTGACGAGGTTGACAGCCTCCCTAGGAAAGGGTGAGTAGCCAGGAGAATGATCGATTAGGTGCACCACCCAGATGGGTGTGTTCACTAGGTTCACCAGTTCACTAAGCTGGGCACCCTGCTGCTAACAAAGTCCCGCGGGTTTCCAGCCCCGTATTTTATGATTTTCTGCAGGGTCCCCAGCACAATTCTCACTCCCCCTCTCTCGCAAGGCCTGCGACTACCGCCCTCGCTGAAGGACACTCCGTGCGTGGGGCGGGGGTATAAGCGTAGTTTTTAAGGGTTTCATGTGTTGCAGGTGTTTCTTATAAATTAAGTTATTGATTTTAAAGGAATATTCATACTAACCACTCTCTCAGGTCACCAGTGTAACAACCCGGACCAGAGTGTATCGGTGTTACTTAGGCCTTCCGCTTTCGGCCTAAAGCGCACATCCTCAATCCCTCCATCCTCCAGCTACATGTCCTCCCCGGGGTGGACAGAGTGATGGTGAAATAATAGCCTCAAGGCTTCGAGATGAACTTCACAAAGGGATTTATGTTTACCATCACACGTCATGCCACACCTGTTGATCCCGCCACGTGCAGGGCTGTCCTTGATTTGGTTGGTGAGAACGTCACCGCGTTGAGTATGTCAAGTCCACCCAGAACTCATCCTCTATTTGACGGCTACAAAACCATGCTGGAGGAAGAGGTTCGGACCTACATTACGCGCCACGACCTACCCCAGATTGAGTTGCTTACAGCTTCGACGGATGACGGCAGGATCGTAGGTTTCTTGTTATTCGGACTGGTCCAAACCGAAGTGCAGGAGTGCAATATTTATTACACGGCCGTGCAGAAGCAGTTCCGTCGTCAAGGCATCATGAGCAAAATGATGCAGGTGATTCTGGAAATTTCTCCAGCTATAGGACTCTCTTGTGACATAGCAATGGTGCCAATCTATAAGCGGTACGGTTTCCGGATAGTAAAGGGTAGGGAAACACAGGTCGTTATGTTTATTGAAAATCCCACCGGTATCACTCCCGTAATTGATCCAGCAGACCTAGAAAAACTAGAGGTCGTTGATGAAGCATTCAGGTGGGCGGTGCAAAGGTCCAACGTGAACGATATGCGTCGCGCTGATAGGGCAATGAAGTCACATTTAGCGGCACGCAAAGCTAAGGTTCGACAATTTGTGAAGGTGAATGCTGACTAGAGCACGGATCTGATCAATTAATGCGAACGCTCGTGCTCCTCGGCCATAAGGGGCGGGGTGGTTTTTTGATCGATTTTCTACGTTCCAATCGATTGATCCGGGCTTCCAACTCTTTGACTTTTTGCTGCTCGGCGTCAGCGCTCTACCGGCCGGTGTTACGTCATTTCGCACTTCCTGGGACTGGTTAACCCATCGACGCAGGGCCGACCTCACCAGCCCAAGCGAACGCGCGGCATCGATATGCCTGTAGCCTTGGTCGAGTACCAGGTTGGCAGCTTCGCGCTTGAAATCTGGGGGTACAGATACGACGTCGCTTGGTCATCAGACACCTCTCTATGGCACGTATTCCCGACTAAACGGGTGTCCGGCTTCGTTAGACCACTACCGTAAGCCGAGCCATAGCAGAGCACCATCTTCAGAGTTTATGATAGCGAAAGGATGGCCGAAGGCGGCTGCGTCCCATCCTAGTATGACAGCGAATCGCTTTCGCAGAGCTTGACCGCGACGCAGAAGAGGCAAGCATGCTTAGGCCAAATACCATTACTGGTTTTCTAACTGAACCTCCGCTGACAGAAAAGCGTCAGCACGGGTATTGCTTTTTTGGAAGGAAATGATGAAGGAAATCTCCTGGCTTCATCTCAGCGATCTTCATGCGGGAATGCATGGGCAAGGATGGTTGTGGCCAAATCTCAAGCACGCATTGTTCAATGACCTACGGAGCCTGCATAGTGTTAATGGTCCTTGGGATTTCGTAATTTTTTCAGGCGACCTAACCCAAAGAGCATCAACTGAGGACTACTCTAAATTAACCGAAGTGATACTAGAGTTGTGGGGACTGTTCAAAGAGTTAGATTTTAACCCGTCTTTATTATGCGTTCCCGGTAATCACGACCTGTTAAGACCCCCGAAATTTCAATCTGAAACGATGGTGCTAGAGGGGTGGTGGAGCACACCTGAAGGGTTTCATGATGAATTCTGGAATATAGGAAACCCATATCTCAATTTAGTCAATAGGAATTTTGAAAACTATCGCACTTGGCTTATGTCACTGGACAGCTTTGGCATAAAATCAATTTCCACACAGACAGGAATCATAGTTGGTGACTCGTCGGGCGTAATTGAAAAAGACGGTATAAAGTTAGGGGTCATAGGGTTAAACTCTGCTTGGCTCCAGCTTGGAGGTGGGAATTACAAAGGAAGATTGCACGTCGACGTAGCTCAAGTTTGCAATGTGACTGCAAACGACCCCGAGAGATGGTGCGCAAACAATGACTTCAATTTACTTGTAACGCACCACCCACTAAACTGGCTAAGCCAAACTAGCCAAGCTAATTTCAAAGAGCTCATTGCGCCTGACGGGCGCTTTACCTGCCATTTATTTGGACACATGCACGAACCGAACCATCAGACTATTTCTACTGGGGGAAGTAAATTTAGAAGGGAGTTACAGGCTGCATCTCTATTTGGACTGGAAAAAATTCAAAGCACTGGAGTTGAAAGGATTCATGGGTATTCTTTAAATAAAATCTCTTGCGATGATGGAAGTGCAGAGCTGTCTTTCTGGCCTAGGAAAGACAGACTGGTAGCAGGTAACCGCAGAGTGGTGGGGGCTGACCCATATTTTGAGTTTGAGGTAATAAAAGATACATTAATTGCTTCAAAAGCATCAGCCCTAGCACCAAGCTATCCAAAGCATACTCCTGCTGTAGCTCTCTCAGAGCTCGCAACTACAACCGAGGGCGTTCTCGATACATTTGCATTAAAAATGTCGCTGGCGCCGGAGCATCTTAATGTTAGGCGGGTAGAGATCGATAAACTAATTGAGGCCCTCGAAAAAAATAGGTGTGCATGGGTTATTTCTGAATGGGGAATGGGTGAAGATGGCTTTCTTTGGGCCCTTCAGCAGAAGTGCAAATCCAAGATAACCAACTACATAGCCATCAACATGGCAAACTTTAAAAGCCTGCACAGCTTTCAAGAAAGCATAAAAAGTGACACAGGCCATTCACTTGAAGTGCTGTGTAGTGCGCTTGAGAATATCAACGGGGTAGCCCTGTTGCTTGATGATATTCCGGTGGATATAAACTGGAACGAAGAGAAAACGCAGGAACTGCTAAAGCTGGCAAGGATATTTCTGGATTTCGCTCCTTATTTGAATGTAATGTTGAGGGCCAGGGTTCTCCCTACTAATGGCGAATACGCTGAGATTGATTTGAAGCCATTAGATAAAGTAGATACTAGGCTGTATGTGTTAGATCACCCGAATGGCGGATCTAAGTACGGTGCGTATGACGTCATTGACAGGATATATCGCAACACTGACGGAATACCATGCGTAATTGATTCCGTCCTAAAAAACTTATCAGTGACCGGGCTATCTGGGCTTTCAGCTATTTCCTCAGATGTAGCAGGAAAAGAAGTGATCGTATCAACGGGCAATGATGCATTGAAAGACATGCTCCTTGATATAGGGAACTCGCCAGATCCCGCATTAAAACGTAGCTATGACCTCCTTAAAGCACTTACCATATTCCCTCAAGGTGAGCAGCTCCAGAGGATAAAATACTTAAACCCGAGAGCACCATTTTTCTATTCTAGCGTTCACGAACTCAAGGGTCGCGGGCTGGTTTCGACAGTAGAGACAGAAAGCCTAGGAATACATCAGCCTAATGCCGAAAACACAATCATTGTAAATAGGCTGGTTAGAGAAGTTTTAATAAGCATGTTGGATCCCGTGCAATTTAGGAGTTTAAATCGCAAAGCTGCAGACCTTTATTTCGGGGACCGGACTTCACAAGGGGTTTTTAAGCCACCGAGATCGTTAAGATTCGACAAGCCTGGCAAATCAAGTTCCGAAATCTCCAATGCCGCAGTTATTATCCAGCGTCTCGCAGTCGATGCTGCGTACTCTAAAGACAAGCTAAAGATTAATTATGTCGTGGAGCTTGCTTCGTTTCATGCAAGCGCTTTGTTTAATGGCGGCTACTTCAAGGCAGCGTGTGATTTTTTTCAAGATATCTTCCCGCTGCTATCCGAGCACATCACTGACAAACAGCATGCATACTTCACCACGAAACATGCCTTTGCGTTAAGGATGCTGGATGGTGACGTATATTCCGAGCAGGCGAGAGATATGATTTTAAGCATAGAGCCAGACTTGCTTGAAAAATCAGATCGATTACATACGGAAATTAATCTCGCTCTCTGCCATCACTCGCTTAAATCATCTGCCGAAGCTATATCAAGCGCAGAAAAAGTAATTGCACTGGACAAAAGGTCTAACACGGCAGTGCAAGCCCAATGGATCATTCTTCAGAATCAACCTACTGACCCTGAACGAGAGTCAAAAATAAACGAGCTGCTTAAG
This sequence comes from Pseudomonas sp. 1121_17, assembly GCF_052850745.1. Lineage (NCBI taxonomy): Bacteria > Pseudomonadati > Pseudomonadota > Gammaproteobacteria > Pseudomonadales > Pseudomonadaceae > Pseudomonas > Pseudomonas sp. 1121_17. Next base: position 210,244 of record NZ_VXCX01000007.1, read on the forward strand.
ATTGCAGAGAAGAAAAAAACATCTACTGTTCTAAACAGCATTAAGCTTGAGAAAGCCAGGAAGGAACAAGATCCAGGAACTCAGAGAAGCATGTACGAAAGCATATTACTTCAAGCCAATAGCGACGGCGACACATATGATGCGACAAGGGCGATAGTTGCGCTAGGTGTAGCTAATGCTGATCGGCACACTTCGCAAGATAAAAGCAGACTCATACAAGCATATCATTACCTTTACAAGGGTGGTTTCCTTTATCTGTTTAATAGCTGTCATGACGCGCTCTGGACGATTTTTGAGAAAGAACACGACATGACGAATTTGCTGCAATTATTTAAGTATAGCTCTTTGGTTTGGCGATTGCGGGGTGATGAAAGCAGAGAAAGAAAAGCAATAAATAAATTAAGGTCTTACGTTTCCGGCCAGGCAATTGAAGTTTCCGCCTCAAGCCAGACGATGGCTTATTACATTTTTAGAAGTGCGCCTAGCAGTTGATATTTCGTACCTGGCGCGACTTCAACATATGGGGCAAGTAGTTCTTTCCCCATATGTTAACCTTTCAGAGTTCATAATCTATGATCTCTATAGGCACATGCTTTTTACGAGCATATTAAAAGGCGCGCGACCGCCCCCCCAAAAAAGCTCGACCATTCCAAAAATTTCACATATATAATGTCCTTCCCATCGATACCAAAACCGGCCGAAAAGCATATCCGACAGAACCTACTCAGCACAGCCATACTACTAAAAAGAAGAAGGGGCCTTCTGGCCCCTTTTCCATTTTCGACATGCAGACTGTGGATGCTTACCGCCGCCCAAGGTGATCCTCTATCCGTTGGATCTCTAAATTGATTACGTTGATGGAACTAACCTCGACTGGGGTCAATGACTTGTAGTTTCCATTGATTATTTTTACCAGTTTTATGAGGTGGAGCTTTCGGGCGCCTAGATCCTCCAGCAGTGACTTTGTACTTTCAGCGTTTTTACTCATGACGACACCTAAGAATTACGCGGAGGGGGCATGGGGCTGATGCACCACACAATTGACATCATGTGATGCAACCTTACCTGCACCGTTACGATGCTTCGGCTTCAACGAAAGTGTCGGCTTGCAGATCAATGATGTGCTGCGGTCCGTACTGGTAGCTGAGCTTAAGCAAATCGCTCCAATCCCACGCACAGGAGTCCAACTCGTTTCGGATCTTCAAATCATGGAATGCATTCTGCTCCCAGCCCATGTAACGCTTACCGGCATATAGCTTCGACCCTATAGCTATCAACTGCTGAACGGCTGCATCCCACTCCTCCTGAAGCCGCTCGGTAGCAAGGCGCACTGCTGATCGTTCTATTTTTTCAGTCTCGCGGATTGCCTCTTCGATATGTTCGTCGATGAGCTTTATCTCTTGCTCCAATGCCGAAACGATCAAGCCCTGACGGCGTTGCTGCTCCTGTTCAGTTGCCAGAGCCTTGGCAGCTTTCTGTACATCAGCAGCAGCCGTTTTCTCGCCATCGGCATCGCCCCAAGCGACAGCCTGTGCATACGCACGAGCAGCCTCTTCTTCGGCTTGTCGAGCATCCTTGATTGCTTGCTCGTTACGTACTCTGAGCTCTTCCAGTCGCGTTGCCAGAGTTTTCCTTTTGCCCTGAAGGTCGCCCTTGTCCAACAACCAGTTTTCCATTTTTTCCTTGTAACCAGCCATCAGTTCTGCGGTGTTGGCTTTACGGTCGAACCACGCGATGTCCTGGTCGATGACGGAGATCTTGTATTCGATGTCGCCGACTTTTGACTTTGCCTCTCGCAGGCGGACCAGAAGGTCGTCGCCGGCTGAGGTCGCTGCGAAGCTTGAGTCACTCAAGTGCACTTCCCATTGGGCAATTTGCCCTTCGAACTCCTGGAGCTCTGTTTGGTGTTGGCTGCGCTCGGTATTCAGTTTTTCAAGGCTTTTCATTGATCTGTCATCCATAAAGTTGAGGTGTGATTTGAGCGGCTGGCGAGGCCGGACGTGCCGGCGTATGCCTCATGTGCAGGGGCTGCTATCAGGCAGCCGCAGCCTCAGCCAACGGCGCTTCGGTGTTGGGCTCACTCAGCACCACATAGCAGCGCTGCATCCCCATGCCAGGCAGTCTCACAGTGCAAGACGCTTTTCCGTCCTTGCCGCTCTGTAGAACGCCTCGCTCTATCAACTCACGGTTCACGGCTGTGATGTTCATTCCCCGGAACACCTCTGATCGCCATGCCTCGGGAAGCACGTAGTAAGTGATGGTGGTGTGCATGGTGTCGCCCATGCCGTGTTCCATGGTTTTGCGGAACCCCAAACGGTCTATCGTTCGCGGGCCATGCTCATCAGTCTTAGCGGCAATGGATTCCCACCGCGTAAACCTGCTCTCGCCAAAACGTTCAATGACCTGGCGCAGGCGGGCCATAATGGCTTCACCTTCCATGTTTCCAGCGCCGCCGCGTTCGGCTAGCCATGCATGCAGGCAGACGCGGGCAGCCGTGAGCGCAGCACCGTCTGGCCAGTTGGTTACTCCCAGCGCGGTGGCCAGCTCGCCGGCAGCACCAGCCAGCGCGAAACGCATTGCCGCGCGCTGCACCTGACCACTCGCCGAAGCAGGGACGTTCTGCGCGATAAACTGCTCGACCGTGCGGCGTAAGATGCTGATCCAACCCGGTAGCTTACCGGGCGCGCACACTGCATCCAGGAAGGCCGTCAGCGGTGTACCGTAGAACTTACTCACTCGGAGCTTAAGAGCGTCTGAAAGCGCCGCTGCATCATCGAACCCGCACAGGGTGTCGAACATGCCCAATCCTTTACTAGCGTTCGCTGGCACCGCCAGCATGCGCACTTCCATACCGGCCTTGAGCTCCTTGTTGGCCTCGGCCATGTGCTGCGCCAGCGTCTTCTCGCCAGTCGAAAGGAACAGCAGGCGCCACTCCTGTACCGAGCGGCCTGCTTGTCCTCGATCATTCGCCCGGGCTTTGCCGGTGCCGTTACCCAGCATGTAGACGGTCTCGCCGATAATTCGGGCATCACACATGCCGATTTCGTCAAGGATCAACAGTCCATCGGAGTGCGCCGCCGCTATCGACTCCAAGGCGTTATCGGTTGATCGCCAGGAACGCACCAGCCGTGGTCCGCCGTAAACCGACGCTGCTACTTGCAGATGCGTGGTCTTGCCGCCCGAGCTATCGCCATACAGGTGAAAGCCTCCTGACTCGTGGCCAAGGAGATGAAGCAAGGGGCCGGCAAAGGCAGTGCTGACTACAAACGCCAAGCGATGGTTACCAACGCACAAGGCGCCGATCTGGCTCTGCCACTGCTCAAGGCTGCCCGCCTCGTTGATTGGCGGTAGCTGAGCGCCGGCGTCATAAAAGTGCAGATGCTCGCCATGCTGGCCGATCTGGCGATCAGGCAACAGGAATGCGTTGTTGTGCCAGCCCAACCGGGTAACCAATCGGGCCCGCTGCGAGCTGTCGAAACCCTGCAGGTAACTCTGCAGGTCATTGCGCGCATGCCTGCCTGACCTAGAACCGGCCAGGCGCAGCCCCATGTCGACCAACGGACCCAATACGTCTTTTCCGAAGTCGCCTGTCATGGTCCTGGCCGGGATGTTCCAGCGCTTCTTTTCACCGTCGGGGTCATCGAACTCGACGAGTAGACCCCAGTTGTGTCCCTTCTCGTCGCGGGTGCGCGCAAGAATTTCAAGTGGTGAACATACGGGGCGGGCGTCACCATCTTCAGTGGCGTAGAACACACCGTCTTCTGTCAGGCGGAAGCCCGTCGGGAGAGTTTCCCGGCTGGGCCGGGTCTTAGCTTTCGCCGCTTTGCTCGGCTTTGCATCAGCGACTTTGACAGCCAGCTGAGAATTTTGATTCGAGCCACCGAACAGCTCTCCGGTCTCAGCGAGCAATGCGAGGTGTGAGGCAGTCCACCCCTTTTCCAACGCATCGGCGGCATCATCTCCGTCGCTCCAGCGCCCGCCTTTGGCAAAGCCCGGAGTTTCACCCTTGAGCACGGGCTTGCGCTTGAACACTGATAGATCAATGGTGCGTACTTCACAGCCCATTTCCGCCAACTTGGCAGCCACCGCCTGCATGCACTTGGCACCGCTGTCATCGTTGTCCGGCCACAGCAGCACCCTACGACCCTGCAACGGTGTGAAGTCCGCCTTATGCCAAGAGTTGGAACCGTTCGGCCAGCAGGTGGCAACGTGTGTGGGCAGAAGTGCCTGGGCTGCATCAGCGGCCTTCTCTCCTTCACACAAAATCACCGGGGCGTCTGGCTGTTTACTCAGATTATCCAGGCGTAGCAGAGGGCGTGGCTCAGCTAGCCCCTGCCAGCGCCATTGAGCCGGCCCTTCCGCGCCGCGCACGCACCAGGTGAGCGGCGCAAATACCTTCTTGGTGGGTTCATCTTGACTGCCGGCGACATCGAAGCGATAGAGAACCATCAAGGGTTCGCCTTGCCCGTTGCGGTAACACCAGGCTTTCGACGGAGCCCCATGCTGTCGGTGCTTACTCGGACATTTCGCCATCGCTTCAGCGGGAATCGGCAGTATCGCCTGCCACTCTGTGGAGGCGGAATTTTTCGCCGGCTGAGTCGGGATTGTCGCGCGGGGATCAATACGCAGAAACTCCACCAGCTTCTGGCATGCATCAACGTCAGAGCAGCTTTCGAGATAGCGCACCAGGTCGATCAAGTCGCCGCCTTTGTCGCCCGTGGCAAAATCAGCCCACGTGCCCTTGGTCAGGCTGATCTTCAATGAGCCGGCGTGCTTGTCATTCCGTGTGGGGTTTGGTGCTGTGTATTCCTTGCCACCGTCTACACGCTTTCCGTCCGGAAGCCAGTGCGAGAGCACCTGATCGATCTGACGCAGCGCCTCGGCTTTGACCTGCGCAAACGTAGGGCGACGGCTGTTGGCTTTCGTCCCACTCATGCGCCACCGCCCTGGGCAGCTTGAAGCCCCGCTGCGACGTCATCGATGAGGGCTTTCGTCATTTCCCCGAGGTAATGCGCAGCCCAAACTACCGTCCCACTCTCACTTTCCATCCCACCCCGTAGGGTGAGCTTATTGATACAGTCCATAAGGAGAGAAGCTTGTTCAAGTGCCTCCTCGCACGAAACGCCAGCATTAATGCGGAACAGTGGTTCGCCCTGCGAATTGCAAGTAGCAAAGGTGGCGCCGCCGACGGTGTTGATCTCTAAAACGGTTTTCATTGCGCACCCCCGGATACCGAACGGCGACTGGATTCGTCAGCATGAATCACCAGCGTGCGAATCAGCCCCAGTGTCCCACGGACGTCCCAGAGGGCAGCGGCGATGACGGTGTTCGCCAAGCGAGGGGCGTCACATTCGAACTGATCTTCCAGCAACAGCAGAACAGCGTTAGCGCGCTCCACTGCGCAAGTGATCGCATCAATTGGAACGCCAGCATCAGTTTGAGTGGGAACTGTGAGGAGATCTTCCGGAAGGGCCATGCTCAGCGATGTGCTCATTGCGCACCCCCGGTATTTTCCAGGGCGCGAGCTTTGGTCATATGATCGTTGTAGCGGGCAAGGCGGGTACGAAGGCTGGAATCGGCGTGAAGAGCGGCGAGAGCCAATGCTCGATGGGCAGCGGCGCGAATTTTGGACGGACGGAGGGCGTGCATTGGGTGTTGCTCCTTGAGTTGAGGAGCCATCACCGCTTGCGGCCAAGCAAGGAATGGTGACGGCTGTACGCGGGTTGGCCGACCGGGACTCAAGGCACCCGGCACACCCGAAGGTGTCCCACGCACAGCCGCCATAACACGAAACTGCGGGCACAAAAAAAGCGCCTGCGATCGTATGGTGGGCGCTTGTGCGCCTTGAGTTGCTCGACCGGCCAAGGTCGGTCACTGAATTTGCAGCGACAGTCGCAGAGTAACCGTGAGCGTGCAGGAGCGCAACAGTTGCGTTCACTTGCGCAAGCGCGAAGAGGGCATTAGATTGAGCAGGCATGAAGAATTACCTCAACGCCCTCGGTAGCCGCCGGGGGCGTTTTCGTGTGAGCAGTAAGTGCCGCTGATGTCAGTTACCGGACATCGGTGGGTGCGCTTTCGCCCTTCAGCCAGGCAAAGATCCTCGCGTCTTCCCTGCACCGTCGGCGATACTCCTCAGCGAGCCACTCTTCACGGTTTGCAACGCACTCAGCCACGAAGGTGTCCAGGTCCGTCTCGTCTCTTCCAAACGCATGACTCTGTTCGCTGGTGGCCTGCTCTTCATCTAGATCGTTTGCGACCCAGCCGCCCCAAACATCGGCATCGTTCGAATAGGGGTAACTCTCATCGGTGAACCAGTACGTTACCCATTCAGCCAGTTGACTTGCTGTGAGGCCCAAACGCCGCTGTTTGTCCATTGCGAACGGCCCTTCTCCCACGATGGTGGAGAACTCGCGGCGGATTCCATGCTTCCTCATGAAAGCGGGCATTTCCCAGGGGTTTGCACGAAGTGGAATTGCAAGGCCATCTGGGTTGAAAAAGAACGCCTCTTGGGACTGACCGTTCCAACTCACCCCTGCAATGATCCTGTGGCGCCAGTTAATATCCGCAGGCTTGTAGAGGCAGAACGCTGCGCCATATGAATCATGGTATGGGCCGGTGAAGTGATAACGGCGCACGCTCATGCTGCCACCCGATCACGAGCCTGAATACGGCTACGCGTCCATGCTTGAACCTCGGAAAGAACCCAGGCTACCGGGGCGCCCCGGGCTGTGCTGTTGCTCAGCTTCACGGGCAGCGGGAAGCCACTCTCGGCCTGCTGCATCAGCTTGTAGATCGTGGGACGGGCCAACCCCACGATGGCCATCACTTCCGTGATGCGTATCAGAGTGGTCTGGGGGTCGCGCCCAGAGTGATGCGAGTTTGCTGCGGAGGAAGTGGTCATAGTCATGCCTATATCTACAGAGACAGGCACAGACTAAAAACTCAAAAACGAATCAACACGGTCCGCTCGTTTTTCTTTTTTTCCTAGGGCCATATTCTCCCAGCTCTCTGAGATTTTCCCTAATCGTGTCCCGTGTTCCGATTCCTTCTACACCGACCAGCCTGGATAGCAGTGCCTTAGGTTCAATTTCAGGATAAGACCTCTTGATACGCTCAACCGCTGCGCGGGTGAGCTCCCGCTTCTTCACCTTTCCATCTTGAGTAACGGTACCCGGCTGACTGTTCCCCTTGCCTGCCAAGCGAGCCCTCTCGGAACTTTTCACGGTGTAGATTTTGTCGATCATAGTCGGGAAAAAACTACCTGGCTGAAGCGTCCCAGAGCTCAGCGCAATTTCAGACTGTCGATAAAGGTCAGCAAGCATCAACACCTTTTCCGACTCAGCCACCCACTGAGCGAAGATCTCTCTCACCTCAGCTTCCCTGCCCGGTTGGGTGCGACGTTGGCGCTCAATCATGGTTTGAAAAAACTCGGGATCATTCAGCCTTAGGTATTCGGCTAAGTCAGGGTTGATGTCGTAGACATTGAGCTCAACATTACCCAACCAATCAGCCAGCATCTGAACAGCGTCCAGCGCTTGCGCGAAGGCGTAGCTCGCCGCCATTCGAGAGCTAGGAATAGCTTCAACTCGACCTAGCACCTCACGCACTACATCCGGCAGAGAAAAAGACTGGGCATAGCACACTCGCTCGTAGATGATATCTCGTTGGCTGAACGTCTCATGGATTACCCGCCTTGCCTGACTGGAATACCCCAAGCCGTCTTCGAGCCAATATGAAGCGGACTCGTTTATCACATCGAATGCCTGGCGAAAGTGCTCACGAAACTCAGGGAAAAGTGCAGCTTCCGCTACAGCATCCTCCATGACCTGGATCTCATCGAGCAGGCTACTGATTTCAGTATTCGCCAGCTCGAACGTGAATTGCTCCACCTCATTTTCGGACCAGATCACGCCCCACGCCCCCTTGATCGAAAACTGAGCCTGCGCGATAGATGGTCGCTAAGTTGCCGACAGGGCCGACAGGGCCGACAGGCAACAGTAGTGCGAAACACCATATTGCGTTGATACACCTGCTTGTCTGCGTGGGCCAGCGATGTGTTACCAGTCCGAAGGCTAGGATTTTCAACGGTTCCACCAGCCTCGAAACACGGGTTACACATGAAACACACCAATTGGTGGCTAGGATCCACGAGCATTGACGACCGTACGCATAGCGGGCTCTCGATGCCTCACGCGTTTCTTCAAATCTCAAACGTCGCTCGCTCCAGCATCTCGGTGGGCAAAGTCGTACGGGGTGATCGCTTCCACTCGATTGGCGTCCAAATAATCTGCCCACCACTGCACCATGAGTCTTCGCTCCTGGATGTGTTCTGCTTTGTGGATATACGCTGCGCGCACCGTGTTTCTCTCCTGATGGCTCATCTGTCGTTCGACCGCGTCTTTACTCCACAACCCCGACTCAACTAGTGCTGAACAAGCCATTGTCCTAAAGCCGTGGCCGCACAGCTCTGACTTCGTGTCATACCCCATGCGTCGAAGGGCCTTATTAACGGTGTTTTCGCTCATGGGTTTCCAGTGATGGTGATCACCTGCAAATACCAAGTCGAATCGGCCGGTCAGATCACGGATTCGCTCCAGGACACTTACTGACTGGCGACTGAGCGGTACCAGGTGTGGTGTGCTCATCTTCGAACCGCGATGGGAGTTCTTTACACCCTCGATAGGCGATCGCTCACCAGGGATTTCCCACATCAATCTCCCCATGTCGATCTCTCCCCAGCGAGCGAATCGGAGCTCACTGGAGCGGATAAACACCAGCAATGTCAGCTGCACCGCGAGCTTGGTCAAGCCGCGCCCGCTGTCGGAATCTATCCGTTGGATAAGCTCAGGTAAGCGCTCGAATGGCAAAGCAGGCCGGTGCGCTGTTTTGCGAGTAGCCGTGGCGCCTTGCAGATCGATCGCTGGGTTGAAATCCAGATGGCCATGCTGAACCGCCATACGGAGGATGCCCGTCATGTACTGGCGTAGGCGTGCAGCCGTATCCAAGGTGTCCCGCTTTTCCGCCGCTTTCAGCGGAACTAGCAGATCCCGTGTTTTGAGCTCCGCGACCGGACGATCACCGAGAGTGGGCAATAGGTGGGATTCAATGCGTCGCCACACGGTGGAGGCATGACCAGGTGTCCATTTACGTGCGCAGGCCGCGTGCCACTGCTGAGCCAGCAAACGGAATGTATTCGCCCGGGCATTGACCGCTTCAAGCTTATCCAATCGTGCTTGCTCGATGGGGTCCTTCCCAGCAGCAAGAAGCTCAAGCGCCTGAGCGCGTCGCTCCCTGGCCGCTTTCAAGCCGAGCGCCGGATAGTTGCCAAACGTTGCTAAACCATCACGGCCATCAGGTTTGGTGTACTTCATACGCCAAGTCTTGACGCCTGACGGCTTCACCAGCAGGTAGAGGCCTTTGCCATCGAACAGCTTGTAGTCCTTCTCCCGAGGCTTGGTCGCATCGCATTTGGGATCGGTGAGAGGCACCACTGTGCGCGCCATAGGGATACGTTTCCTTGTCGAACCGAGATATCCCTAACCATATCCCTAAATCGTGTAGATGCCCAGAGACAAAACAAGACAAACAGAAACAACAAAGCCCGCACCAAGCGGGCTTTTCTGGGCGTTTCGTAGACAGCCATAGACTTTTAGAAACTAGTCTCTGGTGCCGGAGACAGGAATCGAACCTGCGACCTTCGCGTTACGAGTGCGCTGCTCTACCGACTGAGCTACACCGGCGTATCGCGAACGTACCACTAGCCGCAACGCTTAGGCAAACCCCTGCTTACCAGCAATCGCGCACCTGCGGACGTAACTCAAGATCGCAACCGCCGGGGCAAGTGACCGGGTTAAGCGTTATCCCGCCTTACACCCCGAAGGAGCCAGATCCTCTTCAATACTGGTACTACAAACCCACCCCGCCGCCGACCGGCTCAGGGTAATCACCTTGCCCACCACATTCCCCGGCGCTTCCACCAGCGTGCAGGCGATGCTCCCTACCCCGCTAGCAGCAACGCCACTGGCAGCAATCGCACAATGCGCCGTAGTCGCCTGTCCGCCCAGAGCAGCCACATCGGGCACGTCCTTGCCTTCGTTCAGGCGCAGGTCCATCGCGGTCTTCAGCGCGGATATCTCCAGCAACCCGGCTGCGGCTTTGGTGCGGGACTGGTGGTTGGTGTACATCGGTACGGCGATGGTGGCGAGGATGCCGATGATTGCGACAACGATCATCAGTTCGATCAGGGTGATGCCTTGTTGGGCTTTCATGAACGCGTTTCCTTGTTGATTCGGCTGAGCCTTCATCCACTGTGGACGTCAGCCTGGCAGGCGCGCAGTAGGCCTCAACAGACACCTTTTGTCACCCCTGCTCGGCTGGACGTCATGTTCGCTGAACTACTCTAGTGAGCATCTTCGCAACCCGCCCATGGATGGGCGCGGCAAGCTGTTACCGGGCTTGTCGCATCAGCCGCAAGGAGCTGTGCATGAGTACTACATCGCGTATTTACACCTGGGAGGGCACCGACCGCAGCGGTGCGCGGGTCAGCGGCCAGTGCGAGGGGCGCAGCCCGGCGTGGGTGCGGGCTGGGCTGTTGCGGCAGGGCATCAGCATTGCGCGGCTGCGGCCGGTTGGTGGCTGGCAGCTGAGTTGGCCGCAGCGGCGGGGTAAGCCGGATGCGGCGGGGTTCAGTCGGCAGTTGGCGACGCTGCTGAAGGCGGGGGTGCCGTTGTTGCAGGCGTTTGAGGTGATGGGGCGCAGTGGTGGCGACGAGAGTCTGGGGCGGTTGCTGGTGAAATTGCAGCAGGATGTGGCAGCGGGGTTGGGATTGGCGGATGCGTTGCAGCGCCAGCCGCTTTGGTTTGATCGGCTGTACTGCAACCTGATGCGGGTGGGTGAGCAGTCGGGCAAGCTGGATGGGCAGTTGGAGGAGCTGGCGAACATGCTTGAGCAGCGTCAGGCGCTGCAGCGGCGGGTGCGCAAGGCGATGATTTATCCGCTGCTGCTGTTACTGACGGGGCTGGGGGTTTCGGCGCTGCTGCTGCTGGAAGTGGTGCCACGCTTTCAGGGGTTGTTTGCCGGTTTTGACAAGAGCTTGCCGGCGTTCACCCAGTGGGTGCTCGACTTGTCCACAGGGCTGGCGCGGCATGCGCCTTGGCTGGGGGTATTGATGGTGTTATCCACAGTGGCGCTGCGCTGGCTGTATCGGCACAACGCCGCGGCGCGCTTGTGGATATCTTTGCGGGTGCTTGAGGTGCCGGTGCTGGGGCGGTTGCTGGCGCAGGCAGCGTTGGCGCGCTTTGCGCGTAGTTTGGGCACGGCGTACGCGGCGGGGGTGCCGTTGCTGGACGCATTGGCGACGGTGGCGTCAGTGAGTGGTGGCGTGGTGCATGAGCAGGCGATCCTGCGTTTGCGCCAGGGCATGGCCAATGGGCTGGGGTTGCATCAGGCGATGAGTGCGGATCGGTTGTTTCCGCCGTTGTTGGTGCAGCTTGCGGCCATCGGCGAATCCAGTGGCACGCTGGACCAGATGTTGGGCAAGGCGGCCAGTCATTATGAAGAGCAGGTGAGCCAGGCGCTGGATCAGTTGACCGGCTTGCTCGAGCCGGCCATCGTGCTGATCCTCGGGGTACTGGTCGGTGGTTTGGTGGTGGCGATGTATCTACCGATTTTCCAGTTGGGTAGTTTGGTCTGAATATGAATCTGTGGACGCTTTTGACCGCACAGCCGGTTTATTTCATCTGTTTGGCGACACTGTTGGGCTTGCTGGTGGGCAGCTTCATCAATGTGTTGGTGCACCGTTTGCCGATCATGCTGGAACGGCAGTGGCAGCGTGAAGCGCAGGAAGTGCTGGAGTTGCCGGTCGCCGAACATGGGCGGTTTGATCTGGCGCTGCCGGCTTCGCATTGCCCGCACTGTGGGCATCGGATCCGGGCTTGGGAGAATATTCCTGTGCTCAGTTACCTGCTGCTGCGGGGACAATGCGCGGGCTGCAAGGGCGCGATCAGCAGGCGTTACCCGCTGGTGGAGCTGGCCTGCGCCGGGCTGTCGCTGGTGGTGGCATGGCACTACGGACCTGGGCTGCAGGCGCTGTCTGCGCTGTTACTGACCTGGTGCCTGCTGGCGTTGAGCTTGATCGACAGCGAGCATCAGTTGCTGCCCGATGTGCTGGTGCTGCCGATGCTGTGGATCGGTTTGATGCTCAATGCCACGGGTATGTTCGTGCCGTTGCCGGACGCGCTGTGGGGCGCGGTGATGGGCTACCTGAGCCTTTGGACGGTGTTCTGGCTATTCAAACTGGTGACCGGCAAGGACGGTATGGGCTATGGCGACTTCAAGCTGCTGGCGATGTTCGGCGCCTGGGGCGGCTGGCAGGTGCTGCCGTTGACGCTGTTGTTGTCGTCGCTGGTCGGGGCACTGATCGGCCTGTGTTTGCTGCGTTGGCGTAATGCTTCGCTGGGCACGGCGATGCCGTTTGGTCCGTATCTGGCAATTGCGGGGTGGATTGCTGTGCTCTGGGGTGATGAAATGTACGCCTCTTACCTGCAACTGCTTGGAATCTGATGACCACTGCGGCGTTTTCCCCTTGGATCCTGGGCCTGACCGGCGGCATCGGCAGCGGCAAGAGTGCTGCGGCCGAGCGTTTTGTCGAGCTGGGTGTGCACCTGGTCGACGCTGATCAGGCTGCGCGCTGGGTGGTCGAGCCTGGGCGGCCAGCGTTGGCCAGTATCGTCGAGCGCTTTGGCGCAGGCGTGCTGCAGGGCGATGGCCAGCTCGATCGAGCTGCACTACGCCAGCTGATTTTTGCCGACCCTGAACAGCGGCGCTGGCTTGAAGCGTTGCTGCACCCGTTGATCGGGCAGGAGATCTTCAGCTATCTGGCCAAGGCCGAGTCGCCCTATGCGGTGTATGTTTCGCCGCTGTTGATCGAGTCGGGGCAGTATCGCAAGACCCAGCGCGTGCTGGTGATCGATGTGCCGCAGGCGCTACAAGTGCAGCGTACATTGCAGCGCGACGGCACCAGCCCTGAGCAGGTGCAGGCGATTCTTGCGGCGCAGGCGACTCGTGAGGAGCGCTTGCGGCATGCCGACGATGTGCTGGTGAATGATCGCGATGTGCCTTGGCTGCACGAGCAGATCGACCAGTTGCACCACTTTTACCTGACTTTACGAGGAGGCCAGCCATGAGCCAGCCGTTGTCCGTTGATTGCCCAACCTGTGGCGCACCTGTGGAATGGACCGAGGCCAGCGTCAATCGGCCGTTTTGCTCCGACCGCTGTAAATTGATCGACCTTGGCGCCTGGGCGGCCGAGGAACACAAGATTGCTGGCGCGCCAGAATCGGAAGATGAGTTGTATTCGGCTGATCTGGAGCCGCGTCACTGAGTCCATGTCTGGATGATGGGCCTCAGCGCTCGTCATCCTTCCACGGCGCCTGCAGGTAGCGGGTGCGGTTGAAGGTCTCCAGCCATTCCGGGCAGAACACCACCAGTGCGCTGAGGACCATGCCGTTGATAAAGGCTTCGGGAAACATCATCAGCCACAGGTAACCGACAAAGTCCGTTAGCCACTCGGGCATGGCGAACAGGCCATCGACCCAGAGCAGGCCCAGCGCAGCCGTCAGGCACAGCAGGGCTGACAGCGCAGCGGCGAAAAAGCCTGAAAAGATATAGATAAACAGGTTACGCGGCTGCGCGCGCTCGACCAGGATTGCGCAGGTTTCGGTGACCAGCACTGGCAGGCCGACGATCAGCAGGCCGTTGATGCCGAGCGCGGCCAGGTCCTGTCGGCCCAGCGCCAGCAAGCCGAGTTGGGCGATGAAGCCGGCGACGATCGCCAACGGCCAATCGAGCAGCAGGGTTACGGCAGTCATGCCGATGAAGTGGTAGGAGACGCCGGTGTCGAAGTCGCGGCGCACCAGCCACAGCGCAAACAAGGCGAATATCGCGCCGAACAGCAGGTGTTGGCGGCGACGATCGCTGCACAGTTCGATCCAGCTGCTGCGCGATATTGCCCAGAGCAACAGTGGCAGGTAGGCCAGCCAGCCGAGGGTGAGGCTGGTGGTGGACAGGACCTGTGCGCTGATCACGTTTGATGTCTCCTGTGTTGACTATCCATTCTTCCAAACTGGCGCGCTCGGCGTAGGAGCGGCCGTGTGTCGCGAAAGGGCTGCGCAGCGGCCCCACATTTTCAGCTTCGCCGCTGATATCGCCGGGCCAGCTTCGCTGGCCTTTCGCGACACAAGGCCGCTCCTACGGGACCGCGTTGACCTGGAGGTGGGCTGATTTACATCGTTAAACAACATCTTACCTTCACAGATTAGCGGCTAAGCTTGAGCCATGGATGACTCAGATTACCTGCGCCTGCTCACAATTCAGGCCGAACAGGCCAATGCCTTTCTGTCCAATGCCCGCAAATGGGAACGCGAGCGTTGGGTCTGTCAGCGCCTGCTGCAGGGGCTGAACATTCCCTACCGCAACGAAGACTTCACCCCCGCCGGGCAGGAGCCGCCGGACGTGCTGTTTCGCGATGCGGCGTTCGAGGTGTTTTTCGTGCTCGATGAGGGTCGGCGGTTGAATGACGAGTGGCGCGAAGAGCTGCAACGGCGGCGCAGTGCTTTCTCGCTGAGCCAGCTGGTACGCCGTGAAGCCCGGCCCAGACGCATCAGTGCGCAGGAATTGCTGCTGCGCCTGGCACCAACCTTGCGCAAGAAAGCCCACAATTACCGCGAGCGCGGCCTGGAGCTGAACGAGCTGGATATCATCGCTTTTGCCAGCCTCAAGCGTGAAGTGCTCGACCTGAACAGCCATTTCCCGCCGCCGACCGAATACCTGCGCCAGGGCTGGCGGTCGTTGTCGCTGGTCGGACCAACCTTCGCCCGGGTGCTGTTCGCCCACCCAGACGCGCCGGATTTTCTGCGCGGCAACCTGGGACGCAGTATCGTTTTCGATGTCGGGATCAGTCTTTGATCCACTGCCGAGAGTCTTTGCAGCGGCGTACACTCGGCGGCATAGACAGAAAGTATTATCATTCGTTGCTGCCTGGTGCGCGAACCCTGTAGCGTTCGTGCAGTCTCAAGCGTCTATCTGACGAGGCCCGCCATGACCAGCCGCCTGAATCCTGAAGATCAGCGTCGCGTCGATGAGTATCTCAAAGCTCCTCAGCACCAAGTCGAGCGCAGGCCTTTTCGGCCATGGCTGCTCCTGGCGCTGGTGGTGGCAGTGACCATCGGTCTGGGCCTCTTGAGTCGTTTGTTGAGTGGACTGGTGCTATGAGCTGCGTTGCGCTCGCCCTCCCCTCGGCCACGACGCCGGCCCTCAGGGCCAAGCATTCGTTTAACCTTATGAGATATCTCCATGACACATCGCATCGTGATTGTCGGCGGCGGCGCCGGCGGCCTGGAACTGGCGACCCGCCTGGGTAAAAGCCTGGGCAAGGGCAAAAAGGCCGAAATCACCCTGGTCGACGCCAACCTGACCCACATCTGGAAACCGCTGCTGCACGAAGTGGCGGCCGGCTCGCTGAACTCTTCGGAAGACGAGCTCAACTACGTCGCCCAGGCCAAATGGAACCACTTCAACTTCCAGCTCGGCCGCATGAGTGGTCTAGAACGTGAGAGCAAGCAGATCCAGCTGGCGGCAACCCTCGACGAAAACGGTCGCGAACTGCTCCCGGCGCGCACACTGGGCTACGACACGCTGGTGATTGCAGTTGGCAGCAATACCAATGATTTCGGCACCTTGGGCGCGGCGCAGCACTGCTTGTTCCTCGACAGCCGCAAGCAGGCCGAGCGCTTCCATCAGCAGCTGCTCAATCACTACCTGCGCGCCCATGCCGGTAATGCAGCGGGCGAAAAAATCAGCGTGGCCATCGTCGGTGCCGGCGCCACGGGCGTCGAGCTGGCCGCCGAGCTGCACAACGCCGCGCACGAGCTGGCAGCCTACGGCCTGGACAAGATCCAGCCGCAAGACATGCACATCACACTGATCGAAGCCGGCCCGCGCGTGTTGCCGGCATTGCCTGAGCGCATCAGCGTGCCAGTGCACAAGACCCTGGAGAAACTCGGGGTAACGGTGCTGACCAACGCCTCGGTCAGTGAAGTGACCGAAGATGGCCTGAAAACCGCCTCCGGCGAAGTGATCCAGGCCAGCCTCAAAGTATGGGCGGCAGGTATTCGTGCGCCGGGCTTCCTCAAGGACATCGACGGCCTGGAAAGCAACCGAATCAACCAGCTGGTGGTGCGCCCTACCCTGCAGACCACACTGGATGACGATATCTTCGCTTTTGGCGACTGCGCTGCATGCCCACAACCGGGCAGCGACCGCAATGTGCCGCCTCGCGCGCAGGCTGCGCACCAGCAGGCCTCGATGCTGGCCAAGAGCCTGAAAGCGCGCCTGGAGAACAAGCCGCTGCCAACCTATGCCTACAAGGATTACGGCTCGCTGGTATCGCTGTCGCGCTTCTCGGCAGTGGGCAATCTGATGGGTAACCTGACCGGCAGCGTGATGCTGGAAGGCTGGCTGGCGCGGATGTTCTATGTGTCGCTGTACCGCATGCACCAGATGGCGCTGTATGGCGCGTTCCGCACGGCGATGCTGATGATCGGCAGCAAGATCGGCCGCGGCACCGAACCGCGACTCAAACTGCACTGATGTAAAAACTGCCGGGCCGCAGCCTTGCGGCCCTGGTGGCTACGCCTCGCTAACCGCCTCTCCTGCCACCTGCCGACTCCACCATATAGCGGCTCGGCACCTCGCCCAGCACCCGCTTGAACACGGTCGCAAAGGCACTTGAACTGCTGTAGCCAAGCGCTATTGCCACCTGCGTGACTGGCTCACCGTTACCCAACCTGATCACCGCCGCGTGCAGGCAAGCCTGTTGCCGCCATTCGATGAAGCTGATGCCGGTCTGCGCCCTGAACACGCGGGTGAACGTGCGCCGGCTCATGGCCGTGCGCTGGGCCATGACGTCAATGCCGACCTCCAGTGAAGGCTGCTCGAGAAACTCGCGGCAGGCCTGCGCCAGCCGCGGCTCTTGCGGCAGTGGCGCATTCAGCGACAGCGCCGGCATGGCGGCGATCTCATGCAACAACAGGCCCATCAGGTGGCCATCACGCCCCTCTGCGGAATAAAGCGCAGGGACCTCAATCGCCTTGTCCAGCAACTGCCGTAGCAGTGCAGATACACCGTACACCTGGCACGCCTCCGGCAAGCCCAAAGCCAGTGCAGCAGGCTCGCGGATATAGGTGTTGAGCATGGTGACCGGGCCACACATGTGCATGGCATGACCCAGCCGCGCCGGCACCCAGATAGCCCGCTGGGGCGGCACCACCCAATTACCCCTGTCGGTAAACACGGTGATGACGCCACATGAGGCATAAGCAAACTGTCCGCGCTGATGGCTGTGCGCGGCAAATACCTGGCCATCGGCGTAATCACGCACCGTCACCACCGCATCACGCGGGACGTTCTGGTAAGGATCAAGACCGAAAGATTCTTTCATGGCCTGATTTTAATGATAGTTGGCCTCAAGCTGAAAGCAGGCCAGCGCCATTTCTCGCATATTTCCCGCTCTCGCGCCTGTGCGCTCGTTGTTCCGAGAAAAGTCTGACAATGCAAAAAAAGCACCTGTGCCTGGCCGTCATGGTCACGGCCATCTGGGGGTTGAACTTCCCCATCACCAAGCTCGGCCTGGCCGAGATCGATCCGCTGCTGCTGACCGCGCTGCGCTTCAGCCTTGCCGCCCTGCCTTGGGTATTCGTGGTCAAGCGGCCGCAGGTCAGGTTTCGCTGGCTGGCCGGCTACGGCTTGATCTTCGGCGTGGCCATGTGGGCGCTTATCAACCAAGGCATCGCCTTGGGCGTACCACCTGGCAGTGCCTCGCTGCTGATTCAGCTAAGTGCGTTTTTCACCTTGGGCTGGGGCGTATTGTGGTTTGGCGAAAGCCTGAATCGGCCACAACTGATCGGCATATGCCTGGCGGCTCTTGGCCTGTTCGGCGTGCTGGTGGATGGCTCAGGCACCGTCAGCACGGTCGGTTTAGCACTGGTAATCGCCAGCGCCCTGGCCTGGAGCATCGGCAATGTACTGATCAAAAAGTCGAAGGTGCAGGAAATCTTTGCTTTTGTGGTCTGGGCCAGCCTGTTCCCGCCAATCCCGCTATTACTGCTGACCTGGCTTGCACACGGCTCAGCACCATTCACCGCGCTGCCGGCCCAGTTGCACGGGTTTACCTTGTTTTCGCTGGCGTTTCAGGTATACGGCGCGACGCTGTTTTGCTACTGGGGGTGGAACCTGCTGCTGCGCGAATACCCGGTATCACAGGTAGCACCGCTGTCGCTGCTGATCCCGCTGTTCGGCATCGTCAGCTCGATGTTAATACTGGGGCAATGGCCAAGTGCATTGGGGTTGGCGGCGATGCTGCTGATCTTGCTGGCGCTCGCCGTCGGAGCACACCCTGGAAAGGCTGTACCGGCAGGTCGGCAACGTGGCGGGGGCAGGCGGGAAAACCTGCAGAGATAAAATCCAGACAAAGAAAAAGGGCACCTCAGTCGAGGTGCCCTTCTCTTACATGGTGGGTCGTGTAGGATTCGAACCTACGACCAATTGGTTAAAAGCCAACTGCTCTACCAACTGAGCTAACGACCCGGAATATGGTCGGGGTGAGGGGATTCGAACTCCTGACATCCTGCTCCCAAAGCAGGCGCGCTACCGGACTGCGCTACACCCCGAAAGTGAAACTGTACAAAAGCAAACGCTAGACGAAGAAAAAGGGCACCTCAGTCGAGGTACCCTTATCTTACTGGTGGGTCGTGTAGGATTCGAACCTACGACCAATTGGTTAAAAGCCAACTGCTCTACCAACTGAGCTAACGACCCGGAAAATGGTCGGGGTGAGGGGATTCGAACTCCTGACATCCTGCTCCCAAAGCAGGCGCGCTACCGGACTGCGCTACACCCCGAAATGGCTCCGCGACCTGGACTCGAACCAGGGACCCAATGATTAACAGTCATTTGCTCTACCGACTGAGCTATCGCGGAACTAAACTTCGATCTTCCGATCTCGAAGGCTGTTTAAGCTTCGATCTCTTCAACACTCTGCATTTCTGCGTTTGCGTCTCTGAGGCCGGCTATTCTACATCCTTCGTTTTGCTTGTCAACCCCCAATTTGCATTCAACTTACTGATTTGCAAACTGTTTTCAGATCGTCGTTACCGCTGGCGATCTGCTTAGTGGCTGACAGCGGGGCGTATATTAGGAGCACTCGATTTTAGATGCAAGCATAAATTTCAATAATTTTTCAGGGTTGCCGCGAGCCCCCGTAAATTGGGGGTTTTGCCGGGATTATCAGTAGCTTACGAGCGCTCTGCGAGCCCGCCCGAGGGCAAAAACGAGCACTGAATCTGGCTTCTCACTGCGCAAAATAATCGCCATGGCAGGCTTTTTTTTCGGTGAAGGCCATTGGCGAATTAAAAAAACGAGCAATCTGCGCAAAAAAAAGCCCCGCACGTGCGGGGCTCAAGATTATTTTTTATTCGAAGACTATTTCGTCGCCTTCGACCTTGGCGGTAATCGTCGTCCCTGGCATGAACTGCCCTGCCAGGATCAACTGCGCCAGCGGGTTTTCGATCCAGCGCTGGATCGCGCGCTTCAGTGGACGTGCGCCATACACCGGGTCGTAGCCAATCGCGATCAGCTTGTCGACCGCCTCCGGGCTCAGTTCCAGCGACAGCTCGCGCTCGGCGAGACGGTTGCGCAGGCGGCCCAGCTGGATCTCGGTGATACCGGCGATCTGCTCACGGCCCAGCGGCTCGAACACCACCACCTCGTCGATCCGGTTGATGAACTCCGGCCGGAAGTGGTTACCCACCGCATCCATTACCGCCGCACGCTGCGCCTCACGGTCGCCGACCAACTCCTGGATCTGTGCCGAGCCAAGGTTGGAGGTCATCACGATGACCGTGTTGCGGAAGTCCACCGTACGGCCATGGCTGTCGGTCAGGCGACCGTCTTCAAGCACTTGCAGCAGCACGTTGAATACATCCGGGTGGGCCTTCTCGACCTCGTCCAGCAGCAACACGGTGTACGGCTTGCGGCGCACGGCTTCGGTCAGGTACCCGCCCTCTTCGTAACCTACATAGCCTGGTGGAGCACCGATCAGGCGAGCCACGGAATGTTTCTCCATGAACTCGGACATATCGATACGCACCATGGCCTCTTCGGTGTCGAACAGGAACTCGGCCAAGGCCTTGCACAGCTCGGTCTTACCCACGCCAGTCGGGCCAAGGAACATGAACGAACCACTTGGCCGGTTCGGGTCAGACAGCCCGGCCCGCGAACGGCGCACGGCGTTGGCCACGGCGGTCACGGCCTCGTGCTGGCCAATCACGCGCTGGTGCAGCAGCGCTTCCATTTTCAGCAACTTGTCGCGCTCGCCTTCGAGCATTTTCGACACCGGGATGCCGGTCCACTTCGAGACCACTTCGGCGATCTCTTCCTCGGTGACCTTGTTGCGCAGCAGCTGGTTTTCGCTCTTGCCGTGCTGGTCGACCATCTGCAGGCTGCGCTCCAGGTCCGGGATCACCCCGTACTGCAGCTCGGCCATACGGCTCAGGTCGCCTTTGCGGCGGGCAGCTTCAAGCTCCTGACGGGCTTGCTCGATCTTTTGCTGGATCTGCGCCGAGCCCTGTACTTCGGCTTTTTCCGACTGCCAGATCTCTTCCAGGTCGGAGTATTCGCGCTCCAGCCGCTGGATTTCCTCGTGAAGTTTCTCGAGGCGTTTTTTCGCCGCCTCGTCTTCTTCTTTTTTCAGCGCCTGGGATTCGACCTTGAGCTGAATCAGACGACGGTCGAGACGGTCGAGCACTTCAGGCTTGGAGTCGATCTCCATACGGATGCGGCTGGCCGCTTCGTCGATAAGGTCGATGGCCTTGTCCGGCAGCTGGCGATCGGTGATGTAGCGGTGGCTGAGCTTGGCCGCGGCAATGATCGCACCGTCGGTGATGGCCACCTTGTGGTGCACTTCATAGCGCTCTTTCAGGCCGCGCAGGATGGCGATGGTGTCTTCCTCGCTCGGCTCCTCGACCAGCACCTTCTGGAAGCGTCGCTCGAGCGCCGCGTCCTTCTCGATGAACTGGCGGTACTCGTTGAGCGTGGTGGCGCCAACACAGTGCAGCTCGCCACGGGCCAGTGCAGGTTTGAGCATGTTACCGGCGTCCATGGCGCCCTCGCCTTTACCAGCGCCAACCATGGTGTGCAGCTCGTCGATGAACAGAATGATCTGCCCTTCCTGCTTGGACAGCTCGTTGAGCAGGCCTTTGAGGCGCTCTTCGAATTCGCCGCGATACTTGGCGCCAGCAATTAGCGCACCCATATCCAGGGCGAGCAGGCGCTTGCCTTTGAGGCCGTCCGGCACTTCGCCGTTGATGATGCGCTGGGCCAGGCCTTCGGCGATGGCGGTTTTACCCACGCCAGGCTCGCCGATCAGCACCGGGTTGTTCTTGGTCCGGCGTTGCAATACCTGCACGGTGCGGCGGATTTCGTCGTCACGGCCGATCACCGGGTCAAGCTTGCCTTCTTCGGCACGCTTGGTCAGGTCGACGGTGTACTTGTCCAGGGCCTGACGCGACTCTTCGACGTTGGCGTCGTTGACGGCCGCACCGCCACGCAGGTTATTGATGGCGTTTTCCAGGGCTTTCTTGCTCACGCCCTGGCCGAGCAACAGTTTGCCGACCTTGCTGTTCTCGTCCATGGCCGCCAGCAGCACCAGTTCGCTGGAGATGAACTGGTCACCCTTCTGCTGGGCCAGACGGTCGGCCTGGTTGAGCATGCGCGCCAGGTCCTGCGACATGTTGACGTCGCCGGTCGGGTTCTGGATTTTCGGCAGTTGGTCAAGCTCTTTGCTCAACGCCTTGCGCAGGCTGTTGACGTCAAAGCCGACCTGCATCAGCAGCGGCTTGATCGAACCACCTTGCTGGTCGATAAGTGCTTGCAGCAGGTGCAACGGCTCGATGGCCGGGTGGTCCATGCCCACCGCCAGAGATTGCGAGTCAGATAACGCTAATTGCAGTTTGCTGGTTAATCGGTCTATTCGCATGGGGATACCTTCCTAAATAAGGGCAGGCCGGAGCGATGGACACACCTGATGAAGAAACCTGCCAGAGATGACTAATAGATAAGGCTTATTCTGGGAGTTTCAAGCTTAGCGGGGTTGATCGAGATCAGTTGCGGGAATGTCCTACAAGAACGATGACTGCATGAGGAGCTGGCAATGCTGGGGGCGCTCTCAAATCAGACGCAGAGCGGATCGAGCCATACCAGCGAGGCGAAGCGTCCACCTTGCGGAGTGCGCCGATAGGAATAGAAGCGTGGGTCGCTGACCGTGCACAGGCCACCACCGTAAACAGCTGTGATGCCGCGCGCCGCAAGGCGGATGCGTGCCAGCTGGTAGATGTCGGCCAGCAGTTTGCCCGGACGCTCACCCGGCACGAATGCCGCGGCGGCTTGCGGGTGCTCGGCAGTGAAGGCGTCACGGACTTCTTCGCCAACTTCGAATGCGCTCGGCCCAATGGCCGGGCCGAGCCAGACCAGCACCTGACCGGCCGGCACTGCCAGGCGCTCAAGGGTAGCCTCGAGCACGCCGCCCGCCAGCCCGCGCCAGCCGGCATGGGCTGCGGCAACGCGGGTACCGGCGCGATCGCAGAACAAAACTGGCAGGCAGTCGGCGGTCATCACCGTACAGGCAATGTGCGCCTGGTCGGTCCAGCTCGCATCGGCTTCGATTACCTGCGCCGGGTCAGCGTCAGCCACCACCACGCCGTGGACTTGCTTGAGCCAGGCGGGATGAATGTCGAATTGCTCACTGAGGCGTCGGCGGTTTTCACTGACGGCAGCCGGGTCGTCGCCGACATGATCGCCCAGGTTGAAGCTGTCGTACGGCGGCAGGCTGGCGCCACCCGCACGGGTGGTGACGCAGGCGCGCACCGTGGCCGGGGCCGGCCAATCGGGGTGCAGCAACTGCGTCAGACCGTTCATCCGATAAAGCTGTCGCGGTCTTCCTGGAGCAGCTCCAGCAAGCCGACGAAGTCTTCCGGCAGCGCCGACTTCCATTGCATCCGCTCACCCGTGAGCGGGTGATCGAGGGCGAGGAAGCGTGCGTGCAGGGCCTGACGCGGGAAGGTCTTCAGCGCAGTGACCATCTCCGGCTCGGCCGCAGGCGGGATGCGGAAGCGACCGCCGTAGGTCTGGTCACCAATCAGCGGATAGCCGACGTGGGCCATGTGCACGCGGATCTGGTGCGTACGGCCGGTCTCCAGCTTGACCCGCACATGGGTGTGCGAACGGAAGCGGGTGAGCACGCGGTAGTGGCTGACGGCAGGCTTGCCGGTCTCGGTCACCGCCATGCGCTGACGCGAGCCACCGTGGCGGCCGATCGGGGCATTGATGGTGGCACCGGAGGTGACCACGCCAATCACGATGCACTCATAGATGCGGCTGACACTGCGGCTCTGCATCTGCTCGACCAGCTTGGTCTGCGCCTGCAGGGTCTTGGCCACCACCATCAGGCCGGTGGTGTCTTTGTCCAGGCGGTGGACAATGCCCGCACGCGGCACGTTGACGATGTCTGGCACGTGGTGCAGCAAGGCATTGAGCAGGGTGCCATCGGCATGCCCGGCAGCCGGGTGAACAACCAGCCCGGCAGGCTTGTTGATCACCAGGATCTGCTCGTCTTCGTAGACGATGTTCAACGGGATGTCCTGGGCGATCCACTCGCCCTGGGCTTCCTGCTCGGCCTCAAGGACCAGCTTGGCACCGCCATAGACCGGATCGCGTGGACGCACGACTTGACCGTCGACCGTCAGACGGCCGTCCTTGATCCAGGTGGTCAGGCGCGAACGCGAGTACTCGCCGAACAGTTGGGCGGCGATCTGGTCGAGGCGCTGGCCGCCCATTTCGGACGGGACCTCTTCGCTAAGTTGGATGATCTCGGACATGCTCGATTCGGCTGGCGCACAGCCTTTGGTTTCAACTGCGCGCTTGTGGTTAAATACGGCTTCTTTTGCCCTGGGGTCAACCCGGGGGCGCTCATCATAACAGGACGGCACCGCCCAAGACAGCGGCCGTCAAAGGACGCAAGCCGCCATGCAAGTGAAACACCTGCTGCTGATCGCCCTCCTCGGGCTTACCGCTGCCTGTTCCTCGAACAAGGAAGTGATTGACGAGAACCTCAGCGAAGCCGAGTTGTACCAGCAGGCGCAGGCCGACCTGGACAACAAGAGCTACACCAGTGCCGTCAACAAGCTCAAGGCCCTGGAATCGCGCTACCCGTTCGGCCGTTACGCCGACCAGGCCCAGCTCGAGCTGATCTACGCCAACTACAAGAACACCGAGCCAGAGGCTGCCAAGTCGGCTGCCGAGCGCTTCATCCGGCTGCACCCGCAGCACCCGAACGTCGACTACGCCTATTACCTCAAGGGCCTGACTTCGTTCGACCAGGACCGTGGCCTGCTGGCGCGCTTCCTGCCGCTGGACATGACCAAGCGTGACCCGGGCGCTGCCCGCGACTCCTATAACGAGTTCGCCCAGCTGACCAGCCGCTTCCCCAACAGCCGCTACGCGCCTGACGCCAAGCAGCGCATGATCTACCTGCGCAACCTGCTGGCCGCCTACGAAATCCATGTTGCCGACTACTACATGAGCCGCCAGGCCTATGTCGCTGCGGCCAACCGTGGCCGTTACGTGGTCGAGAACTTCCAGGAAACCCCATCGGTCGGTGACGGCCTGGCGGTGATGGTCGAGGCTTACCAGCATCTGCACCTGGACGAGCTGGCCAATACCAGCCTGGAAACCCTCAAGCTCAACTACCCAGATCACCCAAGCCTGGTCGACGGCAGCTTCGAGCCCAAGCAAGCTGATGGTGATCAGCGTTCGTGGCTGTCCAAGGCGACCCTGGGCCTGATCGAGACCGACACGCCGCTGCCGCCGGGTGAAACCCGCGCCAATCAGGACGTGGTTCGCCAGTTCAAGGATGCCCGCTCGGAGATTCCGCAAGACTTGCTGCCTAAAGATGAAGACGGTGATCCGATTCTGCCGGCCGGTCCGAAAGAAGCCGAAGAGAGCCGTTCGTGGTTCAGCTACGCGACCTTCGGTCTGTTTGATTGATTTAAGATGGTTGGGGCCGCAGAGCAGCTCCAAAAATCACAAGTCAAAAAAGAAAGGGAAGCCCAAGGCCTCCCTTTTTTTTTGCCCGCGCCCTAGACTGTCGGCTCATCTTCTCGACCAAGCTGGACACCATGGTTCGCCTACTTTTCTGGATCGCCCTGATCGCCGCCGCGTTCTGGCTGTGGCGCAAATTCAAGCTCAGCCAGCAGGCGCGCCCCGCGCAGCGCCTGGATGACCCGCTGACCATGGTGCGCTGCGCGCACTGCGGCGTGCACCTGCCCAATGACCGGGCGCTGCACCGTGGCAATCAGTGGTACTGCAGCCCTGCCCATCTGGAGCAAGGCCCGAAAGACTGATCAATGGTCTGCTCCGGCGAAGCCGCTGTAACCCGGTTACAGCGGCTTTTTCATGCCCGCCCGCTGAACACACATACCCATAGCCGACCCATCCGCTCCATTTACGACCCCCTCCCCGCCTCAACTCTTGACCCACCGTCGGCAAATTCGCTAAATCCTATTTATCCGCATAAATATGAAAAATAGCCCGCATGCTCAAACCCAAGCGCAAACGTCAGAAGCTGTCGGACATGATCGTCGAGTCGGTCAAGCGCTCGATCGTCACCGAAGCGTTGCACCCCGGTGACCGTCTGCCGACCGAGCGCGAGCTGATGGAGCACTTCGAATGTTCCAAGGGCACCGCTCGCGAAGCGCTCAAGGCGCTCGAGGTCGAGGGCCTGGTCAGCACCCGCACCGGCCCGAGCGGCGGCGCCTACCTCAATGAAGTCGGCACCGAACCGGCCAGCCGTGCACTGCGCAACTACCTGCATTTTCAGCACCTGGATGGCGAGCAGGTGTACCAACTGCGCAAAGTCATCGAGGTCGAGCTGGCGGTTTCAGTGATGGGCCGCCTCAGCGAGGCCGACTACGCCGCGCTGCAAGCCAACATCGATTTCTGCAGCACCCCGGAAGACAGCGAAGAAGGCCAGCGCGAGCAGCGTTTGGCCGAGCTTGAGTTTCATACCCTGCTGGCTGGGCGCTGCGCCAACCCGCTGCTGAGCTTCATGGCGGTGTTTCTCAACGACCTGCTGCGCGACCTGGTGGTGCTGAAAAAAGCCTACCTGCCCAAGCGCCAGCAGTTCGCCGCGGCCAACATCGACTATCACAAGCAGCTGCTCGATGCCCTGCGCGCCAACGATGAAGCCGCCGTGCGCCGCTTGATGCACGAGCACATGTGCGACGCCGAACACCACATGACCGCGCTGGAAGGCGAAGTCGCCCGCAATTTCCTCCTGGAGTTCAGCCACAACCACTGATTCGCCTGGACAGAGGCCTGCACACAGGCCCGGCCGTACCCGCTTTGTCATTGCCACTCCTGCCTAATAACCACAAACAAGGAGTTACTCATGCAAAGACGTACCCTGCTCAAAGCAGGCCTTGCCCTCGGCGCCCTCGGCAGCCTCCCGTTGGGAGCGTCGCGGGTGTTCGCCGAGCAACCGTTGACCTTCTATGGCCTCAAGTCGATGTCCGGGCCGTTTGCCAGTTACGGCAAATACGCCGACATGGGCTCGCGCCTGGCGATTGCCGAGCACCCGCAGCTGCTCGGCCAGCCGCTCAAGTACAAGGTCATCGATACCGAGGGCAACGCCGGCAAGGCGGTACGCAAGGTCCAGGAAGCCATCGGCCAGGACGGAGCGCGGTTCTTTCAAGGCTGCACGCTGTCGTCCTCGGCGCTGGCGGTGTCGAAGGAAATCAACAAGGCCGGCGGCGTGTTCATGACCCCGGTCGGCGCCGACGAGATCACCGGCAAGGACTGCAACAGTTCTACCTTCCGCTGGTCGGTGCCGACCTACGGCGCCATTCGCGAAACCCTGGTGCCGCTGATCAAGCTGCTGCCCGAGGCCAAGCGCTGGTACACCATCACCCCGCAGTACGTGTTTGGCGATGCCCTGCTGGACAACGCACGCAAGGTCTTCAGCGAACACGGCATCGAGCACATCGGCAACAGCTACCACTCGCTGCAGGAGCAGGAGTTCTCCGGCTACCTGACCAACGCCATTGCCGCCAAGCCGGACGTACTGGTGCTGCTCAACTTCGGCAGCCAGTCATCCAATGCCCTGCGCCAGGCGGTCAACTTCGGCATCAAGGACAGGATGAAAGTGCTGCTGGTGTGGTCGGCCGGGCTCGACCAATTCCAGGAGCTGGGCAGCGATGTACTGGAAGGCGTGTATCTCGGCGCGCAGTACTGGCATCAGGTTGACACCCCGCTCAACCGCGAGCTGGTCGCGGCCACGCGCAAGGCCTACGGCATCAACCCCAATTACCCGCTGGCGGCCGACTACATCGGCACCCGGGTCATGCTCGAAGCCATCATCAAGGCCAACAGCCTCGACGGCGCCGCAGTATCCAAAGCCCTGCAGGGCATGAGTTTCCAGGGCCCGACCGGCGACGAGCTGATCCGCCCGGGTGACCATCAGGTGCTCAAGGACTACTACCTGTTGCGCGGCAAACCTCAAGCACAGATGCGAGATGACGATGATCTGGCCGAAGTGCTGCACGCCGGCCGTTCGTTCATCGAGGTCTCTCAAACCGGTTGCGCCCTGGCCTGACGCCACGCCTTCCCACTCGACAAAATTGCAGGCGCGCGGCGCGCTGCAGAGGGCACGTTCATGCTCGATTTGTACCTGTTCCAGCTGCTCAACGGCCTTGGCCTGGGGATGATCTACTTTCTCATTGCCGTGGGCCTGACAATCATTTTCGGCTTGCTCAACTTCGTCAACTTCGCCCACGGTGCGTTTTTTCTGCTGGGTGCCTACCTGTGCTACACCGCCGTCGCGCTGACCGGCAACTTCTGGCTGGCGCTGCTGATCGCGCCGCTGGCGGTAGCCGCGCTGGCCTGGGTGGTCGAGCGGGTGTTGATCAAGCGCATCTACCACTTGCCGCACACCTTCCAGATTCTCGTCACCCTTGGTATCGCGCTGATCATCCAGGAAGCCTCGGTGCTGATCTGGGGCCCGGTCGGCAAGCACATCGCGGTGCCGCCGGAGCTGCGCGGGGTGCTGATCATCGGCGACTTCATCTACCCCTACTACCGCCTGTTCCTGATCGGCTTCGCCGCCTTGATCGGCCTTGGCCTGTGGCTGCTGCTGGAGCGCACCCGCTTCGGCGCCCTGGTGCGGGCCGGCAGTGAAAGCACCGAGACGGTGTCGCTGCTGGGCACAAACATCTTCCGCCTGTTCTCGCTGACCTTCGCCTTGGGCGTAGGCCTGGCGGGCGTGGCCGGGGTGCTGTTTGCGCCACTGCGCGGGGCACAGCCGTTCGTTGGCCCGGAGATTCTCGGCATCGCCTTCGTCGTGGTGGTGATCGGCGGCATGGGCTCGTTTGGCGGTGCGCTGGTTGGCGGCCTGCTGGTCGGGGTGGTGCAAAGCATGATGAGCAGCCTCTGGCCGCAAGGCGCCAGCCTGATGATCTACGGCGCGATGGCGGCGGTGATCCTGGTTCGTCCCTACGGCCTGTTCGGGAGAGCATGAACATGACTGAGAAAAATCCACTGGCCGTGGCCAAAGGGCATGGCCCGGCGCTGCTGCTGTTGCTGGTTGTGACCCTGATCGGCCTGCCGCTGATCCTGCCGTCGACCACTCTCGCCACCGAGATCCTGATCTTTGGCCTGGCCGCGCTGGCCTGCAACCTGCTGCTGGGCTACACCGGCCTGCTCTCGTTCGGCCAGGGCATCTTCTTTGGTGCCGGTGCCTACGGCGCGGCGCTGCTGATGATCCACCTGCAATGGGGCATGCTCGGCGCGCTGGTTGGCGCGGCGCTGTTCGGCGCACTGCTGGCCTTGCTGGTCGGTGCGCTGGCGATTCGGCGCAAGGGCATTTACTTCGTCATGCTGACCCTGGCCTTCAGCCAGATGGCGTACTTTCTGGCCTACACCCTGAGCGGCTGGACCGGCGGCGACAACGGCCTGCTCGACGTGCCACGGCCGAACATCACGGTTGCCGGGCATGTGTTGCTCGACCTTGCCGACCCGCGCCACTTCTACGCGTTTGTCGCGGTGCTGTTCCTGTTGATCTTTGCCGGCGCCCTGCGAGTGATCCGCTCACCGTTCGGCAGCACCTTGCTGGCGATCCGCGAAAACGAAACCCGCGCTGCGGCCATCGGCTATGACATTCGCCACTTCAAGATCCTGGTGTTCATGTTGTCTGGCGCCATCACCGGTATCGCCGGGGCGCTGTACGCGATGCTGCTGCACTTTGCCCCGCTGTCGAACATCGACCTGATGATGAGTGAAAACATCCTGATCATGACCATCGTCGGCGGCACCGGCTCGCTGTTCGGCTCGTTGCTCGGCGCCGGCGCGATCGTGCTGCTCGGGGACGTGCTGTCGGAGCTGTGGCCGCGCTGGCTGATGTTGCTGGGGGTGATCCTGATTCTGGTGGTGGTGTTCATGCGCGGTGGGCTGTGGGGTGGCCTGGCTGATCTGGCCAAGCGCCTGCGCCCTTCGCCTGCCGTCGATGGCAAAACCAAGGAGCAGCTGTAATGAGCGAATTCCTCCTCGAAACACACAATCTGCAACTGGCCTACGGGCCGTTCCATGCCGTCGATGGCGTCGACCTGAAAGTCCGTGCCGGCACCATCCACACCGTGATCGGGCCCAACGGCGCCGGCAAGACCAGCCTGTTCCACTGCCTCACCGGTGAGCGCCAGGCCACCGCCGGCAAGATCCTCCTCAACGGCCAGGACATCGTCCGCAAACCGTCTCACGGCCGCGTCGCTCTGGGCATGGCGCGCTCGTTCCAGCTCACCAGCCTGTTCCAGAACCTCAGCGTGCGCGAGAACCTGCGCTTGGCCGCACAGGGCCGCGATGGCCTTGGCGCGCTCAACTTCTGGCGCAGCGTCGAGCACAAGCGCAGCCATTGGGACACCGCTGACCAGGTGCTCGAACGGCTCAAGCTCAACGGTCGCGCCGAGACCCTCGCCGGCGAGCTGTCGCACGGCCAGCAGCGGGTGCTGGAAGTCGGCATGTCGATCTGCGCCAAGCCCACCTTGCTGATGCTCGACGAGCCCACCTCGGGCATGGGCATCGATGACATCCCGGTGATGACCGACCTGATCTGCGACCTGGGCCGCGACCACACCGTGCTGCTGATCGAACACAACATGAGCATTGTCATGTCGATCAGCCAACGCATTACCGTCATGAGCCACGGCCAGATCCTGGTCGAAGGCACCCCGGATCAGGTGCGCAACGACGAACGCGTGCGTACCGCCTACCTTGGAGAGGCCGCCTGATGCTCAGCGTCGAATCGATCCATTCCTACTACGACAAGAGCCATGTGCTCGAGGGCGTTTCGCTCAAGGTCGAGGCCGGCGAGCTGGTGACCCTGCTCGGGCGTAACGGCGCTGGCAAGACCACCACCCTGCGCAGCATTCTCGGCATCGTCCGCCCGCGCCAGGGCCAGATTCACTTCAACGGCCAGCCGCTGGTAGGTCGCGAGATCTTTGACATCGCCCGCCAGGGCATCGCGCTGGTGCCGGAACATCGCGGCATCTTCCGCCAGCTGGACGTCGAAGAGAACCTCAAGATCGCTGCGCGCAAGCACAGCCGCTGGCAGCTGGAGGACGTTTACGCGATGTTCCCGCGGCTCAAGGAACGTCGCCGCAACAGCGGCTTTGCCCTGTCCGGTGGCGAGCAGCAGATGCTGGCGATTGCCCGCGCGCTGCTCAATGGGCCCAAGTTGCTGATCCTCGACGAGCCGACCGAAGGCCTGGCCCCGGTGATCGTCGACGAACTGGTGAAGATCCTGCGGCGGATCAAGGACGAAGGCCTGTCGATCCTGCTGGTCGAGCAGAACCTCAAGGTCTGCGACGCCCTCGCCGACCGTCACTACGTGCTGGAACAAGGCCGCGTGGCCTATCAGGGCAGCGCCGAGCAGTTCCGCGCCGACCCGAGCATCAAGAACCGCTACCTGGCCTTGAGCGCCTGAAGGAGACCGACCATGAACAGCCAAAGCCCTATCGATCCAACGCAAGCAACACTAGGCCAAGGCGCCTTGATCAGCCGCGAGCGCCTCTGGCAGTCGCTGATGGACCTCGCCCGCCTCGGTGCCACCGCCAAGGGCGGCGTGTGCCGGCTGGCACTGACCGACCTCGACCGCCAGGCGCGCGACCTGTTCGTACAATGGTGCACCGAGGCGGGCTGCAGCGTCAGTGTCGATGCCATCGGCAATATCTTCGCCCGCCGTCCGGGGCGCAACCCGGACCTGGCGCCAGTGATGACCGGCAGCCATATCGACACCCAGCCCACCGGCGGCAAGTTCGATGGTTGCTACGGGGTGATGGCCGGGCTGGAGGTGATCCGCACCCTCAACGACCTCGGCCTGCAAACCGAAGCACCGCTGGAAGTGGTGGTGTGGACCAACGAAGAAGGCTCGCGCTTCCCGCCGTGCATGATGGGTTCCGGAGTATTTGCCGGCAAGTTCGACCTCGACGAGACCCTGGCCAAGCGCGACGAACAGGGCCTGTCGGTCGGCGCCGAGCTTGCGCGCATTGGCTACGCCGGCCCGCGTGTGCCCACCGGCCATGCGGTCGGCGCCTACTTCGAGGCGCATATCGAACAAGGCCCGGTGCTGGAAGACCAGCGCACCACCATTGGCGTGGTGCAGGGTTGCCTCGGGCAGAAGTGGTTCGACCTGGTGTTGACCGGCGTCGAAGCCCACGCCGGGCCTACGCCGATGCACCTGCGCAAGGATGCGCTGGTCGGCGCCGCCGATGTAGTCAGCGCGGTCAACCGCATCGCCCATGCCCATCAACCGCATGCCTGCGGCACGGTCGGCTGCCTGAGCCTGCATCCTGGCTCGCGCAACGTGATCCCCGGCCAGGTGCACATGACCATCGACCTGCGTCACCTCGACCCGCAGCAGCTCGATGCGATGGTCGCCGAGGTGCGCGCGGTGATCGAAGCGACCACGGCCAAGCATGGCCTGAGCTTCGAGCTGACGCCAACCGCTGACTTCCCGCCGCTGTATTTTGCCGAGCAGTGTGTCGACGCTGTGCGCCAGGGCGCAGTCGCGCTGGGCCTGAGCCATCTGGATATCGTCAGCGGCGCTGGCCACGATGCGATCTTCGTCGCCGAGCTGGGCCCGGCGGGGATGATCTTCGTGCCGTGTGAAGGCGGCATCAGCCACAACGAAATCGAAAACGCTGCGCCGCAGGACCTGGCCGATGGCTGTGATGTACTGCTGCGGGCAATGGTCCAGGCCGCCAATCAGGGAGCCCATTGAGATGACCGGCAAAACCGCTATCGGCGAGTTCACCGCCGTCGAGCTGCTCGAACTGTATCAACGGCGCCAGCTGTCTCCGCTCGAGGTGATAGATGACGTGCTGACCCGCATCGACCAGCACAACCCGGCCGTCAACGCCTACTGCCATGTCGATGCCGAAGGTGCCCGCGCCGCCGCCCGCGCCAGCGAACAGCGCTGGCAGCGCGGCGAGCCGTGTGGCCGCCTGGATGGCCTGCCGACCTCGATCAAGGACCTGACCCTGACCCGTGGCATGCCCACCCGCAAGGGCTCGCTGACGTCTTCGGCAGCTGGGCCGTGGGACGTCGACGCACCGTTCAGCGGGTTCATGCGCGAAGCCGGCGCGGTGCTGCTGGGCAAGACCACCACGCCTGAGTTTGGCTGGAAGGGTGTCACCGACAACCCGCTGTATGGCATCACGCGCAACCCGTGGGATACGCGCCTGACTGCCGGCGGCTCATCTGGCGGTGCGGCGGCGGCAGCGGCGCTCAATCTCGGCGTATTGCACCAGGGCAGCGATGCCGGCGGCTCGATCCGCATCCCTTGCGCGTTCACTGGCACCTTCGGCATCAAACCAACTTTTGGTTATGTGCCGCAGTGGCCGGCCAGTGCCATGACCATCCTCTCGCACCTCGGGCCGATGACGCGCACGGTCGACGATGCTGTGCTGATGCTTGACTGTGTGGCCCGCCCCGATCCGCGCGACGGCCTCGCCGGAGCACCGCGCCAGCGACCCTGGCTGGCCGCAGAGCAGGACTTGAGCGGGCTGCGCATCGGCTACAGCGCCGACTTCGGTTACGTCAGCGTCGACCCGCAGATTCAGGCCCTGACCGCTCAGGCAGTGCAGCGTCTGGCGCGATTAGGGGCGCAGGTCGAAGAAGTCGATCCTGGATTTACCGACCCGTTGGCAACCTTCAATACCCTGTGGTTCGCCGGCGCGGCGCGGCTGGCCAGCCAGTTGACGTCAGCCCAGCGCCAGCTGCTCGATCCGGGCCTGCGCTGGATTGCCGAGCGGGGTGCGGCCATCAGTCTCGAGCAGTACACCGCAGCATTGGAAGCTCGGGCTGAGCTGGTGGCGCGGATGAACGCCTTCCATCAACGCTACGACGTGCTGGTGTCGCCAATGATGCCGCTGGTGGCGTTTGCCGCCGGGCACAACGTGCCGCCGGGCTCTGGGCTGGAGCAGTGGATGGAATGGACGCCGTTCAGCTACCCCTTCAACCTGACCCAGCAACCGGCGGCCTCGGTGCCGTGTGGCTTCACCCGCGAAGGGTTGCCGGTGGGCCTACAGGTGGTGGCCGGGCGCTTTGCCGATGAGCAGGTGCTGCGGGTGTGCAAGGTGTACGAGCAGCATTACCCGACTCGCCATCTGCAGGCACCGGTTATCGGCTGAGGGGCGCCAGGGGCTGCTTTGCAGCCCCAAAATCTCAAGCCAGCCGCCCTGCCGGGGCATATGGGGTGGGATCAATGATCGGCTCAACGCCCGTCAGCAAATCTACAAACAGCTGGCACGACGCCGGCGCCAGCACCAGGCCGTTGCGGTAATGCCCGCAGTTCAGCCACAGCCCGGCATGCCCAGGCACCGGGCCGATATACGGCACCCCCTCGGGTGATCCTGGACGCAGACCGGCCCAGTGCGCCACCGGCGTGGCCTCAGCAAGCCCTGGCAACAGCTCAACGGCGGAGGCCTTGAGGCTCTCCAGTGCCTGCTCGGTCGGGGTCTTGTCGTAGCCAGCATGTTCCAGTGTGCTGCCGATCAGGATATGCCCGTCGCGCCGCGGGATGGCATAGCGGCCCTTGGCCAGAACCATGCTCGGCAAAAAGTCTTCGGCGCACTTGTAGAGGATCATCTGGCCCTTGACCGGTTCGACCGGCAAGGTCAGGCCCAGTGTGGCCAACAGGTCACCACTCCAGGCGCCCGCGCTTAGCACCACGTCATCGGCTTCGAGCAGCCCATCGGCCGTGTGCACACCGCTGATGCGGCCATCTTGCTGAGCGAAGCCGGTGATCTGGCAGTACTCGCGCAGTTCGACATTGGGCAGTGACGCCAGCGCTGCTTTCAACGACTTGACCAGCCGTGGATTGCGCACATTGGCCACTCCAGCCATGAAGATTGCCCGCGTGAAGCCGGCGCCGAGGCCCGGCACGGCGTCATATGCCGCCGAGATGTCCACAGCCGTCAACGGCCGCTGCTCGCGCACCGCCCACGCCAGCGCCTCGGCTTCGTCCTCAAGGTCCAACCAGTACAGGCCGGTGACGTGCACCTCGGGGTCGACGCCGGTGCTGGCGAACAGGCGCTCGCCCAGCTGTGGATAAAACGCCTGTGACCAATGCGCCAACGCCGTGACTGCCGGGCTGTAGCGCCACGGATACAGCGGCGAGACGATGCCGCCACCGGCCCACGACGACTCGCGGCCGACTTCGCCTTGATCACACACCACCACCCGCTCGACCTTCGCCGCCAGGTTGAGCGCGGTCAGCAGGCCGATCACGCCACCACCGACAACCACTACTTGCTTGTTCATCTGTCGATCCAATACCTGAAAAAACCGAGCTACCCCGTCAACCGCTCCAGCAATCCGCAGCGTCCTGGCTGCCCGGGTTGCTGCGCACACCCGCCTGATCGAGCTGATAGTCAGCGCACTGATCCTGCGCCATCAAGCCGGTCGGCAAGCGCTGTGCCTGCAAGCGGAAGCTGGCGTCATCGCGTTGCAGCTGCAGGCGGTAATAGCGGCTGTCGGCGGGCAAGCTCAATTGATGCTGGTCAGTGTCGCTGTACTGGCCGCTGCCCGCATGGTGGCGCTCCAGGCGCAACGCAGCCTCGTGCAGCAGGCCGACCGCTTCGCTGCGGGCGGCGCGGCGCAATTGTTCGTTGTAAGCGGGGTAGGCAATGGCTGCCAGAATGCCGCTGACGGCGACGACAATCAACAACTCGATCAGACTCAGGCCTTGCTGCATATCATTGCTCCTGCACTCTTTGCCGCCAAAGGATTCTTTGCAGTGTCTGCGACGGGTCGGCGGGCTGCGCGTATACGGCTTCGAGAACATGCCGCGCGCGGGTTTGCTGGCTTACTGCGGTCACTCGATAGAGGGTGGCCTGGGTGCCCACGGGCAGGTGCGCAGCGCGGTCACTTTGGCCAAGGTTCTGCAGGTTGAACCAGCCCTGCCCGGCTGCCTGCCAGTCGCCTCCAGCGGCGTTTACGTCATGGGAGTCGGCTGGCGGCGAGCAGAGCTGGCACTCGTTGGGTGGCGCCACGGCAAGCCGCGCTGCGCCCTCCAGCAAGACTGCCTCGGCCTGCTCCAGCGCTTGGCTGCTGGCCAGCAAAAGTCCGGCCATGCGTGTCTGCAGCAATGCTTCGCGCAGGGCGGCGGCGGCGAGCAGACCGAGCAGCAGGCTCAATATGAGAGCGGTCAGCAGCACCATGCCGCGTTGGCGCTTCATTGTTCTGGCAGCCGATTGCGTAGAGCTACGCTGATGGCGTACCGCTGTTCGAGATCGTGCTGTGGGTCGAACAGGCTTAGTTGCAGGTCGACCCGCTGGCCATGCGCGTTCGTTACCAAGTTAGCGTGCAGGCTGCGCACATTGTCGATCAAAGCCTGCGGCGAGCCTCGGCGCACTACCCGCAGGCTACCATCGCGCAGCTCGTAGGTGATGCGGCTGACCGGCAAGGCCAGGGTCTGCTCGTCACCCTCGTGGGCGTCGGCCCTGACCTGAGCCCAACTGCGGCAATCACTCAACACCGTCCAGTCAGGCCGGCTACCGCTGCCGGGCAACTGCCCCACCAACAGACTCAGTTGTGCGCCGCCCTGGCTGATTTGCACTGGCCTGGCAAAGGCGGCCGCTGCGCTGGGTGAGTCGAAGTCGCTGGCGCGCAAGCGCAAACAGCCGAACACACCGGTCATGCGGATATCCTGCGCGATCCGTTGCAGCGCCAGGCGGGCATCCTCTTGCTGCTGCGCCAGCGCGCCCTGCAAGCGCCAGGCTTGCACCGTAGCGACAAACACCTGGCTCGCTGCGGCCAGCAGCATCAAGCCCAAGGCCAGCGCGAGCAGCCCTTCGAGCAGGCTGAAACCCGCCTGACTGCCGTTCATGGCCAGCCCTGCAGGCTTACGCCCTGATGCTCCGGGTCACGCGCATCGGGCCAGTCGACGATGACCTTCAGCGATGACCCTGAACTTTGCACCCAGCCCTCGGCCTGCGCGCCAAGGGCCAGCCTTATCTGCGCCTGCCATTGTCCTGAATCCTCCACTGACCCGCCCGCCCTCGCCTGCTCCAGCAGGCTCTGGACGAGATAGGTCGCCTGGCTGTGCTGCCGAGCGCTGGCGGTAGCCTGCAATGCCTTGACCTGTAAAGCCGCTGCCGCAAACAGGCCAAGCGCGAGCACCAGCATGCCTAGCACGACCTCGAGCAGCGTTATTCCCTGCTGTCCTTTACGCATCCATGCGCTCCTTGGGAAATTTCCCGCAATGTGCCAGCCAAGTAGCCGACTGGACCTCATGTCCGCCGTGCCTGAAGCTACAGCGAAGCACTTCCAGGGAGGAATGCACGGTGTGGCAACACGGGGCAACACTGATACAAATGATGTTGGCGCTCGCGCTGGTCGCGGTTCTGGCGCAGCTGGCGACGCCGTCCTACACCGCGCTCAGCCAGGACTTGCAACGGGCGGCAGCGGCGCAACAGCTGCTCCAGGCCTTTCGCTCGGCACGTAGCCAGGCCTTGTTGCAGCAGCAGGCCGTGCGGGTCGAACCATTGGAAGCAGGCTGGGGACTGGGTTGGCGCGTGGTGGACGCGGATAGCGGGCTGTTACTGGCTGAGCAACGTTTACCGCAGCGGGTACGGATCGTTGGCAACTTGGCCGACGGTGTGCGCTTCAGCGCACAGGGCTTACCGTTGCGCGGTAGCGGCGGGTTTCACGGCGGGAGTTTGCAGATATGCCCACACGCAGAAGGCGGGCAACCACGCCAGATCGTCCTGGCGCCCAGCGGCAGGGTGCGCCTGCGCACGGACATGGCCGTTGAGCCATTGTGCGCAGGCCCCTGAGGGCTGGCTCAGAGCAGCGAGCGCACCCGCAGTTCCTTGGGCATCGAGAAGGTCACGTTCTCCGGGCGCCCGTCGAGCTCTTCGGCACCGGTTGCGCCCCAGGCCGTGAGCTGCTCAAGCACGCCGCGCACCAGCACTTCAGGTGCCGAAGCACCGGCAGTGACACCCACCCGGCCAATGCCGTCGAACCAGCTTTGCTGCAGGTCCTCGGCGCCGTCGATCAGGTACGCCGGAGTGCCCATACGCTCGGCCAGCTCGCGCAGGCGGTTGGAGTTGGAGCTGTTCGGGCTGCCGACCACCAGCACCACATCGCACTCATCAGCCAATTGCTTGACCGCGTCCTGGCGGTTCTGGGTGGCGTAGCAGATGTCGTCCTTGCGCGGCCCGCCGATGTTGGGGAAGCGCGCGCGCAAGGCGTCGATAACCCGGCTGGTGTCGTCCATCGACAAGGTGGTCTGAGTAACGAAGGCCAGGTGATCAGGGTCGCGCACCTGCAGATTGGCCACATCTTTCTCGTCTTCGACGAGGTAGATTGAGCCACCGTTGCTGGCGTCGTACTGACCCATGGTGCCTTCGACTTCCGGGTGGCCAGCGTGGCCGATCAGGATGCACTCACGGCCATCGCGGCTGTACTTGGCCACCTCGATGTGGACCTTGGTCACCAGCGGGCAGGTGGCGTCGAACACCTTCAGGCCACGGCCTGCGGCTTCCTGGCGCACAGCCTGGGAGACGCCGTGGGCGCTGAAGATGACGATGACGTCGTCCGGCACCTGGTCGAGCTCTTCAACGAAGATCGCCCCGCGGTTGCGCAGGTCTTCGACCACGAACTTGTTGTGCACCACTTCGTGACGCACGTAGATCGGCGGGCCGAACACTTCCAGGGCACGGTTGACGATCTCGATCGCCCGGTCGACCCCCGCACAAAAGCCGCGAGGGTTGGCGAGTTTGATTTGCATGCTCGGCTCCAGGCTTACAGGGCCTTCACCGCGAGGATCTCCACCTCGAAGCTCAGGGTCTTGCCAGCCAATGGGTGGTTGAAGTCGATCGTCACCTGGTGCTCGTCAAAGGCTTTGACCACTCCAGGCAGCTCGGCGTTGGCAGCATCATTGAAGATCACCAGCAGCCCTTCGGACAGCTCCATGTCAGCGAACTGCGAACGCGGCATGATCTGCACGTTCTGCGGGTTCGGCTGACCGAAGGCGTTTTCCGGGGGCACGCTGACGGTGCGTTTGTCGCCGGCCTTGAAGCCGAACAGCGCAGCTTCAAAACCCGGCAGCAGGTTGCCGTCGCCAACCTTGAACACGGCCGGAGCCTTGTCGAAAGTGCTGTCGACGGTGTCGCCGTTTTCCAGGTGCAGGGCGAAGTGCAGAGTGACTTCGCTGTTCTGGCCGATACGGGTCTCAGTCATGCGCAGGCTCCTCGGACTTCTTGCTCTTGAACATATCCAGCGCCAGCATGATCGCGCCAACGGTAATGGCACTGTCGGCAACGTTGAATGCCGGGAAGTAATGCGTATTCTTCCAGTGGACCAGGATGAAATCGACCACATGACCGAGCACGACACGGTCGTACAGGTTGCCCAGCGCGCCGCCGAGTACCAGCGCCAGCGCAACTGCCAGCCAGGTTTCACTACGGCCAAGGCGTTTGAGCCAGATTACCAGCACCGCGCTGACCACGATCGCGATCAGGGCAAACAGCCAGCGCTGCCAGCCAGCGCCGTCAGCCAGGAAGCTGAACGCAGCGCCGGTGTTGTAGGCCAGGGTCCAGCTGAAGTAGTCAGGGATGACCACGATCTGCTGGTACATGCTCAGGTTGCTGTTGAAGTACAACTTGGTCACCTGGTCGACCACCACGATCAGCAGGCTCAACCACAGCCAGGCGAGGCGCCCGAAGCGCCCCACTGCAGGATTAGGCATAGTGACGCACCTCGCCCGCACCGCTCAGGTTGTCGACGCAACGTGCGCAGATTTCCGGATGCTCGGGATTGGCACCGACATCGGCGCGGAAGTGCCAGCAACGGCCACACTTGGCGTGACCGGACTTGACCACTTTCAGCTTGAGGCCTTCGACTTCGGTGGCCACGGCATCGGCCGGCGCCTGCACGAACGGCACCACGCTCGCAGCCGAGGTGATCAGTACGAAGCGCAGTTCGTCGCCAAGCTTGGCCAGGTCAGCGCTCAGGCTTTCTTCGGCAAACAGGGTCACTTCGGCTTGCAGGTTGCCACCGATGGCCTTGGCCGCACGCTGGTTTTCCAGTTCCTTGTTGACCGCCGCCTTGACCGCCATGATTCGCTCCCAGTAGGCGCGGTCCAGCTCGAAGCCTTCTGGCAGTTCGGTCAGGCCTTGGTACCAGGTGTTGAGCATCACCGACTCGTTGCGCTCGCCTGGCAGGTACTGCCACAGCTCGTCGGCGGTGAACGCCAGGATCGGCGCGATCCAGCGCACCAGCGCTTCGCTGATGTGGTACAGCGCGGTCTGGCACGAACGCCGGGCAACGCTGTTGGCGCCGGTGGTGTACTGGCGGTCCTTGATGATGTCGAGGTAGAACCCGCCCAGCTCCTGCACACAGAAGTTGTGCACCTTGGAGTAGACGTTCCAGAAGCGGTACTCGCTGTAGTGCTCTTCCAGCTCGCGTTGCAGCAGCAGCGCGCGGTCGACGGCCCAGCGGTCCAGCGCAAGCATGTCTTCGGCCGGCAGCAGGTCGCGGGCCGGATCGAAGCCGGACAGGTTCGACAGCAGGAAGCGCGCGGTATTGCGGATGCGGCGGTAGGCGTCGGCGCTACGCTGGAGGATCTGGTCGGAGACGGCCATTTCACCGGAATAGTCGGTGGCCGAAACCCACAGGCGCATGATGTCGGCGCCGAGGGTGTCGTTGACCTTCTGCGGCTCGATGGTGTTACCCAGCGACTTGGACATCTTGCGGCCGTTCTCATCGACCGTGAAGCCGTGGGTGAGCAGCTCGCGGTAAGGCGCATGGTTGTCGATCGCGCAGCCGGTCAGCAGCGACGAGTGGAACCAGCCGCGGTGCTGGTCGGAACCTTCCAGGTACAGGTCGGCGCGCGGGCCGGTGGCGTGACCGATGTCATGCGAGCCACGCAGTACGTGCCAGTGGGTAGTGCCGGAGTCGAACCAGACATCGAGGGTGTCGGTGATCTTGTCGTACTGGCCGGCTTCGTCACCGAGCAGTTCGGCAGCGTCGAGCTTGAACCAGGCTTCGATGCCCTCTTGTTCGACGCGCTTGGCGACCTCTTCCATCAGCTCGACGGTGCGCGGGTGCAGCTCGCCGCTCTGCTTGTCGAGGAAGAACGGGATCGGCACACCCCAGTTGCGCTGACGCGAGATGCACCAGTCAGGGCGGTTGGCGATCATCGAGTGCAGGCGCGCCTGACCCCAGGCCGGAACGAACTTGGTTTCTTCGATGGCTTTGAGCGCACGCTCGCGCAGGGTGTCGCCGCTGGCTGGCTGGCGGTCCATACCGATGAACCACTGCGCGGTAGCGCGGTAGATCAGCGGGGTCTTGTGGCGCCAGCAATGCATGTAGCTGTGGCTGATGGTTTCGGTGTGCAGCAGCGCACCGACTTCCTGCAGCTTGTCGACGATGGCTGGGTTGGCCTTCCAGATGAACTGGCCGCCAAACAGCTCGAGCGACGGCACGTAGACGCCGTTGCTCTGCACCGGGGTGAGGATTTCGTCGTTGACCATGCCGTAGCGCTTGCAGGTCACGAAGTCGTCTTCGCCGTAGGCAGGTGCCGAGTGGACAACACCGGTACCGGCGCCCAGCTCGACGTATTCAGCCAGGTAAACAGGCGACATACGCTCGTAAAACGGGTGACGGAAGTTGATCAGCTCCAGCGCCGAACCTGGCGCGGTGGCGATGACCGAGCCTTGCAGGTCCCAGCGCTTGAGGCAGGCTTCGACCAGCTCTTCGGCCAGTACCAGCAGACGCTCGCCGGTGTCGACGAGGGCGTAGGT
This sequence comes from Pseudomonas sp. 1121_17, assembly GCF_052850745.1. Lineage (NCBI taxonomy): Bacteria > Pseudomonadati > Pseudomonadota > Gammaproteobacteria > Pseudomonadales > Pseudomonadaceae > Pseudomonas > Pseudomonas sp. 1121_17. The sequence goes on from NZ_VXCX01000007.1 coordinate 251,709, forward strand.
GAACTCCGGGTGGACGTTCAGCGCCTGGTTGGCGGGGATGGTCCACGGCGTGGTGGTCCAGATGACGATGGCGGCAGGCTTGGCCAGCGCGGCCAGGCCAAAGGCGCTGGCCAGCTTGTCGGCGTCGGCGATCGGGAAGGCGACGTCGATGGTCGAGGACTTCTTGTCGGCGTATTCGACTTCGGCTTCAGCCAGGGCCGAGCCGCAATCGAAGCACCAGTTCACAGGCTTGAGGCCCTTGAACACGAAGCCTTGCTTGACGATTTCGGCCAACGCGCGGATTTCGCCCGCTTCGTTGGCGAAGTTCATGGTCTTGTAGGGGTTGTCCCAGTCACCCAGCACACCCAGGCGGATGAACTCGGTCTTCTGCCCTTCGATCTGCTCGGCGGCATAGGCACGGCACAGCTCACGGGTCTGGTCCGGGCTCAGGTGCTTGCCATGGGTGACCTCGACCTTGTGCTCGATCGGCAGGCCGTGGCAGTCCCAACCAGGGACGTATGGCGCGTCGAAACCGGAGAGGGTCTTGGAGCGGACAATCATGTCCTTGAGAATCTTGTTCAGCGCATGACCGATGTGGATCTTGCCGTTGGCGTAGGGCGGGCCATCGTGCAGGACGAACTTGGGACGATCCTTGCCAATTTCGCGAAGCTTCTGGTACAGGCCAATGCTGTCCCAGCGCTGCAGTATCTGCGGTTCGCGCTGGGGCAGGCCGGCCTTCATCGGGAAGGCGGTGTCCGGAAGATTAAGCGTGGCTTTGTAGTCGGTCATTTCAGGCTCTTGGTTAGCGGTTGAGCGTGCCAGTGGGCACGTGCGGCGGCGATGTCCGCGTCGATCGCCGACTTCAGCGCCTCCAGGGAGGCGAATCGCTGCTCTTCGCGCAGCTTTTGGTGGAACTCCACCGTCAGACGCCGGCCATACAGGTCGCCGGCAAAATCAAGAAGATGAATCTCCAGGTGAGGACGACCATCACCAGCAACAGTGGGTCGTACCCCGATATTGGCAACACCCGGCCAGCGCTTGCCGTCGATCTCGGCACTGGTCAGGTAGACCCCGCTAAGTGGGATGCGGCGGCGCTTGAGCTGGATGTTGGCGGTCGGCGTGCCGAGCTGACGAGCCAGCTTCTGGCCGTGCAGGACACGCCCGGTAATGGTGTACGGGCGGCCCAGCAGGTGTGCGGCCAGGGCAAAGTCAGCATTGGCCAGGGCGGTACGCACCTTGGTGCTGCTGACCCGCAAGCCGTCCTGCACGACCGTGTTGGCGGCCTCGACGGTAAAGCCGTACTTTTTGCCGGCCTCGACCAGAAAATCAAAGTCGCCGGCACGGTCGCAGCCAAAGCGGAAGTCGTCACCGACCTCCAGGTGGCGCACGCCGAGGCCATCGACCACGATCGTCTTGACGAATTCATCGGCGCTGAGCTGGCTCAGGCGCTGGTTGAAGGCCAGGCACAGGACCAGGTCGATACCTTCGGCGGCCAGCAGCTGCACCTTGTCGCGCAGCCGCGCCAGGCGTGCCGGCGCAGTCTCGGGGGCAAAATACTCGCGCGGCTGTGGCTCGAAGATCACCACGCAGGTGGGCAGGCCTAACTCCCGGGCGCGGTCGCGCAGGCGCGCCAGGATTGCCTGGTGGCCACGGTGAACCCCGTCGAAGTTGCCAATGGTGGCGACACACCCCCGGTGCTCGGGGCGCAGGTTGTGAAGACCTCGAACCAGCTGCATAACGCGCTTCTTGCTCATAAAGTGGTCGATTATAACCACACCCGGGCGCTGGTGACAGGCAGCAGCGCCCTGGGGTGGCGACTAATGTGTAAAACCGACGCCTGGCCGCCTGGCAGCTTAATGCAAGGCATTGCGGGCAAACTGCCGGGGGCGCAAGCCGCAGGCGAACAGGCAACCGAAATAGGTCACGACGCCGGCACCGATCAGGGCACCCAGGCGCAGGAAGCGCTCGAGCATGCCGCCCTCTTCCCAGGCTGGCATGTAATGCATGCCCAGCAGCAACACGGCCGACATCAGGCTGACCGCGAGGATCAGCTTGAACAGGAACCGCGCCCAGCCTGGTTGCGGCTGGAACAGGTCCTGGCGGCGCAGACGCCAGTACAGCAAGCCGGCGTTGAGGCAGGCGCCGATGCTGATGGCCAGGGCCAGCCCGGCATGGGCCAGCGGGCCGACCAGTACCAGGTTGAGCAGCTGGGTCGAGATCAGGGTGAAGATGGCGATCTTTACCGGCGTGCGGATGTTCTGCTGGGCATAGAAGCCCGGCGCAAGCACCTTGATCAGGATGATCGCCAGCAGGCCGACCGAGTAGGCGATCAAGGCGCGCTGGGTCATGGCCGCGTCGAATGCGCTGAACTTGCCATACTGGAACAGCGCCACGGTCAACGGCTCGGCCAGAATCGCCAGGGCCAGGGTACATGGCAGTACCAGCAGGAAGCACAGGCGCAGGCCCCAGTCGAGAATCCGCGAGTACTCGTGGCGGTCGCGATTGGCGTAGGTCTTGGCCAGGGTCGGCAAGAGGATAGTGCCGAGAGCTACCCCGAGCACGCCTGAGGGCAGCTCCATCAGGCGGTCGGCGTAGTACATCCACGACACCGATCCGGCCACCAGAAAGGAGGCGAAGATGGTGTTGATGATCAGCGAGATCTGGCTGACCGACACGCCGAGAATCGCCGGCAGCATCTGCTTGAGCACCCGCCATACACCGCTGTCGCGCAGGTTCAGGCGCGGCAGCACGAGCATGCCGATCTTCTTCAATGCCGGCAGCTGATACAGCAACTGCGCCAGGCCGCCCGCCAACACACCCCAGGCCAGGGCCATGATCGGCTGCTCGAAGTACGGCGTCAGCAGCAGGGCGAAGGCGATCATCGCCACGTTGAGCAGGGTCGGGGTAAAAGCCGGTACCGCAAAGCGGTTCCAGGTATTGAGGATCGCCCCTGCCAGCGATGACAGCGAGATCAGCAATATATAAGGGAAGGTCACCCGCAGCAGGTCGGTGGTCAGGGCGAAGCGCTCGGCGTCGGCGGCAAAGCCCGGCGCCGTGACCCACACGATCCACGGCGCGGCGAAGATGCCCAGCGCAGTAACCAGGGCCAGTACCAGAGTCAGCAAGCCACTGACGTAGGCAATAAAGGTGCGCGTCGCCTCTTCGCCCTGTTGGGTCTTGTACTCGGCCAGGATCGGCACGAAGGCCTGCGAGAATGCGCCCTCAGCGAAGATACGCCGCAGCAGGTTGGGCAGTTTGAAGGCGATGAAGAACGCATCGGTTGCCGCGCCGGCACCGAATACGCGCGCCAGGATGGTGTCGCGGACAAAGCCCAGCACCCGTGAAATCATGGTGATGGAGCTGACTGCAGCCAGGGATTTGAGCAGGTTCATCGAAAAATTTTCACGCTGGGGACGGAGGACGCTACTAAAGCCGCCAAGATGTGCGATACTCCCGCGCCTTCGCAGGGGAGCCAAAATTCCCGAGTTTACAGGTCGCGGCGCAGAAAGGAATATTTCCCTCTCGCGGACCCACCACTCGGCGGAACCTTGCAGGTGGCCTTGACATCTGTCGTATGCATCGGCATGATTCGCGGCCTATTTTGTTTGCTATTTCCCTAAAGTCTTTCAAGGAGCTCGACGGTGGCCAACTCACCTTCCGCCAAGAAACGCGCAAAACAGGCTGAGAAGCGTCGCAGCCACAACGCCAGCCTGCGTTCCATGGTTCGTACCTACATCAAGAATGTAGTTAAAGCCATTGACGCAAAAGACGCCGAAAAAGCGCAAGCCGCTTACACCCTGGCTGTGCCTGTCCTCGACCGTATGGCCGACAAAGGTATCATCCACAAGAACAAGGCTGCTCGCCATAAAGGCCGTCTGAATGGCCACATCAAGGCGCTGAAAGAAACTGCAGCTGCCTAAGCGACGCGCTTGTTAAAAACCGACCCTAGGGTCGGTTTTTTATTGCCTGCGATTTATGCCGTGACGCGGTCCCTGTAGGAGCGGCCTTGTGTCGCGAAAGGGTCGCGCAGCGGCCCCACGATTTAGGCAACGCCGCAGAATTGCTGGGGGCGCTACGCACCCCTTTCGCGACACAAGGCCGCTCCTACAGGTCATGCGGCGCAGCGGATTGCTTACTTGCCCAGCTGGATCTTCGGCGCCCACTGCAGCCACACGTCATCAGGCTTGTCGAACAAGGCAAAGGTCTGCTTCGGTCGTGCCGGGTTACCCATCTGCTCGCCCTCTGGCGTGGCAAAGGCAATGCCACCGTCGATCAGCGTCTCCAGCGACTCGGTACGCACCGTGGCGCCCTTGAACAAGCCCCAGTCGAAGCCAAAGCCGCTGCTGTTCCAGAACCGGCTGCCACCGCGCACCAGCCCGGCATAGCGCGGTTCGATGAGGATGTGGATCAGCACCCGATCAGCGCTCTGTCCCAATTCAAAGCCAGTGACCTTGCCCACCGCCACCTCGCGGTAGGTGACCGGCACGCCCGGCTTGATCGAGCCACGTCGCGGAGCACTCAGGGTAATCGGCAAGCCGATCTCCTGGCCTTTCACCTCTGGCGCCTCGGCCAGAGCGATGAAGTCACGCTGTGAGCCTTGGCTCCTGGCGGCTGGCTGCACCTCGATGTACTGCCCACCGATCAGCGTATCGAGGTTCTCGGTCTTGACCAGCCCCAATGCTGGCTTGACCACCCAGAACTGCGTACCGACACGGGTGATGCGGTCGGCAGCTTCGTTGATGCGCGCACGCAGCAGTACCGCCTGCAGATCGTCGGTCAGATCGGTACTCTCGATACTGCCCACCTCCAAGCCGCGGAAGCGGATCGGCGTGCCCGGCTTGAGGCCATCAGCGCGCTCGACACGGATGGTGATCAGGGTACCGGCGCGATTGGCTGCCTCTTCGCTCTCATGCAGACGGAAGCGCGGGATATGACGCTTGAGCGGCACATCCGGCTTCGGCGTATCGAAGGCAATGCCGCCCGCCATCAGGGTCTGCAAAGACTCGCTCTTGACCTTGATCCCGGACAGGCCGCCAGTCAGCGTGATACCACTGGCATTCCAGAAGCGCGTTGAGCCGTTGACCAGGTTGGCGTACTCCTTTTCGATGTGCACACCGATCAGGATGCGTTTGCTGTTGCGGGCAAACTGATAGCTCTGCACGTTGCCGACCTTGACCTGGCGATACATCACCGGGCTGCCGACCTCAAGCGAGCCGAGGCTGTCGGCGAACAGTACCATATGCAGGCCTGGCGACTTCAGATCGAGCGGCGGCGCCTTGGCCCGTGCTTCGAATTCGCGCTGCGGCCGTGCGCCCTTGTCACCTGGACGGATGGCAATGTAGTTACCCTTCACCAGCGCCTCCAGGCCAGTGATGCCCGCCAGGGAAATGGACGGCTTGACCACCCAGAATTGCGTGCCCTCGACCAGATAATCCTCCGCCAGAGGATCAAGGGTCAATTCGGCTGACGCACTGGCCAGGTCGTCTTCGATCTTCAGGGTCTTCAGCGAGCCGATCTGAATGCCTTTGTACAACACTGGCGTACGCCCTGCCTGCAGGCCTTCAAAATCAGTCAGTTTGACCTTGATGCGGATACCCGCCTGGGCAGCGTCAAAGTCTTCATAGAGGCGGAATGGCAGGCTTGGATCAGTCGGCGGACTGTCTTTGCGGTGCTCAGGGGTAGCAAAGGCAATACCGCCGGCAACGATGCTGCTGAGCGACTCACTGCGTACCTTGACCCCGGACAGGTCAGCATCGATGCTGATGCCGCTGGCATTCCAGAAGCGCGTATGTTTGCGCACCAGGCTGGCGTAGGCGGGCTGGATGAACACCTTCACCTCAACGGTGTCCTGATCCTCGGACAGCTTGTAGCTCTTCACCCGACCGACCTGGATCTGCTTGTAGAACACCGGGCTGTCGCGATTGAGCGAGCCGAGTCGATCGGCCTTGAGGGTCAGGTGCAGGCCGGGCTCGGAGTCAGACAGCGGTGGCGCCGAGGCCAGCGCCTTGAAGCTTTTGGTCGGCTCGCCTTTGCCCGGGTCGACGGCAATATAGTTACCCGATACCAGTGTCTCCAGGCCGGAGATGCCCGCCAGGGTAACGCTCGGCTTGACCAGCCAGAAGCGCGTGCCGGTGGTCAGCTGGGTGTCTGCCGCCTTGTTCATCTCGATGGTGGCGATCACCCCGGTGTTGCTGCCGGTGGCATCCAGCTCCAGCTCGGTAACCTTGCCGACTGGCATACCCTTGTAGATCACCTCGGTCTTGTTGGCGACGATCCCTTCACCAGTCTTGAAGCGCACCTGGATCTCCACCCCGGCAGAACGGTAGGCCTGAACGCCCAGCCAGCCGCCGATGATCAACGCGATCAGGGGCAGAATCCAGATGGCCGACCAGTTCGAGGCAGGGCGGGTTTTTGCCGTAGGCACGTCACTCATGGTCGTCATCCGACTCCGTGTTATCCCAGATCAGTCGGGGATCGAAAGTTAAGGCAGCAAACATCGTCAGGATCACCACGCAGGCGAAAGCGATGGCGCCCAGATTAGCTTCGACGCTGGCAATCCGGCCAAAATTGACCACCGCCACCAAAATGGCAATGACAAATATGTCCAGCATCGACCAGCGCCCGATGAATTCGATAAAACGGTACATCCAGATGCGCTGCCGGGCCGACAGCGGCTGATGTCTTTGCACCGAGTACAGCAGCAGGCCGATGCCGACTAATTTGAAGGTCGGCACCAGGATACTGGCAATGAACACCACGGCTGCGATAGGCAGCATGCCGTGGTGCATCAGCGTGATGACCCCGGACATGATCGTGTCGGGGCTGCCCTTGCCCAGCGAGCTGACCGTCATGATCGGCAACAGGTTGGCGGGGATGTACAGGATGAACGCAGTGATCAGCAGTGCCCAGGTGCGCACGATGCTGTTAGGCCGTCGCGGGTGGACGACGGCACCGCAGCGGATACAGGTCTGCCCGGCGTCATTGCCTTCCTGACGGTTCAGCTCGTGGCATTCATTGCACACCAGAATCCCGGCATCAATCGCCCGCATGCAGATCCTCCCCGGACAACGCCACCCAGATCTGATGCGGCGACATCACCACTTCCAACCAGACTTGCACCAGCAGCAGGCTGATGAAGCAGACCAGGCCAATACCGATATTCAGTTGGGCAAGGTCGAGCAGCTTGACCATGGCCACCAGCACGCCCATGAAGTACACCTCGAGCATGCCCCACTCGCGCAGGTGGTGGTACACCCGGTAGATCAGCAAGCCGTAGCTGCGACCGATGTCCAGACGGATGCTCAGCAGCACTGCCAGTTGACACAGCAGCTTGAGCAAGGGGATGGCCATGCTGCAGAGAAACACCACCACGGCGATCAGGTGCATTTGTGAGTTGTACAAGCCAAGCACACCGCTCCAGACGGTATCGTCGGAGGTCTGCCCGAGCAGGTGCAGCTGCATGATCGGCAAGAAGTTGGCGGGGATATAAAGCAGCAGCGCAGCCAGCACCAGCGCCAGGCTGCGATTGACCACGTTATGGCGGTGGGCGTACAGCTCGTAGCCGCAACGTGGGCACAGCGCCTTCTCATTGTGCTGCAGGGGTGGCTTGCGCAGCAGCAGGTCACACTCATGGCAGGCGATGAGATCGTCCAGCGGCAGATTGGCCAGCACTTCGGGGTCGGCAGGGTTGGGCATATGGGCGTCTGAGTGGAAGCGTGGGCTCTATTCTAGTGTTCTGGCTCGCATTGTGGGAGACGCGTGGCCGCCCTGATGCTAGGCATAAGCATACTGGCACTTCGTTATGAGCGCTGGATGGGGTAAAAGTGCCGGGAATGGAAGCTGGAGCGACAATTTTAGGCTGGGCAGCAGCTCTGGATTTTGTGGCTCCCGGA